>NZ_AYXE01000006.1:0-547534 GCF_000502235.1 Mesorhizobium sp. L103C119B0 | reverse complement strand
CACTGGCGGCGCCGCGGCCGCTGGCGGCGCGGCCGGCACGGCCTTCACCTCCGCCACTTGCGTCTGTGCCGCCTTGTCACCCGGCTTCAGCGGATCGCCTTCGATCTTGGTGCGTTCGGCGGTGGCTTCGGCGCCTGGTGCAGCCACCTGCTGCGACCAGAAATCCGGCGCGAACGGGTCGCGGTAGGATTGGCCGCTGGATGCGCCGGTAGCTGGGCCGGACGCCTGCGCGCCGCCATCGCCCTTCTCGCTGACATTTTGCATGACGCCGGTGTCGGTGGCGATTTCCGACAGCACCGCATAGGGATCGGCAAACAGATGCTCGTCGGAAAGATCGGTCTTCGGCGCCGATTCCTTCGATTGCTTCTTGTCGGAAGTACCGGCGCCGCCGACGCCGTCCTGTCCGGCCTTGCTGGTCTTGTCCCGCGGGTCGTCCGCCGTCAGCCCGACCTTGCTCGGGCCATCGCCGAGGTCTTCGAGGCCCTTGCGGCTGGCGTTGCGATCGACCAGCTTGACCGGATTGAAGTAGCTGGCAACGGCCGCCTTGGTCTGCTCGTTGGCGGCGTTGATCAGCCACATGACGAGGAAGAAGCACATCATGGCGGTCATGAAATCGGCAAAGGCAATCTTCCAGACGCCGCCGTGGTGGGCGTCGTCGTGGTCGTCGTGATTGCGCCGCACGATGATGATCTCGTGCCTGGCGTCTGCGGCCTCGACAACGCTCATGACGTCCACTCGTTCATAATAGGGCCCTCGCTCATGATAGGGCCTCCGACAAGGCGGCCGACCATTCGGCAATGCGGGTTTCGAACACCGCCTCGTCAATGGCGACGGTAAGGTCGAAGCCGGGCGCCTCGATGAAATCGAGATTGGCCGCGCGTGGGCCGAGCGAAGCCTTCAGTGCCTCGAACAATGACAGCGGTCCGCGCACGGCGATGCGCACCGCCTCGCTGTCGCCGACGGCTTCGCGGATCGTGCCGGCAAGGGCTTCCAGCGAACGCTTCTGCAGATCGTCGCTGACAAGGCCGCCAATGATGCGCGCAATGGTGGCGCCGACGAGGTCGCTGACCTTCGCCTCCATGATCTCGATACGGGCAGTGACGACCGCGCCGAGATCGCCGCCGAAACTTTCCAGAAAGGCCTTTGCTTCATCGGCGTTGGCCTGTCTCTGCGCCTCGAGCGCTGCCTGGTGGGCGATGGCAAGGCGGGCTTCAAGGGCGGCTTCGGCATCGATGACCGCTTCGGCGATCAGCGCGCCGATGTCGGCCTGCGGCGCCGACGTCTCCGGCCTTGGCTCGGCCATGGCCGCGAGCGAGGGCTGGCCGGCACGCTGGCTGCGTGCGCCGAAATCCGGCAAAAGGTCGAAAAGCGCTGCCGAGGCCATGGTCTATACCGCTGCTTCCTGGGCCGCCCATTTGCGCAGGATCTGCGCGGTGCGCTCCTCATTGATGTCGACCATGCGGGCAAGCCGCTCCTGCGGCGCCGGCCTGATCTTCTGACGAAGATCGTCGAGTGGAGTCGCGCCTGGGCGGCTGCCGGGCAAGGCAGCCGGCGCCGGTTCGGCGCCGGCGGCTTCGGGTGTCGGCAGCGAACGCTGGACGTCGTCGAAGCTCGGACCGGCAAGTGCCGGCGTCGGCCGCGCGCTCAGCGCGGTGGCCATTGGCCTCAGGCCGAAGAAGGCGACCAGGAACACCACGACGATGAACGCGCCGGCGTTGATCATCGTACCGGCATGGGTTCCGATCGACGCCACTATGCCCGGCTGTTCGACCGGCTCGCCGTCCAGCCCGTCGATGAACTCGACCGCCGAGACATCGATGATATCGCCGCGCTTGTCGTCGAAGCCGGTGGCCGAGGCCACCATCTTCTGGATGTCGGCAACGCGCTTGGCGATCTGCTCGGGCGTTGCGTCCTTGCCGAGGATGGTCATCAGCCGCTGCTGATTGACGACGACGGCGATCGACATCTTGGTAACGGAATAGCCGTTCGAGACTGTGGCGATCTTCTTGGAGTTGATCTCGTAATTGGTGATCTCCTCCTTGCGGTCGTTCGCCGATGACGTCTGCGGACCATCGGTGCTGGTCGCCTGGGTCTCGGGCAGGTTCTGCTCGACGGTGGCCGGGGTCGAGGCCTGCCTCTGATTGCTGTTTTCGTTGGCGCGCACCGACTGCACGGAACGCTCCACGCGCGACTCCGGATCGAAGATTGTCTCTTCGGTCTGGCGGGTGTCGGTATTGACGTCGGCTTTGACGCTGGCGCGGAAATTGTCGGGGCCGAGATAAGGCGTCAGCGCGCGGCGGATGTTGTCGCCGATCTGCGCCTCGACGGTCTGCTCGACGCCGAGCGTGCGGGCAGCACTTGTGTTGGAGGGATCGTCGCCGGCGGCGAGAAGGTTGCCGTTGGAATCGAGCACGGTAACCTTGTCGGCCGACAGGCCCGGCACGGCGGCGGCGACGAGATGGCGGATCGACATGGCGCTCTTTTCGGCGTCGATGCCGGAATAGCGGATGACCACCGAGGCGGAGGGTTGCTGTTCGTCGCGGCGGAAATTGGCGCGCTCGGACATGACGATGTGAACGCGGGCGGCCTTGATGCCGGATATCGACTGGATGGTGCGGGCGATCTCGCCTTCCAGCGCGCGCACGCGGGTGATCTGCTGCATGAAGGAGGTCAGCCCGAGCGAGCCGACATTGTCGAACAGTTCGTAGCCGGCATTGGCGCTGGTCGGCAGGCCCTTTTCGGCGAGCAGCATGCGCGCCTGCGCGGTGGTGCCGGCCGGCACCAGCACGGAGGTGCCGTCGGAGCCGACGTCGAAGCCGATGCCGGCCTCGCCGAGCACCAGGCCGATCTGGTTCACGTCGGAGCGATCGAGCCCGACATAGAGCGTCTCATAGGCCGGGCGGTTGAGATAGACCGAGCCGATGCCGATGACGGCCATCACCAATGCGGCAATGCCGGCCAGCATGGCAAGGCGCCTGACGCCAAATGCCCTGAGATTCGAGATGATGCTCTGGATCTGTTGCGGCACGATTCAAGCGCTCCCAGCATGATATTCCGTGGGAACACTAGACCGCGAAGCTTGTGCGAAGATGATAGAGCATGTCGCCCGGAAGTGTGCAGCGGTTCCGGGTCAACGACATGCGTCAAAACACACCCATACAGGAAAGGGCCGCGCTGTTGGCGCGGCCTATTCAAGGAAGAGAAAGCCGGGTCAGGCTTACTGCTTGAACAGCGCCAGGATCGACTGCGAGTTGCCGTTGGCGATCGACAGCGACTGGATGCCGAGCTGCTGCTGGACCTGGAGGGCCTGCAGCCGCGTGGATTCCTTGTTCATGTCGGCGTCGACCAGCGCGCCGACGCCCTTGTCGATGGAGTCCGAGAGGTTCGACAGGAAGCTCTTCTGGGTGTCGATGCGCGACTTGGCGGCGCCGAGATAGGCGGCACCCGTGGACAGCTTGGCAAGCGCCGTTTCAACGGCGCCGAGTGCGGTGTCGATGGCCGCAGGGAGGACCTGGGTGGTGCTGGGATCGAAGAAGGTCGTCGCCAGCAGAGCGCCGACGATGCCGCCAGTGCCAGGAAGATCGAGAACCTGCGTGTCGGCCGCCTTGACGTCGATGGTGTCGATGGCGACGGTCGTGCCGGTGCGGTTATAGGACGCGACGATCTTCAGGTCGGAGGTCGCAGCAGCGTCGTTCTGCAGCAGGTTCGAGCCGGCATAGGAGGCGTTGGTGACCGACGACTTGATCTGGTCCTGGATGGCCTTGATTTCGGTCGCGATCTTCTGCTGGTCGTCCTTGCTGGCGCTGCGTGCAGTGACCAGCTTGGCCTTGATCAGGTCGACCTGGTCCTTGATGTCGGTGATGGCGGTGTAGGCGGTATCGACCTTGCCGGCGCCGAGGCCAAGCGCGTCCTGAACGGCCGAAAGCGCCTTGTTGTCGGACTTCATCGTGGTGGCGATCGACCAGTAGGCGGCGTTGTCGCTGGCGGTGGCGACGCGGTAGCCGGTCGAAATGCGTGACTGGGTGGTTTCAAGCTGCTTGTTGGTGTTGTTCAGGCTCTGCAGCGCGGTCAGAGCCGAAGCGTTCGTCATGATGCTAGCCAAGATATTTACCCCTTTTCAAACACTGGCGTGTCCCGAACACGCCGGATCAACTTCATCAAGGGGGTAGGCATAAGCCCATCGACCGTATGGTCTGCCCGCCATGGAATGGTTAACCATGACTACCGGGATATGGTTAACGGCCTGTTAAACCAAGCCATTCAGGGCGCTGGCCAAGAGCAAAAATCGGCAGCCATTCAGCAAGACAATCAACAGCCGCAAAAGAAATCGGGCCGCGCTGTTGGCGCGGCCCGACGGATGGTGTCAGTCGTAATGTCGAGAGATCAGCCGCGGAAGAGCGACAGGATCGACTGCGAGTTGCCGTTGGCGATCGACAGCGCCTGGATGCCGAGCTGCTGCTGGACCTGCAGGGCCTGCAGCCGCGTCGATTCCTTGTTCATGTCGGCGTCGACCAGCGCGCCGACGCCCTTGTCGATCGAGTCCGACAGGTTCGACAGGAAGCTCTTCTGGGTGTCAATGCGCGACTTGGCGGCGCCGAGCGAGGCAGCGCCGGTGGACAGCTTGGCAAGCGCGGTTTCAACAGTGCCGAGCGCGGTGTCGATGGCGGCGGGGGTAACCGCCGTGGTGCTCGGGTCGAAGAAGGCAGCGGCGAGCAGGCCGCCGACGATGCCGCCCGTGCCTGCGACATCGAGAACCTGCGTATCGGCTGCCTTGACGTCGATGGTGTCGATGGTGACGGTCGCGCCGGTACGGTTGTAAGCCGCAACGATCTTCAGGTCGGACGCAGCGGCAGCGTCGTTCTGCAGCAGGTTCGAGCCGGCGAAGTTGGCGTTGGCGACCGAGGACTTGATCTGCGCCTGGATGGCGTTGATTTCGGTCGCGATCTTCTGCTGGTCTTCCTTCGAGGCGCTACGGGCAGTGACCAGCTTGGTCTTGATCAGGTCGACCTGGTCCTTGACGTCGTTGATGGCGGTGTAGGCGGTGTCAACCTTGCCGGCGCCGAGGCCGAGGGCGTCCTGCACGGCCGAGTTGGCCTTGTTGTCGGACTTCATCGAGGTCGCGATCGACCAGTAAGCGGCGTTGTCGGAAGCGGTGGCAACGCGGTAGCCGGTCGAGATGCGGGCCTGCGTCTGCTCGAGGGATTTGTTGGTGTTGTTCAGGCTCTGCAGCGCGGTCAGCGCCGAGGCGTTCGTCATGATACTGGACATGGCTACTCGTACCTTGATTTTTACAGGGTGTTTTTGACATACCGGCTTTTCCGGTATGACGGAGCGGCATCATGCCAATGATCGTGAGACCCGATCACCCGCCATCTGCGAGCAATATGCGGGCAAGTCCCTACCAAAGGGCTAAACGGGACGGTTAACCGGAAATATATTGCATAAAACTTTAGCAAGGCGCCAACGGCGCGCGGACGGTCAGGTGAAGGAGCGCACCAGGCTGCCGACAAGCAGGTTCCAGCCGTCGATGAGGACGAAGAACAGGATCTTGAAGGGCAGCGAAACGACGGTCGGCGGCAGCATCATCATGCCCATGGCCATGGTGATGGTGGCGACGATCAGGTCGATGACGAGGAACGGCAGCACGATCAGGAAGCCGATCTCGAAGCCGCGGCGGATTTCGGAGATCATGAAGGCCGGCACCAGGATGCGCAGGTCGACGGTGTCCCTGGCAACGACCTGGCCGCGTTCGCGGGCGAGATCGGCGAACAGGTCGAAGTCCTTGTCGCGGACATTGTGCAGCATGAAGGTGCGGAACGGGTCCGAAATCTTTTCGAACGCCTCGGTCTGGCTGATCTGGTTGTCCATCAGCGGCTTGACGCCGGTGTTCCAGGCCTGGTCGAAGGTCGGCGCCATGACGTAGAAGGTCATGAACAGCGACAGCGAGATCAGGATCAGATTGGCCGGCGTCGACTGCAGGCCGATGCCGGCGCGCAGGATCGAGAAGGCGATGACGAAGCGGGTGAAGCTCGTCACCATGATCAACAGGCCCGGCGCCACCGACAGCACGGTGATCAGACCGAACATCTGGATGATATAGCCGACGGTGGCGCCGNGCCGTCGGCCTTGCCGATGCCGTCGAGATCGAGCTGCTGGGCGGCGGCGACAGAGGTGGCGGCGACGACGATCGCGGCGGCGAGGACGAGTTTTCTCATTCGAGCAGCAATGTCCTGATCAGAACCTGTTTGGCATGGCCACCGCTGCGGATTGCGGCGCGCTCCTCGAGGTCGGCTTTCAAATGCTGGTAGCCGCTGGCGCCTTCGATCTGATGCATCTTCAGGGTGCGGACCATGGCAAGCAGGTCCTGGTGAATGCTTTCGGTAAGTTCCGGCGGCTGCGGCGCATCGTAGACCACCGACGCTTCCAGCCTTATCCAGGTGTCGGCAGGCGAAGCCAGATTGGTGGTGATCGGCGCCAGCTGGACAAGCGTCGGCCCGGTGCCGGGCGCATGTTCGGCCGCCTTGCTCGGTTGCTCGGCGTTGGACTGGTTCTCGGGCGCGGCGGGCACCGGCACCGGTCCCCCGACGCCCTTCAGATAGCCGCCGGACATCCAGCCCATGCCGATCGCGGCGCCCGTCATCGCCAGCAGCATCGCAAGCTGGATGACAAGCGACGGGCCCTTTTTTTGCTGAACCTGTTCGACATTTGCCACGGCGCCGTTCTCCAGTCCTAAAAGGGGAGGACTTGGTCGAGGATCTGCTGACCGTAAGCGGGCTGCTGGATTTCGCTGACGCGGCCGCGGCCGCCATAGGAGATGCGCGCCTCGGCGATGCGTTCATAAGAGATGGTGTTTTCAGCGCCGATATCGGATGGACGCACCATGCCGGCGATGGTCAGCACCCTGAGCTCGTAATTGACGCGCACCTCCTGTGAGCCCCGGATCATCAGATTGCCGTTGGGCAGGACTTCGGTGACGACGGCGGCGACGTTGAGCTCGAGGTTCTCCGAGCGCTTGATTTCGCCGTCCGCATTGGTTTCGGTGGTGGAGCTCAGCCCCGCGTCGCCCTTGCCGCTGGTGGTGGCACCTTCCCATCCGAGGTTGACGTCATAGCCGAGCTTGCGCCCGGCGGTGCGGCTGCGGTCGTTCTGGTTCTTGAAGTTGGCCTTGTCGTTGAGCTTGATCCTGACGGTGAGGATGTCGCCATCGCGCAGCGCGCGTGGGTCGGTGAACAACCGGCTCTGGCGATCATCCCACAGCGAGAATTTCTTCACTGGCGCGGGTGGCGTTTCGGGATAGGAGTAGGGCGCATTGACGCTGCCGGTAATGCCGGCGCCAACCGGCGACAGCGCCGGCTCCCTGCCGATCTCCCTGGGGTCGGAGGCGCAGCCGGCAAGTGAAGCGGTGGCGACCAGGGCGAGTATATGCGACTTCATGACGGGTCTACCCTTCGCGCCGCGCTGGCCATAATGCCGGTGAGCGTGGCTGCCGCCTTCTGGTCCATTTCGTTGAGAATGACGCCGGCCTTGCGCGAATCGAGTTTCATCAGGATGGCGGCGGCGAGATCAGTGTTGACCATGGCCAGGCGCTCGGCCGCGGCATCCGGTTTCATGCCGGCATAGATCTTGACGACGCCATCCTCGGCGCGGGCCAGGAAAACTTCACGCCGCTTCAGCCATTGCTCGTATTCGGCGCGCTTGTCGTCCAGCGCCTTCATGCGCTGGTCGATGCCAGCCTGCAACTGCTTCAACTCTTCGGCCTGCAGCGCGTAACGGCGGTCGCGGGCGGCGTCGGCGATGTTGGAGCAGAAGCGCTGGATCTCGCTTTCATCGGGCACCTTCTCGCGGACCAGCTGCTGCATTGCCGCCGGCTGTTGCCCGCCAGGCAGAACCTGCCGCACCGCTTCTTCCGCGCGGACAGTGCCGCCGGCAAGGACAGTGGCGGCGATGACGCAAGCTGCCAAGGCCGCGCTTCGGCGGTGCTGCTTTTGGGAAAAGAAATCGATCATCGGCATGGCCTATTGGAGAACCAGATCGGCCTGCAAAGCGCCGGCCGACTTGATGCCTTGCAAAATGGCAATGATGCCGTCCGGCTTGACGCCGAGACGGTTGAGGCCCGACACCAGCGTTTCGAGGTTCGGTCCGTCGAGCACATTGACGCGGGCGTCAGGCCGCGTGGCATCGATGGTGGTGAAGGGTTCCTCCGCTGTCACGCCCTTGGAGAACGGTTCCGGCTGGACGATCTTCGGCTGTTCGGTGATGCGCACGGTGAGCGTGCCGTGGCTGATCGCCACCCGCGAGATCTTGACCTCGTTGCCGATGACGATGGTGCCGGTGCGTTCGTCGATGACGACGCGTGCCGGCGTGTCGGTCTCGACCACCAAATTCTCGATCTCGGCGTAGAAGCGCGCCGCCGAAACATTCTTCGGCCGCCTGATCTGCACGGTACGTGCATCGCGCTCCGCCGCCACGCGCATGCCGAAGCGTTGCGAGGTGTAGCCGTTGATGGCGTCGGCGATGCGAACGGCAGTGGAGAAATCGGGGTTGCGCAATTGCAAGGTGAGCAGCGCCTGGTCCTCGAATTCGGCGCGCACCGTGCGCTCGACGATGGCGCCGTTGGGCACGCGGCCGGCCGTCGGCACGCCCTGCGTCAGCTTTTCGGCATCGCCCTGGGCAGTGAAGCCGGAAACGATGACCGAGCCTTGCCCGACAGCATAGATTTCGCCATCGGCCGCCTTCAGTGGCGTCATTATCAGCGTGCCGCCGGCAAGCGATGTGGCGTCGCCCATCGAGGAGACGTCGATGTCGATGCGGGCGCCCGACTGCACGTAAGGCGGCATGTTGGCGGTTACGATGACGGCGGCGACGTTCTTGGCCCGCGCGCTGCCGCCTTCGGTGGCGATGCCGAGATTTTCGAGCATGGCGCGGATCGACTGTTCGGTGAAGGGCGAATTGCGCAGGCTGTCGCCCGATCCGGCGAGGCCGATGACGAGGCCGTAGCCGACGAGCTGGTTGTCGCGCGAAGCCTGCAGCTGCGCAATGTCCTTGATGCGCGATGCGACCTGGCCGGGTGGCAGAGAGCTTGGGCCGTTGGAGACCCTGAACATGCGGTTGGTGGTGGCCGGATCATATTCGGGATCGACAAAGGCGCCGCCATTCTGGCCGGCAAGATCGCGCTTTTGCTTCGGCGTAAGACCGTCGGCCAGCGCCGGCTGCAGGCCGACAACGGTCGCGAGCAGAAGGGCAGCTCCGCGTCTCATGACGCGCTGACCCGGACGGTGCCGTCCGCCATCACCGTGCCGGAAAAGATCTTGCCGCTGTCTGTGTTGCGGACCTTGATCAAATCGCCGGCGGCACCCGGCTGCAGCGACACCGCCGTAGCCGAAATGGTGAGGTCGCCGGCGATGAAATAGACCTGCACGGCGGCGCCCTGTTCGACCAGCCAGGCGTCGCGGATGGCGGCGGCCGGGATGTAGCGGCCGGGCAGCAGCGTGCGCTTGGCGACCTTGCCCTGGAGTTCCATGGCCCGCGTGGCGACCGCATCCGGCCTGTGCTTGCCGGGGAGCAGCGTCACCGGTTTCAGCACGCCGGTGTCGATCATCTCGCCGGGATAAATGACCCGGTTGGGGATCAGAACGATCTCGCCGGTTGCCTGACTGCTCGCGACGTGGGTGCTGGTCTGCTGGTCTGCGCTCTCCTGGGCAAACGCCGGCACACCGCCGGCCACCAGCGCGAGCATCAGCGCGGTGCGGCAAAGCGCGGAGCGGGAGGCCGGAGAGAGCATCAAACCTTACCTGATGTTCTTGGACACGACGGAGGCCATGTCGTCGGCGGCCTGGATGACCTTGGAGTTCATCTCATAGGCGCGCTGCGCCGAGATCAGCTCGGTGATTTCCTTGACAGGATCGACGTTGGAGGCCTCGAGATAACCCTGCTCGACCGAGGCGAAGCCGGGATCGCCGGGCACGCCGACATTGGCCGGGCCCGAGGCCGGCGTCTCCTGGAACAGATTATCGCCGAGCGGCGCCAGGCCGGCTTCATTGGCGAAGTTGGCGAGCTGCAGCTGGCCGAGCAGCTGGAGGTCGGTCTGGCCGTCGATGCGGGCAAAGACCTGGCCGGTCTTGTTGACCACGACTTCGATGGCATCGGTCGGCACGGTGATGGCCGGGATGACATTGGCGCCGTCGACGGTCACCAGCTGGCCGGTGGCGTTGGTGTTGAAGGCGCCGGCGCGGCTGTAGAGCGTGCCGCCGTCGGCGCCCTCGATCTGGAACCAGCCTCGGCCGGTCAGCGCCATGTCGAAACTGTTGCCGGTCGAGGTCAGTTCGCCCTGGGTATGGACGTTGCGCACCGCCGTCGTCTTGACGCCAAGGCCAATCGACACGCCTTCCGGCACCAGCGATGAATTGGAGCGGTTGGGCACGCCCTGCGTGCGGTCGACCTGGTAGAGCAGGTCGGAGAATTCGGCGCGCGCGCGCTTGTAGCCGGTGGTGTTGATGTTGGCGATGTTGTTGGCGATCACTTCCAGATTGGTCTGCTGGGCATTCATGCCGGTCGCTGCGATGGCGAGTGCTTTCACGGCAAGTCTCCTCAGATGCCCATACGGCTGATTTCGAGATAGGCGGAGACGACCTTGTCGCGGATGGCGATCGTGGTCTGCAGGGCCTGCTGGGCGCTCATGACGGCGTCGACGACCTGACGGGTATCGGCGTCGCCCTTGAGCGCCTGGATCGAGACCTGCTCGGCGTTGTGCAAGGTGTTGACGGTCTTTGAAGCAGCCTGGCTCAGCGCTTCGGCGAAGGTGGCGCCGATTTCGCTGCCGGCCATCGGCGCCCTGGTGCCCTGGAACAGGTCGGTCGTGGTATCGGCGCCACCGATCTCCGGCTTGAGGGGAAGCGATCCGATACCGCCAATGCCGCTGATCATTACTGGTTCCTCATCAGGTCGATGGTCATGGAGATCAGATCACGCGCCTGCTTGATGACCTGAAGGTTGGCTTCGTAGGAGCGGTTGGCCTCGCTCATGTCGGCCATCTCGACCAGCACGTTGACATTGGGCATCTTGACGTAGCCCTTGTCGTCGGCGGCCTCGTTGCCGGGCTGGAATTCGACGGGAAAGTCGCTGGGGTCGCGGTCGATGGAGTTGACCTCAACTGTCGTGCCACCGGAGGCACGGTCGAGTTCCGAGACGAAACTGATGGTCTTGCGGCGATAGGGGTCAGCGCCCGGGGTGTTGCCGGTCGACTGCGCGTTGGCGAGATTTTCCGAGACGACGCGCAAGCGGTCCGACTGGGCGCTGAGGCCGGACGCGGCGATCTTGAGGGCTGAGGTCAAGGCGTCCATGGTCAGCTCTTCACCGCCATCATCATCATCGAATGGAAGGCCTTGACGATCGCGGTGTTGAGTTCAAACGAGCGGCGGACCTCGCCGGCCTTCATCAGTTCGTTCTCGACCACGACCGTGTTCTTCGAGGGCATGATGGCGCCGGTCGTCTCTTCTGGCTTGACCGTGAAGCCGGCATTAGTGGCGGCAGTGCCGAGGTGGCCTGCCTGGGTGGCGGTCAGCGACACTGCCGTGCGGTCGAGCACCTTCTCAAACGGCTCGACATCGCCGGCGGTGTAGCCCGGCGTGTTGACGTTGGCGATGTTGCCGGCAATGGCCGACTGGCGCACCGACAGCCATTGCGACTGCTTGGCGGCGAGATCGAAAAGATTGACGGGCTCCATGGGGATCTCCGGGCTGGTACGTACAAGACTAGGCTGCCAGTCTTGCGCGGACCTTGCGCGGCTCGGGGGTAAATCCGGTGTGCCGCTATTTGGAGAGTTCGATCACCTGGTCGGTGCTGGTGACCATGACCCACTTGCCGCCCCGTTGCTCGATCGACGAGACGACGCTGGTATCGGGCAGCTTCGAGCCGCGCTGGACGATCCACAGGCCGGCATCGTCCTCGATCATGGCGCGGCCATTGGCGACATGAACCATGCGAAATTTGGCGCCCGCCGGGAAGGGCTGCTCGTCGACGCCGGGAGGCTGGGTCTTGTCCTCGGGGTCCTGCAGCGTGCCGGTGGCGAACAGGTCGACATCGGGAACATCGTTTGCCGTCAGCGGCTGACCGCTGTTCTCCATCTGCGAGCCGCCGCTGACCCGCCCTGCATTGGTGCCGCTGCCGCCGAACTTGATCGCCTGCACGCCGAACTGGTCCTGATTGAAGAAGATATACCAGGGAAACAGCGCGCAGATCAGGCCAAGCGTGATGCCGAGCGCGGCAAAGACGATATCGCTGCGGCGGTCGGATTTCTTGTCGAGCCTGGGATATTGCGGCCTTGGCGGCTGCGGCCATTCGGTGACCGGGAACAGCCCGTCGAGAAGCGAGTCACGACTGGTCTCGATCGCTTCTTTGGGGCCGGCGCGAGGGGTCCTTGGCAATTCAGGCTTGACGACGCTGGGCAAGGCAGGCTCGGCCAAGCGAGGCACAGTGGACTCGACTACGCTGGCTACCCTGGGCAAGAATGGCCTGGCGGCCCTGGCCAGAATGGCCTCAGCCTTGGCGGCCTTGTCGAGATCGGCCTTTGCCCTGACAGCTCTCGCTTCGTTGGCCCGGGCTTCCTCGGCGGCACTGGCCTCTGCGATCATCTCGCGCAAAAGCCGCTCGGTGTACTGAAGCTCAGTCTCCTGCATCGACACTTTGCTTGCCTTTCAGATGACGGGCGAGGTCGGAGAATGCGTCGCTCGAGGCGCGATCCCTGGGCGACTGCGTCAGCGCCTCGTAGATCAGCGGCACCTGGCGCACGGCAATATCGAGCTCGGCATCGGCGCCGCCCTGATAGGCGCCGAGCAGGCGGATGTCGCGCGTGTCCTCGAAGCGCGAGATCATCGACTTCAGCCTGGTCACCAGCATGCGTTGCTCGGGGCTCCATGCCTTGTCGGCGAGGCGCGAGATCGACGACAGCGGATTGACCGGGGGGTAGCGGCCCTGTTCGGCAATGGCGCGGTCGAGCACGACATGGCCGTCGAGAATGCCGCGTACCGAATCGGCGACCGGGTCGTTGTGGTCGTCGCCGTCGACCAGCACCGAGATGATGGCAGTGATTGATCCCTGTCCTTTGATACCGGGGCCTTCAGCGCCCGGGCCAGCGCGTTCGAGCAGCTTGGGCAGGTCGGTGAAAACCGAAGCGGGATAGCCGCGGGCGACCGGCGGCTCGCCGGTGCCGGTCGCTACCTCGCGCAGCGCATGGGCAAAGCGGGTAATCGAATCCAGCACCAGCAGCACGCGATGGCCCTGGTCGCGAAAATGTTCGGCAACGCGCATGGCGGTATCCGGCGCGCGCCGGCGCATCATGGCGCTCTCGTCGCTGGTAGCGACGACGGCGACCGTCTTGGCCATGCTCTCTGCGCCGATCGTGTCTTCGAGGAATTCGCGTACCTCGCGGCCGCGCTCGCCGATCAGCGCCACGACCACGGTGTCGAAGGCGTCGGCGCCGGCCAGCATGGCGAGCAGCGTCGACTTGCCGACGCCGGAACCGGCAAAGACGCCGAGGCGCTGGCCGAGGCAGAGCGGCGTGAAGATGTCGATGACCTTGACCCCGGTCGTGAAGGCGGTGCCGACGCGCTGCCGCGCCATGGCGCCGGGCGTTGTGCCGTCGCCGCTCGCAGCCTCGCCGATCCTGATCAGCGGCGGGCCGCCGTCGATGACGCGGGTCAGCGCGTCGATGGCGCGCCCACGCCACGAAGCATGCGGCGTTACCGTCAGCGGGCCGCGGCGAAACACGGCGTCGCCGATGCCGGCGTCGGCGCTGCGTTCGAAAGGGGCGATGACGACTTCGTCGCGGCCGATCCTGACGATCTCGCCGCGGCGCGTGCCGGCATTGCCGCGCTGTTCGACGAGGTCGCCAAGCCTGGCGACTTCAGACAGGCCGCGCACCTTGTAATGCGTTGGCGAAACCTCCGAAACACGGCCGCCGCGCCGCAGCAACGTCTCGGTGTCATCGAAGCGGCGCCAGATCCGCTCCAGCGCAGCCAGCCGGTTTTCCGGTGCTGTCTCCGGTTGCCGTTCAAGCGCGCGTATCGATGATTTGCTGCTCGACATGCTGCTACGACTTGGAGCCGAGCGTCTTGATGGCGTCGTCGGTCGAGGCATCGGTCTGGCGCATCAGCGCCGCCGTGTTCTCGAAGGCGCGCTGGACCATGATCAGGCGCGTCATCTCCAGCACCGGATTGACGTTGGATTCCTCGACATAGCCCTGCGCGACGCCGAGATCGGAACGGTCGGTGACCGGCTCCGGCGCACGCGCGGGCACGATGCCAGAATTGCCGTAGCGGACGAAATTCGGGCCGGGATCGAAATTGAACAGGCCGATGGCGCCGACGAGCTTGTCGCCCTGGCGCAGCGAGCCGTCGGCGCCCGCCTTGGGTGGGCCGTCGCGCGGGTCGAGCTGGATCGGCGCACCGCCGGCGTCGAGCACCGGATGGCCTTCGAGCGACATCAACTCGCCGTTCTCGTTCATCGAAAAGCGTCCGTCGCGCGTCATCACGGTGCCGGCCGGGGTGTCGATGCCGAACCAGGCATCGCCCTGGACGGCGAAGTCGAACGGGTTGCCGGTCTGCGTCATCGCGCCATGCGCGCCGGACAAATAGGTCTTGCCGGAGGAGGCGAAGGACACCGATTTGGGGCCGCTGCCGGAGACGACATCCTCGAACTTCACGCCGGTGGCGCGAAAGCCGATGGTCGAGGCGTTGGCGACATTATCGGCGATGGTGTCGAGACGGCGCTCAAGCGCGATCTGCGAGGAAAGGGCGACGTAAAGGCTGTCCTGCATGGTGTTCTCAGAATCTCAGTTTCTGCATGGCCATCATCAGATCGGTCGAGATGCCGACGGTGGTCGGCTGCGCAAACAGCACACCGATCGATGTCTGGGCGGTCGAGGTCGGATGATTGATTTCCCAAAGGCTGGTGAAGCGGGTGAGGAATTTCTCGAGCTTGGCCGGGTCGGTGAAATCGGTGAGGTCGAGCTTTGCGTCGAAGGCCTGCGCCTGCTTGTCGATATCTGCGGCAGCGAAGGAATCGGGCAGGCCGATGGCGGTGCGTACCACGCTGGCCAGGGCCGTGTCGGCCAGCACGTCGTACCAGTTGGTGATGGTCGAGGCCTTGCGCTCGAAATAGAGCGCCAACCGCACGCCCTCATTGGTCTTGCCGGCGTCTTCTTCCAGGGTCTGGCGCATGTATTTGTCGACCACCGGCTGCTGCGACGGGCTGCGGGTCGTTGCCGCTTCGCCGTAGGCCTCGAAATTCAACGAGGTGGCGAGCCTGGCATAGGCCTTGTTGGAGAGCTTGTTGGCGACACTGGCGGGATCGCGGACACCGCCCTCAAGGACATCACGGACGAGATCCTTGTTGGTCGTCGCCGGATCGAGCCCGCTGGCGGACAGCGCATAGTTGTAGAGGCGGCTGTCGGCCATCAGATCGTCGACCGATTTCACCTTGATGATGTTGGCGAGGTAGTAACTGGTCTCGGCCTGGACAGCGTCCGCATTCGGCTTGATGAGGCCAAGACTGGACTCGGTCGTGTAGAGCTTCGGCGTGGTCTTCAGCACCGCGTCGCGCGTGGTCGTCTGATCGCCATACTGGGCAAAATCAAAGGCGCTGACGAAGTTGGCGTAGCTCTTGTCGGTCAACAAATTGGCGGGGCTCAACGGATCGGCAACGCCGCCGGTAAGCATGGTGCGGATCTGCTTCGTCGTCTGGGTCGATGCATCAAGCCCATAGGCAGCCATGGCGAAGGTCAGCAGGCGCTTGTCCTTCAGCAGGTCTTCGATGGACTTCACCTTGGAGATGTTGGCTGCGTAGTAGTCGGCCTCGCCCTTGATGTATTGCGCGGTCGGCTTGACGAGCAGCAGCCCGGTTCCGCCGATCACAGCTTTTGGGACCGCCTGCTGGACGGCGTCGCCCGCCGTAGCCTGGTCGCCATATTGGGCAAAGTCGAAAGCCGCGACGAAAGCCGCATAGCCCTTGTTTGTCGACGTGTTTGCGGGGCTGTTCGGGTCGGTGACGCCGCCTTCCAGCATGGCCCGCACGGTCACAGCCGGCTCGGCGTCGGCGTCCAGGCCGAACGCGGCCATCGCATAGGTGAGCAGGCGATCGTTGCCCATCAGGTCGTCGATCGATTTTACGTTGGAAATGTTGCTCAGGTAGTACGAGGTTTCGCCCTTGTAGTAGGTGAAGCCGTTCTGCGAAGGGCCGACCGAGACCTGGAGGCCGTAATTGTTGGTCACGCCCTGCTGCGCCGAATTGTAGCTCGTGGCATTAGGGCCCAGGGCGGCGAAATTGAAGGCCGACACGAACTCGGCATAACGCTTGTCGCTCAGTTTGTTGGCGAAGCTGTCGGAATCCGACACCCCTTCCTTCAGGGCTTTGACCATGAAGGCCTTGGCGTAAGCCATGTCGCCGAGACCGAATGCCTTCATGGCATATTTGAACAGCCGGTCGTTCTTTACGAAATCGTCTATCGATTTCACGCTGCCGATGTTGGCGAGATAGTAGTCGGTGTCGCGCTTGGTGATCGGCTCCGCCTCGATGCGGTCGATCGCCTTGGGGATGTCCCTGGCGATGAGCTGGTAGCTGGTAAAAGTGCTCAACACGACATGCCTCCGGTCGCAGCTTCAAAAGCAAGAGTATGCGGACTTGCTTGCGCGAGGCTGAATCGCCTCACCTTGCATGATTCAAGCCTCACACAAGGCACGGGGGCTATCGGTTAGGCCTGACGTGATGCGGAAGGATCTGGCGTGGGCATTCTGATCGGACTTGTGGTGACGCTCGGCTGTGTTCTCGGCGGCTTCATGGCGATGGGCGGCCATCTGCATGTGCTGATGCAGCCTTGGGAAGCGGTGGTCATCTGTGGCGCCGCACTTGGCACCTTTCTCGTCGCCAACCCGATGAAGACGGTCAAGGACACCGGCAGGGGTATCCTCGAAGCGTTCAAGCAGGCGGTACCGAAAGAACGCGACTATCTGGAGACGCTGGGCGTGCTGCACAGCCTGATGCGCGAACTGCGCTCGAAGTCGCGCAGCGAGGTCGAGGCGCACATCGACAATCCGGAGGAGTCGGCGATCTTCCAGGCGTTCCCGACCGTGCTGAAGAACCACGACCTGACGAATTTCATCTGCGACTACTGCCGCATCATCATCATCGGCAATGCCCGCTCGCATGAGATCGAGGCGCTGATGGACGAGGAAATCCAGACCATCAAGTCCGACAAGATGAAGGCCTACCATGCGCTGGTGGCGGTGGGCGACGGTCTGCCTGCGCTCGGCATCGTCGCCGCCGTGCTCGGCGTGGTCAAGGCGATGGGCGCGCTCGACCAGTCGCCCGAAATCCTCGGCGGCCTGATCGGCGCCGCCCTTGTCGGAACCTTCCTCGGCATCTTCCTGTCCTATGCAGTGGTCGGGCCGGTCGCCACCAAGATCAAGACGGTGCGCGAGAAGAAGAACCGCCTCTATATCATCGTCAAGCAGACGCTGCTTGCCTACATGAACGGCGCTCTGCCGCAGGTGGCGATCGAGTTCGGCCGCAAGACCATCTCGTCCTATGAGCGGCCGACGATCGATGCCGTCGAGCAAAGCACGATGAACACAGCTTCCGCCGAGAAGAAAGCGGCTTGAGCCATGCATGACGACAGACAGGACCGCACGCCGTCATGACAAGTCCTGGCAGCCCCTCGCAAGCCCGCTCGCTGATCATCGAGCGTCTGGTCGGTGACAGCGGTGAGGCCGCTCACGTCATCGGCACCGGGCGCTCGATGGGGGAGCGCGCACTGCCGCTGCTGCAGAAGAGCCTGGCCGGCGAACTCGGCGCACCGGTCACCGTCGACCTGCGCGCGGTCGAGATCAGCCGTGTTCCCGATGCCCGCACGAATGCCGGCGATGCCTTTGCCATGGCCATCATAGCATCGCCGACGTCTTCGGATGCGATGACGCTGGTGGCAGATGCGCCGGCCATCGCCGTGATGGTGTGCGCGCTGTTCGGCGGCGATCCGGATCAGCCGGTTTCGCCGATCGAGCGCGCTCTGTCGCAGATCGAGACCGATGTTGCGACCACGGTCTTCCAGGAAGTTGCGCAGGCGTTGAACGGATCAGGCCGGCGCTCGCTCGAGCTGCGGCTGCCGGTGCCGCGGGCGCTTTCGGGCAGCGAAGCCAAGCGTCGCGTGCTGCGCGATGGCGCGGCGGTGCGCATCGTCTTCGGCATCTCGACGCCNTCTCGACGCCTACCGACAGCGGAACGGTCACGGTGATGATCCCGCAGCGCATTCTGCTTGCCACACGCGGTATCGCCGATGTCCACGACAGCGAAGGCACGACCTCCGACTGGCGGGCACGTTTTTCCGAAGAAGTGATGCGCTCGACGGTGACGCTCGAAGCGACCATGCCGCTGGCCCGCCTGACGCTCGGCGATCTCGCCGGTTTCGAGCCAGGCCAGATCATCGAGTTCGAGGAAACCGCGCAGTCGCACGCCAAGCTGAGCGCGCGCGACAAGACGCTGTTTGTCTGCGAGTTCGGCAAACTCGGGCAGAACTACACCGTCCGGATCAGGCATCCTTACGATGCCGGTCAGGATTTTATCGATGGGCTCATGCCGGGCTGACGCCGGGCAAGCTCAAGCATTTGGAGACGACTTATGGCCAAGACCAAGGTGGAAGCCAATATCGACCAGCCGGACGAGCAGCTCGACCGCGCCATCGAGGAATTGCGCGGCGTCCTCCAGGAGGAGGAAAAGCGCCCCGACGCCGCCTTGCGGGCTGCCACGTCCGGCGCCAATTCGAACATCATCATGAGCATCCCGGTCGATGTGCAGATCATCCTCGGCAGTACGGAAATGCCGGTGTCGGACCTGATGGCGCTGCAGAAGGGCTCGACGGTGGCGCTCAACCGGCGCATCGGCGAACCGGTCGATGTCGTGGTCAACGGCCGCAAGATCGCGCGCGGCGAGATCACCGTGCTGGAAAGCGATCCGTCGCGCTTTGGCATCAGGCTGACCGAAATCATCGCTGCCGCCAGGAGCGCCTGAGGATTAGACGACATGCGGTCTCAGCAGCGATCGGAGCTTATGCCATGACGACGCCGGTGACGCTCACGCGCCCGCAAAAGGCCGCCGCCATCCTGGTGGCGATGGGCAAGCCTTCGGCCAGCCGACTGCTGAAATTCTTCAAGCAAGAAGAACTGAAGGCACTGATCGAAGGGGCGCGGCTGCTGCGCACCATCCCGCAAAGCGACCTCGAACGCATCGTTGCCGAATTCGAGGCCGAGTTCACCGAAGGTGCGGGCCTGCTCGATTCCGCCGACCGGATGGACACGATCCTCAATGAATCGCTGTCGCCCGAAGAGATGAGCGCCATCATGGGCGACAAGCGCTTCGAGGTTGCGCCGGAAGGACCACCGCCGATCTGGCCGGAGCTGGAAAAGCTCGAGCCGACGCGTCTGGGCACGTTCCTTGCCGCCGAGCATCCCCAGACCGCGGCCATGGTGCTGTCGAAGCTTGCGCCGCAGGCCGCCGCCAACATTCTGCTGACGATGGAAAAGCCGATGCGCAGCCAGATCATCAAGCGCATGGTGACGATGGCGACCATTCCGGACGCGGCGACCAGGATCATCGAGAACCAGCTGCGCGCCAGCGTGCTGGCGCAGACAGCGACCAAGGACATCTCGGCGGGACAGGCGCGCGTCGCCAGTATGCTCAACGAGATGGACAAGCCTCAGTTGGAAGAGGTCATGCAGGATCTGGAAGAGGCCGGCACGCCGGACCTCGGCGGTGTCCGCTCCAGGTTGTTTGCCTTCGACGATCTGCCGCTTTTGACGCAGAAGGCGAGGGTACTCCTGTTCGACGGGCTGTCGACCGAACTGATCACGCTGGCGCTGCGCGGTGCGGCGCCCGCATTGACGGAATCGGTGCTGTCGGCGATCGGCGCACGGTCGCGGCGCATGATCGAGTCCGAGCTCGGACAGGGCTCGGAAGGCATTCAGCTTGCCGATATCATGACGGCGCGCAAGAACATCGCGCTGGCGACAATCCGGCTTTCGCGCGAGGGGGCTTTCGAACTGCCCTCGTCGCAGCAGAGCGAAGCGGCTTAACGCCGAGCGCTGAATGGCTGAAGCGGCGGACAAAGACTCCAAAACCGAAGACGCGACCGAAAAGAAGATCCGCGACACCATCGAACAGGGCAAGCTGCCCCATTCCAGGGAGGCCGCACTTCTGGCGTCCTTCATCGCTATACTGGTGTTCACCGTCTTCTACGCCAAGGACGCGGTCGTCAATCTCGGCATGTTCCTGTCGATGTTCCTGGAAAAGCCCGAGGCGTGGCCGATGGACACCGAGACCGACGTCATCGCGCTCTACAAGACCGTGATGATGGAAATAGGCAACGCCGTCGTCAGCCTGCTGGTGCTGCTGGTGGTGGCCGGCATCGGCGCCTCGGTGCTGCAGAACATGCCGCAAGTCGTCGGCGAGCGGATCCGGCCGCAACTGTCGCGCATCTCGATAGCCAAGGGCTGGACCAGGATGTTCGGTATTCAGGGCTGGGTAGAATTCCTGAAATCGCTGGGCAAGCTCGGCTTCGCCAGTATCGTGCTCTACTTCACGCTGTCGCAGGACTACCGCCAGCTCCTGGCCGGCATGATCACCAACCCCGTCGCTTTCGGCCTCGTCATCAAAAGCATCACCGTCGACATATTGGTGGCGATCGTCTTCGTCATGGGGCTGATCGCGGCGGTCGACGTCGTCTGGTCGCGCTTCCATTGGAAGCAGGATCTGCGGATGACCAAGCAGGAGGTCAAGGACGAGTTCAAACAGTCCGAGGGCGACCCGATCATCAAGTCCCGGCTGCGCTCGCTGGCGCGTGACCGGGCGCGCAAGCGGATGATGACGGCGGTGCCGCGCGCGACGCTGATCATCGCCAATCCGACGCACTTTTCTATCGCGCTCAGATATGTCCGCGACGAGGATTCAGCACCCATGGTGCTGGCCAAGGGCCAGGACCTTGTGGCGCTCAAGATTCGCGAGGTTGCCAAGGAGCACAACATCCCGATCTTCGAGGACGTGGCGCTCGCCCGCTCCATGTACAAGCAAGTTTCGGTTGATAGCGTGATCCCGTCGCAATTCTACCAGGCCGTCGCCGAACTGGTGCGGATCGTCTACTCCAAAAAGGCTGAGCGGAGACAAATTTCATGAACCGCCAACCGCACGCAAAATCCCGCGAACTCATCGTCGCCAAGGCCATCGAGCAGGTGGTCGACGAGTTGCGGCTGATCGATGTCGCCGACTACATCGCTTTCATCCGGCTCGAGCATTTCGCTTGCCTGTCGGATCTGGTGGATTCGGCGGTGGAGCTGTTCTTCCTGCCGGGCACGCTCAGGCTCGGCCATGGCGGAGAGGCACATGTCGACTGGAGCGGCAGCCCGCGCATCGTGCTCGATCTCGAGCTTCGGCCGCCGGGCGTCACCGTCTATTTCCAGCTGACGCTGAGCGAGGAGAGGTCTTCGGTCGCGGTCAACTATGTGTCGTTCGAAAAGCCGGGCGAGGACCCCGAGCACAACACGGCCTTGCTGGAGACGGTGATCGAAGAGGCGCGGATTCGCCGGACCGAGCCGCTCGCCTATCGCTGATCTTTTGTCTTACTCCAACTGCCAGACGCGATCACTCGATCAGCCCCAGCCGCAGCGCCTTGGCCACCGCCTGGTTGCGGTTGACCGCGTTGAGCTTCTGCGTCGACTGGGTGAGATACTGGTTGGCGGTGTGGACCGACAGCTTCAACAGCCTGGCGATCTCTTCGCTGGTGTTGCCGTTGGCGGTCAGCTTCAGGCACTCCAGTTCACGCTTGGAGATCGACCGCATCCGGCCGGCATCGTTCGGACGAATGCGGGCGACGGCGGCGAACAGCGAAAAACAGCGGGCGTGGATTTCGTAGAGCGTGTCCTCCGGCAAAGCGATCGTCGAGCCGAGGAACACCACCAGCCCGCAATGGCCGCGATCGGCATGGACGGGAAAGCCAATGCCGTTGGTGCCCGGCGCCAGCGGCTCCGTCCGCTCCGCCCAGGCGAGGTTCTTGAAGACGGCGTCCGAGCCGGCGATGCCGTCATCGGCCCACCAGCGCGGCGCTGTCGAGGCGCCGCTGTGGCGAACCATCTCCTCACCATTGGCGCCGGCAATGAACTTGGTTGTCACCGCGGTGGCGGGATAGTCGGAATCGAAGCTCGGCACCAGGCGCGCCCGTTCCGGCGAGGGGCTGACGAAGTAGAGGCCAAACGCCGACGCGTTGATGTCGACGGCGATCCAGCGGCAGCGGCGCACCGCGTCCGGGATGGTAACGGCATGGTGCGTCTCGGAACCGATGGAGAAGGCGCCGAACGGATTGCGCTGCTCGTTGAAAAGGGCTTCGGCCGCCGCCTTGATGTCAGCATGTTTCAAATGATGCCGCTCCTGATCGCCGTGGCGATGGCCATCGCGCGGTTCGACGCCGCGAATTTCTGGATGGCGTGGGTGATGTAGCTGTTGACGGTGTTGGACGAGACCCCGAGGATCACTGCGACCTCATCGGTGGTTTTGCCTTCAGACACCCAGAACAGGCATTCGCGCTCGCGGTCGGACAGCGGGTCCTGCATGGCGACGGCGGCGATCAATTGCGGGATGGCGGACAGCGCGTAACAGCACTTCAACTGAGCCTTCATCAGCGCCGGCTGGTCGATACTGCCGGCCTCGGCCGCCGAGAAAAGCGCAAACAGCCGCTGGCGGCCGACATTGAGCCGCAGTGAATAGACTTCGGCATGTCCAAGCACGTCGAGCAGGCGCGCCTCTTCGCCTGTGAGCAGTCCGCCGGCGTCGGGTGCCGCGGCGGCGACCAGGGGCCTCGGGCGGATGCCAGGTGCAACGGTCAGCGGTCCCTGGGCAAGGCCGGCGATCAGCCGCTTGCCGATCAGTTCAATGGCGTCGAAGATCCAGTTGGATGAGACGATGCGGGCGTCGTTGCGGTCCTGGTCGTGGACGATGGCGACGAGCATGTAGCTGTCGGCGCCGATCTCGGCGGCAAGCTGCATGAAAAAGGAGGTGAGATCGCCGCGCGATTCGAGGCGCGAGCCTAACGTATCGGATTGGAGAGGCGCGGCGGAACTGCTCATTGGATGCTTTGGTTGTATGTCATGGCCGGAGTCTTTTCTTGAGCCCGGACGCTGGGGTTAGCAGCGGCCGAACTTGAAGACGCATCACGTTTACGAAGCACTCACACGGCGCGGCGGTCGCGCTGATCGCCGAATCCATTCAGGGAACGCGAAGCCGTCCGCGTCTGGTGCCGGTCATTGGCCGGAACTTGAGACTTTGGGTGGTCGCCGCGCCCCCCAAGGACCGGCTGATTCGGGTCTAATCTACCCGCAGATGAATCCGACATCAAACGCGATTTGACAAAATCAATATTATTGGACTCAAGCGACTCAGGGGCTGCTTTCGCGGCCTTTTCCGCCGCAAAAGGCCTGAAACGCCGACACGAAAAAGCCAGAGGGTGTTGCGATACTGCCGTATCGAGGGCCGATCGATTCCGATAGGGTCTCGGCAGCCGTGAGGGGTGGGCATCCCTTCGGTCATACGGCGGATTTGGCGGCGCTTGCTCGCGGCCATCAGCATCGGGGGTCATGATGAAGCAGGTTTTCCTGGCGTTCACGGTGGTGCTTGCGGCTCTTGCCGGCATGGCAGCGCCCGCCAAGGCTGAGCCGACCGTTACCTATGCGCTCGACAACGGGCTGCAGGTGGTGCTGGTGCCCGACCATCGCGTGCCGAAGGTGGTGATGAACCTGCGCTACCGCGTCGGGTCGATGAATGAACCCGCGGGACGCTCGGGCTTTGCGCATCTGTTCGAACATCTGATGTTTTCCGGCACGCCGGCCTGGCCGAACGTGTTCGGCGCGCACGCCGCGCTCGGCAACGAGATCAATGCCTGGACCACCGAGGACGGCACGGTTTATTATGTCGACGGGCTGTCGTCGTCACTGCCGATGNAACGAGATCAATGCCTGGACCACCGAGGACGGCACGGTTTATTATGTCGACGGGCTGTCGTCGTCACTGCCGATGATCTTGTCGCTTGAGGCAGACCGCATGGCCAATCTCGGCCGTTCGGTGACTCAGGCCAAGCTCGATCTGCAGCGCTCGGTGGTCAAGAACGAGATGCGCCAGAACGTGCTCGACAAGGCCGGCGCATCCGGCTGGGAAGCTTTCTGGTCCGGGCTGTTCCCGAAGCCGCATCCCTATAGCCGCATGGTCATCGGCTCGGTCGCCGATCTTGATGCGGCGACGCTCGACGATGTCAGGGGTTTCTTCAACAGCTACTATCTGCCCAACAATGCGGTGCTGGTGCTGGTCGGCGACTTGGAGATCGACGACACCAAGGCGCTGATTGCCGACACGTTCGGCAGCGTGGCGCGCGGCGCCGATGTGGCGCGGCCCGCCGTGCCGGCACCGACGCAGGCCCGGCTCAAGCTGGTGCTCGAGGATCGTGTACCAAGCCCCATCGTCGTGGTCGGCTTCAGTGGCCCGGTGGCGCAGTCGCCCGACAATGGTGCGCTCAGCATTGCCGCCGAACTGCTCGGCAACGGCGAATATGGATTTTTGCGCAACCGGCTGGTTTCGCAGTTGGGCATTGCCACCTATGCCAGCGCGAGCTGGACCGGCGGTCTGCTCGGTGGCCGCTTTACCTTCGAGGCGGGTGCCGCCGAAGGTGTGGCGCCGGAAGCGCTGGAAAGCGCGATGAAAACGGCGTTCGCGGATTTCCTGAAGACCCCGCTCGATCCGGTCGATGTCGAGCGTGCGCGCACGGGCATCTTGCAGGCAGCGCGGCTCGGCAGCGAAGCACTGAAGGATCGCGCCGGCGTCGTCTCCTACAATGCCGACGTGCTCGGCGATGCGCAGAGCGCGCTGGTCGACGACCCGCGGGTGAAGGACGCCAGCGTGGCGGATGTCGAGGCCACGATGAAGCGGCTGTTGAAACCGGAAGACGCCAGCGTGCTGGTGCTGAAGCCCGGACCGCGCGGCGGCTATCCCGATGCACTGATCGGCTCGTCCGGCACACCGCAGCCGTTCACCGCGCCGGAGCGAGCGGCGATCGACATTCCGAAGCATGCGGCCGGGCAAGCGCCTTCGGCAACACTGCCCGCCATGGAAACGGCGACGCTCTCGAATGGCATCAAACTCGTCCACTACACAATGCCGGAAGCGCCGATGGTCTATGTCGCGGCCAGTGCCGCCGGCGGCTGGAACAGCGTGCCGGAAGGCAAGGAGGGATTGCTGGAGCTTGCAGCAAGCATGGCGACACGCGGGGCCGCCGATCGCGGCTCGGCTGATTTCGCCAAGGCGGCCAGCGACATCGGCGCCGGCGTCGGCCACCAGGCCGGAACGCTGACCACGATGATGACGCTCGGCGTGCCGCCGGAAAAGCTCGATCAGGGTATTGGCCTGCTCGCCGACGCGGTGCTGAAGCCTCGTTTCGACAAGACCGAATGGACGGTGCTGATGGCGCAGACGGTCGACTGGCTAAACGGCCGCGAGGCGGATCTGCCCGGCGTTGCCGGCCGCATGGCAAAGGCGACGCTGATCCCGCAGGTGCCGGGCAAGGCAGCGGTGGACTGGTCGGCAAAGGCGCTGGCCTCGATCTCGCTCGACGAGGCGAGGGACGCATTCAAGGCGGAGTTCACGCCGAAGGCGGTGACCTTCTACAGCGTCGGCCCGATGCCGGTCGCGACCGTCGCCGCCAGCCTTGAAAAAGCATTCGGCGCGTGGACAAGCGACACCGACGGCTATGCCGTCGAGCCGTCGCCGGCGGCGCATTTCAACGGGGGACAGAAAGTGCTGCTGGTGCCCGAACCCGGCGCCAGCCAGTCGGCGCTGTTCGTGGCGCGGCCGGCGCCCGGCACCGACGAGAGCGAGCGCGCCGAATCGACCGCGGTCTCCAACCTGCTTGGCGCCGATTTCTCCAGCCGGCTGAATTCGGTGATCCGCGAGGAGAAGGGCTACTCCTATGGCGTGTCGAGCTATCTGATGAGCCCGATGAAGGCCGGCTCGGGATTGGTCGTGGCAACCACCGTCGAGCGCGCCAACACAGGGCCGGCGATTACCGAAATCCTGAAAGGATTTGCCGGCCTGACCACCTTGCCGGTGGCGCAGGACGAGGTCGACCGCACGGTGACTGTCTATCGCCGGGCGCTGGCTGGATCGGCCGAGACGTCGGCTGGTCTGTTCTCCTCGCTGATTGGCGCGGTCGGCAGCGGATCGACGCTGGAGGACCAGCAAACCCGCATGGCGGCGCGCACAAAGCTGACGCTCGATGCGGTTCAGAAACAGGCGCTGGCCCTTGCGTCGCTCGATCCGTCGCTGATCGTGGTGGCGGGCGACCCCGATGTGGTGATGGCGCAGCTTGCCGCTATCGGTTTCAAGGACGTCGAGATCGTCAAGCGTGACGAGGTCGGCGAAGAGACGGCGATGCGGGCGCTCGATCTTCTCGGGGGGCAATCGCCAGGCGCCGCTCTCCGCATCGCCATGGCGGGTCGGCGATGGCGGCACGACACGGGCGGTGCATTCCTGTACAGGCGATAGGGACTGCGGCGCGCAGATCCACGCCGACTGATCGATACGAGGCGGCCGCCGGCCGCGTTTAAATCTTGGGCAACTTTGTTTCGGGGGAAACGATGAGCGATTCATTTCGGGAAGTCACATCCGTCTCGTGGTTCGGGCGGATCAAGCGCGCCGTCGGCGGGGTCATCTTCGGCCTTATCCTGATCGTGCTGATGGTGATCGGGCTGTTCTGGAACGAAGGCCGCGCCGTGCAGACGGCGCGCTCGCTGGCCGAAGGTTCTGGAGCGGTGGTTTCGGTCGGCGCCGACAGCGTCGATACCGCCAATGACGGCAAGCTGGTTCATGTCAGCGGACTGGTGACGGCGGACAGCGGCCTGGCGGATCCGGATTTCGGCATCGCCACGCAAGGGCTGCGGCTGTCGCGCAGTGTCGAGATGTATCAGTGGAAGGAAGAGTCCAAGTCGCAGACGACCAAGAAGCTCGGCGGTGGCGAAGAGACGGTGACCACCTACAGCTATTCCAAGGTGTGGGACGACAGCCAGATCGACTCGTCGGACTTCAAGAAGCCGGACGGCCACCAGAATCCGCCGATGGAAATCCACGGCCGGACCTTCCAGATTCCTGAGGGCAAGCTTGTCGCCTTCGATCTCGATACGCCAGTGCTGGACCGTATCGAGGGTGACAAGGACTATTCGCTCTCAGCCGACCAGTCGGCGGCGATAAAGGCTGCCTATACCGGAACGAAACCGCTCAGCATCGTCGATGGCAAGATTTTTCTCGGCAATGACAACACGACGCCCGCTTTGGGTGACTATCGAATCGGCTACGAACTGGCGCCGCTGGGCGTGATCAGTATCATCGCGCGCCAGGCCGGCAGCCGCTTCGAGCCCTACCAGACGCAAGCCGGCGATGCGCTGCTGATGGTCGATACCGGCAACGTCCCGGCCGAAAAGATGTTCGCCGACGCGGTCAGCGCCAACACGCTGATCACCTGGCTGCTGCGCGGCGCCGGCTTGCTGTTGCTGACCATAGGCTTTGCGCTGTTCCTCAGCCCGATCGGGGTGATCCTCGACGTCATACCCTTCCTCGGCAGCATGGCGCGGATGGGCACCGGCATCATCGCCTTCGTCCTGGCGATCCTGGTCGGCACGGTGACGATTGCGATTGCCTGGTTCTGGTACCGACCGTTGCTGGCGCTCGCCATCCTGGCGGCAGGCGTGATTGCGGCGGTGATTGTCTACCGTATCGGTCGGTCGCGAAGGCCAGCCGTTCCGGTGGTTGCGCCCAACCCGGCGGCGGCCGCCTAGATAGAGGTCGGGGCGGCCGGAGCCGCCCCATATCTCTTTGGCGCAATTCCGGCCGGAAAACCGCCTCACACTTGTCCTGGAATTGCTTTCCTATTTGTCCTCGAAGCCGGTGAGCACGCCGACGGCGTTGATGCCGATCTCCTCGACGGCGTAGCCGCCTTCCATCACGAACAGCGTCGGCAGGCCGAGCTTGGCGATGCGATGGCCGATCTTCGGATAGTCCGGGCTTTTCAGCTTGAACTGGCTGATCGGGTCCTTCTCGAAGGTGTCGACGCCGAGCGACACGATGACGATATCGGGGGCGTAGGCGGCGAGCTTGGCGCAAGCGTCCTCCAGCGAGGCGTTCCAGGCGTCCCAATTGGTGCCGAAGGGCATGGGATAATTGACGTTGAAACCTTCGCCGGCGCTGGCGCCGCGTTCATCGGCATGGCCGAGGAAGAACGGATACTCCACCATGGGATCGCCATGCAGGTTGAGAACCTGCACGTCGGCGCGTTCATAGAAGATCTCCTGCGTGCCATTGCCGTGGTGATAGTCGACGTCGAGGATCGAGACGCGTTTTGCGCCCTGATCGAGGAACCACTGCGCGGCGACCGCGGCATTGTTGATGTAGCAGTAGCCGCCCATGAACCCGGCACCGGCGTGATGGCCGGGCGGGCGGCAGAGCGCGAAGGCCGACCGCTCGCCACCCTTGACCAAGGCCGCCGTCGTCAGCGCCACGTCATAGGACGATTTGATCGCGGTCCATGTGCCTTCGACGAAGGTGGCGCCGGCGTCGAAGGAATAGTAGCCGAGCAAGGCGTCGACGCGCTTGGGTGGCACGTCGCCGCGCAGGCCGCGCGTCGGCCAGGTGAAGGGCATCGCCGTGCCCTCGAAGCCGGCGGCCTTCCACGCCGGCCAGACGGTCGGCAGGAAGTCGATATAGTCGGCCTTGTGGATGCGCTTGGCGGCTGTGAGATCGTGCTCGACCGGTCCGATGATCGGCCCCAGCTTCTCGCTCTCGACCCGCGCCTTGATGAACTCGGCCCGCGACGGCTTTTCGAAACCCGGCACGATTGCCGACGTGACCAGTTCCATCTGGCCGGCATGGCCGGCATGAAGCGGCGAATAGACAGTCTTCATGAATTTCCTCTCGAAATAGCGAAATCAGTCAAGGTTGAGATAGGGGGTGACCAGAGCGAGCCACATTCTTTCCACATCGTCCTCAATGAGGTCGTATGTCTTGCGATCCCGCTTCAACCCCACAAGCCGGCAGGCGTGCCCGACATCCATCATCAGCACGCCGAGTCGGCTGGCGATCTTGTCTTCAAGGGCCGGGTTCACATGCTGCAGCCACGCGGCGTAAAGCGCGATGATCTGCTCGTCATATTCGTCCTGGATCGGCCTGAGGTCGGCATTGCCGGATATCGCCTCGATCACCGGCATCAGGGTGGCGTTTTCGAGATATATTCTGGAGGTATCGATGAAGAGCTTGCGCACCTCCTGCCGAAACTCGTCGCGGTTGGTGGGTGGGGTGACCTCGATGCGCCTGGCGATCACCTCGGGAAACGACGACAGCCAGCGCCGGGCGAGGTCGAGGAGAATGGCTTCCTTGTTGGGAAAGTACTGGTAGACCGAACCGACCGACAGGCCCGCGCGCCGGGCAATGGCGAGCGTCGTCGGCGTCTTGGTTCCCTGCTCCCGCGTCAGGATCAAAGCCGCGTCGAGTATCCGGTCGACCACCTTGCTCGACCGTTCCTGCCGCGGCTGCTTGCGCGGTTCGAGCGCCATCCTGGTTTCGCGGCTGAGACTGCGCTTCACGGATTGATGCCTTCGTTCCCTGCCGGTTTCAACACAGGTCCCGGTCTCAAGTGGTGTGTTGTCCACAATACATTCGAAATTCGGCACGTTGACAAACGCGAATAATTAGTCGCATTCTTTTATCCACGCTGTTTTGAGAGATCACAAGGGGAATTTCGAAACAGCGCACTGGCATCAGTTTTCGTCCGATAACGCCGCTCCAGCGGAGTGGCAGCTTGTCGGACAAGAGGGTTGTCGGTCTCAGCCAGTCGTCAAAAGCGCGGAGTCGCGATGTCTGTCACGGGTGCGGGTCAAAATGCTGATCTGATCGTCATCAATGGTCGCGTGCGGACCATGGACGATGATAATCCCGCCGCCGAGGCGATTGCCGTCAAGGACGGCGCCATCATCGCCATCGGCAACCACGCCGCCATCGAAAAACTCAAGGGAACGACCACAGACGTGATCGACGCCACGGGCGGTTCGGTCCTGCCCGGTTTCATCGAAGCCCACATGCATCTGTTCTCGGGAGGGGCTGAGCTCGCGCATCTTCAACTCGGCGGTATCCATGGCTTCGAGGCGCTTCAAAGCGCCATCCGCGACTACGCCACGACGTGGCCCGAGGCGAAGATGCTTGTGGGACAGGGCGTCGACTACACCGTGCTCGGCGACGAGCGGGTGACACGCCATCATCTCGACGCCATCCTGCCCGACCGCCCCTTCTGCATGGCGGCACCCGACCACCATACGATGTGGGCCAACACCAAGGCGTTGGAGATGGCCGGCATCCTGAAGGGACGCACGCTCGGTCCGGGCAACGAGATCGTGATGGGTGACGACGGCCTGGCCGCGGGCGAATTGCGCGAGGGCGAGGCCTTCGGTCCGGTGCTCGACCTTGCCGGCGAAAGCCGGGTGCGGTTGGGGCTGTCGACCGGCGGCGAGCCGGACCCAATGCCGTCGGCCGCCGAGCGGGCCGCTGACCGTGACATCATGCGGCGCGGACTTGCCTGGTGCGCGCGCCACGGCATCACCTCGATCCAGAACATGGACGGCAATCTCTACCAACTCGAATTGCTTTCCGAGATCGAGGCCGAGGAAGGCCTGCCCTGCCGCGTCAAGATCCCGTTCCACTACAAGAATTTCATGACGCTCGACATGCTCGAGAAGGCGTCCGTCATGGCCGAGCGCTACGACAGCGAGTGGCTGTCATCGGGCATGGTCAAGGTGTTCTATGACGGCGTGCTCGATTCCTGGACCGCGGTTATGGTCGAACCCTATGCGGATCGTCCCGACTGGGTCGGCGAGCCGCTGTTCACGCCGCAGCAATTTATCGATCTCGCCGTGGCTATCGACAAACGCGGGCTGCAGATCGCCGTGCACTCGATCGGTGACGGCGCCGTGCGCGCAGTGCTCGACGGTTACGAGGCGGCGCAGAAGGTCAATGGCAAGCGCGACAGCCGGCACAGGGTTGAGCACATCGAGGTCACCACAGCAGCCGACGTGCCGCGTTTTGCCGAACTCGGCGTCATCGCCTCGATGCAGCCGTCGCATCCGCCCGGCGCCATGGATTTTCCGCTGGAGCCGACGGTGTCACGCATCGGGCCGGCCCGCTGGCCGCTGAGCTATGCCTGGCGCACCCTGAAAAGCGCCGGCGCCCATGTCGTGTTCGCCTCGGACTGGCCGGTGGCAGCGATCGACCCGATCCTGAGCATTCAGGCGGCAGTGCAGCGCAAACCATGGGCAGAAGGCGATCCTGACCAGAGTTTCTCGCTGCAGGAAGCGATTGCCGCCTACACGGTCGAGGGCGCCTATGCCGAATTCGCCGAGCATCGCAAAGGCGTTCTGAAACCCGGCTACATGGCGGATCTGGTGGTTTTGTCGGCCGATATCGAGAAGACGGCGCCGGCCGATCTGCACAAGCTGCGACCGGTGACGACGGTCTGCGGTGGCAAGGTAACCTACCAGGCCTGACAATGGCATGCGGCTTGCACAGCTTGCCGCTTGCAAGACGAAATGACCGACTGAACTGTGGTTCAATGCCGGACTTGCCAACCTACCGGCCGTGTGGTCACATCGAACAGGGGAAAAACTCCGCCAGCAAGAGCGGGGTCAACAGTGAGGCGTATCGTGCCGGAAAAACCGGATCGGAATGCAATTGAAGTCGTAAACGTCAGTAAAATTTTCGGATCGGGTGAGGGGCAGGTTGCTGCCCTCGATACGGTCTCGGTATCCATCCGCGAGAATGAGTTCTTCACCCTGCTGGGACCATCCGGCTGCGGCAAGACCACGTTGCTGCGGCTGATTGCCGGCTTCGACTTTCCAACCGCCGGCGAAATCCTCCTCTACGGTCAGGACATCGCGCCGTTGCCGCCCTTCAAGCGGCCGGTCAACACCGTCTTCCAATCCTACGCGCTGTTCCCGCATATGACGGTCGCCGACAATATCGGCTTTGGCCTGGAAATGCTGGGCAAGCCGAAGGCCGAGATCAAGGCGCGCGTCGCCGAGATGCTGAAACTGGTGAAGATGGAGGCGCTGGCGGGCCGCCGCACCAGCCAGATCTCCGGCGGCCAGCAGCAGCGCGTGGCGCTCGCCCGGGCGCTGGCGCCGCAGCCCAAGGTGCTCCTGCTCGACGAACCGCTCTCGGCCCTGGACTACAAGCTGCGCAAGGAAATGCAGATCGAATTGAAGCGGCTGCAGCACGAGACGGGCATCACCTTCATCTTCGTCACCCACGACCAGGAGGAAGCGCTGACCATGTCGGATCGCATCGCGGTGATGTCGTCGGGCAAGATCCTGCAGGTCGGCTCGCCGCGCGACATCTACGACCGGCCGGCCGAGCGTTTCGTCGCCGACTTCATCGGCGAGTCGAACTTCCTCAAGGCGGATGTGGTTAGCGCGACTGGTGGCCGGGCGACGGTGAAGCTGCCGTCTGGTGTGGAAATCCCAGCCTCGCTGCCGGAAGGCTTCAGCCCCAGCGGCAAGGTCACCATCGTCGTGCGTCCAGAGCATGCGCAGTTGGGCACGGCCAGCCCGAGCGCTTCGCTGTCCGGCACCGTCGAAAACATCGTCTATCTCGGCACCGACACGCACTTCCATCTGCGCCTTGCCGGTGGCGAGCCGTTCATCGTGCGGCGTCAGAACAGCCGCGGCGCCGGTGACGGCTTCGTGCAGGGCGGCCAGATCGGCATCATGATCGGCAACGACGCCGCGCAAGTGCTGAAGGACTGATCATGGCGACCGCGGAACAAGTCGCCAAGGCAGCGCAGCGACGCGATGTGCGCGACCGGTGGCTGCTGTCAGCGCCAGCCTTGCTGGTGATCTTCCTCGCCGCGACAGGCCCCTTGCTGATCGTGCTGATCTACTCGTTCCTGACGCCTGGCCCCTATGGCGATGTGAAGTGGCAGTTTTCGCCCGATGCCTGGCTGTCGGTGTTCATGGAACGCGACATTTTCGACGATACGCTTTCGCTTGCGGCAGCGCATGTCACCATCTTCTGGCGCTCGATCAAGCTGGCGGTGATAACGACGATCGCCACTTTGGCATTGGGGTTTCCAACCGCCTATTTCATGGCGACGCGCAGCGAGAAAACCAGGGATCTCTGGCTGTTCCTGATCACCATTCCGTTCTGGACCAACCTTCTGATCCGCACCTTCGCCGTGCTGCAGATCATCCGCAACGAAGGCATCATCAACACCATCCTGATCAAGCTTGGTATCGTCTCGGCGCCGGTGCAGATCCTCTTCACCGACACGGCGATTCTGATCGGCATGGCCTATGTCTATCTGCCGCTGATGGTGCTGCCGATCTATGCCAGCATGGAGAAGCTTGATTTTCGCCTCGTCGAGGCGGGCTACGACCTCTACGCGACCCGATTCAAGGTATTGCGGAAGATCATTTTCCCGCTGGTCAAACCCGGCGTCATTGCCGGCTCCATCCTGGTCTTCATTCCAGCCCTTGGCGCCTATGTGACGCCGAGCGTGCTTGGCGGCGGCAAGAATATGATGCTGTCCAACCTGATCGAATTGCAGTTCGGCCAAGGCCGCAACTGGCCGCTCGGCTCGGCGCTGTCGATCACGGTGATGATCATCGTCATGGTGGCGCTGCTTGCCTATGTGCGCAATGCCGGCAAGTCGGGGGCGCGGCATGGCTAAGAACTTTTCCATCAAGCACCAGACCGGCTTCACGGTGATCGCTGCGACCTGTTTTATCGTGCTCTATCTGCCGATCATCGTGCTGGTCGCCTATGCCTTCAACGCGGCGAACTCGACGTCCGAATGGGGCGGCTTTTCGATGCGCTGGTTCCAGTCGGCTTGGCAGAACGTGCAAGTTATCGACGCGACGCTACGCTCGTTCCAGATCGGCGCCGTGGCTGCGGTGCTGTCGACAATCTTTGCCACCATGGCCGCGCTTGCCACCACGCGCACCGCGTCCTATCCGGGCCTCACCTTCAAATATGCGGCGATCAACCAGCCGCTGATGGTGCCCGAGATCGTCACCGGCGTGGCGCTGCTGATCTTCTTCTCGCGCATCAAGATTTTCACCGGCTATTCCGGCATCGGCTATCTGATCGCCGCGCACACGGCGTTCTGCATCCCGTTCGCCTATCTGCCGATCCGGGCGCGGCTGGAAAACATGGACCTGACGCTGGAGCGCGCGGCCGCCGATCTGTACGCGACGCCTTGGAAGACCTTCCGCCGCATCACGCTGCCGCTTTTGTGGCCCGGCATACTGGCCGGACTGATGCTGGCCTTCGTCATCTCGCTCGATGACGTCGTCATCACCGAGTTTGTCAAATCGGGCGGCCAGGATACGCTGCCCACCTACATGCTCGGCCAGATCCGCCGCGGCATCACGCCTGAGATCAACGCGATATCGACCGCCTTCCTGCTGCTTTCGGTCGCGATCGTCACGTTGTTTTTCTTCGTCAGCAGGAAAAGAGACTGAACCGACAAATGGGAGCTAAAACCATGAACTGGAAAACAACGACAGCCGCCATCGGGTTGGCGCTGCTCGCAACGACGAGCCTGGCCCGCGCCGATGGCGAGCTGAACATCTACAATTGGGGCAACTATACCAGCCCCGACGTGATCAAAAAGTTCGAAGCCAAATACAACGTCAAGGTGACCATCACCGATTACGATTCCAACGATACGGCGCTCGCCAAGGTACGCCAGGGCGGCACCGGCTTCGACATCGCCGTTCCGTCGCAAACCTACGTGCCGATCTGGATCAAGGAGGGCCTCGTGCAGGAGACCGATCCGGGCAAGATGGAGAATTTCAAGAACGTGGCGCCGGAATGGGCCAATCCAGACTTCGACCCCGGCCGCAAATATTCCGTGCCGTGGGCGCTGGGCACCGTCGGTGTCGTCGTCAACACCGATGCCTACAAGGGACCAGCCGACAGCTGGGGCATCATCTTCAACACGCCGGACGAGCTGAAGGGCAAGACCAATGTCGTTCCCGAGATGAATGACGTTATCTTCGCGGCGATCAAATATGTCGGCGGCCAGCAGTGCACCGACGACAAGACGGTGCTGAAGAAGGTGCGCGACACGCTTGTCGCGGCCAAGCCGAACTGGATCGCCATGGAATACAACACCATCGAAAAGATGGGCGCCGGCGACTTCAAGGCGACCAGCGACTGGAACGGTTCGGCGCTGCGTCAGCGGCTGGCCAATCCGGCCATCCATTACAATTATCCGAAGGAAGGCTACGGCCTGTGGAGCGATAACGTCGTCGTTCTCAAGGAAGCCAAAAATGTCGAGAACGCCAAGCTGTTCCAGAACTTCATCATGGATCCGGAAAACGCGGCCGGCCTCTCGGCCTTCCATCGCTACGCAAACGCCATTACCGGCTCGGACAAGTACATGCCGGCCGATATGAAGGATGCCCCGGAAGTCGTCATTCCGGAGGCTGCGAAGGCACAAGGCGAATTCCAGAAGATGTGCGCGCCTGAGATCCAGGACATCTACACCAAGATCTGGACCGAACTGCAGAAATAACCGCAGCCTGACAGACCCGGCGGCCTGCGCCGCCGGGTCTTTTCTTTTCCGGAATGGCTTTCATGGACTCCTATCGCAACAGCGATCCGCGGCCGTCGATCATGCAGGGCTCGCCGCCTCAAATGGTGCTGCCGAAGCTCGACTGGGACCGGCCGCCATGGAATCGCTGGGCCTTCCAACACATCCGCGAATTCCTGCCGACCATCGAGGTCTGGCGCGGCAATGGCCATCGCCATCGTCTTGAGCGCGCAGAGACCGATCTCGACGCGCTGCCGGTGGAAGACAGCAAGGGCCGTCCGACGACGCTCGTTGGCCTGCTCGACGAGACCTACACGGACGGCTTCCTGGTGCTCAAAGACGGCAAGGTCGCCTATGAGCGCTATTTCAACGGCATGGCCGAGCGTACGCTGCATCTGTCGCAGTCGATGGCGAAGTCGGTAACAGGCACCGTGTTCGGTATTCTGGTTGGGCGCGGCTTGATCGACCCGGCCAAACCGGTGACCGCCTATCTGCCGGAGCTCGGCGCGACCGGCTGGGACGGCGCCAGCGTGCAGCATGTGCTGGATATGACCACCGGCGTGCGGTTTTCCGAGGAATACACCGACCGTTACTCCGACATCGGCCAGGTTGATGTCGCCACGGGCTGGAAGCCGGTGCCGCCGGACAGCGATCCGGATTTCCAATGGCCGCCGCATCTGTTCGAGTTGATCCAGCAGCTGAAGGACAAGGTGCGGCCGCATGGCGTCGCGTTCGAGTACCGCTCGATCGAGACCGACGTGCTTGCCTTCATCATGGAGCGGGTCACCGGTAAACGGCTGGCGCAGCTGGTGTCCGAGGAGCTGTGGCAAAAGCTCGGCGCCGACGAAAGCGCCTGCTTCACGGTCGACAGCGCCGGCTATGCGCTGGCCGATGGCGGCTTCAACGCGACGCTGCGCGATTACGCCCGCTTCGGCCAGCTGATCCTCGACAAGGGCCGCGGCATCGTGCCGGCCGACTGGATCGAGGCGACGCGCAACGGCAGGCATGGGCCGGACTTCAATCCGAGCCTGCCCGAAGGCAGCTATCGCAACCAGTTCTGGATCGAAAACCCGCGCTCACGCGCGCTGATGTGCCGGGGCGTGTTCGGGCAGATGATCCATATCGACTGGGACACCGGCATGGTCGTGGTCAAGCTTTCGACCTATCCGGATTTCAGCAATGTCGCCTATTCGGTGGCAACGCTGAAGGCGGTGCACACCATCGCCATGGCGCTTGGTTGACCCACAACAAATCACCCTCCGAGGAAACGTTCATGACCGGCAAGACCGCGTTCGAGACCCGCTACGGCTTCGCCCGCAATGAGGTGCTGCTCTCCAACTGGCGCGAAAGCCCGTTCAACCGCTGGTCATTCCAGAACCTTGGCGAACTGGTGCCGACCGCTCCCGTGGCGGCGACGCCGGGAAGCGTCGAAGCGCCGGTGCGGGACCTGAGCGGCCTGCTCGGCGAAAAGGTTTCGATCGCCAGCGCCCCGGAAACGGTGGCCGAATTCCTCACACGTTCGAGCAGCGACGCGCTGACGGTGATGAAGGCTGGCAAGGTCATCGGCGACTGGTTCGCGCCCAATATGGATTTCGGCGCCCGTCACATCATCTTTTCGATCAGCAAATCGGTCACCGCCATCATCGCCGGAATACTGGAAGGCGAGGGCGTGTTCGACCCGGAAGCGCCGGTGACCCAGTACATTCCGGAAGCCGCCGGCTCGGCCTATGCCGATGCAAGCTGCCGGCATGTGCTCGACATGAGCGTCAGCCTCGATTTCGAGGAGGCCTATCTCGATCCCGAAAGCGCCTTTGCCCGTTACCGCCGCGCGACGCTGTGGAATCCGGGCGGCGGCACTGAAAGCTTGCGCGAATTCATTCTGACCTTGCAGCGGCTCGAAGAACCGCATGGCAAAACCTTCCGCTACCGTTCGCCCAATTCCGATCTGCTCGGCCTGCTGCTCGAACGAGCTTCCGGCCAGCGCTTCCCCGACCTGATGCGCGAGAAACTGTGGCTGCCGCTGGGTGCTGTCAGCGAGGCTTCGATCGGCGTCGACATGGAAGGTACGGCGCGCACCGCCGGCGGCATTTCGGTGACGCCGCGCGACCTGGCGCGTATCGGCGAGATGATGCGGCAGGGCGGCACGGCCAATGGCCGGCGCATCGTGCCGGAAGGCTGGGTGCGCGATACGACCGTTGCCGGCGGCAGCGCGGAGGCCTGGCAGCGCGGCACGATGGTGCATCTGTTCCCGAAGGGCCGCTATCGCAACAAGTGGTACCAAACGGGTGCGGCAAACGGTGCTTTCTGCGGCATCGGCATCCATGGCCAATGGCTCTACGTCGATCCGAAGACGGAAGTGGTGATTGCAAAAATGGGGTCGCAGCCGGTGCCTGAAGATTATCCGCTCGAACGCGAGATCGTTGCCTTTTTCGAGGCGCTGAGCGGGATGGTCTGAGGACGAGCCAAGGCAAGGCGCTTTCCTGTGGACCTCTTTGACGCTTGAGAACACTGCGGTTGGCGTGACGGACATCAGCGCCTATGGTCGCCGCTCTTTGCGACAGGGACCAGCATGGCAGCAGACAGCAAACGCATCGCATCCATCATCGCGGCAGAGATCGGGGCGCGGCCGGAGCAAGCATCAGCAGCTATAGGGTTGCTCGATGAGGGCGCGACGGTGCCGTTTGTGGCGCGCTACCGCAAGGAGGTCACCGGCGGGCTCGACGACACCCAATTGCGCGACCTTGCCGAGCGATTGGCCTATCTGCGCGAACTCGATGCGCGCCGCGATACCATTCTCGGTTCGATCCGCGAGCAGGGCAAGCTGACCGAGGAACTTGAGGCCAAAATTGTGGCTGCCGCCACTAAGGCTGAACTGGAAGACATCTACCTGCCCTACAAGCCCAAGCGCCGCACCAAGGCCGAGATCGCCCGGGAGCGCGGGCTGGGGCCATTGGCGGAGGCTATTTTGGCCAACCGGTCGTTGGTGCCCGCCGAGGCGGCGCTGGCTTATGTGACCGAGGATTTGACCGACGCCAAGGCCGCACTGGAAGGCGCACGCGACATCCTGTCGGAACAGTTCGCGGAAAATGCCGATCTGGTCGGCAAGCTTCGCACCTACATGAAGGAGCGCGCTTTCATGCGTGCCCGTGTCGTCGACGGTAAGCAGGAGGCCGGGGCGAAATTCTCCGACTATTTCGAGCATGTCGAGCGCTGGGCCAATGTTCCGAGCCACCGTGCGCTGGCCATGCTGCGCGGCCGCAACGAAGAGGTGTTGTCGCTCGACATAGAGGTCGATGCCGACGATGCCTCGCCGGTGAAGCCGGTCGAGCGGATGATCGCCAATGCCTACGCCATCGGCGGCAGCCTGCCGGGCGACCGCTGGCTGATGGAAGTCGCCGGCTGGACCTGGCGGATCAAGCTTTCGCTGCACCTGACGCTCGATTTGATGCGTGACCTGCGCGAGCGGGCGGAGGAAGAGGCGATCCATGTCTTTGCACGCAACCTCAAGGATTTGCTGCTGGCAGCGCCCGCCGGATCGCGGCCGACCATGGGGCTCGATCCCGGCATCCGCACCGGCGTCAAGGTCGCGGTGGTAGATGGCACCGGCAAGGTGCTGGCGACGACGACGGTCTATCCATTTCCGCCGCGGAACGATGTGCGCGGCACGCAGGCGGAACTCGCCAAGCTCATCCGCCTGCACAAGGTCGAGCTGATCTCGATTGGCAACGGCACCGGCAGCCGCGAGACTGAAAAGCTGGTCGCCCACATGCTGTCCGACATGCCTTCGGATGGTGGGCCAAAGCCGCTCAAGGTGATCGTCAGCGAGGCCGGCGCCTCGGTCTATTCGGCCTCGGCGACAGCGGCGGCTGAGTTTCCCGGGCTCGACGTGTCGCTGCGCGGTGCGGTGTCGATCGCCAGGCGCCTGCAGGACCCGCTCGCCGAACTGGTCAAGATCGAGCCGAAATCGATCGGCGTTGGCCAGTACCAGCATGATGTCGACCAGTACCGGCTTGGCCGCTCGCTGGAGGCGGTGGTGGAGGACGCGGTGAATGCTGTCGGCGTCGATCTCAACACCGCCTCGGCGCCGCTTTTGGCCCGCGTGTCAGGCCTAGGCGCGTCGCTTGCCGATGCCATTGTCGCGCATCGCGATGCGACCGGGCCGTTCGCCAGCCGCAAGGAACTGCTCAAGGTGGCGCGGCTTGGACCGCGCGCGTTCGAACAATCCGCAGGCTTCCTGCGCATTGCCAATGGCAGCGAGCCGCTCGACGCCTCGTCGGTCCATCCGGAAGCCTATGGCGTGGCCAAGAAGATCGTCGCTGCCTGCGGCCGCGATGTGCGCTCGCTGATGGGCGACAGCGCAGCGCTCAAGGCGCTCGATCCGCGAGTCTTCGTCGACGAACGCTTCGGCCTGCCGACGGTGCGCGACATCATTGCCGAGCTGGAAAAGCCCGGCCGCGACCCGCGCCCCGGCTTCAAGACCGCAACCTTTGCCGATGGCATCGACGACATCAAGGATCTGAAGCCCGGCATGCTTCTGGAAGGCACCGTTACCAATGTCGCTGCCTTCGGCGCCTTCGTCGATATCGGCGTGCACCAGGACGGGCTGGTGCATGTCTCGCAACTGGCCGACCGTTTCATCAAGGACGCGCATGAGGTGGTGAAGGCCGGCAACGTGGTGAAGGTGCGGGTCGTCGATGTCGACATCAAGCGCAAGCGCATCGCGCTGTCCATGCGCAAGGACGGCGGCGAGGGCGGGACGCCGAAGGGGCCGCGCGACAATGGCGGCGGCAAGCCGGCGCAACCTTCGCCGATGCCGCAGCGTCAGCCGGTACGACCGGCACAGCAAGGCGCGTTTGGCGCAGCACTGGCCGATGCCTTGAAGCGGAAGTAGCCTCGAATGGTTCCTTGCAATCGCTAGAGCGTTATCTACCATCCTTGTGTGGAGATACGCGCGATATGGCAAGTTTCGAGAAAGTGAGTGTCCAAGAGTTGGGGCGTCTTTGGGACGAGGGCATGGCGAGTGGCAGTTCGGTCGATGGAGACCAGGCTTTCGCCCGGATCAACAGCAAGCTCGATGCGAAAGTTGCCGAACGCAAGTCGCAAAAACGCTGCGCTTCCAGCCGGAAACCGAGCCGATGAAGCGGAAGTAGCTACCAGGCCAGAACGGCCGGTTCCTTCTCAACCTGGCTCAGCAGCCAGTCGCGAAAGCTGACGACGGGCGGGTGGCCGCGCTTGTCGTTCGGGACGACGAGGTAGTAGGCGCTGCGGCTTTGCATCGGCTGTCCCGGCGCCGGCACGAGCTCACCGCGCTGCAATTCGCCGGCGATAAGAACTTGCGGCAGGAGCGCGACGCCAAGCCCCGCCATGCAGGCTTGGGCAACGGTGCCGAATTGCTCGAACTGCATGCCGGGTCCGATCGGTGCGCTCAAGCCCTGTTCCTCGAACCATTCGCCCCAGGCCCCGGGACGCGTCGCCATGTGCAGCAGCGGCAGGCGGCTGATGTCGGCCGCGGTGGTGATATCGCGGCTGGCAAGGAAGTCTGGCGAGACCACCGGCATTACNTCTCGCGCATCAGAAGCGTGGAGTCGGCGTCCGGCCAGTCGGGCTGGCCATGATGGATGGCGGCGTCGAGCCGCTCGCGGGCGAAGTCGAAGCGGCCGATGCGGGTGACAAAGTTGATGGTGATGTCAGGGTTTTCTGCGACGAAATCCGGGATCAGCGGCATCAGCCAACGCGTGCCGAAGGTCGGCAGTATGGCGAGGTTCAGCATGCCGCTATGCCGATTGCTCATCAATCCGAGCGCCGCGTCGTGCAATTGCCCGAGTGCCGCCCGCACGGCTTCGGCATAGATTTCGCCCGCCGTGGACAGCCGAACATTGCGGCTGTCGCGCTCGAACAGCCGGCGGCCGAACTGTTCCTCCAGAAGGGCTATCTGGCGGCTGACGGCCCCTTGGGTCAAATTGAGTTCCTGGGCGGCAGCGGTGAAGGAGCCAAGGCGGGCCACGGCCTCGAAGGCGGCAAGGGCGCTGGTGCTGGGTAAAAGCCGGCGTTGGACGTTCATGATCCATTACTAAACCTCATTGATCTGTGATGCAATTTTGTTTGATTTTTCCGAAGCGGAGGTGGATAAGCCCGAGCACTTCAAGATTTGGGAGAGGGCGAAGCCATGGCCGCCGACAAGAACGCGTTCGTCTGGGAAGACCCCTTCCTGATCGAGAACCAGCTTTCCGAGGATGAGCGTATGGTGCGCGATGGCGCGGCCGCCTTTGCCGCCGACAAGCTCGCGCCGCGCATCGAGGAGGCCTATCTCGAGGAAAAGACCGATGCCGGCATCTTTCGCGAGATGGGCGAGGCCGGCCTGCTCGGCATCACCATCCCTGAGGAATATGGCGGGCTCGGCGCCAATTACGTCACCTACGGGTTGGTGGCGCGCGAGGTCGAGCGGGTCGATTCCGGCTACCGCTCGATGATGTCGGTGCAATCGTCGCTGGTGATGTACCCCATCCATGCCTATGGCACGGAAGAGCAGCGCAAGAGATACCTGCCGAAGCTGGCTTCGGGCGAATGGATCGGCTGTTTCGGCCTGACCGAGCCGGATGCCGGTTCCGATCCGGGCGGCATGAAGACGCGGGCCGAGAAGACGGCGAACGGCTACAAGATTTCCGGCTCGAAAATGTGGATATCCAACGCGCCGATCGCCGACGTGTTCGTGGTCTGGGCGAAGCTGAAGGGCGACAACGGCAAGGACGAAATCCGCGGTTTCGTGCTGGAGAAGGGCATGAAGAGGCTGTCGGCGCCGAAGATCGGCGGCAAGCTCAGCCTTAGGGCCTCGATCACCGGCGAGGTGGTGATGGAAGGCGTCGAGGTTGGCGAAGACGCGCTGCTGCCCAACGCCAGGGGCCTCGGCGGCCCATTCGGCTGCCTCAACCGGGCCCGCTACGGCATTTCCTGGGGCGCGATGGGCGCCGCCGAGGATTGCTGGCACCGGGCCCGGCAGTATGGACTCGACCGCAAGCAGTTCGGCAAGCCGCTCGCCGGCACGCAGCTGTTCCAGAAAAAGCTCGCCGACATGCAGACCGAGATCGCGCTGGGCCTGCAGGGCTCGCTGCGCGTCGGGCGGCTGATGGATGAAGGCAAGATGGCCCCGGAAATGATCTCGATCGTCAAGCGCAACAATTGCGGCAAGGCGCTCGACATCGCGCGCCAGGCCCGCGACATGCATGGCGGCAACGGCATCCAGATCGGCTACCACGTCATGCGCCATGCGCAGAACTTGGAGACGGTCAACACCTATGAAGGCACGCATGACGTGCATGCGCTGATTTTGGGACGGGCGCAGACGGGGATACAGGCGTTTTTCTAAGCTGTGCCGAATTCAAGTGAGGCCGGCCTGCAAATGGCCGATACCTGCGCTTCCGGTGCTCGCGTGCCAAAAGTACGCTCTGCTCCGGTTCTCGGTATCAGCCATTTTCGACTCGGCCTGACCTGAATCTCGACACAGCGTAGCCGGCTTCGGCTGCTTAATTTAGGTGCAGCGCAACATCTCTGCTTGGAGAATGGCCAATAGATGTGTCAGGGTTCGGCTGAAGAAACGCCGATCTCCGGGGCCCCATGGCAATACTGGCAGCCGTCTACCACCTGACCCATTACAAATATGACCGGCCGGTGGTTCTCGGGCCCCAGGTCATCAGGCTGCAGCCGGCACCGCATTCCCGCACCAAGGTGCTCAGCCATTCGCTGAAGGTCGGGCCGGCGAACCACTTCGTCAATCTGCAGCAGGACCCCTACGGCAATTTCCTGGCCCGCTTCGTCTTCCCGGAACCAGTGACGGAATTGAAGATCGAGGTCGACCTCGTCGCCGACATGACGGTCTACAATCCGTTCGATTTCTTCGTCGAGCCATCGGCCGAGACCTTCCCGTTCGAGTACCCCGAAGACATCAGGGACGATCTCGCCATCTACCGCACGCCGGAGCCGGCGGGGCCGCTGCTGTCGGCTTTCCTCGCAACCATCGACCGTAGCGCCACCAACACCGTCAATTTCGTCGTCGACCTCAATGCGCGGCTGCAGCGGGAGATCGCCTATATCGTGCGGATGGAAACCGGCGTGTTCTCGCCGGAGGAAACGCTGGCCGCGAAAAAGGGATCGTGCCGGGATTCGAGCTGGCTGCTGGTGCAAATTCTCAGGAATCTCGGCCTCGCCGCGCGTTTCGTCTCAGGCTATCTGATCCAGCTGAAGCCCGATCTGGTCGCGCTCGATGGCCCAGCCGGAACCGCCGTCGACTTCACCGACCTGCACGCCTGGTGCGAGGTCTATCTGCCGGGCGCCGGCTGGATCGGCTTCGATCCGACGTCCGGCCTGCTCACCGGCGAAAGCCATGTGCCGCTGGCGGCCACGCCGCATTTCCGCAACGCCGCGCCCATTTCCGGCATGGCGAGCTTTGCCAATGTCGAATTCGGCTTCGACATGCGTGTCGACCGCATCGCCGAACATCCGCGCATCACCAAGCCATTCTCGGACGAAAGCTGGCAGGCGCTGGATGCGCTGGGCAACAAGGTCGACGCCGCACTTCAAGCGGGTGATGTCAGGCTGACCATGGGCGGCGAGCCGACCTTTGTGTCGATCGACGATTTCGAGTCCGCCGAGTGGAACACCGCCGCCGTCGGCCCGACCAAGCGCGAAAAGGCCGATGCGCTGATCCGTAAATTGCGCGAACGCTTCGCGCCGGGCGGCTTCCTCCACTACGGCCAGGGCAAATGGTATCCGGGCGAAAGCCTGCCGCGCTGGACCTTTTCGCTCTATTGGCGCACCGACGGCCAGCCGGTGTGGAGCGATCCGTCGCTGATCGCACGCGAAAAGAGCGATGCAAAGGTGGGGCCGCTGCAGGCCGAGAGCTTGCTGACGGCAATCGCCGGCGAACTCGGCATCGACAAGGCGATGGTCAGCGAGGCCTATGAGGACCCGGCCGAATGGCTGCTGAAGGAAGGCAAGCTGCCCGACAATGTCGATCCGTCCAACTCCAAGCTGGAAGACCCGGAAGAGCGCAGCCGCATGGCGAAAGTGTTCGAGCGCGGGCTGACCAAGCCGTCGGGCTACGTGCTGCCGGTGCAGCGCTGGAACAGCCAGGCTTCGGACCCGCGCTGGCGCTCGGAGAAGTGGAAGACACGGCGCGGGCGGCTGTTCCTGGTGCCGGGCGATTCCCCTGTCGGTTACCGCCTGCCGCTGGGCACGCTGCCCTATGTGCCGCCGGCGCAGTTCCCCTATATTGTGCCGGTCGATCCGTCGCTGCCGCGTGGACCGCTGCCGGCGCGGGAAGCCATACTGCCAGAACCGGCTCCGGCCGAACAGGAAGGCGCCGACGAGATGGCGCGGCGCCAGCAGGCGGTATCGTTCACTGCGACGACCGGCCAGCAAGACCGGGTGGAGCAGGAGATCACCGAGATCGGCGGCGCGGTGCGTACAGCACTTTCGGTCGAGCCGCGCGACGGGCGGCTTTGCGTGTTCATGCCGCCGGTCGAGGCGCTGGAAGATTATCTCGAACTGGTCGCAGCCGCAGAAAACGCGGCCAAGGCGATCCGCCTTCCCGTGCATATCGAAGGCTATGGACCGCCGCACGATCCGCGCCTCAACGTCATCAGGGTGGCACCCGATCCCGGCGTCATCGAGGTCAACATCCATCCGGCTGCCAACTGGCAGGACTGCGTGGCGACGACGACGGCGATTTACGAGGAAGCACGGCAGACACGGCTTGGCGCCGACAAGTTCATGATCGATGGCCGCCACACCGGTACCGGCGGCGGCAACCATGTTGTGGTCGGCGGCGCAACGCCCAATGACAGCCCGTTCCTGCGCCGGCCCGATTTGTTGAAGAGCCTGGTGCTACAATGGCAGCGGCGCCCGTCGCTGTCTTATCTATTCTCCGGCCTGTTCATCGGCCCGACCAGCCAGGCGCCGCGCTTCGACGAGGCGCGGCATGACTCGCTTTACGAACTCGAGATCGCGATGGCGCAGGTGCCGCATCCCGACCAGGGCAACGCACCGCTGCCTTGGCTGGTGGACCGACTGTTCCGAAATCTGTTGACTGACGTCACCGGCAATACGCACCGCTCGGAAATCTGCATCGACAAGCTGTTTTCGCCCGATGGCCCGACCGGCCGGCTTGGGCTTGTCGAGTTCCGCGGTTTCGAGATGCCGCCCAATGCGCGCATGTCGCTGGCGCAGCAATTGCTGGTGCGCGCCATCATCGCCCGTGCGTGGAAGAACCCGCTTGATGGCCGCTTCGTGCGCTGGGGCACCTCGCTCCATGACCGTTTCATGCTGCCGCATTATGTCTGGGCGGATTTCCTCGACGTGCTCGACGACCTCAAGCTCAACGGTTTCGAATTCCGGCCGGAATGGTTCGATGCCCAGCTGGAGTTCCGCTTTCCGTTCTGCGGCGAAGTCCAGCATGCCGGCATCAAGCTGGAACTGCGGCAGGCGCTGGAGCCGTGGCATGTGATGGGTGAGCAAGGGGCCATCGGCGGCACCGTGCGCTTCGTCGATTCCTCGGTCGAACGGCTGCAGGTCAGGACCGAAGGCCTCAACCCGGAACGTCATGCCATTGTCTGCAATGGCCGAATCGTGCCGATGAAGGTCACCGACAATCGCGAGGTCGCGGTGGCCGGTGTGCGCTTCAAGGCCTGGCAGCCTTCGTCGGGCCTGCATCCGGCGCTGCCGGTCAACACGCCTTTGGTCTTCGACATTTACGACCGTTGGACGGGGCGGGCGGTGGGCGGCTGCGTCTACCATGTCGCGCATCCAGGTGGGCGCAGCTACGACACGTTCCCGGTCAACGGCAATGAGGCCGAGGCGAGGCGTCTCGCCCGCTTCGAGCCGCGCGGCCATACGCCGTCGGCCTATGTGCTGCGCAATGAAGAAGCCTCTGAAGACTTCCCCATGACCCTTGACCTCAGGCGGCCAGCAAGACTCTGATCAGCGATGGCAAAGGGGAATCAGAAAAAGGTCCGCGGCAAGCCGCTGAGGCACAGTCTGCTGGAGCACTACCAGCCGATTGACGGCGTCGTCGACGAGATGGTCGATGCTTCGGGCCATCCGCGTCCGGCCTGGGCGCCCTTCATCGAGGCGCTGGAGGAGCTGGGTCCCGAAAAGCTGGGCCAGCGCTTTGCCCGCGCCGACCAGTATCTGCGCGACGCCGGCGTTTATTATCGCGTCTACGACAAGGCCGGCGCCAACGAGCGCGAATGGCCACTGGCGCATATCCCGCTGCTGATCGAAGACAAGGAATGGGCAGGGATCAGCGCCGGTCTCGTCCAGCGGGCCGACCTTTTCGAGGAGATAGTCGCTGATATCTACGGGCCGAACCGGCTGATCGAGAAGGGAATCCTGCCGGCAGGCCTGATTGCGGCGAGCCCCGAATATTTGCGCCCCGTCGTCGGCACCATGCCGGCCAGCGGTCATTTCCTGCATTTTTGCGCCTTCGAGCTCGGCCGTGGGCCGGATGGAAGCTGGTGGGTGCTGGGCGACCGCACGCAGGCGCCGTCGGGCGCCGGCTTTGCGCTGGAAAACCGCGTCGCCACGACGCGGGCTTTGTCCGACATCTATGGCGAGATGCATGTGCATCGCCTGGCCGGTTTCTTCCGTCGCTTTCGCGATGCTCTGATCGGCATGGCGAAGGAGAATGACGGCCGCGTCGCCATTCTGACGCCGGGGCCGCTCAACGAGACGTATTACGAGCACGCCTATATCGCCCGCTATCTCGGCATCATGCTGCTCGAGGGCGAGGATCTGACCGTCGCCGGCGGCAAGCTGATGGTGCGCACGGTTTCGGGGCTGATGCCGATCAGCGTGCTGTGGCGGCGGCTCGATGCCGCCTTCGCCGATCCGCTGGAACTGCGGCCAGACTCGCATATCGGCACCCCGGGGCTGGTCGAGGCGATCCGCCGCGGCACGGTTTCGACGGTCAATGCGCTGGGTTCGGGCTTGATGGAAACCCGGGCGCTGCTCGCTTTCCTGCCGAAGATTTCGCGCGCATTGCGCGGCGAAGAACTTCTGTTGCCAAGCGTCGCCACCTGGTGGTGCGGGCAAGCAACCGAACGGGCCCATGTGCTTGCCAATATCGATCGCTTGGTGATCGGTCCGGCGCTGTCGACGCGGCTGGCCTTCGAGGATGACGGCCAGACCAGGCTCGGTTCGGCACTGACGCCGGAGGAACGCATCGCGCTGATTGCGCGCATCGAGAGCGATGGCAGCGGTTTCGTCGGCCAGGAAGCGGTGACGCTGTCGACGACGCCGGTCTATGTCGGCGGCTGGCTGGAACCGCGACCGGCAAGCCTGCGCGTCTATCTGGCGCGCACGCCCGATGGCTGGACGGTAATGCCGGGCGGTTTCGCCCGTGTCGGCCTTTCGCTCGACCCGACGGCTATCGCCATGCAGCGCGGCGGCCAGGCGGCCGACGTCTGGGTGGTCAGCGACCGGTCGGTCGAGCGCGAGACGCTGCTGCCGCAGGAGCATGACAGCTTTGTCCGCACCATGCCGGGCAGCCTGCCCAGCCGCGCGGCGGAAAACCTGACCTGGCTCGGCCGCTATATCGAGCGCTCGGAGGATACGGTTCGCATCCTGCGCGCCTATCATGTGCGGCTGGCCGAGACGTCCGATCCTGACATGCTGCTGCTCGCCGATATCAGGGACTATCTCGAACCCTTCGGCGTCGATCTCGAAGCGGCCATTCCGCCCGGATTGATCGGCACGCTGGACAGCGCCGTCTACAGCGCCGGACAGATCCGCGACCGCTTTTCGCCCGATGGCTGGCTGGCGCTGAAGGACCTGTCGAAGACCATTCATCAGTTCGCCACCACGGTGGCGCCGGGTGACGACGCGACACGGGCGATGACGGTCATGCTGCGCAAGCTCGCCGGTTTCTCTGGCCTGTTGCACGAGAATATGTACCGTTTCACCGGCTGGCGTTTCCTCGAGATCGGCCGGCGGATCGAGCGCGGCATCCAGATCGCCCGTACTCTAGCCCGACTGACAAGGTCCGGTGCGCCGGACGGCTCGCTCGACATGATGCTGGAGATCGGCGACAGCGTCATGACCCACCGCCGGCAATATCCGGTGCGGGCCGGACGGCGCACGGTGATCGACCTCTTGGCGCTCGACCCACTCAACCCGCGCTCGATCCTGTTCCAGCTCGAACGGCTGAAGGCGGAGATCGGCCTGTTGCCCTCGGTCGGCCCGGAGGGGCAGATGTCGCTAGCGGCCAAGGAAATCCTGCAGCTCAACACGGCAATTGCCGTCATGGAGCCATCGGAGATATCGGCGGAGGTGCTGGACGATCTCGCAACTGAGATCGGCAACCTCTACAGCAGCCTGGCTAAAGCGTATTTCGGTTAACATGCTGTACGATATCAGGCTTCATCTCAGCTACGATTATGACGCCGCGGCCGGCGGCAGCCGGCATCAAGTGCGTGTATTGCCGCCGACCATTGCCGGCGTTCAGCGCGTGATCGCGGCCTCGCTTTCGTTTGTGCCGACCCCATCGGAGCGCACGGATTTTGCCGATTTCTTCCGCAACAATGTCACCGCGATCGCCTTTCGCGACGTCCATGACGGGCTCGACATCAGAATGAGCGCGCGCGTGTCGGTGTCGCGGCCGGAGCCTGGGCTCGACGTGTCGCCCGATCTGCAGCGCCTGTGGGAAGAACTCGGCGCCGTACGGTCACTGGCGCCGGATGCACCGCATCACTTTCTCGCCGCCAGCGATCATGCCGGCATCGATGCGGCGATCACCGCCTATGCCCGCGACAGCGCCGGCGGCTCGACGGTCGGCATGGCCATCGATCTGTGCAACCGCATCCACCGCGACTTCACCTATGACGGGGAAGCGACCACGGTGCGTACCGGGGCCAGCGATGCCTTCCGTTTGAAGCGGGGCGTGTGCCAGGACTTCTCCCACATCATGATCGCCGGCCTGCGCGGGCTAGGTATTCCTGCGGGTTATGTCAGCGGCTTCCTGCGCACCATTCCACCGAAAGGGAAGCCGCGGCTCGAAGGCGCCGATGCCATGCATGCCTGGGTTAAGGTGTGGTGTGGGCGCGATGCCGGCTGGCAGGAATTCGACCCGACCAATGGCATGCGGGCCAGCAACGACCACATCACCGTTGGCTATGGCCGCGACTATTCCGACGTGGCTCCGATCGTCGGCGTGCTGAAAACCACCGGCGGCCAGGTCGGCGACCAGGCCGTCGACGTCATTCCGGTTGCGCTCGAGAAGGCCTGACAGCCTCGAAGCACAGCTTCTCAACAACGTCCATGCCCGTTATGCTCGGTCGAAACTTCGGGGAGGATCGGTCGGCAGGCATGCTGATGCGGAGTTCGGTATTGACGGCAATCAGTGTCATCATCCCGGCGCACAATGCGGCGGCAACCATAGCGGCCACGCTGGCCTCGCTTCGTTCCGAAGCCGAGGTTATCGGCGAGGTGCTGCTGGTCGACGATTCCTCCTCGGACGGGACGGCAGAAGCCGCGCTGAATGCCGCCACGCAATTCTCGTTGCCGTTGCGCGTGCTCATGAGCAACTGCCGGGACGCGGGCGGCTCCCGCAATGTGGCGCTGGCGCAGGCGCAATGCTCCTGGATCTACCTGATCGACGCCGACGACTTGCATCTGGAGGGCGGGCTGCGGTCGATGCTGGTCCGGGCGGGGGAGCAGCCGGCCGCCGACATGGTGATCGGCGCCTACCGTCGGCGCACCGATGGCGAGAACCGGAACCTCAAGCTTCCAGCCGGCTACATAGAAGACGGTATAGCCAATGCCTCGGCCTATCTGGAAGGTCACATTCGCTCGATCGCCGTGGGCAGTGCGCTGGTTTCCCGGCGCGTCGTCGGCGACACGCGCTTCCCGACCGGGCTTGCCTATGACGAGGACACGCTGTTCTGGTCCAGGCTGATGGGCAGGGCGTCGCTTGCCCTGATCGTGCATCCCGTCATGATCTACCACGTTTCGGCAGTGCGTTCCGATGATCGCTTCATCACCAGGCCGGTGCGCCGCTTTCTCGACTGGCGGCTGGCGCTGCGCGAGCTGACTGACTGTGGCATCCCACTATCGTCGCTAAAAACCAGGGAGGGGCTGGTCGCCCTCAAGATCGCCAGGGTTCACTATGCGCGCGGCGATCTGGAGACGGCGGCGCGGTTCCTGAGGATCGCGGCGGCGGCGCCGAAGGTGCGGTCGAACACCTGGCGTTGCAGGCGCTACCAGCTGAAGCTGGCGCTGCGGCGCTGGCTTTCCTCTCCGCGCGTCCAGTTGCAACGTGCCTGAATCAGCCCCGCCGCAGCTTGCCGTCATTGTCATCGGCTATCGCGCGCCGGCTCAAATCGTCGAGGCTGTGACATCCCTGCTGGATCAGAATGCGCCGCTCGAGATCATGGTGGTCAACTCGGGCGGAGGTGAGGTCCTGGCGCTGCTGACCGGCGCCGGGGTCAAGGTGCCAGTGATGGANCATGGTGGTCAACTCGGGCGGAGGTGAGGTCCTGGCGCTGCTGACCGGCGCCGGGGTCAAGGTGCCAGTGATGGAGGTCGGTCGAAGGCTGTTTGTCGGCGCAGCCCGCAATCTCGGCATTGCGGCCACCAAAGGCCTTTCGTTGCCTTTCTTGCCGATGATTGCCTCGCCTGTTCGGGCTGGGCCGAGGCACGGATGCAGCGGCATCTGGCTGGCGACCGCGCCGTGGCGAGCGCGATGGTGAATAGCCATCCGCGCAATCTGATCGCCTGTGCGGCTCATCTGATCATGTTCATGCGACGGCTTCCCGGTCTGCCGTCGGATCGTGCCCTGCGTTACGGCGTGTCGTTCGATCGGCGGCTGTTCGATGAATATGGCTTGTTCGATGAAACCATGCCTGCTGCCGAAGACACCGAATTTCTGGGGCGGCTGCCGCAGGAACTGCAGCCGGTCTGGGAGCCTAAGGTGCAAACCGTTCATCGCAACGAAACCCGGCTGTCCAGATTGCTTGCCGATCAGTACAGGCGCGGCTGTCGCCGCGGCGATTACCTCGCAGCGTCCGCCCTGAACACTCCGTTTCGGTGTTTTCGCGACACGTTTCGCGATCGGCGGAATGCCCGCAAGCTGGCGAAGATCGGGCTTTCCGATCGGGATCGAACTTTCGCGATGATGTCGATGCCAATTGTCTGGCTTGCCCTGCTGGTCAAATCCGTGGGTGTCTATATTGGCGTGCGAAATCGCGTGAAAGCGGCAACAAGAAAATGATAACGAGCCAAATCAAGCCTCGACGCTTGCGACGGAGCCGACTGTTCTGGACGCGCCAGAGAACGGTCGCAGTTTTCAGCTATCGTTATGACGCGCATCTGGTTGCCGATCTGATCACCAATATCGATCCGGTCGTTGACGGCTGGATTGCCTATGACGATCGCGGGGCGACCGGCGTGTTCAGCAGCGAGCCGCAGCGGCGGCGGATCTTACTCGACGCAGCGCATGAAGCTGCCGCCGACTGGATCCTGGCTATTGATCCCGATGAGCGGCTGGAACGCGGTACCGCGGAGCGGATCGGACAGCTGACGGGGGATTACAGGCGCATGGCCTGGGGGTTCCGGCTCCGCGAATTGTATTCGCCGACCGAGTACCGGGTCGACGGGCTGTGGGCCGAAAAGTTCCAGTATCGTCTGTTCAGAGCCTACGATCCGGCGAAGTACCGACCAGAGGACCTGCACGGGCTCTGGTATCCTCCCGATCTTGGTTTCAAGGCCCGCAACAGCGGGCTCAACCTCTATCATTTAAAGATGATGGAGCCGAAGCGGCGGATCGCCCGCCGCAATCTCTACCACCACCTTGATCCAAAGGGGCTCCTGCAGGATGTGGGCTATGACTACCTTGCCGATGAGGCAGGGGCCGTGTTCGAACAGATTCCGCCCGGGCGCGACTACCATCCGCCTCACGTCGACGATGGCGGCCTCTGGATGGCCGTGCCGGCTGGTGCCACCATTGGTGGACCCGACCACATTCCATAGCAACGGGGTGGAACCAGCAGTCGGCTTGGCGCTTATCTACGAGAAAAATTTCGTGGAGCGGGCATGCTTGACAAATCTGGGACGCCATCCGGCCGGTCGGCTGCCGGACAGGGGGACGATGGAGCGCCGAAGAACGGCGCGCAGACCGCTGCCGAACAGGCCTCGCTCACCTATATCAGCGACAGCGAGCCGGGGATCCGGCGCCTGAAGGCGGGCGAAGGCTTTTCCTACAAGGGCGCGAAAGGACAGGCCGTCGGCGCGGCAGCCATTGCCCGCATCAAGGCGCTGGCCATTCCGCCGGCATGGACGGATGTGTGGATCTCGCCCGATCCCGCCGGCCACATCCAGGCGACCGGCCGCGACCAGCGCGGGCGCAAACAGTACCGCTACCATCCGCTGTGGGCCGCCGAGCGCGACGGCGCCAAATACTCCAGCCTTGTCGCCTTTGCCGAAAGCCTGCCGGAGCTTCGCCGCCGGATCGATGCCGATCTGCGCCGCCGTGGCCTGCCGGCCGAGCGCGTCGTGGCGGCAATTGTCTGGCTGCTCGACAACACGATGATCCGGGTCGGCAATGCCGCCTATGCCCGCGACAACAAGAGCTTTGGGCTGACGACGCTACGCGACCGCCACGTCGACATCAAGGGATCCAGCCTGCGCTTTGCCTTCAAGGGCAAGTCCGGCAAGGAATGGAAGTTGAAGCTGGTCGACCGCCGCATCGCCCGGGTCGTGCGCGGCGCGCAGGATATTCCGGGGCAGCAACTGTTCCAATATCTCGACGAGGACGGCGAGAGGCATGGAGTGCGCTCCGACGATGTCAACCGCTATATCCGCGACGCGATCGGCGCCAATTTCAGCTCCAAGCATTTCCGCACCTGGGGCGGCACCATCCATGCCGCGTCGCTGTTTGCGCGGACGGAGCTTCCCCAAAGCCAGGCGCAGACCAAGCGTGTGATGAACGCGGTCATCGACAAGGTGGCCGAGCGGCTCGGTAACACACGCGCCGTCTGCCGCAAATGCTACATCCATCCACAGGTTTTCGAAGCCTGGGTGGAAGGGCGGCTGCTTAGCGAAATGACCGAGGCCAACAAGCGCAAGCGATCGATAGACGGTCTCGATGATGAAGAGGCTCTTGTGCTGAGATGGTTGAAGGCAAGCGAAGGCTGACAAAATGGCGTAACTTTTTTGTCGACGCCATGTCGGCATAGGCCCTACTGTTTCGTCCTTTGAGACAGAAAAGGACCTCCCATGCTCTACGCTATCCTCTGCTATGCCTCCGAAGATGTCGTCTCCTCCTGGAGCAAGGCACAGGATGACGAGGTCATGGCAAAGCTCATGCATGTGCAGGAAAAATACGCTCAAGCCGGCCGGCTTGGGCCGGTGGCGCGGCTTTTGCCCACCACCGCCGCGACGACGCTGCGCAAGGTCAAGGGCGAATCGGTCGTCATCGACGGCCCGTTTGCCGAGACCAAGGAACAGTTCCTCGGCTTCTACACGCTGGAATGCGCCGATCTCGACGAGGCCGTCGAGTTCGCGCGCGAGCTTTCCGAGGTTAATCCCAGCGGCGGATCCTATGAGATCCGACCGGTTTCCGTCTTCAACCCAACCAGAGTAGCCACATGACAGACCTCGCCTGGATAAGCTCGGCGATCAGCGCTGCCCGCCCGCAGGCTATGGGTGCGCTGCTGCGCTATTTCCGCAATCTCGATACGGCGGAGGAAGCTTTCCAGGACGCGTGTCTGAGGGCACTCAAGAACTGGCCGCAGAACGGGCCGCCGCGCGATCCTGCGGCCTGGCTGATCTTTGTCGGCCGCAATACCGGCATCGACGCGGTGCGCAAGCGCGCCAAGCAGGCGCCGATGCCGGAAGAGGACCAGATCTCGGACCTCGAAGATGCCGAGAGCGATATCGCCGAACGGCTGGACGGCGCCCACTACCGCGACGACATATTGCGGCTCTTGTTCATCTGCTGCCATCCGGATCTGCCGCCTACGCAGCAGATCGCGGTGGCGTTGCGCATCGTCTCCGGTCTCACCGTCAAACAGATCGCGCGTGCGTTCCTGGTCGGCGAAAGCGCCATGGAACAGCGCATCACGCGCGCCAAGGCGCGCATTGCAGATGCCGGCGTGCCGTTCGAGACGCCCGGCGCGGTCGAGCGCTCGGAGCGGCTCCCCCCCNTCGCCGCCGTCGCCGCCATGGTCTATCTGATCTTCAACGAAGGTTATTCCACCAACAGCGGCGAGGCGCCGGCGCGTGCGCCGCTTTGCGAGGAAGCGGTCCGGCTGGCTCGCCTGTTGCTGCGGCTGTTCCAGACCGAGCCGGAGATCATGGGCCTGACGGCATTGCTTTTGCTGCAGCATGCGCGCGCGCCGGCCCGCTTCGACGAGAATGGCGAGATCGTGCTGCTCGACGACCAGGACCGCTCGCTGTGGAGCCGCAAGATGATCGACGAAGGCCTGGCGCTGGTCGACAAGGCCCTGCGCCACCAGAAGCCCGGACCCTACCAGGTGCAGGCGGCGATCGCCGCCCTTCATGCGCGGGCGGCAACCCCCGAGGAGACCGACTGGACAGAGATCGACCTGCTCTACAGCCTGCTGGAGGCGATGCAACCTTCGCCGGTGGTGACGCTGAACCGTGCCGTTGCGGTCGCCAAGGTGCGCGGGCCGGAAGCTGCCCTTGCCATGATAGAGCCGCTAGGCGAGAGGCTGTCCGGCTATTTCCACTTCTTCGGCCTCAAGGGCGGTCTGTTGATGCAGCTCGGCCGTGGCGAAGAGGCGCGTGTCGCCTTCGATCGCGCCATTGCGTTGGCCAACACGGCAGCGGAAGCCGCCCATATCCGCATGCATATCGACCGGCTGATGCGAGACGGAGCCGTGAAGGCGCCGGCGAAGACAGCGCACTAAGCCTGTTTCTCCTCTGGCTCAATCGTGCAATCCCGGCTTGGACCATGCCGGGGTGGCGATTTTCCCCTGAACCGAGTAATGGCACGCCATGACAGCGCCTGCGGCATGCGGGCGATAATGGCGCCAAGGCTCGACCGCCGCCCTATGATGGCGAGCGGATCTGAAAGGGATGAAAATGACGATAGCGAAGGAAACGGCCGAACTTCTGGCGAAACTGGGTGTGGCCAAGGACGCGCTGACCGGCGGCGACCTCGTCGTGCGCAGTCCGGTGACGGGTGAACAGATCGCGGCGCTGAAGACGATTTCGCCGGCCGATGCGGCCAAGACCATCGATGCCGCGCACACGGCGTTCCAGGTTTGGCGGATGGTGCCGGGTCCCCGGCGCGGCGAACTGGTGCGGCTGCTCGGCGAGGAGTTGCGCGCGCACAAAACCGAGCTTGGCCGGCTGGTGTCGGTCGAGGTCGGCAAGATCCCGTCGGAAGGCCTCGGCGAAGTCCAGGAAATGATCGACATCTGCGATTTCGCCGTCGGCCTTTCCCGCCAGCTCTACGGTCTGACTATCGCCACCGAGCGTCCGGGACATCGCATGATGGAGACCTGGCATCCGCTCGGCGTCGTCGGCGTCATTTCGGCCTTCAACTTCCCGGTCGCGGTGTGGTCGTGGAACGCGGCGCTGGCGCTGGTCTGCGGCGATGCCGTGGTGTGGAAGCCCTCGGAAAAGACGCCGCTGACGGCGCTCGCCTGCGAGGCGATTTTTGCCGGCGCGGTCAAGCGCTTCGGCGCGGATGCGCCGCAGGGCCTGGCACCGGTGCTGATTGGCGACCGCTCCGTCGGCGAGATCCTGGTCGACCACCCGAAGGTGGCGCTGGTTTCTGCCACCGGCTCGACCCGCATGGGCCGGGATGTCGGCCCGCGGCTGGCCAAGCGCTTTGCGCGCGCCGTGCTCGAGCTCGGCGGCAACAATGCCGGCATCGTCTGCCCGACCGCCGATCTCGACATGGCGCTGCGCGCCATCGCCTTTGGCGCCATGGGCACCGCGGGCCAGCGCTGCACGACGCTGCGGCGCCTGTTCGTGCATGACAGCGTCTATGACGCGCTGCTGCCGCGGCTGAAGAAGGCCTATGAGAGCGTCTCGGTGGGCAATCCGCTGGAGACGTCTTCGCTCGTCGGGCCGCTGATCGACAAGGCGGCCTTCGACGCCATGCAGAAGGCGCTCAAGGAAGCCACCGCTCACGGTGGCAAGCTGACCGGCGGTTCGCGGGTCGAGAATGGCCATCCCGATGCTTATTACGTGCATCCGGCGCTGGTCGAAATGCCGAAGCAGGTGGCTCCCGTCACCGAAGAAACCTTCGCGCCGATCCTCTACGTGATGAAATATTCCGATTTCGATGCCGTGCTCGACGAGCACAATGCGGTCGGCGCCGGACTGTCGTCGTCGATCTTCACCCGCGACCTGCAGGAATCCGAGCGCTTCCTCGGCGTCGATGGTTCGGATTGCGGCATCGCCAACGTCAACATCGGCACGTCGGGCGCCGAGATCGGCGGCGCCTTCGGCGGCGAGAAGGAAACCGGCGGCGGGCGCGAGAGCGGCTCCGATGCCTGGAAGGCCTATATGCGCCGCGCCACCAACACGGTGAACTATTCCAAGGCGCTGCCGCTGGCGCAGGGCGTGTCATTCGACATCGATTGAGATGCTGCGCCCGGCTTTTGACCAGTTGATCCACCCGAACCCGTCGGGCGGATCGCTGCCGCTCGCGCGGATCGTTCCGCTTTCAGGCTTCGCCCCCGCTGTCCAGATGTCCGTATCCCGACGGCGGAAAGGCCACCTCGGCCCTGCGCCCGGACGGGTCCTCGTGGTCGGCACGATCGGCTGCGCAACAGCGTCTGCGCCGAACGTTCAGCCAGCGTGCGGCGACGCCGGTCGGCAGGCTTCGAACGCGGCATCGATGACGGCAAGTTTGGCGGCCTGCACGGTCATGTATTCCTGGTAGAAGCTGTTCGAGACCCACATTACGGAATGCCCGCGCCGGCCCAGCCAGCCGACGCTGCCGAGCTTTTCGGCGTCGCGCAATTTGCGCGCAAGATGGGTGCGCGAGAGTTTTAGCCAACTGGCGAATTCGCCGATCGAAACCACGCTGGTCGGGATCCGGTCGAGGGCGGCATTGTCGGGATCGATGCCGGACATCAGCCAATCCATGACGATGCCGCCATTGTTGAGCCAGATGAACAGCGAAAACGTCTGCTTGGGCTCACGCACAGGGTTGGAGGAGAGCAGGCCTTCCGCCACCAGCGGCTGCAGCCTGGAAATCATGCCGTGCTGCTCGAGAAACGCGGCGAGGCGGTTGCCGCCGTCGAGACCGTCGAGCGTGCGCAGATGCGCAACCACCCAGCCGTCGAATTCCTTCAGCGTCGCTGCCGTCACCTGAAAGGGATGGGCTCGTCCGTCACCGGTGTGCGGCAGGTATTCGATGATGTGATAGTACAGCATCTCCTTGATGAAGGCTTCGGCCGTGTTGCGGCTAGCGACGGAATAGTGAAGCACGGCATCGATGAAGCGGGCCAGTGTCAGTTCCGTGCGGGGATCGCGCGGGTCGCGGGCGAAATGCAGGGCTAGGCCAGTGTGAGCCAGCAACCAGCGCTGTTGCGTGGCGAACACGGCGGCCAGGCGTGGGCTCGTTTCATAGATATGCAGCAACGCCTTCGACTGCGCCTCGACATGACGGTGCAGCGCCGGATGGCCGGCAATATATTCGAAATTCAGCGCCATCCTCCTCGTCCTCCGGCCAGCCCCCCGGCAGCGAAGACGTGCAATCACATTTCCAGCCTTAGCCGCCCGTGTCCAGCCATGCCAACCCGGACAAAAGGCCTAGAGCGAGCCAGGGCTATCGTTCCGGCTATTACGGCCGCAACCGCGAGGTGATGGAGAGCCATCGCGTCCTAGCCACGAAGACCACATCGTGGCAAACTTCTTGTTAACCACATGCTCGGTGAAAATATCGGATTAACCCCAGATGCCACTATCGAGGTTATGTTCCGTACCTTAGCGTTCAATATGAGTTCAAGGGATGTGTGGATTCGGGGGTTATTTCGGGTCAATCCGGGATGCGGAAGCTTTGCTCACGCACATGGTAGCCGCAATTGCCCATCGTGGGCCGGATGAGCAAGGGAAATTCGTAGCACCCGATGCCGGGCTCGGGCATGCGCGGCTGTCGGTGATCGGCATCGGAGATGGCCAGCAACCGATGTCCGACGAGGCCGGCAATTTGACGATTGCGTTCAACGGCGAGATTTTCAACTACATAGAACTGCGCGAAGGGCTGATCGCCAAGGGCCGACACTTTCGGACCTCGAGCGACACAGAGGTCATCCTTCAGCTCTATGAGGAGATGGGCGAAGACTGCTTGTCTCTCCTGAACGGTGATTTCGCCTTGGCGATATGGGACAATCGGCAGCGACGAATGGTGCTTGCACGAGACCGCATGGGTGTCCGGCCGCTGTTCTACACAACTAAGGACGGGGTGCTTTACTTTGCCTCGGAGATCAAAGCCCTGCTGAAGGTCCCGGGCGTCTCCGCTGAAATTGATCCGATTGCGCTGGATCAGATCTTTACGCTGTGGGCGCCGATCGCTCCGCGCACGGCGTTCCGCAATATCCACGAGTTGGAACCGGCAAGTGTGATGATCGCGGCGCAGGGGCAGGTCACGGTCAAACGGTACTGGCACCTGGACTATCCGCATCGTGATGAGCCGTCGAAGATCACGAACGAGGACCACGCGGCAGAGGAATTGCAAGCCCTTCTGACCGATGCGGTGAGGCTTCGCATGCGGGCCGACGTGCCGGTCGGTTCCTATCTTTCCGGAGGGCTCGATTCGTCGCTTGTTTCGGCGCTTGCCGCCGGCATGACTCCTCGGAGACTGGAGACATTTTCCGTAACCTTCGACAGCGCCGAGCATGACGAAAGCGCCTTTCAGACCGAAATGGCCTCGGCGCTCGGCACGCGCCACCACGCCATAGAATGCGGCGCCCGCGATATCGCCAGCGTCTTTCCTGAGGTCATCCGCTTTGCCGAGCGGCCGATCATCCGCACGGCGCCAGCGCCACTCTACAAATTGTCCGCGCTGGTTCGCCAGGCCGGCCTGAAGGTGGTGCTGACGGGTGAAGGCGCCGACGAGGTCTTCGCCGGCTACGACGTCTTCAAGGAGGCGCGTGTCCGCCGGTTCTGCGGGCGGCAGCCCACATCGCGCATAAGGCCGCAGCTGTTCCGCCGGCTTTACCCGTATCTGCCGGGCCTGCAACAGCAATCGGTGGAGTATCTGGCTGCCTTCTTCGGTACCAGCAACGCTGCCCTCGACGATCCGCTGTTCTCGCATCGGCCACGCTTCAAGACCACGGCGGCGGCGAAAATCTTCTTTTCCGGCGACCTGCGCGCGACGTTGAAGGGTTATGACGCAGCTGAAGAGCTGACCAGCCGCCTACCCGAGGCGTTTTCCCTATGGCATCCGCTGCATCAGGCGCAATATCTCGAAACCCGCTTCCTCCTGCCCGGCTACATCCTCTCCAGCCAAGGCGATCGGATGGCCATGGCGCACGGCATCGAAGGGCGGTTTCCTTTCCTGGATCATCGCGTGGTAGAGTTCGCGGCAAGACTTCCGCCGGAGATGAAACTGAAAGGCTTGATGGAGAAGCACATATTGCGCAAGGTGGCCAGGCACCACCTTCCGGCGGCGATCGGTAAACGCACCAAGCAACCTTACCGCGCCCCGGAGGCCCGCTCCTTCGTCGGGGCGGAGGAACTAGACTATGTTCGTGACTGCCTGGGCGAGGCGAGCATTACCGCCGGCGGCCTGTTCAACGCCAAGGCGGTGGCCAAGCTCCACGAGAAATGCCGCATGGAGACCGCGACCGGATTTCGCGACAACGCCGCCTTCGTCGGCATTCTGTCGACGCAGCTGTGGCAGAAGAATTTCGCCGGCCAAGCGGTCGGCGCGGCAAGAGCGGCCTGAGACGGCGAGGAAAAGGAAAGACATGATGACGGCAATCAAGGACAGGGTCAGAAGCTTTATCGTCGACAACTTCCTGTTCGGCGACACCTCCTACAAACTGTCGGATTCAGCCTCGCTGATCGAGAACGACATTATCGACTCGACTGCGGTACTTGAGCTGGTGGCCTTCATCGAGGACAATTTCGGCATCGCGATGGTGGATGCCGACATCGTTCCGGCCAACCTGGACTCGCTTGACCGCATCTCGTCCTTCATCGAGGCGAGAGCACAAACGCTGGCAGCGTAAGCGCCAACGGCGAGGAACGTCCCGTGCGGATCGAGCATTTTCTGGTGGCGAAGGCTGCTGCCCACCCGGCCAAGACGGCATTGGTCACCAAGGGCAAAAGGCTGAGCTACGAAGAACTCGACGACCTTTCGAGCCGGCTGGCCACCGCTCTCTTCATGAATGGGATCAGGCGCGACGACCGCGTTCTGATCTTCATGGACAATTGCTGGGAGGCCGCCGTATCGATCTTTGCCGCACTCAAGGCAGGTGCGACCTTCAGTCCGGTCAACCCCTCCACAAAGGCCGACAAGCTCGGTTACGTCATCGCCGATTGCGACGCCAGGGCGGTCCTGACGCAGGCGAAGCTGATGCCCGTGGTCACCGAAGCCTGCGCATCGCAAGGCAAGCCCGGCATCTTCGTGGCTTCCACCCCTGGGGCCGATGGGCAATGCCCGGCAGGGGCCGCGTCCCTGACTGACTGCCTGACGTTCGATGGCGCGGAGGTAAACCATCGCGGCATCGACGTCGACCTTGCGATGCTGATCTACACGTCAGGTTCGACCGGCCGGCCCAAGGGTGTGATGATGACGCATCGCAATTGCGACGCCGCCGCGGGGTCGATCGCCACCTATCTGCGCAACGCGCCGGACGACATCATCCTGAACGTCCTCCCGCTTGCCTTCGACTATGGCCTCTACCAGTTGCTGATGGCAGTCAGGCTCGGGGCCACGCTGGTGCTCGAGAAGTCCTTCGCCTTCCCGCACGAGATCTTCGAACGCATCCGCAAAGAGGGCGTCACCGGCCTTCCGCTGGTGCCTACCATGGCGGCGATGATCCTGCAGATGCGTGATCTGGCGCCGGGTTTCTTGCCCAGCCTCCGCTATATTTCCAACACCGCGGCCGCCTTGCCGCCAGCCCACATAGAACGCCTGCGCTCGCTGCTGCCCGGCGTCCGGATCTATTCGATGTATGGACTGACCGAATGCAAGCGCTGCACCTATTTGCCACCCGAGGAACTTGACCGCCGGCCAGGGTCGGTCGGCATAGCCATCCCCAACACGGAAGCCTTTGTCGTCGACGACCTTGGACAACGCGTGCCGGCGGGCGTGGCGGGTGAGCTCGTCATCCGCGGTCCGCACGTCATGCAGGGCTATTGGCGCAACCAGGCCGCGACGGAACGAGCGCTCCGGCCGGGGCCTAACCCTTGGGAAAAGGTGCTCTATACGGGCGACCTGTTCCAGACCGACGAGGACGGCTTTCTCTATTTTGTCGGGCGTAAGGACGACATCATCAAGACGCGTGGCGAGAAGGTCGCCCCCAAGGAAGTGGAGGCCGTGCTCCACGCCCATCCAGGTATCGCGGAAGCGGTGGTCGTCGGCGTGCCGGATCCGGTGCTGGGGCATGCGATCGGCGCGCTCGTCGTGCGGTCCGACCCGGCGCTTGGCGGAAAGGACATCATTCGTCACTGCGCGCGCCACCTGGAGGATTTCATGGTCCCCAAAATCATAGAGTTCCGCAGCGAATTGCCGAAGACGGAGTCGGGCAAGGTCAGCCGCCGGCTCGCGGCTGAGATGATGGAGGCCGAGCAATGAACATCGGCTCAACCCAGGATGCGCCGGCCCTCACCCAAGCCCTGGCCATCGATCCCGCCGCGGAAACGGACAGGATCGTGGCGGCCCTGCGCGAGCAGTTGCGCGGCATTCGCAAACGCGGCCTCGTGCTTGGTCTTTCGGGCGGTATAGATTCCAGCGTTTCGGCTGCATTGGCCGCGCGGGCCGTCGGCCACCAGAATGTGCTGTGCGTCCTCATGCCGGAAAGCGATTCCGACCCCGAAAGCCTGCGGCTCGGCCATCTGGTCGCCGACACTTTCGGCGTCGAGGCCGTTGTGGAGGATATCGGGCCGACCCTGCGGGCAATGGGCTGCTATGAACGCCGCGACGCCTTCATCCGCGAATTGGTCCCGGACTATGGCAAGGGCTGGGCCTCGAAGATCGTGATCGCGAACGTGCTCGAAGGCGAGGGCTACAACATCTCGTCGCTGGTGGTGCAGGACCCGCAAGGCAAGCAGACGAAACTGCGGATGCCGGTGGCAGTCTATCTCGGCATCGTTGCCGCCACCAACATGAAGCAGCGCACCCGCAAGCAGCTCGAATATTATCATGCCGACCGGCTGAACTTCGCCGTGCTCGGCACACCGAACCGGCTGGAATACGACCAGGGGTTCTTCGTCAAGAACGGCGACGGCGCCGCCGACGTCAAGCCGATCGCGCATCTCTACAAGACGCAGGTCTATGCGCTAGCCGCCTATCTCGGCATTCCGGAAGAGGTCCGCAACCGGCCGCCGACCACCGACACCTACTCGCTGGCGCAGACGCAGGAAGAATTCTACTTCTCCCTGCCTTACGATCGGATGGATCTGTGTCTCTACGGCCTCAACAACGGCGTGTCCGCCGAGGTGGTAGGGCAAGCGGCGGGATTGGCCGCCTCACAGATCGAACGCGTCTGGGCCGACATCGCCGCCAAGCGAAAGGCGACGCGCTATCTGCACCTGCGCCCGCAGCTCGTTGACGGCGTGGACGAAGTCGGCTCCTGACCTGATGCATTATGCCATTCCGGACGGAAACCGCGCACCCTTTCCTGGAATTGCTCTAGGCGGAACGCTTCAGGTGAAGCGGCCGCCGATCAACTGGCTCCACTGCTCGCCCGCAAGCCCGTTCAGAAAGACCTGCGCGTTCTTCATGACATCCAGAAGCTCGGGATCGCGTGAATGCACGACGGTCGAGGCGACCGGTATGAAGGCTATGCGTCTTACAAGCATGGCCTCCAGAAGCGCGGGCTGGACGCGGCCGCGCAAGCCGGAGACACCGCGCCGGGCGGCATGCTCGACCAGGCAATCGATCACCGGCCCGGCCTGGCCGGGAAGAGCGAGGACCTGCAGCACGCGGCCGATCCCGTCCGGTCGAGCGTAGTAGGCGAAAGCGCCGACATTGGCGCCGTTCGGCGATGCCACCGACACGCAGACAAGCTCTCCGAAATCCGGCTTTTGCGCCGCATCGCCCAGAATATGGTTGAGCTGACCTTCCGCCCACTGCGGACGTAGCGGAAACTGGGCGCAAAGCGGCTCCAGCAGCCCCGCAAAGCTGCCGCTGTCGATCTCGGAGGTCCGAAATGCCCCCCGGCTCGATGCGTTGGCGATGACGCCGGTCCAGCGTCGTTGACTGCCCTTCATTTTGCGAAGGTAGAGCCGGTCGACGATCCGGGCGAGCGGGTTGAACATCCAGGCAAGCTTCATGTGATTGGCAAAAAGGCTGAGCATGAAGGTCGCCGGCCGCATCACGCGAACCCAGTCAAGGCTGTATTGCGGCAGCACAACGCCGCGAAGCCGCGTCCACAATTTCACGGACGTATCATTGGCGGTTTCGCTGAAGGAGATGTCCTGCGGACCATCGAGGAAGGCCTTCAACAGGCGGGCACCGGCCATCGGATCGGTCTCGTGATCCTCGACCATCAGCGAGCTGCAGATGGCAGCGTAGAGCTGCCGGCCGTTGAATTTCATTGGCAGCGCATGAACGCCGACGAACCCGGAAACCTGGCCGGCGTCATTGACATGGACAAGCGAACGGAGCCCGCTGCCCCAGTCGGGTGCGTCCAGATAAAACCGCCTCATGTAATCGACGAGGGAGGCCGGCGCTGGCCCCCGCTTCTTGCGCAGCATGCGTTGAAACATGCCCGCGACGGCCGCAAGGTCGGCCTGATCGAGGGCGCGGACGACGCTCACGCCGGGCTCCCGGTTCCGGGAACCCGGCCACCATGTTTGCGCGCCATGGCGACACGGGGCTGGCCGTCGGCCGTCACGGCAAAGGTTGGGGTTTCGTAGGATTTCGTTCTCGATAAAAGGGTTGCTATCTGCCGATCTTGACCTTCGCCGAACTCAAATAGCAGCCATCCGCCTGGCTTGAGGAAAGCTGCGGCATCCCGGACCAGCCTTTGGAGGATCGAAATACCGTAAGGGCCGCCGTCGAAAGCTTCCCGAGGTTCGTTCTCCAACAGATGCGCGCTTTCGCTATCGAGACGGGATGAGGAAATATAGGGCGGGTTGCACACAACCATGTCGGCAGCGCCGCGGAGGCCGTCACCCTCGATCGCGGCAAATAGGTCGCCTTGCCGGACCTTGATCCTGTCCTGCAGGGCGAGGCGCACAACATTGCGGCGGGCAAGCGAAACCGTGCTGTCGGTCAGGTCCGCCGCCCATGCCCGAGCCCGAGGACATTCGCTGACGATGCCCACGGCAAGATTGCCGCTGCCGCAGCACATGTCGATCAGGATCGTTTCGTGCGCCTGTTCGCCAAGAATGGCCGCGGCCGTCCGGCCAAGCAGTTCCGTTTCGGCTCGCGGCACCAGGACGTCAGGCGCGAGTTCCAGCTCAACCCGCATGAAGCGGTGCAATCGCGGCCAATTGCGATCGTTTGCACGGCCGGCAGGAAGGCTGTGATGCTGCGGCAAGGAAAATCCCTATCCTGAGGATAAAACGCGGGTTCCCTGTTGTTACCAACTCCGGGTAAATTGATGTTAAAGATCATGATTGGATTGGGAGTAACCGGCCTATGTTGGCGGCGTCCTGTCCCATCAATGGCGAATTCCTGTGCCGCCGCAAGCCGATCCATGCGCTAATTCAGAGCAACGCCTCGTACCGGTCTCCGATCTTTTCAATTTCGAAATCCGCCGCCCTGCTTTTCAGGATCGCGGCGGTTGTCGGCTGGTCGAGCATTCCGGCCATCGCCACTGCTAGGGCCGCGGCATCGCCGACCGGCACCAGGGCGCCGAAGCGGCCGTCATCAAGTATTTCGCGCGGGCCGTGCGGCGCGTCCGTGGAGACCACCGGAATCCCCGCTGCCATGGCCTCGACCAGAACATTGCCGAAGCCCTCGCTGGTCGATGATAGGACGAACAAGTCAGCTACGGCGTAGCACGCCGCCGGATCATTGACATAGCCCGCAAACAGAACGTCTGCGCCGATACCGGATTCTTCGGCATAGGCGCGCAGCTCGTCGGCCAGCGGACCCTCGCCGAAGATGACAAGCCGGGCCCGGCGGCCGGCGCGCAGCACAGCGAAGGCCCGCAGCAACGTCCAATGATCCTTAACGGGCACCAGGCGTCCGGCGGTGATGATGATGGGGCCGTCGCCCATCGCCGCGAGCTCTGCCTGCCAGGCGTAGGAGCGTTGCTGGGATGCCGCAGCCGGCGGCAGCGGGTTGTTGATGACCACGACCTTGGATTTCGGGAAGCCTCGGGCCACAAGATCGCCGCCGACACCCTCAGAAACCGCGATGGCCCTGGTGGCGCGGGCCGCAACCAGGGCCGAAAGCCAGACCGCCATTTTCGCGCCAAGGCTGCCGGAAGGCAGTGAGGCGGCGGCGTGGAAACTCGGGAAGAACCGCGCCCTGCTTCGCGCGAGGGAAAGCGCCAGCGCCACGACCAGATTGGCGAATTCCGGGGCGCTGTAGATCGCGTCGGGAGAAAGGCGGCCAAGCAGGCCCGCGCTTCGCACGATGCCTTTCAATGTCGCCCACTTGCCATAACCCTCGCCGCGAATGGGGAGGCCGAAATCGACCAGATGCACGGCAGGCGAAAGCAGGGCGGCATTGGGCCCCTGCGCGTTCCAGGTAAAAAGCGTGACGTTGTGGCCGCGCCATGCCAGCTCGTTCGCCATCAGGACGAATACACGCTCGGCGCCGCCGCCCCTGAGGCTGGCAATGTGAAAGACAATCCGCTTCGCCATTTCAGGCGCGGCTGGCAATGACATCCGGGCGGTTCGGCGGAAGCCGCATGTCGCGCACGATACCCAGGGTAATGGCGAGCAACATGCCGAGGATCATGCCGCCAATGGCCCCCAGGCCGATCATCACGACGGTGCGCGGGGGCCATGAACGGCCCTTTGGCGGCACTGCGGTGGAAATCACCTGCACATTGGTGCTGTCGATCTGTTCGCGCTCGGTTATCTGGCGTGCCCGCGACAGGAAGCTCTCATAGATAGCCGTCTTCGACGCGGCGTCACGTTCAAGCTCACGCAAGGCGACCTCGGAATCGCTATCCGAGAACACGTTGCCCTTCAAGTCATTCATCTTGGCATTGAGGGAGGCCGACGAGGTTTTGGCGGCATCGAGATTGACCTTCGCCAGGCGCAGGGTGCGCGCGTATTCGGCGCTGAGTTGCGCGCTGACCGTGTTGTACTCCGTCTTCAGCCTGACGATCGACGGATGACGGGGGCCAAAGGTCATCGACTGCGAATCGATCTGCTGGCGCAGGCCGTTGGCCGTTGCGCGCAGCGCCACAAGCGCCTCCGACGTGGCGGGACCGGAATTGGTGCCGTTTGCGCCGGCGGCAAGCAGGGCGTCGTAACTTGCCTGCGCGGCGATGACGCGCGATTGCGTCTCCACGATCTGGCCGTTGAGCTGGGTCATGGTTTGCGAGGAAACAAGCTGCCCATTGCTGGTGGCCAGATTGTGGCTGCGCCTATAGGCCTCGACCTTCTCTTCGGCCGCCTGCACATCGCTCTTGAGCTGGCCCAGCCGCCCGTCCAGCGCGGCCGCGGCACGGCTGGCGCCGGAAGCCTCGGCGCTGGCCAGCTCTTCCTGGAAAGTCTTGACGATATCCTGCGAAATCAGGATCGCCTTAGCGGGGGTTTCCGCCGATACCATCAAGGTCGTGACAAACGACTTTTCATCCGCGATGCTGCTAACCCGTTCCGCCAGGTTCTTCAGGGCGGTAAGCTTTGGATCGGGTTTGGCGCCGTCCGTCCCTGTGCGGCTACGGTCCGCGTCGAAGAACTCCGGGTCACTGGCCAGGTCAAGATCGTCTACAACACGTGAAAGCACGCTGCCCGAGGTCAAGATTCGCTCTTTGCTGCGCGCGCTGAGCAACTGTCCATCGACCTGGGCCGATTGCGGGTAAAGATCATTCGGAACAACCTGAAGATTGGCCGGATTGATGAGGATGTCCGTGGTCACGGTGTAGCGCTGCTTGCTCAGCAGAGCGTAGGCACCGCCGACGATCCCGCCGACGATTGCCAGCAGGCATACCAGAGCGAGGCCGGCGCGCAGCCAGACAAACAGACGCCCGAAATCGAGTTCGAGAAAGGTTCCGATCTTGTTGAGCGTCACCGTCGTGACGGGCTCGGATACAGGCGGCGCCAGGGGTGCAGGCGACACAGGGGCCGACGTTACAGGGGCCGACGTTACAGCGGGTGCCGCCGCATGTGCCATGATCGGCGCGGTTTGTTGCGGCTTTGGCCGGCTGGCGCGCCGCGCATTTTCGATCCGTTCATAGGGGCTAATGCCGGCGGCGGCCGCGGTTGGAGGAGGACCGGAAGCGGCGGACATCATGCTAACCCTTTAATATTCAATACGCACAGCCTGCTTTACGGAAACATCGTTAACATTTCATTTTCCAGGCGTGTCAGGCGCGTTCCGGAACAGCGATCTATCCACCTTTGGTCGGTATTCTGCCACGCCCGTCGTAGCCTGGCAAAGCGCGCAGGCGTTTCAAATGGAAGATGCAAGAGGTCGTTGCGAGGGCATCCACAAGGAGCGGGCTTTGGCGTCATGTCGCTGTTGATGCTGGTTGGCCTTGAAGGGGCGTGCCGGTTTGGCGCCCATCCGGCTTTCGATAAGCGAGCAACAAGATGACGAGCAGCATGATATCCGGCGCCTTCGAAGAGAGGGCATTGTTTGACAATGCCGCGAGAATGGACGCGGCCGCTGCGATATGGGCGGCCCGAGGCGTATTGCGCAGGAGCTTGAAAAGGAACCGGAAGAAAGCAAACGCGAAGAGCAAGGCGATCGGCAGGCCAAACAAAAGCGTAAGAACGACCGGCGTGCTTTCGATGAAGGGGAGGTTGAGCTTTTCGTTGACGATCTTCAACAACTCGTTGGGATTCATGCCAAGCAGGATGTCCCTCCATTCAACGAACTTGAATACATCGTAGATCTTGACGCGCGCGTCGTAATTTTGATCAAAGAGCGTGTTGCTGAAGCGGTTCAGCAGCCCCGCCGAAGAGAGTATCGCAATCAGTATGGCGCCACCGGCCAGCGTCAGCATCAGCACCAGGAGTTTGGCCTGGCGTTGATGTCTGGGTGACAAGTCCGGCCAAGGCAGGAACACGAGCAGGAACAGGATCTCGCCGCAAGCGAGCAGCAGGGCGGTGCGCGCGCCCGAAGCGGCCGTGCCGATGAAGAGAATGAAGATGCAAAGCGCGCACACCCAGATACGCCACCGCGTCAATGCAACGAAACCTATGGCGGTGGTGCAAAGCGCGCCCAGCGCCAGCGGATGGGCCGACAGTCCGATCGGCCGAAAGTCCAGCTCAACGAGGGGATAGGGCAGGAATCGATGCTGGGTGACGGCCTCGATCGTTCCGATGATGGCGCTGAGGACAATCATGCCGACGATGACATTGCCAAGCGCCCTGCGCACATGGTCACCCAGGGCAAGCATGATCATCGCCGCGGCACAAGAGACCAGATAGGAATCGATTATGAAGCCGGCCGAGCCGGCACGGCCTATCACAAAGAGATAAGGCACCAGCCACAACAGCAGCAGCGAATATAACAATGTCGCCTTGAACAGCCTGACTTCATCGCCTTCGAGCCGAATTGGCCGGGTTGTGGCGATGACGACAAGCAGCAGAAAGATGGCATAGGTCCCGATATGCAGCTTTTCGGGAAACGACCCCCCCTCCGTCGAATAGGACATCACCATATTCATCAACTGCGGCGAGATGGTCGAGCGGAGCAGGAAAGCGAAGGCCGCGAGGAGAAAGAACAGGAGTGTGAGGGCGTCTTGGCGGCTGGCCTGCGCGGTCACGAACTGTTGCTCTGTGGGGGTGACACTCACGATTATCCGACCAGCGTTGCGGCTTGCGATTGAGATGGCAGGGGACGAACGCACCCCGGGTACATTTTCCTGCACGAACGTAAAGGAATATGGATAACCCGATCTTAACAGTGGCGATGCCGGGCATGGGCCGCCACATGTCAGCTTTGCCGAAAAGCCGGACACCGCTCATTGAAGTCTCACCAAAGTGCGCCGCGTGGGAACGAATGCACGCAATGTACTTGCGCGACATGCATCGGCAGCCGGATTCACGCTATTTCGTGAACTCGGTAACCCACACTTAATTGGCCGGTCGTATTGATGGCGATGCTTTGCACGGCGCCCGACGCGCTGCCTGTGGACGGCACAATGGCATCAGGCGCCGGCAAAGCGCAGGAGATCAAGGTGAAGAAATTCTATTCGATTCAGTATCTTCGCGCCTGCGCCGCCTTGCTGGTTCTGTTCGCACACGCCTTTTCCTATCAGATTGGCGTGGACAATCTGATTATTGTGACGGCGGGCCGCCTGGGCGTCGTTCTGTTCTTTGTCATCAGCGGTTTCATAATGGTCCATATTACGGGAGATGGTCCGTTTTCCGCTGCCACCTTCCTGAAACGCCGAGCAATCCGGATCATCCCCCTTTACTGGCTTTTCACCAGCCTCGCCGCGGTTCTGGCGGCGCTCGCGCCAAGTCTCTTCCAGAAGACCGTCTTTACATGGCCCCACTATCTTCAGTCGCTCCTCTTCATTGTTCACGAAGCGCCTGGACGGGATAGCGCCAGTCCAATTCTTTCACTCGGCTGGACGCTTAATTACGAGGTATTTTTCTATATCGCTTTTGCGGTGTTCGCATTCCTGTCCGTGACCTCGCGCGTATTTGTGCTGACGGTCTTTTTCATTGCGATGTGGATAGCCGGGCTGTGGCTGGCTCCCACCAACCCTGTTATCCAGTTCTATCTCAACCCTTCTCCGGTGGCATTCGTCATCGGTATGTGGATAGGGCGGCGCTATTTGGACGGTGATTTCACTTCCGACATACGCCATGCCTGGATATTCGGCGTAATGACCGCTGCAGGCGTGGTGCTTTCATTCGTCGATGACGGTACGCCGCTCTTGGGTCAGATCAGCTTCGCGGGACAAGCAATGTGGGCGGCGGGCCTGCTTCATCTCAGCCTCAATCTGGAGCCGAAACTCAAGCACTGGAGCCTTCTCGAGCAGTTGGGCGACGCTTCCTACGCGCTTTATCTGTCGCATATCTTCGTGATCGGCGCTGTGGCGTACCTGGCCAGACGCACCGTCGGATACGAGCATCCGACAACGGTATTGTTGGTGTCGGTGGTCAGCATCGTGGCAGCCTGCCTCGTCAGTCTGGTGATTTACGAGATGATCGAGAAGCCGATTCTTCAGACCCTGAACGGCAGAAGGAAGACGAGAAACACACCGCTTCCTCATATTGCCACGGAGAACAAATAAGCAGGTCACGCAACGGGACGCTCACGGCTTTCAGCGCTTCAGTCAGCCCGCGCTGTCCACGACCTCGACATTGCCGGCGCGGTTAAGCGTATGAATGCCCGTGCGTGCCCATGCTGGACCCGCGCCGATCGGCCGGGGCGAGGCGAAGCGGACGTCTGACGCGTCGAGTCGCTCAAGCTGCATCAGCCCCAGACCACCGCCATAGGCCCTCGATCCGTTCTGCACCGGCAGCACCAGGGCATCGTCCTGGCGGATAAAGGCGCCGCCCGGCCGGGTGGCCGAATGATCGACGGCAATGGGATTGAGCGGATGGGCGACCCATGGCCCGCGCAGCGAGGGTGCGCAATAGACCGCCATCGTGTCCGACGCGCTGCCGTAGCCGAACCGCTCCGTTCCAACCAGCCAGAAGCGACCGTCGGATTCGAGCAGCGTCGCGTCGTTGAAATCCCTGTCCGTCATCAGCACCGTGTCGCGGACCCAGCGGTCGGGAAACTGCGCGGCGCGATAGAGCACAAGTTCGCGAGCCGAACCACTTTCGGGGATCATGAAAATCTCGCCATCGTGTGCGAACACCTGCGGATACGACAGGTGGTGCGCTTCCTCCAATACAACCCTTGGAACACCGAAAGTGCCATCGTCACCGAGCTCGGCGACGGAAATCACGCCGCGACTCGTCGCGTAGGGGAATTCCTCGACAAACAGATGATGGCGGCGGTCGGCCTCGAAGACGAACGGGTCGGCATAGAAGCGTTGGCCATCGTCCCGCAGGACTGTGAACGGTTTGCCGTCGAGTTGCCCGGTTTCGGCGATGCCTGGTCCGTCGATCACCCGATAGGCAACCTGCCAATAGAAGGGGCGTCGTCCCCGCCTGATTTTTTGCACGGCGCGATCGATCAAAGCCCTGCCAAAAAAGGGCACATAGTGTCGAACAAAACTGTCGTTCTTCAGGATCGGCACCGGGTTGTCGCTTACCGGCACAAGCTTGCCCGCAAAGAAGCGGGCGACGGTTTGCATGATCAGCGACATGGCACCGGCGAGCAGGTCGTTGCAGCTTCGAGATAGCCAGAGCCTGTCTGCCAGCATCGGTCTAGCCTGGGCTACGACAACGCCATCGAGGCGAGCGCCAAGTTCAGGCAATTGTCCGCTCGCCAACATTGCGGCAACGCCGGCTGGAAAGCTGTTGCGGCCGCAAAATTCGAGCCTCAGGACTGGCGCGCCTTGCCCCGTTGCGCTGGCAGTGAGATCTATGACGAGGTCCGGAGGGCCGCGATCGATGGGCGGCAGCGGCTCGGACCGGCCCGCCAGCGAGGGACCGAAACGCCGGCTCTCAATCGCCAAGACAGTGTCCAGCCCCCGAGCGGTTGGCGCCGCCGCCGGCGCGTTGCAACTCGAGACCACGTAACCTGCCGCATCCAACCGCTTAAAAAGCTCATTTTCCCAGCGCCGGGATGCGACGGCGTGGCCGATGATTAAAATATTAGTCAACCCAAGTTATTCTCGTTAGAGCAAAAAATGGCTTTGCTTTGGTATCTTTCCCCACTGTTCCTGGCAAGGGTTGCCCAAGGGGGGCTGCGGACTCTAGCGTTAATCATACGTTAATTTTTTTGAATACGAAGGCGGTTCAGGGCGCTATTGTTAGGCTGTAAGCACATATCAGCCGGGCGCGCACGCTTTCGGTGACCAGGGTCAACCATGAACGCCGTTTCACATCCGAAATTGCCCGCAAGGCGAAAACTGCTGATCGTGTTCGGCACGAGGCCGGAGGCGCTCAAATGTTTTCCGGTGGCGCGCGCCGCGCTTGCCCATCCGGGCTTTACCACGGAAATATGTGTGACGGGCCAGCATCGCGAGATGGTCGATCAGGTCATTGAACTGACGGGCCTGCCGGTGCACTACGATCTTAGCATCATGCAGCCAGGTCAGACGTTGTTCGACGTGACCTCGCGCGTGCTCCTCGGAATGGCGGGGGTGCTGGAGAAGGCGAAGCCGGACATCGTCATCGTCCAGGGCGACACAACCACCGCGATGACCGCGGCTCTAGCTGCCTTCTATAAGCGCATTCCGGTTGCCCATATCGAGGCGGGATTGCGCAGCCACAACATCAACTCTCCCTTTCCGGAGGAACTGAACCGCAAGATTGCCGGCAACATCGCCACCTGGCATTTTGCGCCGACCACCGAGGCGCGCGACAATCTCATCGCCGAAGGAAAGGCTGCGAACACCATCTTCGTAACCGGCAATACCGTGATCGACACGCTGCTGCATTTCTCCAGCGAGATCGATGCCGACGAGCTGATGAACGCCAAGCTCGCCGCTCGTTTCCCCTTCATCGATCCGACCAAGAAAATGATCCTCGTCACCGGTCATCGCCGTGAGAATTTCGATGGCGGCATCCAGAGAATCTGCACCGCGCTGAAGGCATTGTCGGCGCGCAGGGATGTGCAGATCATCTACCCGGTCCATCCCAACCCGAATGTGCGCTCCGTGGTCGACGCCGAAATCGGGACGGTGCCGAACATCCACCTGATCGACCCGCAGGACTATTTGCCGTTCCTGTACCTGCAGAAACAGAGCTACCTGGTGTTGACCGACAGCGGCGGCGTGCAGGAAGAGGCGCCTTCACTCGGCAAGCCGGTGCTGGTGATGCGGGAAAACACGGAGCGACCCGAAGGGATCGCCGCTGGTACTGCCCGGCTGGTCGGTACCGATATCGAAAAAATTCTGGCCAATGCCAATAGCCTGCTCGATGATGAGAGCGTCTATCGCGGCATGGCGGAGAGGCACAACCCATACGGCGATGGCCAAGCTGCGACCCGGATCGTTGAGGAATTGCTGAATCATGGCTGAAATCAAAACCGTTTCCGTTATCGGCATGGGCTATATCGGCCTGCCGACCTGCGCCATTTTTGCCAGCCGCGGACTCGATGTCATCGGTGTCGATATCAACGAGGCGGTGGTCGCGAAGGTCAACCGCGGCGAAATCCACATCATCGAACCGGACCTGGATGGTTTGATCCAGAAAGTTGTCGCCAATGGCAAGCTCAAGGCATTCAGCACGCCTCAGCCGGCCGATGCCTATATTATCGCCGTTCCAACTCCGATCACCCCGGACCGCAAGCCGGATGTCAGCTACGTGCTTGCGGCAGCGCGAAGCATCGCTCCGGTACTAAAACGGGACGACCTGGTGGTGCTGGAATCAACATCGCCGGTCGGTACGACGCGCGTCATGACAGCGCTGCTCGCGGAACTGCGACCCGATCTCAAATTTCCCGTCGCGCATGGCGAGGAAGCTGACGTCCTGGTCGCCTACTCTCCCGAGCGCGTGCTGCCGGGAAAGGTGCTGACCGAGCTGATCAACAACGATCGCTCGATCGGCGGACTGTCCCGAAAGTCTTCGGAGCGGACAGCGGCACTCTATTCAAGCTTCGTCGCCGGCGACCTGTTCATAACCCAGGCCGAAAGCGCGGAACTGGTTAAGCTGACCGAAAATGCGTTCCGCGATGTCAATATCGCCTTCGCCAATGAGCTTGCGGCGGTGTGCCAGGATCTGTCCCTCAATGTCTGGGAGGTAATCGATCTCGCCAACCGGCATCCTCGCGTGAACATCCTGCAGCCGAGCCCGGGCGTGGGCGGCCACTGCATCGCGATCGATCCGTATTTTATCATCGACGCCGCACCGAACAATACGCGGCTGATCAGTTCGGCGCGGCGCATCAATTCCGAGCGACCCTTGTCGGTGGTCAGGGACATCGAGGCATTGCTCGACCCGACCCGCAAGCAGACGATCGCCTGTCTTGGCCTCAGCTTCAAACCCAATATCGACGATATGCGCGAGAGCCCGGCTGTCGAGGTTGTTAAGCTTCTGTCCAAGATTCCCAATATCAAGATCGTCGCTGCCGAGCCCAATGCGCGTCAGTTGCCACACGAACTCGAGGGCAGCGGCGTCATGTTCACCGATGCACTTTCCGCTATTGACCAATCCGATATCGTCGTCCTGCTGGTCGACCATCGACAATTCAATCTGATCGATCCCGAAGCGCTCAAGGACAAGAAGCTCGTCGACACACGGGGCCTGTGGACCTGGCGCAAGGCGCGCAAGCCCGACGCCCGCATCGAAGGCAAGAAATCCGAAATGGAACGCTCGCAGTCTCTCGCTCGCACCGGAGAAGCGGCATGAACTCGCATGACCCGGCATGGGCGCAACACTCCCTATTGGCATCACGCCGCCGCGAGTTTCTCGGTGCGACCATCCATGCGCTGACCATGGCCGAGACGTTGGCCATCGCAGACGAGGCGATGGCGACGCGGCGGCCGCTTCATCATGTTGTCGTGAACGTCGCCAAGCTTGTGAACATGCGCAAGAATGCCGAACTGCGCGAGGATGTCGTCGGGGCGGATATGGTCAATGTCGACGGCAAAGGCGTGCTTTGGGGCGCGCGGCTCTGCGGCGTCGAGTTGCCGGAGCGTGTGACCGGCGTCGATGTCATGATCAACCTGCTTGCGCTGTGCGCCAGGCGTGGCTATCGCCCCTACCTTCTGGGCGCTGAACAGCACATTCTCGACGCAGTTGAAAGCCGACTTGCCAGAGATCATCCGAGCCTGGCCATTGCCGGCAGGCGCAATGGGTATTTCAAGGCGGACGAAGAGGCCGCGATCGTCGAGGCCATCAACGCTTCAGGTGCCGACTGCCTGTTTGTGGCGATGCCGACGCCGAGCAAGGAGCGCTTTCTCAAGCGCTATCGCGACGTACTCGCTCCGAGTTTCGTCATGGGCGTGGGCGGCAGCTTCGACGTCTATGGTGGAAAGGTCGCCCGGGCACCGAAACTGGTTCAGGCGGCCGGCCTGGAGTGGCTGTTCCGCGTGGCCCAGGAGCCGCGACGCTTGTGGCGCCGCTACTACGATACCAACACCGCCTATGCACTGCTGCTGTGGCGTGAGTTCTGGTCTCGCCGGGGACGCCGAAACGTCAATCCGTAGGCTCGCGACTTTCAGACAAGCATGCCTCATAGCGCGGGATTTATGCGATCCGGAGCCGTGCCCTTAGCTTGCCGATGAACTGCGTCACGGCCGCGGGGTGAAACAACCAGGTCAGTCCCAGGAAAGCCGCAGCGCCGGCGACGCCGCCCGCCGCGAGCGGAAAGATCGCCGGCATATAGCCCAGCGCAGTGCCGGCAAGGCTGGCGGCCAATCCGGTGCAGATAGAAATGATGACTGAGACAGCGATGTCGCGCCAGGGCACCGGCACCGGCGTGAGCCTCTCGGCGATGACGATGCAGGCTGCAAGACCTGCCAGCGATCCCCCTGCCAACGCCAAAGCCGCGCCAATCTCCGCCATGGTGGGAATCAACAGAAAAGACAGTGAAATCGTTGCCACCGAGCCGAAGGAATTGGCGATGATCAGCAACCACGGCCGCTTATGTGCGTGCACCACGACGCCATAAACGAAGCTTGTGAGATTGGCACAAAGAACGCTGAAGGCGATGATCGGGAACAGCAGGCCGAAGCGACCATGATATTCCGCGGGCAGCAGGAGTCGCGTGATGTCGCCGCTGAGCGCGATAAGCATTGCTGCGACCGGCAGGCAAAGGCGTATCATCAAGGCCATGAGTTGCGACAACAACCGCCCGGACGCCTCGGATCCCTCGTCGTCGAAGCGGCTGACCACTTCTGGAAATGCGCCCATGTTGATTGCGTTGGCGACCATATCGATCGGCTGCCGAGCCAATGCGTAGGCGGCTGCGAAGACAGCCACCGCGCCGGCATCGTAGTAGAGCTTGAGGAAGACGCGTTCAGCGCTGTTGAGACCGAAACCGACCAGCGCCATGATGACGAGGGGCACGCCGAGGGCAAAAAACTCCTTGTGGGTGAAGCGCGGCGGGCCGCCAATAACGCGCCCGGATGCCACAACGCACGCCACGATGCCGGCAATCAGCACGGCGAGGCTCGAGCCGAGCGATACCGTCAGAAACGAGCGTTGGAAGATAAGGATGGCGGCGATCGGCAAGGCGAGTTGCAGCAGGCCGCGCAGATATTCAAGCATCGAATAGAGGGAATGACGCTGCTGCATTTGCAGCACCGTCAACGCGAACCGGCTGATGGAGCCGGCAATCAGATAGCTGCAGACGGCGATTGCAAATTCGATCCAGCGCTCCGGCACGATCACCGCGGAGGCGATCACGGATATGATCAGGGCCAGCACCGTGGTGGCAAGCAATACCTGTCCGGCAAGCATCAGGCTGCCACGGCTGACGTCGCCTTTTCCACCAAGCCGCAGCAAGGCAATGCGCAGCCAGTTGGTAACGGCAACATCCGTCATTTCGCCCACGGTGACCACCAGGGTCAGCAGGCCATACTCGGTCTGGTCGATCAACCGCGTCATGACGACCAGCAGGAGCAGAGCGGAAACCCGCGTCAGCAGAATAGCAGGGCCATAGATGAGTGTGGAACGGAGCAGCAAAGGGTTGTCCCCGGAAAATTTGCCGTCGATTAACCGTTGACCGACGGGAATTCCAGCATGATGACGGCAAAGGGTGAACGGATACAGTTTGAACCAAAAGATTCGTCGTAAACCTTTTTTGGAACCTTTGCTTTACGGTCACCCGGCATCCGCAACCCAAATGGTGTCATGTTGCAGCGTCTCGCCCACAATAGAAAAATACATGTCTTGGTCGCAACGCCCTCGGGCGTTTCGGGACAAGGCGGCATCGACCGGATCATGGGGGCGCTGAAGCAGGAGTTCGAACGGCAAGAGATCGCCGACATCGATCTGCGCTTTCTTTCCAGCCGTGGCCCGGGACATGTCGGGCTTTCGATCTTCTACATGCTTGGTTTTTGCGCGCGGATGCTTGCGGCCCGCCTCGATAGACGCGCCGACGTCATTCACATCAATATATCGGTCTCCGGCAGCACCTATCGCAAGATGATGATCGCCGCTTGCGCCAGGCTGTTGTCGATACCGTACGTCCTTCATCTGCATGGGGCCCAGTATCAGACATTCTGGAAAGACGATCATAGTTTCATGAGCCGCCGTATCAGGGCTCTGTTCGAGCATGCCGGCCGGGTGATTGTCCTGGGGGGGCTTTGGCGCGATTTCGTCGCCAGCCGGGCACCGGCGAGCGGCGGCAATATTGTCATCGTTCCCAACGCCACGGCAGTTCCTTCCCTGGCGCATGTCGGCGGAGGCGATCACGTGCACATCCTGTTCCTCGGCCGCATCGGCGAGCGAAAGGGCGTGCCGCAGTTGGGCGAGGCGCTGGAGCGGATGAAACATCTCAGGGGTTGGCGTGCCACGATCGCCGGCGATGGTGAGGTCGAGCCGGCACGAGCGAGGTCGGTCGCTCTAGGGATTGCCGACCGTATTGCTTTTCCGGGCTGGGTGGGACCTGACGAGGTCGCATCACTGATCGCTTCGGCCGATATTCTGGTGCTCCCCTCGTTCGCCGAAAATCTGCCAATGTCGGTGATCGAAGGCATGGCGGCCGGCCTGGCTGTCGTGGCCACCCCGGTTGGCGCGGTCGAGGACATCATCACCCACGAACAATCCGGTCTGTTGGTGCCGCCCGGCGATGTGGCGGCGTTGACCGAGGCGTTAACTCGGCTGGTCGAGGATACGGCGCTGCGCGCGCGGCTTGGCGCCGCCGCCATGGCGGTGCACCGGGAAAGGCTTGAGCTTGCACCGTTTGTCGACGCGATCTGCGATGTCTGGAGATCGGTCGCGTCCGAGGCGCGATCGGTCAAGCGCTGACGCTGTCCTTCATTGTCGTCACTGCGGCGGGCCAAGCGCGAATTCGCGGTGGAATATCTCCAGGTTCAAAAGCGCCCATATCAGTTTTTCGTGGTCCGCGGCGCGCTCGGCGTGCTCCCTGACAATCTGGTCCAGCTTCTTGGCGCTCAAATAGCTACGGATGACCGAATGGGACGAACACAGATGGTCCCGTACATAATCGCTCATCGGCCCGCGAAACCATTCGGCGACGGGCACCTTGAAGCCGATCTTTGGGCGGTTGAGGACCTCGTCGGGAACCATGCCGGCCATGCAGTCGCGCAGGATCTGTTTGCTGTGCAGGAGGCCGAGCCTGTAATGATCGGGCAGTTGGCTAACGAAGGAAACCAGATCGCGATCAAGGAATGGCATTCGCCCCTCGATTGAACCGGCCATCATCACCCGGTCGCCCCGTTCCAAGAGGTTGTCGGGCAACCACGATGTCTGATCAAAAAACAACACACGGCGCAGATGAGATTCCGTCACACTCGAAGAGAACGGGAAATCGTTGCAGTCATGGCCGCAAGTGGCCAACCCACCGAGGAGCGAATCGCGTTCCCGCGCCGTCATGGCTCCAAACCAGGAGATCATCCGGGTGGCAAAGTCCCGTTCACCCGCGCTTCGGGCAAATGTATCGAACTTGGCCGATGCGCCGGGCAATGCGCGCATCAAAGGGGCGAGGAGATTGTTGTGAAGCGACGCTGGAACAAGTGACCGGTAGACACCCGCCAGAGACTCTGCGCGATGTTTGGGGTAGCCGCCGAGAATCTCGTCCGCACCTTCGCCCGTAAGCACCATCTTGACGTCCTGCGAGGCTCGAACCGACATCAGGTAAATTGGAATGTCCGTACTTTGTGAAACAGGTGCCCCCCGATGGCGGACCATCTTGGGCAGATGATTCATCAGGTCATCCGCCTGGATGACGATTTCGCAATGATCGGTCTTGAAATGATCGGCGACGCGCCGGGCGAATGGAAGCTCGCTGTAAGCCTGTTCGCTGAAACCGACCGAAAACGTACGAATGGGGTTGTCGCTGTGCCTGGTCATCAGGGCAACGATTGCCGACGAGTCGAGGCCCCCGGACAGAAAGGCGCCAAACGGCGCATCACTGCGCATCCTGATCTCGACAGAACGGTCGAGCAATTCCAGAAATCGCCGCTTGGCGGTTCCTGGATCGATATCCGCTGTCAGATCGGTCTGATCCGGGGGCGCATAGTAGCGCGTTTCCGTTACTTCCCCTTGCGACCACACAGCGTAGCTTCCCGGGTTGAGCTTGCGGATCTGTTTGAAAAGCGTCCGCGGTCCAGGCACGTAACGCCAGGTCAGATACTCGCGCACTCCATCCAGATCGAGCTGCTGGCCATCTGGCTGCGCAGACAACAACGCGCTGATCTCCGAGGCAAACGACAGCAAATTTCTGCCTTGCATGAGGTAAAGGGGTTTTTTTCCAAAGGGGTCGCGAGCGAGGATCAATTCGCGCCGTTGAGCGTCCCACAGCGCAAAAGCGAACATCCCGCTCAATCGGTCGAACATGGCCAGGCGCCACTGGTCATAAGCCCTGAGCAGCACTTCCGTGTCGGAGCGTGTGCGAAAACGGTGGCCGAGACCGATCAACTCCTCACGCAACTCGATGTAGTTGTATATTTCGCCGTTGAAAATAATCCGGAGCCGTCCGTCCTCGGTCTGCATCGGCTGATTTGAATCGGCGTTTAAGTCAATAATCGCCAGGCGGCGATGCACCAATGCCAACTGGTCCTCGCCTGTGTTCAGGTCCAGGAGTTCGATGCCTTCGGCATCGGGACCACGATGCTGCAAGGCATTCGACATCCCGGCGGCCCGATCTTGTGGCTTCTCGACCCTGCGCCCAATCCAGCCGGCAATTCCGCACATTCTTTCCCTTGGCCCTCTTTCCCTTGTTTGCGTATGATCGAGGACACCAATCTACAGCGAATATATTAATAGCTGCTCGGTGGAGTGATTTTAAAACTGAGCCTGATTTGGTTCGATCAGGCCCTCTCGGCTGCAACTGGAGACGACAGTCCTTGGGTTTCACGCGATTGATCGCCAGCAACCAGGCAGACCGCTCGAACCGATCCTGACCCGATGACGAGTTATGGCAGGCCCAGTGCCCGCAACATCTCCCGGTCCGGGATCGCAGGCCCCTTGGGTTGGATAACACTCATTCCGTAAGGATTGGAGAATTCCCAGGCCGACCACGGCATCGCGAAGCGTTCCGCCTCTCTGCGCACTGCCATGAGATAGCGCAGGCGATCAGCATCGAAAGCTCCCATGCGGCCATCCGCAGACATCAGGATAACGCCGAATTCGCCCACGAACAGGCGTCTGCTCGCTATGCCATGGGCTTCAGCCCAGTCGACCGCCTGACGGAAACCCGCTTCGAGCTGGCTCTGCCCCCAATTCTGCTCAAAGTATCGGGCGATCGTTTCACGCGCCGAGGCCATGTTCATCACCTCTTCGATCTGGCTCAAGCCGGCGGCGTCCATCTGCGCCTTGAGGGTTTCGGCGACCACTTCGGGCGTGCTGGCGTCGGCAGGCCAGGGAAGGCCGGAGGAGAAAGCGTTCTTGTCATCGGCCCGCTGGTGCGTGAAGCTGTGCGGATCATACATGTGGAAGCTGTAATAGACGTTGGGGTCGTCGAAGTTGGGGTCCAGGTTGACCAGTCCCGCGATGCTCCCGCCGCAGGCGCCGGTCGCGACGATGGTGAGTTCGCTGCTGACGGCGCGAATATCGCGAACCGTGCCTGCCATGATCCGCTGCCAGTCATCGCTGCCGCTTGAATCGCAAGGGTAGTAGGCGGGCTCGTTATAGGGCTCGAGGGCGACCTTGTCGGCGCCAATTTTGATCAGCATGGCAGCCACCGCCACTACCATTTTGCGATAGCGGGCAACACCCTCGCTGTCGGCCCCGCCATGGATCATTTCCATGCTGTAGGCCGGAACCTGGCTGACGCCATGCAGATCGAAAACCACCTTGAGCCCGCTTGAAACCACCCGCTGCACCGCAGCGGCAAGCATGTCCAGCGCCTGTTGTCGTTTGGCGCCCTCGCTGGCAAGCAGAGGGCCAGGGTCGACACTCAGCCGGACAAAGTCGAAGCCCATGGATCGAATGCGACCAAACTGGTCGCCGTCCGGCCAATCGGTGAGCGGCCTGCCGCCCGCAAGCCATTCCTTCTCGCTGCGATAGGGCGGCCATTTGTAGGAACCATCTTTCTCCACCGGCGACCAGTTGAGCCATTCATGGACGCCAACGCCGCGCTCAAGCGGGATCGGCGCCGCCTCGGCTGACAAAGCCATGCCAAGCGCGCACGCTATGACGTAGACAACTTTTCTCATCGCAAAACTCCGCGTCATGGCCGAAGATATTAACCGCGGGAACGGAAAAGAGGATGCCGCCACACGCTTTTTCGACGGGATGGTGTATGAGGATCAAAATCTTGGCGGAGCGCGGATGAGGGTCGGGTGGTATTTCAACCGATTGCGCAGCATGGAGTTGGCCGAGATATTGCATCGGTTGGACGAGCAGCGCCGGAGGACCGTTTCGCGCCGCCGCGACAACGGCTGGCAGCGCTATGCGTCGCCGCAGTTGCACCCGGTGCTGCACGGATTGCGGAATGCTGTGCCGGCCGCTGCGACACCAGCCCAGCGGCAAGCTATCGAGGCGGCTGCGCAAAACACTCTTCGGGGCCAGTTTTCAGCACTTGGGCAGACCTGGCCACAGCGAGACCCCTATACTCTCTTTCCACCCGAGCTCTGGCGCCTTGATCCGGTGACCGGCCGGCTTTGGCCAGGCCCCAAGACCCATACTTTCGATATCGATTTTCGCCATGCCACCGGCCGTGGCGATGTAAAATATGTCTGGGAAATCAACCGGCTGCAGCAACTGCCGCCACTGGCTGCCCATCTGCTTCTCACCGGCGATGATCAATCCCGTGCGGCCATCGAGGCGGCGATCGAGAGCTGGCATTTCGCCAACCCACCATTTCGGGGCGTTGGCTGGGCCTCGGGCATCGAGGTCGCGCTACGAGCCATCAGCCTGATTGTCACGCTCGACCTCGTCGGCGACCGGCTTGGCGCGGCGACGCGAGAAAAAGTCGGTGAAATACTGGCGGCAAGCGCCTATTGGCTGCCGCGGTTTCCCTCCCGTTTTTCGTCCGCCAACAACCATCTCGTCGCGGAATTGGCTGGCGAATATTTGATCGGTCTGGCTTTCGGGGCCGAGGTGGCTCGCGAGTCGCTCCTGGCTGAGGTGCTCAAACAGATCCTGGCCGATGGCGCCGGGGCCGAGCAGACCCCGACCTACGCCGCCTTCAGTGCCGAACTTTTCCTGCTGTGCGCTGCGGCGGCGCGCCAGGCCGGACTGCCTTTTCCCCAGCCCGTCGAAGCGCGTTTGGCCGCTTTCGCCAATTTCGCAGGCTGGCTCCCGCCGAAAACCAGCGGCTTCGGCGACAATGATGAAGGCCGCGTGATCACGCTGGGGGGCGAAACCGATTATGTCGGATCGGTCGCGGCCGCCATCCGTGGTTTTCTACGGATGCCGGGCAGCGCACCGGAGCCTGGCGATTTTCGTGCGCTTTTCTTCGGCGCGCCACCGCGGCCGGCGCCGGTGCCGAATGGATTGCATACATTCACGCAAGGCGGGCTCTCCGTCTGGCGCGGCGAGATGAATGGTCGCAACGTCCATCTGACATACGACCACGGCCCGCTGGGCTACCTTTCGATAGCGGCGCACGGTCATGCCGACGCGCTGTCGCTCACCCTGTGCATTGACGGCGATCCGGTGCTGGTCGACCCCGGCACATGGCTCTATGGTTCGGGGGGAGGCTGGCGCGACTGGTTCCGCTCGACGCCGGCGCACAACACGCTGAACCTAGAGGGTAAAAGCCAAAGCATCATCTCCGGGGCGTTCAACTGGTCGCACAAGGCGGTTGCGACATTGGTGGAGAGCGAGCCGGGGCCGCACTGGAGGCTGTGTGCCCGACATGACGGGTACAAAGGCCGCTTCGGCGTTGTGCATCAACGCGCCGTGACACGCGATGGCGACGGCATCCTCGTGACCGACCAACTGCTCGGCGGCAGCCGCGTCGCTGAGATCGTCTTCCAACTCGCCGCCGACCTCCACGCCAACAGGGATGGAAACATTGTCACGATATTGCGCGGCGCTGAACCTTTGATGACTATCCACTTTCCAGACGCAGCGATCCACATCCGTTCCGGCGGCGACACACCGGGCCAGGGCGGCTGGGTTTCGCCGCGTTTTGGTGCAAGGCAGCCAGCCGAACGCCTCGCATGGCGTGGCCAAGTAGGCGAAAAGGGAGTAGTCATCCGGCTCGCGCCAAGTCCGCCGCAGACCCGATAACGGGCAGGTTGCAGGCGCAGCGTTCGACATTAATTACGTTCAGATATTTAGCGGTTTTGACACCGTTGATCTGCTAATTTGGCCATGATTGTTCTGCCAGTCGCATCCCGATACACAGTTGCGGGCAGCATATGATGGGCCTGGCAATATGTGCTTCGCGACGAGCCGGATCACCATTTCACCACCTAGGAGCCACTGCATCGATGTTTTCGGAATTCGCCAGAGTGATCGTGGAAAAACTCTCACACATCGATCTGCTGACACTCGGTCTCCTGTTGCTCACGGCGCTGGGGAGCGCGGTGGTCGCCTACTGGCGAACGGTCGAACAGAAATCCTTCCGGGACTTTTTCGACTTCGCCTTTCCCGCGGAAGTCATCATGCACCCATCGGCGCGAGCGGACGCATTGTTCTGGATCACGAAAAGGCTGGTGATGCCCTTCCTGCTCATTCCCGCCGGTGTCACCTTCGTTGCCGCCACGGGATATGCAACAAACCAGGCAGTCGGCTGGCTCTTCAGCATCTCGCAACCGCTGATACCCGGCCCCGCCGGCCCAGTGACGATCATCCTCTTCACCGCAACCATGCTCGTTGCTTACGATATCTCCTACTACCTATATCACGTTGCCCAGCACCGTTTCCCGTTCCTGTGGGAATTGCACAAGGTGCATCATTCGGCCGAAGTGATGGTTGGGATCACCAAGGACCGGGTTCACCCCCTGGACGATCTGATGAACCGGATCTGGGACGGCGTCATACCGGGGATCAGTTTCGGCTTGTGGAGCCTGATTGCGCTTGATCCGGTCGAGATCGCCATATTTGGCATCAACGTCTATGTCATTCGCAACATTCTCATGATGGACTTTGTTCGCCACACGCATCTGAAGATTTCCTTCGGCCGGTTGAACGGCGTCATCTTGTGTCCGCACTGGCACCAGGTGCATCACAGTGTCGACCCTCGCCACTACGACAAGAATTTCGGGCTGCTTTTTTCATTCTGGGATCGCATATTCGGAACGCAGTTCATCCCGGATCCGGACGAAGACCTCAAGTTTGGACTGATAGATCGCGACGTACGCGACTATCAGTCGCTTTTCGGACTTTACGTGCTGCCGCTCAAGAAAATGGCAAACCATATCATGCGACTTTTTCAAAAGCGCATCGATGTCGCGCAGCCGCAGGACCGTCTCCAACCATGAACAAAATGGCTTCGATTGACGCTGTTGGTGCGGAGCGACTGGAAATCGTCAGTTCGACGGATCGCCTGGCCGCCATCGAAGCCGAATGGGTAGACCTATGGCATCGTACCCATGCACTGATCTTTCAGAGCCATGCCTGGGTTTCGGCATGGTGGAGCACCGTGCGTGACCGCGACCGGCGCTCGCTGCGGATCGGCCTGGTATGGAGCGATGACAGGCTGGTCGCTGTCATTCCCCTGGCGATCGGCAGACGAAAAGGACTTCGGCTCCTCGAATGGGCCGCCAATAGCTATACGGACTATGGTGATATTCTTGTCGCGCCGGAATGCTCCCTATCGGCCCTCCAGAACCTCTGGAACCGGATCTGTTCGGCGGGTGGCTTCGATCTTGCTTTTATCAATCGTCTGTCGCCGGATGCGGGAGCCCGCAGGATTTTTACACCGGGCTCTTCCAGCGGCGTCAAGCTTCGCGCCAATCACCGGGAGGAAGTCAGTTATCGCGTCGCTGGACAGTGGGCCAGCGGAGCAGCGTGGCTGGCGGACCAGCCGAAAAAGATGCGCCAGAACTATCGGCGCGGCATCAAGATACTGGAGGAAACAGGCGAAGCGAAATTCCGCCTCCTGTCGGCCGACGAGCCGCTGCAGCCATTGCTGGAGCGACTGTCGGCGCTGAAGCGCAGATGGCTGGAAAAGCACACGCGTGAATCCGACCTTTTCGAAGAGGGCGAGCCGGTTCTTGCCGCCCTGGTGGACGCGCTGTCACGCGCCGGTGTGCTGCGCATTTTCGTACTTGAATGCAATGGTGCGATGGTCGCGGTTTCCATCAACATCGTCCAGCACAACGTCATGATGGCATTCGTTACCACCTACGACCCTGATTTTAGCCGAGCGTCGCCGGGTGCGGTCCTGATTACGGAGTATATACAGTGGTCGTTTGATCACGGCTTGGGATTGGTCGATTTCCTCTGTGGCGGAGAGGCCTTCAAACATAGGTTTGCAACACAGGCCGTTACCCTCCAATCCGTTCTCGGGGCACGCACTGTGCAGGGCGCGCTCGCTTCTCTCGCTGATCGTATCTGTCAGACGATCCGCGTACGCTCACGCGGATTGGCGTCGGCGAATCCAGAGCGCCCGCCCGATGAGACTGCTTAATTTAGCAGGATAACTCGGGCAGAAGCCGCCGAGCGTCAGGGGCTTGGCGGGCGACACGGGCGCGCCATTCGAAAATCCGCGTCGATTGCGCCTCGGAATCGAGACCGAATGGGGTCCGCAGGTGGAGACTTTCGAGGCGCAGTTTGTTGTCTGCGAAGCGTCGCAACACGTTCGTTGGCGTCACAATGGCAGCAGGCTAGGTCCTAAAATCATTGAAGACTTTTTCGGACAGGGCGCCTACCATAGGTCCGCGTCTTTGCTATTATTTCAATAGCTTAAGGTGGGCTGGTAGCGGGAGAGGGACTTGAACCCCCGACCCCAGGATTATGATGCTTGGTCCTGATGTTGATTTCGTTGCTGAAATCGTTCGTTTGTCACATCTATGTTGCGTTCAACCCAAAAGAGCCCGCTCTGCTGCGGCCATTTGGTCTGCATCATCGCCGCGCGGGAACAGGTGCCCGTAGACGTCCATGGTCATCACGATCGAGCTATGTCCGAGCCGTTCCTGGATGACTTTCGGAGGGAGACCGAGACCACCGTCCTGTGGCCGATTGATCAGCCATGACGCATAGAAGTGGCGGAGAGAATGCATCCCGCCATACTTGGCCAGCATGATGATGCTCCCGTTCTCGTCGGTCGCAACCGATACTCCGGCCGCAACTTGGGTCGGTAGGAAGCCTCGCTTGGTCATGTTCGAGCGGCTTTCAATGTTGCCGTTTCCGGTCGGGAATACATAGTGCAATTCCCTGATCGGATTGCCGTCGGGGTCATTGCCGGTCGTGCGACGCGGGCAGGCGAGCTTCCATTCGCGCAACGCACTGATCACCGCCGGCGGAACCGGAATCGTTCTCTCGCCGGCCTCGGACTTCGGACGACCGATTTCCCCATAGTCGTCGGCGCGCTGCTGGACGCTGATCAGAGCCCGCTCAAAATCGACGTCCTGCCATCGCAGCCCCCGCAGTTCGGACGAACGCATGCCAGTGAAGATCGCCGTTGTCAGGAGCGGACGCCAGCGGCCGGTCGCGGCGCCGACCATGGCCTTGATCTCCTCCCGGGTCGGTATGTCGACGCCCAACTTCAATTTGCCTTTCTGGCGCTTGTCCGCTTGCCGGTCCTTGCCCCTGCGGCGAGTGCCGCGCAGATCCTTGACCGGGTTGCGTGAAGCCAAGCCGCGTTCTTGGGAGTCAGACAGGAGGGCGCCGAGCGAACCGAGCACTTTTCGGATCATGGCTTGCGAGCGTCCATGCTCCCGCAACTTGTCGGAAAACTCGCGTACGGCAGGCACGGTGAGCTGCGAAAGGAGAGTTGTTCCGATGAACGGCTCGATGTGCAGTTTCAGATGGCGCTTGCGCTGATCGACCGATGAGCGCTCGAGCCCTTCATTTTCACCGGTCGCTATCCAGAAGGCTCCCGCTGTCTTCACTGTAACGCTGGCGGTGTCGGCAACGTGCGAGCCTTCCCGGACCTCGACCCTGGCCGTGGCCGCGAACTGGTCGGCATCCTTCTTTTTGCCGAAGGTCTTCAGGCGGCGGACGCCCTTGCCGTCGGGGTAGTCGACAACCCAGGCGGTCTTCTTCTCGCCCTTGCCGTTGGTCCATGTGCGCTTGCGGATGGACATAGGTCACGGCTCCCATTCGGGGAGCGGAAAATCCGATGACTTCGACTGCTCCCCCGTTTCATTTTCGCGTAAAAGCTGTTCCTTGATGTGGCGATCTTGCTCTTCTTCAGACATCTCGCCCCACTCTTTGCGACGAGGTGGCGGCAAGGCAAACTTCTCCGACCGTCCCGTCAACTCCAATGATCGTTGCTCCTCGTCGTCGTATTCCGTCATCGCCTCTTGGGCTGCTTCGTAGTTCTTCTCGTCCTCGCGTGAGCGATATGCTTGCCACATTCCCATGATGCTCTCGCGCGTCTCCAAATCCACGCCAGTGACACGCCCGGACACAATTCCTTCAACCGTCTCTTCGAATTTCGAAACGACCTCGTCGATGCGCGAGTCGGACGCCCCCGCCGTAAGAATCGCCATCATCTCTGCAAGGTCATTCAACCGCGTTTCTACAGGCCATTGCTCTGGAAACTCGCGCTCAAGGACGCGCACAATCTCCGTGTTCATGGATCGGCCATGGCGCTCGGCATACGCCTTGATCCTGTCTCGGAGGCCAACCGGCAACCGGACCTGAAAACGCTCGGCAAGTTGGCTCGGGTATTTCTGTTCATCGTCATCCATTCCCTATGGATGCGACTTGCACCCAACAAATGCAAGGGTGCAACTTGCACCTATCGAGTAGCCCATATATTGTGGGTGCGAGTTGCACCTATCGGAGCGAAGGACAGTGCATGGAAGCGATAACGGCAATCGATCTCGTGTGGGGCGCCGTAGAAATCGGAAAAGAGATCAAACGGAAGCCCAGGCAGACATTCCACATGCTGGAAAAGGGTCTCCTGCCGGCCAAGAAGGTCGGCAACCAATGGGTGGCTGAGCGGGGCAAACTGAGGGCGTTCTTCCTGAAGGATGAAGCCGCATGACCGCCGCCGACTTGACGCCGGCCGAGCACGAGCACTCGGCCGCCGTGGACCAAGCAATCGAGTGGTACGCGGCCAACTATGGCGCCTGCGAAAGGCCGATCGTGCCAGCGCTTCGGCGCCGATTCTTGCTGACGTCGCACCAGGCGATCATCGTCATACGTGAGATCACGTTGCGCCGGGCGCGCGCGGCATGAACGGCTTGCGCGGAGGCGATCGGCAACAATTCGAGGGAAGCATGAGCGATCGATACTTTGACGATCAGCTTGGCGCCTGGGTGACGGTCTGCCCGCCTGGGAAGGCACTGGGGGCCGACAATATCAAGAATCGGGGCTTCCCCCACAAGAAGGGCCTAGCTGGCTCCAATGGCTGGAAGGAGAGGCTCGTTGAAGAAAAGTGGACCGGGCGAACCCCGAGACGCCAGCCGCGCCAAAAGGCAACGCTGTCAATCGGGAATATTGGCAAGGGCAAAAGCAAGCGCCGACGCCCCGGAAAGAAACAACGCATGAAGTCTCGCGCCGCTTCCTGAGCGCAATCTAACCCATAGGCCCAGCCCGTCCGTCGGGATACCGGAAGCGGCTAATACCGCATCAACGGTGAGGCACAATACACCTGGACCCCTGGGCCACGAGCACCAGGAGCCCCTTCAATGTCTGTGGCATTCGCATTGCCGGGGTACCGCCAAAGAAGATGCAGTAGCGCCGACAGTATGACCCCGGCGCGCCCGACCATTGGCAAAGCCTCTCCCGTCGGAATCTGCAAATGCCACTGTGTTGGGCTCCATACGCCGGCTCCATACCGTGCAAGCCTCACGCTTCACCCGGCTAGGGTGAAGTGTGTCCCACCACCGCCTCACCATCCATGCAAACCCAATGCCCTCCTCGAGAGAGGTGAAGAAGAGACCGAACGCACCGCTGATACAGCCCCCCGACGCTGGAGGTTGAGCACTACATCTGACCGCTCTATGAAGATCTTTCCCTACATCGATGTACATACATATTTGTACGTACCGTACATACAGTTCCTAATCCGNCGCTCTATGAAGATCTTTCCCTACATCGATGTACATACATATTTGTACGTACCGTACATACAGTTCCTAATCCGGGCGGCATCCGCGGCCGCGCCATCCGAAGGGCAGGGGAACTGCTCAAGCACATGTCTCCGCACCAAACGAAGCAGGCGATTCTCGCAGCCAATATTCCCACTGCCGGTATCGGGCGCCAAGTCGAAAGAGCCAATCGCCGACAGTCACCGCCCTGCCGAACAATCATGCGATCGCATTCCTTTAAGTCATTTCTTATTGCACAGCGCTCATGTGCAGGGATTTTGATCCTGCATCGGGCGCGGCGGTGTCAATTTGTCGTTTCCGCGAAGCAGCCGAGCGCTTCAGGCAAATGGGCCGGAAGCAGACTCCGGCATTGCCCTGGACGATGAATGCACCGTCAATCCTGGATGGCAGTGCGCAAGGTGACCGCGCGCTCAAAGCAGCTCGGAAAATTGGCGCGCCTGTCGACAGCAGACCGGCGCCTGGAACAAATCGGAATGGGGTCTGCAAACCCTTCTGCCATCCTTCTGCCGGAACGAAGGGCTCTTCGATCTCTGCCATAGTCCGCAGAAGACTTCAGAAGGCGCCGCAGGCCGCCATTTAGGCTGTGGGCCGCCGCCCTGTTGCGGCATCTGTGACATAGCCTTCATGTCGGCTCGCGATTCATTCGGCCTCCAACTTCTTTCCCGCTGAATCACCGGGGTACTTGTCGACGCCGATCGGCAATTACTGCCGCGCGGTGACCTTCACCATCCTATTCATAGGCCCCGGCTCTCTGCGCCAATTCAGAATTTGTGGGGAATAATGTGTGTACGTGGGTTTGGTTTGGAGATCGAGAACCTATGAGCAGCCAGGAAGGCAGGGTCGAATCCACCAAGCTTCGCATTATCCAAAAGGCCGAGCGCGCCTGGGAGACCGTCGCGCAATGTTGCAAATGGTCTTTGGCCACACTGCGGCGCGTGGAGGTGGGTTGCCTGATTGAGCGGGAGGAGATCGCGCAACGCGGTCTTCCGAATAGAGAAGTGGCTGATTTGCGTGAGGCCACGCAATGAGCGCACCGCTTAAAAATCCGCGTCACGAAGCATTCGTACGAGGCTACGTGGACGGGCTGCCCGCCTATAAGGCATACCTCGAAGCGGGCTACAAATGTACTATCCGAGCAGCTGCTGTCGAGTCCTCAAAACTCCTGACAAAGCCTGACATCCAGAATCGGCGGCGGTATCTGCTCGAGGGTCTCGCGGAAAGTCTCATGGTCAGCAAGGAATCACTTTGCGCAGAGCTCGAACAAGCCCGTGCCTTGGCACATGAGCATGGCCAGTCGGCGGCGGCCACGGCCGCCAGTATAGCCAAAGCCCGTCTGCTCGGGATCGAAGCTCCGAAGGAGCTCAACGTCAATGTCACTGCGACGGTCAACCAGATGACAGACTCGGAGCTTCATTTCGAGATCGCTGCCATGATCAGTGAAATAAGGGCAGCAAAGGGGATGCGCCCCTGACGGCGCAGGATCACGACAAGACGGAGCACTGATGGAGAAGTCGGCCGGCGGCGATAATCGGACAACGCGGGACCCATCCAAAGCTCTCCGAATTCCGGCGGGTCGAGCACTTCTTGGCCAAGGGCGTCCTGACGTGGCTGCTTTGCGGCCCCATTTCGGTCATTCGATGTCGGCCATGATGATGCAAAAAGCGGCCGTTGGTTGAGACTCGTCTGCGACGAGTGCGCATCTAGCGCGGTCGCAAACAAATAACTCGCGTTCCGATCGACGTACCTGGTCATGACGCGTGTTAGGCCCATCCTCCTAGCTCAGCAGCGACCCTGACGAAATAGCTTGGAATGTGCGCGAGCACCGCGCGTACGATCTCCTCTTGCTGGCAGGCTGCGCGGACGCCGCCCCGGTCGACGACATTTCCCCAGACGAGACCGAGAAGACTCGCGACATGCCGATCCGCGAACCCGGCCTCGTGAAACGCAATTGCCGCGCGATCGGTCAGGCCGTATTTGATCTGCTTTTGAAGCAAGCTGGCGTTCGTGTGCAGTGCGTCGTCCAGCTCCTCGGTCAGATCCGCTATCGATGCAGCGATCATCGCAACATCGTAGCCGAAGCCGCCCTCGCACAGCGCAACAGCATCTTCGACGGTGACATGGTCACGCCCGACCCGAACTTTTGCCTCAGCCAATGTGTCGAAGATCACGGCATAGGATCTGCCCGCCACCCACTCTTGGAGAGCGCGCGGAAGTAAATCCTGAACGCTGATCGCCTGGATCGCGCGGGACGTGGCGAAACGGAGCGCCAACGGAGAAATTTCGGCGAACAGCCGGTTCTCCTGCACTGCCGTCTGGAGGATCTCGAGATTATCGGTGAGCCAGGTCTTGAGTTCGGCAACCGCCGCCGGTGGTAGGGGCGACCGTCGAATGAGAGCGCGCTGGTCGCCATCGGTGTTGGCCGCGATCGACTCCCCGATCGACCGAAACACTTCGACGAGACGAACCCGCGTCTCCTCGTCAGCGAGGTGATGGGCCAACGTATTGGCCGCAAGTTCGCCGGTCCGCGCTGCGGCGTCCTCGCCTTCGGCAAAAGTCATGTTGGCAACGAGGAAGGCGGCAACGTTCTGGACAGCGCGGGCGCGGCTTTCGATGAACCGGCGGAATTCCCGTTCGCTGATATTAGGTTGCGCCGCGAGCGCTGCGGCCACGACCTCATCGATCCGGGCGGCATCGGCGAAGGCGAGATCGAGCCACTCGGGCGGGATCTCCTGGACGATCGGCGGCTGGCGCTGCTGATACGCATCGAACAGCGCAAGGATCGAGCTGCGAGACGGTTCGGAGTTTCGAGCGTCGAGGAGTTCGATGGCGCGGTTCCACGTCCACTGGCCACGAAATTGCTGCCGCTGATCGTAGATGGACGGTGTCGAGAAGATGACGCTGCCCTCGGTGTGCATTCCGGCACGACCGGCGCGGCCTATCAAATTGTGGAAGTCGCGCACCAGGATCTGTTCGCCGCCCTGGCGCGTCGATGTGACGATCAGATATTTGAGCGGAAAGTTGACACCTTGGGCCAGGGTCGAGGTGCAAATGACGAACTTCGCCAGCCCGTCTTTCATGGCGTGTTCGATCGCGAGCCGGATGCCGTGCGGCGTGTCGGCATGATGGGCGAATATCCCAAGCGCTGCCGCGCGGGTCGCCGACGCGCCGGCTCCGAGCTCAAGTTCGCAAAGCGCGCGGATCTTCTCCACCTCGGCGACATCCGAGGTTTCGATCGGCCATTCGAGCGCGACGCCGCGATCGATGATTTCGACGGCGCGCGAGCAGATTTTCGTCACGCTGTCCTTTCGGCCGCAGAAGATCGCAACGCTGCCGTTGCGCACGACGTGCAGGCCGAGGAACAGACCGACGTCACCGCCGGTCTTCTCGGGAAATCTGCGCTGGGCAGTTTCCTTGCCGCGGAGCGGCAGAGCGATATCGCCGATGATGCGCGGCACGAAATATTCTCGCTCGGCCGGATCCTCGGGCTTCACATATTCGAGCCGCCCGCGCTGGTCCTGCCAGCTCGCGAACGCGATGCTCTTGGTCGTCGGCAGCAGGCCCTCGGCGCCGACAACCGCATCGGCATCGCCGATCAGCCATGCGGCGACATCCGGCGCGTTGCCAATCACGGCGGAGATGAGAATGATTTGGGTCTCGGCGGGGAGCGACATGCGCAGCGAGGTGAGGAGGAGCTCGTAGGTTGGCCCCCGTGTCATCCCGTCGAATTGATGCCCTTCGTCGTAGATCACCAGACCGATCCGCTCGGCGAGGTCGGGAGCCCGGCGCAGCATGTAGAGGAGCTTTTCGGGCGTGACGATCAGCACCGAGTCTTCGGCGAACAGCGCATCGAGAGCGAGGTCGAACTGATAGGCGTCCGATGCTTCGTCCAGCCGCACATTCTCGCCGGCAAAGGCGGTCACCAGGTCGCCCCGGATGTCGTGGCAGAGCGAACGATAGGGGGCGACGATGACAACCAGGTGCGCTCGACCCGATAGAAAGGCCGATCGAATGATGATTTCGGTGGCGCGGGTCTTGCCCGCGCTCGTCGGCATCTGGATGACCGCGGAGCGACCGGCGAACACGCCGGCATCCGCGATCCGCTGCTGGGCGGGCCAAAGCTCGATCGGAAAATGCGGCTTGGCGAGCGCCGGGCGCCAGACGCCCGGCTCCAAGCCTGATGCTGCCGGTAGGATGGTCCGCGCGGCGTTTCTGAGCTTGAGCGCACACAAGGCGCCGGCAATGTCGGCGTAGAGCAATTCGCGCGGCGAGCCAGATTGGTGGAAATACTCACGGAGTGCGCGGCAAACCTCGGCAATGCCACCTGCTTCAGCCTCAAAGCTGAAATAGCCGCCCAACGCCTGTAGGAGCTCGCTCGTCACCGCTTGATGAGCGTGAGGCGCCTGAATGGGAACGAAGCTGTTCTGGAGGATGCTGTAGACGAGATGGCCGAGGCCGCCCGCGAGGTCGAGATCGGGCGCCGCCATCTGCCGTATGATCACGGTCGCGCTGCCGACATTCCCGGTGATGTAATAAGCCGCGGCGCACAGCAGGGAAAACTCGGTGTCCAGGTCAGCATCGAGCTGCGCGTTCAGATAGGCATCGAAGAAGATCGAGGCGAAGCGCAGCACGTCTTGTGGATCTTCGTCCAGCTCGCCCCAGCCGAGCGGCTGGGGAAGCGCGGCCGGTGCGACGGCCGCACCTTCGAGCGTGTCGGCGACGGCGGCCGCAACGTCACCCAGAATGCCGATCGCCAACGAAAAGAGCATCGACGGGTCGCGCGGCAGCGCATTGAAATCCGCCGGCGCGACGCGGAATTCGTGCATCTTTGCCCGTGCTAGCGCGGTGGACAGGATGGTGAGCGCGGTCGCCTCAGGCCTCATCGGCTGCCCTCTCGTAAAGCGCGTGCACGAGCTTCATTAGCGACGGTCCGCGGATCACCAGAAGGCGCAGATTCTCTTGGTTGAAATGAGCCGCACCGTCGGTCGCCGCGAGATCGGACTCGGCGAAGACGGCCTCATCGAGAATGGCGGCCGCGCCGTTGATCCGGCGAAAGGGTCGGTCGGCCTGGTTCTGAAAGCGCTCGACCTTGCGGGCATCGCCCATCTCGCCCCGATCGAAGAAGCGCCGTTTGATGGCATTGAGGCTCATGCCCTCGCGAAGTCTGTCCTTGATGCTGTCATCGATCGCATCTTGGAGCCGGTTCGCGTCGGTCGCCGACATGCCGGATTTGGACTCGAAGATAAAAAGCTCGTCGGCCGGGCCGGGATTGTCCTCGTTCGCGAATTTGAACCCGATGACATCGCACCCCTTTGTCGAGTCATTTCGGTTCCAGCGATCCTGGTAGCGCAGCTCGCGCGGGCACCAATATCCCAGGAAATATTCGATGAAGTCGGCAACGATGATCTCGCCAAAGTCTCCTGATCGGAGGCTCGGCCCAGGTGCCACCTTCGCATCGGGGAAGAGAATCGTTCGCAGATAATCTGCATGGTCGAGCCCGGTGCCGCCTGCCATGAACGGCAAATCAGCATCGGCGATATAATGTTTGCGAAAATACCTAGCCCAATTCGATAGAATTTCAGCATCGTCCTGTGGATTGAGCTCCCAGATCTCGATTTCGCGGCCGCACGCCGTCGCCTGACGCTCCCCGGTATCGACTAGCCAGTTCAAATGGCCCGGTGCCGCCACGATCTAAATCCCCCCGCGACCGAAGTACTGAGATGCCCTTAATTCCAAGAGCGTCTTTGAAGGATTTTACGGACGCGACGCAAGCGTTAAGGCGAACATCTTGGCTCCACAAGGCGTGCATATGCTATCATCCGACGTCTAAGCGATCTTCGTAGCTTATTCGGCGTGATTGAGGCCAGCATTCAGCCGTCGATTTTCGGCAACGCCCCCGTGACACCCGTTCGCTCGAAGCTCAACGTCTGGTTTCGCATCCCGCCTGCGAATAGCTGCCGGTCCGCAGACGGCCCCAAGAAGGAATGCCTGCACCGCGCCTCAATGCCGTCTGACAGTGAGATCCTCCGATCATCCTGAAACCCGTAAACTGTTCATTGGGTCGACCCGCTGGCCGAGCGCCGTGCGCGATCCCAGGATCCATCAAAAAGCTCGCAACACGTCCATATGGGCAGGGTCTACCGGACACCCTGTAACAACCCCTAGCGCCGTCCAATAAGGTTCCTATTGACTTTTGGACGGCTCTGACTCAAAAGCTTAGAGGCTATTGGACATGGGAGAGTTGGATGCAGGTCGGCTACGCACGAACCTCAACAGAAGAGCAGGTGGCGGGACTGGAGGCCCAGATACGTGACCTCAAAGCCGCCGGTTGCGAGGAGGTCTTTTCCGAGCAGGTTTCAGCCCTGGGGGATCGGCAGGAGCTCGATCGTACGCTCAAGTTCATGCGCAAGGGCGATACGCTGGTGGTAACCAAAATCGATCGCTTGGCGCGCAATACGCGGACCCTAGGTGATATTGTCGATGGCCTACATGGACGTGGTGTAGGACTGAAGGTCTTACAGTTCGGCAAGGAGACGCTTGACACGACCGGAGCGTACGGCCGGCTGATGCTGAACATGTTCGCGGCTTTCGCGGAGTTCGAGCGGGGCCTGATGAAAGAGCGACAGAAGGAAGGCATCGCGAAGGCGAAAGCAGACAAGAAATACAAAGGGCGGAAGCCGACGGCGCGAGCAAAGGCCGGTGAAGCAGTCGTGTTGTACCAGCAACAGAAGTCCGTGTCAGAGATCGCCGCGTCCCTCGGCATCGGTCGGGGGTCAGTCTACCGAGCGCTTACGGCTGCTGGCCTCAGGTAGCCCACGGTCTGCAAGCGTGTCGCGGAACTTCCGGGGCCTACTCCTAATCCGTCAGCTGATCGACGGCCTCGATATGGCGCAAGACTTCATATGGATCGAACCCTACTACCTTCGCCAGATCGAGAAACTCGATGAGAGAGGAAGGACGGCGGTCTTTCTTCAAAACGCTCAAGGACGTTGTAGCGCCACAAACCAGAACCTTGAGATTCGCGCGGTTTTCGTTGCGCCACCGGTCGGCGATCCATGCAGAGCTAGACAAGCCGTTGAACCAGCCGCCGACAAGCCACCGCGAAGTCCGGCTTGTTGGACTGCACCCAGATTGGCAGACAACTCCCAGCCTCACGCCGCGGCGCTTTCGAACGCCTCGGGAATGACACCGCCCAGGTGACTGCGACGGCGGGTTCGGCTGTAGAACGCCTCGATATAGTCGAAGATGTCGGCTCGGGCGGAGGTCTCGCGTCTCTAGACGCGTTTTCGGATGCGCTCCTTCTTCAGGCTCCTGAAGAATGATTCCGCGACAGCGTTGTCCCAGCAATTGCCGCGCCTGCTCATGCTGGGCTCCAGATTTGTCGGCCTGGCAGAAACGCTTGAAGTCGTCACTGCAGTATTGACTGCACTGGTCCGAATGCACAACGACACGGCCGGCCGGCTTTCTGCGCCACACAGCCATGAGCAGCGTATCCAGAGCGAGTTCCTTAATGAATTGAGGTGTCAGAACGAAAAAGGGCTTTCGTCCTTTATCGTAAGGACCTGAACGCTTCGGATCTTGAAATCCTTCGGTCTTGGCTTCTCGAGCTGAAGCCAAATGTGTGACTCATCGACTGGTTGTTGAACCCATATTTCTGCAATTCCGCTACCCGCTTGGAACTTTGCCCATCTTTCATTGAGGCTGCCATAGCTATGGTAGCCAGCATAGAGCATCCCCGGCTCGCTGCTTCTTACCGCGAAACGGATGACGGTTGCGCCCTTGGTTATATCTACCCGAGTAGCTTCGGTGATGCGCGCGTCGAACCTAACTTTCGCGAAGAACGGCAGTATCAGCGCCACAATGTCGCGCACGGCGTGCAAACTCTGTTCTTTCAAAATAGACCCCCCAATACCCCAATCGATCGCCTATAGCGCCAAGTGTAACCCGGAACAATAGTCCAGCCGGCGTTCTCGGGCTATACCCGTGCAGCCAGCGACGATAACCAAGGGATGAGGGAGAAGGCCATCATCGGAATGCCTGGACCCCCAGGATAGTAAAGTTCTTAGGTCTTGGGGTCTCGATCTGCAGCCAAATATGCGACCCGTCAACTGGCTGCTGTACCTCAAGTTCCGCAGTTCCACTTCCCGCCTGGAATTCTGCCCATTTCTGCTTCAGGGTACCCTCTATGTGGTACCCAGCATATAGCTTTCCAGGCTCGCTACTGTTTACGGTGAAGCGTATGACGGTCGCATCTTTGGGTATGTCTACCCGAGTTGCTTCGAAGATGTGTGCGTCGCCATTGATGATTTTGGCGACCCCGGCGTCTGCTCGTTCGACCGGCTTTGGCATCTCGATGAACGTCTTGGGCGCCGGAATCGCCAGCATGGCGGCTAAAGCAAAGGCAGGGACCGCGACTCGAGCGAACCCCACCTTCGTTGATATAGGCAGCAGCGCGTTGTTGATGAAGGACTGCGCTGGACGCTCGATCAAGTGGAAAGAAAGAAATCCGACACAGAGGACAATTAGGACGAAAGGCGCAATGAAGGCCCATATCGGCGCAACCTGGTCGAGGCCGAAGTAGACGACCGCCGCGAATGCGGCGGCGTAGATCGGTTGGTGCCAGATATAGATACTATAAGACGCATCCCCAAGGCGCTGCCATGGAGCAGAAAACGTCCATTGGTGGTCTCGTTCGACCACCAGCACGCCATAGACCACAACGGCCGCTCCGACGCCGAAGCCGATAAGGCGAAACCAGGGATTGGTGTAGTTGAAATATGCCACATTGATCTCGCATGCTACGAAGAACCAGATCAGCCCGACCGCGATTCCTGCAATCGGGTAGCGGCCTAAGCCCTTACGGAACAGATGCCCAACGAAGATGCCAAGCAGGAATTCGCCTATCATCGGGCTGAGCGGGATCTCGCCCTGCCATTGAGGCGCGGCAAAAGCGATCATCGCCGCCACGATCATTGACGCAGCGCCCCACACTGTCAGGCTGGTCAACAGCCGAGGCGGAGAGAGCAGCAGAAGCACCGCGACGACGGCATAGAAGTACATCTCGTAGACCAGTGTCCATGCCGCGATGATGAGGTAATTGTCGCGCTCCATGAGAAGGGCGAGCCGCCAAAGCGGCTTCTGACCCCATCCAATGTCGGAGGCGAGAACAGCAGGCCAAGCGGCAAAAGCGAATAGCAGAGCGACCCAATATGCCGGATAGATCCTGGCCGCTCGCTTGACGATGAAGCCACAGGCAATGCTTGCGTTTGTCCCGCTTGCATGATTGGCCGCACCCAAGGCGACGGTCGAAATAATGAACCCCGAAATGACAAAGAAGACATCGACGCCGGCCGGGCCAACCATCCAAAGATAGCTTCTGATGAATGCCGGCGCCCCTAAATTCCCGGAACCATAGATCGATACCGCGTGAACCAGGACAACCATAAGCGCAGCTATGCCGCGAATGGCCTGCAAATTCTGTAGTCGCAAAATAAATCCCCTGTCGCCCAAAGCCAGTGGACACTCTAGCACACGAAGCTGACGACCTGCGTGCCCTTATCCACTCACCTGACGCCGGCTCGCGGCCAAGCCCGTCCTCCACCGGTCCCCACCAGGCTGGTTTCCGTCCACAAACGCGCCTATTTTTTGCAGCGTTTGCAGGCATTTAACCTCGTCCAGCGCGACCGTTGAACGGCATCGACAGAATCAAGAGCGCCGGCATCGACAAAATAGGATGATGGACGTGTCGGGGGCGAGCAGCACGGGAACCGCTCACTAACCGGCGCGACGCGGCAGCGATGCTGCGGATGTCAGCTCGTTAGAGATGCGCGAACAGGACGAGATTGTAGGCGACTACCGAGGACCAGACGTTGGCCTTGAAGTGATCGAGACCGCGCCAGGTGCATCGCGCCAGGCCGTAAGCCGTTTGAGGCAAGACATGCCAGCTTCGATGCCGGCGCGGAAGTTGCGCAGCTTGCGATTGACCCAGTTGCTTCTGACCATGTCCTCGATCCTGAGGCCGGCCTTTTTGTGAAACGCCATGTCGCTAACGCCGCAAGCCTTGGCCTGGCTGAGATTGCCGCGGCTGGCATAGCCACCGCCGGCCGCCGCCTGCCGCGGTGCCTGGCCCCAGATACCGACGTGGCGCTCCAGCATCGGCAGCAAGCGGTCGCTGTCGGCCGGGTTGCCTGCTTCGATGACCTGATCGAGGATCATGCCGCTCCTGCCGGAGGTCAGGTTGAGCTTGTGACCGTATTCGGTGTCGCGGCTGCCTTTGACGATGATATCGGCATGCGGTTCGAACAGACTGACCAACTTCTCGCGTGCCGGCCGGCTCGCCGGCCAGCACGCGCCGCTCGCTCTGTCCGATGATGCGTTCGATCAGCGGCCGATAGTGACGAACCTGGAGATGCCACAGTGCGATGAGCGGAGTGCTCGCCACGCCCAATCGCTCGGTCGCTTGCTTCAGATAGTCCAAGGTCGCGCGAGTGATTGCGATCAGTTCTCGGTAGAGTTGGACGCGGTTGGGCCGGCCGCGCGTGAACTGGATCTTGCAGGCGCGCTTCTTGGCTGCGCGGCAATGATCGCGCCATGATGCGCCAGCGCCCCCGGCCAAGCTATCGGCCCGCTTCAGAAGGCGCACCATGACCCGCACGGCATCCCAAAGCAGACTGCTATCGCTCGGCTCGTGCCTGAGGGCGGAGGTCACGGTGCTATCCAGCCGTACGACCGTGCCGTCTTCGAGCTTAGCCTGCCGAGCGCCCGACAGCAGTGTCCGATTCATTTTTTCCCAGGTCTCGGACCGGATCGCGCTGATCGTGCTTTGCAGCACCGAGTTCCGTGGGCTCCATGACCATGGCAGTCGGGCAAAGGCGCGAAATGAGGCGGAGTCCTCAAGGTGGAACGCCAACTCCTGATAGCTCAGCTGCCGATATCGTTTGAGCAGAGCGCAGCGCAATACCGCGGCCGGCAGGCCTTGCCGCCAGGTTGCCTTGACGCCGACCCGGACCAGGTCTCTGGCCGCCAGACCGAGCAGGTCACGATGCTCGTCCAGCGATTGCGACATCGCCTTCAGTTCGCGACCTATCTCGTGTACCGCGAAAACATCGAATATGCTGGCTTGGAGCGTTCTTGGCCGGCGGCTTCCAGCTTTCTGACAAGGACCTCAACGCGCCGGCGCTGGCCGTCGCCGAGGTACTCGCCTGATGGGTGTTTGCGTGAGGACTGCGGTATGAATTTTCTGGTGACGGGCGGTGCAGGCTTCATCGGTTCGGCGGTGTGCCGGCATTTGTGCGCCAATCCGGCCTACCGCGTGACCAATCTCGACAAGCTGACCTATGCCGGTAATTTGGCCTCGCTGCGGCAAATCGAGAATGCACATAATTACAGCTTCGCCCAAGCCGATATCTGGGACGAGCGGGCTGTGCTGGATCTTCTGCGCCGCGACGACATCGACATCGTCATGAACCTCGCCGCCGAGAGCCATGTCGACCGCTCGATCGACGGGCCCGGCGCTTTCATCGAGACCAACATCGTCGGCACCTACAAGATCTTCAATGCGGCGCTCGAATACTGGCGAGGCCTGTCAGACGACAGGAAGAGCCGCTTTCGCTTCCATCATGTCTCCACCGACGAGGTGTTCGGCGACCTGCCCTTCGACGGCGGCATGTTCGTCGAGGAAACGCCTTACGCATCGTCCTCGCCCTATTCCGCCTCGGAGGCCGCCCCGGATCATCTGGTGCGTGCCTGGCACGAGACATACGGCCTGCCGGTCGTGCTCTCCAACTGTTCGAACAATTACGGGCCCTGTCATTTTCCCGAAAAACTGATCCCGCTCGTCATCCTCAACGCGCTCGACGAAAAGCCGCTGCCGGTCTACGGCGCCGGTGCCAATGTGCGCGACTGGCTGTTCGTCGAGGATCATGCACGGGCGCTGGAACTGGTCGCCACTAAGGGCACGCCGGGCGAGAGCTACGATGTCGGCGGCAGCCCGTCATATCCTCGACACAAGCCTGAAGTTTGGTGGTCCCTGGCCGCGGGATCCGGGATATCACAACGATTGACTACCCAACCAAGGCGCGCCGCCCCGCCAATTCCCGGCTATCAAGCGCGAAGTTTGCGGGCGTGTTCGGATGGACGGCGCCGGACTGGCGGATGTCGACGGACGAGGTGGTGCGCCGTGTCCTGGTATGAGAGACAGAATAGGCCTTGGGGCATGAAGAAAAACATGCGCGATGCAAAGGTCGGCTCACAGGCGGCCGACCTACCGGCGGCTGCTAAGGTGCCACCGAGGATTCGGACTAAGGCGCATGCCGCGCCGCCTGGAGAACAGGCCGGTTCCGTTCGCGACTTGTACAATGCCCATACCGGAAAAGTATTGGACAAACGCCCCGCAGCCCGAGACAGATGAATGGTATTCTCCGAACCGGTTTTCCTTTTCGCCTTTCTGCCTACCGCCATGGCCCTTATCATGGTCGGAGGAGAACGATTCACGGCACCCATGGTGCTCCTGACCAGCTTGATCTTCTATGCGTGGGGATCTGGCGCCGTCGTTACCGTTCTTATCTTCTCGATCATCTTCAATTGGGCTTACGGCATAACGATCGAAAGAATAAGAACGAACACGGTTTTGATGATCGGCGTTATGACAAATATTTTACTTCTATTGTACTTCAAGTATTCTTATTTTATTAGCTCTAACATCGACGAAGCAATCGGAACTCATGTTTCCGATCCTTTCAGGAGCGTCGTGCTGCCAATCGGAATCTCGTTCTTTGTCTTTCAGGCGATATCGTATTTGATCGACATACAACGTGGAGATATCTCTGCGGAGCGCAGCCTTATCATTTTCGGAGCGTACAAGTCCTTTTTCCCGCAGTTGATTGCCGGCCCCATTGTGCGATTTCGCGATGTCGGCGAGGATTTCCATAGACCGCAAATATCGATTGAAAACATCTCGGCGGGCGTAGCCCGCTTCGTCCACGGCCTGCTCAAGAAGGTGATCATCGCCGATGCTGCAGGCGCTATATCTGACGGATGCTTCGCGGTTCACGGCGCCGATGTAACCATCACGGTGGCTTGGCTAGGCGCGCTCGCCTACGCGATCCAAATCTATTTTGATTTCTCAGCATATTCGGACATGGCAATCGGGCTAGGCCGGATTTTCGGCATCCGTTTCAATGAGAATTTCATGCGGCCCTATTCGGCTTCGACGGTGACGGAGTTCTGGCGGCGCTGGCATATCTCGCTTTCCACATGGTTTCGAGACTATGTGTACATACCACTGGGCGGCAGTCGCAAAGGTACAATCCGCACCTATCGCAACCTCGCCATTGTGTTCCTGGTCACCGGCTTGTGGCACGGCGCCGCCTGGACCTTCATGGTCTGGGGTCTCTATCACGGCGCCTTTCTCAGCTTCGAAAAGATGGTGGCCGGAAACGCGGCTTCGCGGAAAAAAAGCGTCGTGCTCCGGATCGTCTACCTGCTGCCCGTGGTCATCATTGGCTGGATCATCTTCAGGGCCGATTCGCTCACCCAAGCTTGGACTTTCATGACGAACCTCTACGCGCTAGGCGAACTCGGCGCGCCGTTGCCTGAACCCGTGGCCGCTGCGCTCAACCCACGAACAGTTCTGTTTTTCGCCATCGGGCTGCTCATTTTCGTGGCACCGCGCGGACCTGCGATCGGGGTCTGGCTCGCGCAGGATCCCACGCGCTTTCGCGTCCTCAGTCGTGTGCCCTATACAGCCGTCGGGCTCATCCTTGCGGGGGTATTCGTGTTGTCGAGTTCATTCAGTCCATTTCTATATTTCCGTTTCTAGGCTGGTCACGATCGTAAAGAACATGGACATCAAAATTAAGATGCGGAAGCAAAAACGGATAGAAGATGGCGCTGCCTCCATTCCTTCGCGAAGCCACCTTCATGGAGACGACGGGGAATGAAACAGGACGTTCAGGACTTGCGGGGCGCTCCACTGGCCGCATTGTTTCGCGGCGAATCCGCCCTCAAGAGGATTCAGATCGCGCTGTTCGCATTGTTTTTGACGGGGCCATTGGTAGCCCTTTCAATCTTCGGCCCTCCAGATCTTTATGAACGGCGCGACTTCACATCGTTTCCGACGCTTGGTCACATATTCTCAAGTGACAATGTCGGGCGTAAACAACTGTCGGACGCCCTGATCGAACGTTTCTACCCTCGAAAATGGGCCGTGAGCGCCCGCAACTGGACCGATTGGCGCATCTTTGGTTTTCTCGACACCAGCACCGTCGTTTCAGGCGGGAACGGATATCTCTTCTACAAGCCAGGCCTTGTCAGCCGGGACTGCTCGAAGAAGGACGATATCACCGCCAGTCTCGAAACCTATCGCCTTCACATGGCGCTGGCTGCAGCGGCGGGCATGGACTTGATGATCACCATGTCGCCGAACAAGGAAACAGTCGAGAACAATTCGGTGACCGGCCGCGCCGCGATCTATGCCAAGTGCTACGACGAAATTCGCCAGATCGAGACCGATGCGTACCAACGCTACGGTCGTGGCATGTTTCACAGCCACGAGGATTCGATTCGTCGAATTGGCTCGCAGGTTGGCCAACGCTATGCCCGCTACGACACCCACTGGGTTCCTGCAATGCACATCGCGGCAATTGAAGACATCCGTGAATGGCTTGGCTATCCCGCCCGCCTCGACACCATACACACCACCACGCAGACCAGAAACATGGAACTGACGGGGATGGTAGCGCAGAACGACCCGGAAACTGTTCCTGACGCCGTCGATGACGATCTGGCGACATGGGCTGCCCAGTTGCAGAAGATCCCCGGTCGGACAGTGGTTTTGCACGATTCGTTCTACATGGCGGCCGCCAAGCGGCTCAGCCCGCATTTTCAGGACGTCAAGTTCATCCATCTTGAAGACGCTGCCGCCGCGTTCCGTGATCGACCCGATGCTCAGTACGACGAAATCGGCGCGAGCCTCCAGCAGGCGGACCGGATAATCGTGAATTCGGTGGAGCGTTTCATGGCCATACGCTATGCCGGTGCGGCATTGTCGTGGAATAGTGTTCTTGGCCAGGAAATCCTTCGTCGCAATGGCATCGCGGCAAAAGGGCGCTGCGGTTCCAATTCAGTGGCAGACGCGCCCGAATCGTCGTTGAGCCTCAAGAATGTGGAACGTCTTTCACCAACGCGTTTCCGTGTCACCTCCGCGGACTCCTACATTGTGGTCGAGCCGGGCGCCGCCCCCGCCGGCAGCAGGACTTTCTGCTTCTCTCTCGCCATTAAGGCGCCTGGATCGGAGATGGTCGGCCTAGCGATACCTGGCCGCGGCGCGGCATTTTCCAAATATTCTATTGTGACTGTGTCGTTGGATCAACAGGGACGAGGCGAGATCAATCTGCTGTTGCCGGCCGACTACATGGGCAGCGTCTTTCGCATTACGCCGACATTCAGCAGTCAGGACTTCGAAATTGACCGTCTCAAGACTGGTTGGCAATAGGATCGGCGCGATATGCCCGGCTCATTGAGCCTTGCAGGCGATGCTGCGCGCGATTTTGGACACTACGGTAGGCATTGAACGAACCACTCCAATGTCACGTCTCGATCGGGCACGTTCGACATGCCAGAAAGGAGAATACATGCGCTGGGTATTCCACATAGGGTTTCCAAAGACCGCCACGACATCCATTCAGGCGGTTTTGCCCAAGCTTTCCGGAGTGTTCTTTGCCGGAAAGGAGCAGGGGTTCGTGCATGGCAAGCAGGGCGAGTTGATACTTCGGCGCTGGTTGCCAAACCTGACCCGATGGAACACGCCGGTTCATCTGATCGCGGAATGGCGGCGCGAAATTGAAGACATGGCGGCAGTGGCAGGCGCAGCGACGGTTGCGGTATCCGAAGAAGACCTTACGAATTTTCCGGCGGCGATGCCACCTCTCGAAATCTGCCACAACATCGCGAACCTCTTCGGTCCCAATGTGAGTTTCGTCTTTGTCGTGAGAAATCACTGGGATCTGCTCAGATCCACCTACAAGGAGCGCGTGAAGAATGGCATGCCCTACGACTTCAGGCATTTCTGTGTCGATCTGATCTCGACGCGCCACTATGGCCTGCTGCACAAATGGAATTACGCTAACCTTTTTTCGACGCTGGCAGGGTCTGGGGTCGATATGAACGTCTTTCTGTTCGAACGATTTATCTCGGAACGGTCATATCAGGATCAGTTTTTTTCTTTAATGGGCGCTCACGCGCCGCCGCAGGCGATACCGCACGAAAACCCCACGCCGGACGATCAGGAACTCGAGTGGCTACGGACACAGAACTTGGCAATGTTTGGCGGGACGTTTGCGCTGGCGCCCGTGCCTTCCGAATTCCTAAAGACGCATGAGCGCGATCGTCGCCAACTCGAGTGGCTTGCTAGTTACCTGGGCGTTTCGGACGGTACGTTTCCGGCTTGGAGCGTGGAGATGCATGAAAAGATCAAGCTGCATTGGGTTCTCAATCAACATCCCGAAAGCGCGGCGACCGGGATCGATTGGTCACTTCCGCAGAAACTAGCCGAAGAATTGACGCAGATATTTGCTGCCGCGTGCTTTGGACTCGACGCATTCGTCGGTGAACCATCCGCGCCATATGGATACGCGGAGCCACACGCCTAACGATCCGCCAGAGTTGGGGTGACCTTGATACACACAGCGCCGTGTGACAAAGCAGCGCCAGCCCGAGGCGGGAGTAGTAGCTTACAATGAGTCGGGAGCGACCCAAGGATGCGAATTTTTATTACAGGCGGAGCGGGATTTATCGGCAGGCGCCTGTGCACGCTGCTCAAGGTCGAGCACGAAGTCACCGTCTACGATAATTTCCTTTCTCAGGTGCATGGAGCGGACGCGGCGCCATCGCCGATGCTGGAAGGCGTCCGCGTCATTCGGGCGGATGTGCGCGATGCGGCGGCACTTACCTTGGCGTTCCGCGAGGCGCGGCCGGAGCTCGTTTATCACCTCGCTTCGGAAACCGGAACAGGCCAGTCCTACGACGAACCGACCCGCTACAACATGGTCAACATCATGGGCACGTCACACCTCATCGACGCGGTTCGCGCGCAGGCCGGCGTAGGCAGGGTGCTCGTGGCAGGTTCGCGCTCCGTCTATGGCGAGGGCGCGTGCGTGGATGCGCGCGGCGATCACGTCCTGGCGAGGGCACGGGCGGCGGCGGACATGGCGAAGGGAATATTCACGCCGCGCAGCGTCACGGGCGAACTGCTGACCCCCGTCGCCACACGCGCCGCTATTTGTCCGGCGAGCCCCGCCTCGATCTACGCCTCAACCAAGCTTTTGCAGGAATATCTGCTGACTCAGGCGTTCTGGGGCACTGATGTCGAGGTCGGGATTATGCGCCTGCAAAACGTCTACGGACCGGGACAATCGCTTTCCAATCCCTACACGGGCGTAATCTCGATCTTCCGTAAGCAGATTGAAGAGGGCTTGACTCTCAACATCTACGAGGACGGTGCCATCGTCCGCGACTTCGTCTACGTCGATGACGTCGCGAGGGCCTTTGCGCTGATCGGGCTTGCCCAGAAATGCCCGCGCGAAGTGCTCGACGTTGGTTCGGGCGAGCCCACGCAAATCATAGACATGGCGCGGATGCTGCTGGTCATGATGGGGCGGCCGAAGGACAAGCTTCGGGTGACGGGGCAATTTCGCGCCGGCGACGTGCGCTATGCAGTGGCCAATATTTCCGACACGATCCGACATTTCGACTGGCGTCCGCAGGTTACCCTTGAGGCCGGCATGTCGATGTTCATGGAGTGGCCCGGGGAGTGAGATCGCCGGGGGCCCCCCCCGAATTCAAATCTCGCTGAAAAATGGCAGTGGATTCTCGATACTCGCGCGGAAACCGCATTTCTCATAAAACTGAGAAGTCTGATGTGGAAATAGTCGATTTGCTGATCAGACAATCGGCCGATGCATACCATGCGATGCGGACCTCCCTACGAGGGCGCGTGAACTGGACGACGATACCCAAATTTAGCCGCCGCGCTATTTTCCTGATGCTGCTACGCATGTTGACATGGAAGGGAATTTCAACAAGGTAATCTCGGACTGCAACACAAAGATCGGTGATACTTGTAAGCAACTGCAGTCCATGATCTCTCCGACTGGGTGCGCAAATTTTAGGCGACGAATTTAGGCCGGAAGAACGGAGCGGAAGCCTGAATGACTTTATTCCTGCACATCGGCCCGCCGAAGACCGGCACCACGTACATTCAGGAAATGTTCGTCGCGAATCTGGAAGCCTTTCGCGGCCCGGAGTTTTGCTATCCGACACTCGGGCGCGACATGACTGCTCACGGCCGGTACCCTGGCCATCACGGTTTTTCGTTGGAGGCCGAGAAGTATATTGGCGATAAAGCTGATCCAAATCTTTTTTCGAAATGGGCCGATATTTTAAAAAAAAATAAAAATGTGATTCTATCGGCCGAAGGAATGTCGGGATGGAATTCATTGTATATCGAGGGGATGAAAAATATAGCGAATATGCATGATCAAGATATCACTATTATATATTTCGTCAGGGAGCCGAACGAGCTAGTATATTCACAATGGAAGGAGGAAGTTAAGCTTGGTCTAACGGAAGATTTACATGAGTTCCTAATAAAACACCTCACCGATCCAAAATACTCATGGAGGTACAATCCTCTCGGTGATCTTGTTAAGTTCAAGATGGCAGCGCCCGAATTCGATCATCATATCTATCTTTACGACGTTCTCAAACGGCAAAAGATAGATATATTTAGTGCCTTGACCAGGAATTCTTTTGGTATGCGTGGTCTTTCCGCTGGTGGCGGCAGCGTCAACGCGTCTCACTCTATCGAAATAATTGACGCAATGCTAAGGCTAAACGAATTTCTTGGCCAAGAGCATGGCGCCTTGGGAGGGCAAGTCAGAGAAGCAATGTACGCCCTCCAACTTAAGGAAATTCCGGATGTTTTTAGCAGAATCGAAAAAATATACAGTGCAAACCTGTCACGAAAGGAGCTTGTATTCGCTCGAGACACCTACCACCACTCATGGCTTGAGCAAGAGATCGCAAGTCAAGATGGGCTTGGAAGATATCTGAAGACGTCGGTGCCGGAAGGTGGCATTTTCCCTAAAGATCCTCTTACGCTGCATTACTATCATCGAAGGGACGTTTGGGCCAACGGCACTGTCAGTGACCAGTTGAGGCGCCTTGCCGATCGCCTCAAGCCATATCTGCAAAGCGCCGCCGTGGCACCCGGAGGCTGGCTGGCGCCGCTGAAGGAATTCTCCTGACATTGCGGATCGCGGCAATGCGCCATAGACAAAATGTTGCAACGCAGCCTGGGAACACCCTTTTTTTGCAAAGCAAAGACGTAGGCGAAGTCATGCGATGTTATGCGATCTATGTCTTCCATAGTGATGTGAACGAGACTTCGGCGGCACTTGCGGAGGAAGCCTTGCGCCGCATAAAGGGTGCCGCTGACTATCTGTTGTTGGTGGCGTTGGTTCCAGGCGGCGGCCGTCTGGCCGATCTCGCCGACGCGGTCGTGGGTCCCCACGCCCCCCTGACGTTCAAGGAAGGGATTCGCCTCGGCCTGAAACACATCTATGAAACGGCGCCCGACCTGGCTGACTGCGTCTTGGTCACCGGATCGCACATGGTCGGGCCGATCGGGGCGTTCGAGCCGATCGTGGAACGGGCGCTCGCCTCGGACGCGGATCTTGTAGCGCCATATTTCCACGCGCCGAAAATTGATCCGAGGCTCACGACGCGAGATCTTCCGGCCAGAATTCCCTATTTCGACTTCACTTTTTTCAAGCGCAGCCTGCTTGCGCAGGAAAGTTTCCGTCGATTCTGGGACCGTGCGGAGCCCAGTCCGGACTACTGGTCGGATTTCCTCGGAATAATGATCCCGTTCGGCCAGTTGATAGAAAGCTCAGGTTTCAAGGTCGAATATTTACTGGACCCGGACCAACTCGAATCGTTCGATCCCCGCATGTTCGAGGTCCATAAGGTCGTCGAACTCGGTGGTCCGGCCGTTCCGAAGAATGTGTTCCTGCTTGATCCTCTGATCCACGACCTACAAGCGATCTATGCCCGCCGGGCGCTTGATGCGGTTGCGCTGCGCGACCCGGAACTATGCAGCCTGCTGTGGGACGTGCTTTTGACTGAGGCGGAGTTGCGTACGCTTCACACCAACCTTGAGGAACAAGCAGTTCTCGACGACCGCTACGTCGGGGAGCCGAAAGACGAATGGAACTTCGGCACGGTCGCAGTATTCATTCATGCCTTCTACATTGACGTTCTGGAAGACATATGGCCAAGCCTCAAGCAACTCCCGGGCGGGGCTGACCTCTATATTTCAACGGCGTCCAAGGAGAACAAGGAGCACATTGAAGCCTTTATCGCGGATCAAGGCTGGCCTATAGGGGCGACGGAGGTTCGAGTGGTGGCCGCGAATCGCGGTCGCGACATGTCCTCCCTGTTCATAACCTTTCAAGATGTCGTGCTTGCCGGAAAGTACGAAGTGGCGCTGCGCCTCCATTCGAAACGAACGCCCCAGGTGGGCCGGCAGATCGGCAATTCCTTCCGCGACCATCTGCTCGACAATTTGGTCTTCAATAGCGACTATGTGCGCAATCTTTACGATGTCCTCGACCAGAATCCCAAGATCGGCTTCGTCATACCGCCTACCGTGCATATTGGTTTCGGCACGCTCGGGCATGCTTGGTACACGAACAAGGCTCCCATGCTGAAGCTGGCGGCCCAGATAGGGATCAAGGTTTCGGTCGATCGCGATACGCCAGTGGCCGCCTACGGGACCATGTTCTGGTTCCGCACGGAGGCGCTGCGGCCCCTGTTCGAGCATCCATGGAAATGGACGGACTTCAATCCCGAACCGCATCATGTTGACGGCGGCCTGGCCCACCTTCTGGAAAGACTGATGGGTTATTGCGCTCAGAGCCGCCATTTCCGCACGCTCACGATATGCAATCGCTACGCGGCTGCGCGCAATTATGTGAAGCTTGAATACAAGCTGCAACTTCTCGCGGCGCAGCTTCCCAGCCATAACATTTCGATGCAGTACGAATATCTCTTGCAGAAGCGGTCAGAGGCGCCGATTCGCAGATGGATTTACCGGAAACTCGAGCGCCTCTATGCGCATCATGTTGTGCGGCGTCCGCCGCTTCTCAATGTGGTCCGGCCGTTCGCGCATTTTGTGAGGAATTTAATCACTCCTCGCTGAGCGCCGCGGGGTTTGATGGTCTCGATTGCTTGCCTGAGACGTTGGTGCGCGAATGCGGCATAGGTACAGCCTTCGCGGTGTCGCCCCCGCCGCCTACCACACGCGCGCGCGTCTTTGATGACGCCTGCTGGGTCGTGTCCCATCAGTGGTGTAGCTCGGCGGTAGCGAAGCCGCTCACGAGCGCGCCGTTAGTAGCGCTGTAGCGAGCGAGCGGCGTGTGGGTGGTCATCGGCGCTTTCCGGTCGCTTTCCGGTAGGGTTTGGTTGTTGACGCCAACCCATTTCGGAAGGACCACCGATGACCGACGACATGATGAACCTGCGCACGCTCGTGGAGAAGACCCTGGATGCCGATCTGCTGCGGGAGATGATCGGCTTTGCCGCCGAGCGACTGATGGAAATGGGGGTGGGCGCGGCCACCGGCGCCAGCTATGGCGAGAAGAACCCGCTGCGGCTCGCCCAGCGCAATGGCTACCGCGACCGGGACTGGGAGACGCGGGCCGGCACGGTCGAGCTGCGCATCCCGAAGCTCAGGAAGGGAAGCTACTTCCCAGGTTTCCTCGAACCGCGCCGCATGGCCGAGAAGGCGCTAATCGCCGTCATCCAGGAAGCTTATGTGCAAGGCTGGCCAACATGACCTTCCCCAGCGCCAAGCTCCACTCGACGAATCCGATTGAACGTCTCAACGGCGAGATCAAGCGGCGCACCGAGGTCGTCGGAATCTTCCCGAACGACGATGCGACCGTGCGCCTCGTCGGCGCAATCCTGCTCGAACAGAACGATGAATGGGCAGTGCAGCGGGCCAGATATATGACTCNCGTGCGCCTCGTCGGCGCAATCCTGCTCGAACAGAACGATGAATGGGCAGTGCAGCGGGCCAGATATATGACTCTGGGAAACGATCAGCCAGATGAGCGACGATCCCCTGATCAGCCTGCCAGCCGTGGCGCGCTGATCAGCCGGGCCCATGCCGGAGAGCACGGCGACTAATGCCGCCAGCTACACCACGCCGCGGGACACGATCATAGGCGCTTCAACGGACCTCAAATCAACGCCGCGTTTGCAATGCCAGCGCTTGCCGCAAGAGCGAGTTTCGGTCGGTGCCGATAAGTTTGATCAGAAGGCATGCTTGATCAAGAGTGATGCCGGTTTCTCTAGCGATAGCACGCGCCAACATTTCTTGATGCGGCGTGATCTCGCTAGTCCGATACTGTTCCATGGGAAAAAACGAACGCGCACCGGGGACGATGGTTCCACCGGCTAGGGGCTTTTTTCAGGCAACCGGCCGCGCGGCGTGCAGGTGGGGGAACTGGTACAAATCGTACAATTCTTTTCATTGCAGAGGCTTCGGCGGGCGCATTAATGTGGCGTTTACCATTGCCTTTTTGAGAGGATGCGATGGTTGCAACGCCCATAGATATCGCTCAAGCGGCCGCTGCGAATACGGCTTGCTGAAGTGGCAGAAGTCCATGGAGGAACGCGCCACATTTCACCAAAACATGGATCAATCGCGCAGGGCGATCCAAGCCTCACGCGAACTGCTGAAGCGCCTTCGTCAACCCATTGTGGCGCGGGGCGATCCGATCGCCGCTAGCGGATTGGCAGATGAGGCTGATGCCACCTGTGGGCAGCTGCTCATGCCATCTGTGGGCAGCCGATTTGATTGCCAACTGTGGCAGAAAAACAACTACCCCTAACGGCGCGCTCTGCTACCAAAGGCAGGTCAGGAGATGCCTATGAAGACGCTGCTTCTTGGTTTGTCGTTGTCTCTGATGGGGTCTTCGGCGTTTGCTGCCGATGTCGTCCTTGAAGAAGTCACCCCAGTTTTTAGCTGGACAGGTGGGTATATCGGTCTTCAGGCAGGCTACGCTCGGAGCGACGGAAATATACGGCAACGCAGCGGCCGGGGCTTCGTTGAGACAGATCCTGACGGGTTCCTTGGCGGTGTCTACGCCGGTTACAACTATCAGATGCCGAGCAATATCGTCATTGGTGTGGAATTGGACGTCGTGTATGCGAATGTTGATGGCAGGGGCCAAATATTCGCGGCTCCAGGTCTCCCGGTTCCGGGCGGCATCGCGATCGAGGAACTGAATTGGAGTGGGGNGGGGCCAAATATTCGCGGCTCCAGGTCTCCCGGTTCCGGGCGGCATCGCGATCGAGGAACTGAATTGGAGTGGGGCGGCAAGACTTCGCCTAGGGTATGCCGTCGATCGCTTTCTGCCCTATATCGCGGGCGGCGTTGCATATGGCGGCATCGACACAAGCAGTAATACCGTCTCAGGTTCTTTCGGAGATACATTCACAGGATGGACGATAGGCGCCGGCTTGGACTACGCCATGACCGACAATCTTCTGCTGCGGGCCGAGTACCGCTATACTGACTTCGGCACTGAAGCGTTGCCGAATGGGAAGGTTGATCTGAAGACCAACGAAGTTCGCTTCGGCATCGCCTACAAATTCTAGTCCTCGCAATTCCCAATAGAAAAGCCTGCCGCTTGCCGCGACGGGCTTTTCTTTGTGCACCGTTTAATTCGGGGGACCGTGGCATCTGCCTGAAGATGGCCGGCGCCGCAATGGGAGCATTGCCTGATCAGCGCCGGCCGGGCGGTAAAATCAGTTCCGCCGCAACTCAATCGATAGCTGATTCTTGACGTTGCGTCAGGTGGGGGTCGGACTACGCCTTCTTCGCCCATTTCGCCGGCGCCTTAACCTCAGCCTTCCGACCTAGACCAGACGCCTTCGCAAGGGCCGATCGCTTCGCGGCGTAGCTCGGCGCGACCATGGGATAATCGTGAGACAAGCCCCACTTCTCCCGGTATTCGTCGGGAGTCATGCCAAGTAGGCCAAGGTGGCGTTTCATAGACTTGAATTTCCGGCCGTCTTCCAGGCTGATGATGTAATCCGGGAACACAGACTTTTTTGGATTCGCCGCAGGCACAAGCTCTTTCGCAGCCGGTGCGATTTGGCTGCTCAAACCTGACAATGAAGCGTGCACAGATGCAATCAGGTCGGGCAAGTTGGCAACCGGTAGTGGGTTATTGGCTACGTATGCGGAAACGACGTCCGCTGTAAGTTCCGCCAGTTCGACAGCATGGTTGTCTTCGTCAGTCATGTGGTGGTCCCTTGTCTTTGAGACCTCTCTAATGAACCAACTCTACGTGCGCAAGCTCACATGTGCCTGCGGTGAAGTTGCCACATTCCACGCTTAGTCACCGTATGAAATAGCGATATTGACGTGCTTACAGGTATCGCTCGCCGTCGTCGCGATGCTTCAGGCAGAACCAGTGCGATAGCTGCCTCGGTCGGGCGAAGCCGAAGCCTCCATCCTCACCGCAGCTCGGGTGCTCGCAAGCATGATTGTCGACGCGTCGCCGGTCGCGCGGGGGCGCTGTCATGCCTTCGGCAAGCCGGCTCGGTTCGTCGCTCATAGCGGGTTGATCGGCCCGACCAGGCCCGGATGGTCGTTGGGCAACTTGTTGACGGCGCTCGTGTTCACCTCGCGACCAACGCGGTTGAACTGCAGCTGACCGTCGATGTCGTGGCTGAGAATGTCCTTGAGGCTGTCCTTGGGCGTCGCCGGGTCCAGCCAGGCGTCATAGTAGGCCGGGTCGAGAATGAGAGGCTGCCGATCATGCAACTGCTTCATCGGTTCTGCGGCAGGCTCGGTGATGATGGTGCAGCTGGTTATGTCGAGATTGGAATTGTAAGCCCAAAGCCCGGCGAACGAGAAAGGCGCGTGGCCTGGCTGGGGCAGCGAAGGGAGAGGCAATGAGCGCGTTCNCGGTGATGATGGTGCAGCTGGTTATGTCGAGATTGGAATTGTAAGCCCAAAGCCCGGCGAACGAGAAAGGCGCGTGGCCTGGCTGGTAGATGTGCCAAGGGTCTTTCTTGCCGTCCGCTGGCGATATCGTCCACTCGTAGAAGCCATCGGCAGGGATCAGGCAGCGTTTGGACTTGAAGGCGTCGCGGAAGGCTGGCGCTGTATCGATACCCTCTATTCTCGCATTGAACATCGCCGCCTTCGGCATTTCCTTCGCCCAGAAGGGCACCAGCCACCAACGCCCTGCGCGGAGCTTATGATTGCCATCTTCGCCAGCGGTGACGAATGGAACATCCTGCGTTGGCGCAATGTTGTAGCGCGGCTCGTCGTTGCGTCCGGTCTCGGCCGGCGCCGTCAGTCTGTAGAGCCGGTGGATTTCCGACCACGACAGATATTTGGTGTAGCGTCCGCACATCGCTCTGCCTCAGTTGCGCAGGAGTTCAGGCACGCTGAGCGGGCCAAGGTCGGAATTCTCCTATACTCGTCGCTGCGGCGCCAGACGCCGCGCATTTTGCCCTTTTCCCGATTCCGCTTCGCGTCAAAGACCTCACCTTGAAAATGATCGAGGAACGCCTCTGCTTCGGCTGGACCCGCGAAGCAGTGCAATCGATATTCCTCGTATTTGCCGTTTGGCCAAACCGCTTGCACCTGCCTGATTTGGAAAGTCATTCCACGTTCCTCACAGTAGTCGTGCATCGTGGTCCGGTTCCGACGGTGCAGAGGTCATCAGGCAGCGCCACCTGGTGTGGCCATTTTTCGTCGATCGTCGACGGCGGCAGTATGCTGCTGCTGCGACTGGACCATCAGTGGCGAGCGCCGCCGGTTTTCTTGCTCTCACGGAGATAGACATCTGCCTGATGACGTATGGCCTCTGCCAAAGAGAATGCACTTTCGAGGTCATCGGGATAGTTCGCCGGGCACCAGATAGCGGGGATGGCCGCCTTTTGGCTGAAAGGTGAGAGGCCGCGCATCTGTTTTCCCATCTTGCTGACCGCGCGATGTATGGCCGGCAGCTCGCGCCTTATCGTAGCGCTGTCCGGATTCAGTAGCGATCATCCGTTTCATAAGGTGTCTCCAATTTGCCAGCTATTATTTGGTTTCTCGGCTTAAAGGATCGAGGTGTTCGTCTGCGCAGACCTGATCGAATACGCGTTGGCAAACGGCAGTATCGTGAGGGCTAAGACAGATGCGATTGAAACGCTGGTCCATAACGCCATCATTGCCAAGCAGCGGCTCCATACGTCGGCGCTCTTCCCATCAACGTCGACGCGCTACAGTTGCGACTCGTGAAGCCTGTGGTCGTTAGGCCCGGAACGCACCGGCCCACGATATCGAGTCGGCGGCGCCGCGCCTATCATACCGCTTATGGGTGGCTGCTGCTCAACACGGCGAACGTCCACGTCGACCGCCTTCTGTATGAGCCAGGCAGGACACAGTTCCTTCAATACCGATTTGAGATAGTCGACCATGCAACGGCAACGCGCGTTGCCGCCTGCTGGTTCCGCCGCCCGACTTGACGCCCACATACCGAGCGTTTGAGTGCTTCCGACAGGTCGAGCGGCCTCAGCGAACAACTCAGACGCTGCCTGGACCTTATCAGCAGCCTCTTCGACCCGATCGAAGCGCGTCAACACACGACATTGGAGCATCGACAACCGCGCAGCATGGTAGAGCTCACTCCGCTTGTGACCGTCCAAGTCCAAGGGTTGAAACAGCATCGCCATGGCGAAAGCCTCCCTCCGATGCCCGGCTCTCGTCGAAGTGGAGAAGCCGGGCCGCCAGACTGCGATCAATAGTCGGTGTCATAATCGCTGTTGTCGTCCTGCTGAATGACGACGTGACGGCGGTGATGCATCGGACGGTTGATCGATCCGGTGACCACAAAGTCGCTGGACCGGTGATGATGCCGGCGCCAGGCGCGCTCGCCATTGTCGTAAAACGCCTGCTCGCCATGATGGCGGCGATGGAGACGGTGTCCGTTCCGATAGATGACCACACGGTCGTTATTGTTGTCGTCCCAAGAATGGCGGTGGTGGTGTCGGTGGGTCTGGATGACGATGCCTTCTTCTGCGGACGCGACCGCAGGGGCAGCCAAGCAAAGCGCCAATGCGCCCAGGATGATGGTCTTCATTTCGAGTTCTCCAAAAACCTAAAACGCCCCTCCGGTAAGGAAACTTTGCTCAAGGACTTTGGTTCCGACAGCCATCGGGGCGTGCCCATGAGCGGCACGTCAGGCGATCGTCTTGAAAGACCGGCTCGCAACCTCGTCAGACGCGCCGCGCTGGCGCCCGCACCTGTATGGACCCGGCAGGAGGCAAGCAAATGAACGGACCATCGAGCAAAGCCATTCACGCATTCGACGGCGCCATGACCTCGATCAATGCACCAGACGCGACTCGTTATGTCCCGCAGGAAGAAATGCGCAGGATGGAAGCTCGCGCCTTGATCGGCCGACATCAGCGCGGCGAGCGCCTCACACCAGACCAGGCAACGAAGGTGAATCGTGCGAGTGCCGGCCGGCAGACGACCTGCGAAGCCTTGATCATGGTCGTGTCCGACGCCACCAAGACGCTAATGGTCCGGGTGATGCTTCGGGTGGAGAACGAGATCTGCCGCAAGCTTTCGAACAACGAGATGGACCTTGATCATCTTCGAAGTCGATCGCTGGGTCAAAGCCCGCGAGCCAGTGCTGCACTGATGCCGGGGGGAGAGATCTCAAAAGCTGCATAGAAGGATATGCGGTCTTGCCGCTACGCTCTGCCATGAGGCTCGTATCACCTTCTCGCTTTTCGCCAGCCGGCCGCGACGGCCTCTGCTTCGCTGCAGAACCAGCGCTCGCCGTACTGAGGACTGATCTTCGTCTCCCAGTAATGCTCCTGCCCTGCGACGTGATAAATCCGCTCGCCGGTATTGATGGAAATGTTCCCCTTGACATCGCAGCTCGCCGCGCCGGCCGTGCGGGTTCCACTCAGCCAGCCAGTTGGGATGAGCCCGACGACCTTGTCGAGAGCTTGTGGGTTAACGGTGAAAAAAGCGGTCAAGGGAACCATCACCAGCGCCGGCAGGTATTGCCATCGCCACAACCGCCGCCGCTTGGCGTTCTTGCGCCAGCGGTCGGCCTGGTTAGCCCCTCCATGACGCTGGACTTTGCCCACGCCCTCTCTCCCCCCGTGCAAAGAATGCGTCCATTCCACGCTTGAGTCCATACATCAGGAGCCGCTAAACTTCGGGTGTTGTTCACGATCCGGGCTAGGCCATGAAAATACTTCGACCGAGATCCAAGCCTAAGAAGGCTTACCCGAACAGCGATAGGTTCGGTGACGATGGGCGGCGAATTTACAGCGCGTACGCGGGTGCGGACGGGAAGAAGCCTGCCAATCGGCGCGAACAGCACCGCCGCCTTATGCTCATAGCCGGGGCATCAGTCGCTGCGGTTCTTAGCGCATTGTTTTACCTGATCGGGGCCGGCTAACCCGCGATCGCCATTCCGAAGCCAACACACCCAGGCCCATGGCAAGGCCAAGGAACAGCTTGTCGGCAAGGTCAAGGGCGAAGGCGCGGACAGGGCGCCAAGCATCCTGGCGGGGCTCTCTGAGGGCGTTGGCGATGTCATCGAAGATGGTTTCCATCGGTCGAGTCTAGATCGAAACGCCTCTGTGTATCCCCGGTTTGTTCCCTCGAAGTCTAATGATCAGGGAAGCGCCATGGAAAGCACGTGCAGTAACGGTTGATTCAACCATTGCTGGTAAATTGTGGAATGTGGGTGGCGGCTCCGACAGTTCGGGGTGGAACTCGATGCCAGAGCCGCCTGCGCAGCCAAGGTTGGGGTTTGACCGCGCCGTCCTATTCTGGGACAGCGCGGTCAACGATTCGTTAAAANGCCTGGTCGAGCGCGTCGAGGACGGGGCGACGGGCGCCATCTGCTATTTCCGTACCCAGAAGTCGATAAACCTCAGGGAAGCGCCATGGAAAGCACGTGCAGTAACGGTTGATTCAACCATTGCTGGTATAAGTGTGGGGTGGGTGGCGGCTCCGACAGCTCGGGGGTGGAACTGAGTGCCGAAGCCGCCTGCGCAGCCAAGGTTGGGGTTTGACCGCGCCGTCCTATTCTGGGACAGCGCGGTCAACGATTCGTTAAAACGCTCCGGAACTAATTAAGCACGCGCTAATTGACTCGCGGTCTCGGGAGCAGTGCATGCGTGAAGTTCATTCCTCCGATGATGGAGCTGATTTTGGCGGGACAAGCCTCCCGAGGGCATTGGACAGCGTCACTTACCGGCCGCCGTCTTCGTCTTCCCTCTTCCTAGAGGTCCGCCATTCGTTAGGCGAGTGGGTTGTTCGCATCATAGGGAGGAACGGTGAAACGTATTCCCGAGCATTCGAAAATGAGGCAGATGCCGTCGCTTTCGCTGGCGATCAGTCTTCTCGTCTAGGATTGGAAGCTCCCCCGAAGCGAGCAACTTGACCGCCCTTCTCTGAACATCGAAAGCGCGGATCTGTGAATCCCCGTTGGAACATCGTCGCCTCGAAACACTTCGGGCGGTCGCACTGTTCCCATTTCAGTGTCTCCCAAAACTGCCCACTACCTCAACGGTTGGTGGGCTTTTTTGTACATTAGCGGAACCTGAAATTTGGGGGCTGGTTGATAGAACGGCAGCGAGTGGGTGATCGCTGCTGGTCGAGGTCCCGCAAGACTCGGCCGGGCTCGCATCACCTGCCCCGGTCGGTGCGAGCCCACCGTCGAGCGACCAAGCGAGACTCCCCTGTGTCGGTCCCTATTTGATACTAGCGGACGTCGGCTCCATCATCACGATGGTTTATGTGTCGAACATGCCGAGCGCCGGGCTGCAGCAAGCGCTGGTCGATAGCGGCAGCCTTGAACGCCGCAAATGCTACGGCCGGACTGCAGCTTCCATCCTTGGCCTCCGCAATTAATCGGCACGCATTCCTATAGGCCGCCGCTTCNGGCGGCCTTGAACGCCGCAAATGCTACGGCCGGACTGCAGCTTCCATCCTTGGCCTCCGCAATTAATCGGCACGCATTCCTATAGGCCGCCGCTTCCTTATTTGGCCACTGCCCCTGGAGCGCTTCCTCGGCCTCACAGATAGAGGAAACCGTCATTGATTCCGGTCTACCAGCTTAACGAAAAGCGGTAAAAAGGTGCTCATCGCACACCTCGGATGTAGCCGTGACGACGGAAACATGCGCCACCTGGAAGAGAGGCTAAGTCGCATGAAAGACCAGTGGGAATCCGACCACCAGTTCATCGAAGGCGTGGTCCACTAGGCTCGCCTCCGCCCATTTTGCAACCCTCGGTATTCCATTTTTCAAGGTGGGATCCTCAGCAACGGCCGCCCTAACTTTGAACGCCACATTAGGTTCCGCTAAATATTGAAAACTTCGCCTTCGCGCTGTTCGAGCGGCATTCACGCAGCGGATCGCCTGAGCAGATTGGCGCTAGGTTCAAAGCCTTGGCGGTACGGAACTTCTAAGCAGAAGTTCCGAGCTACGTGGTTTGGTAGCCGTTTTAAGTGGCCCGGCACCGTAGCGGGGCTCCGCCAAGAACGCGCCGGGCCTGGCCGGCTGGGAAATAGGCAAATGCGGCCGACTACCAAGTTATATACGCTAATGCTAATGTGAAGGCACCACACCTTAATGAACTTAAGCAAAGGTGGAGCATGGTCGACGAGCCGGTGAGAACCTACGTTGTGAGCGTCGTTGAAGCGGAGCACTGGCGCGCTGTGCTGACCACGAAAGACAAGGCCAAGGCCTTGGCTTGGGCGAGAGAGATCGGCGATAAGGTGAGGGTCGACGAGATCACCTCGCAGGTTGATGGCCTTTCTGGAAAAGGTCTGGGGCCGGCGCCCTCCATTTAAAACTGAACAAACCAGAAGGGCACCGAGTGGCGGCTCTATTTACTAGGGGGACGGCGGTTTCATCATCACGCGCAATTGCATCTGGTCGATCGTTGCGACGATGGCAGCAGCCGCTTGCTTCCGCCTCATCCATGAGCCCCGGCCCATAGAGACCGTTCACCGCTTCCTCGCTGGGCAGCACGCCGGGCGGGCAGTGATCCTCGATTGTGCGCCGGATGAGCGTCAGCGCTGCCCGGCATTCGTCGGCTTCGATCTTCATAACCATTGAAACATGCATTTGAGCTAAAATGTTCCGGAACCGATTTCGGGCTCGCTGCTTGAATCGCCGGGCGTGGGTCAGTGCATGCGTTTGAAGTTCATCGAGCCTTTGATGCCGACCTTGGTGGAGAAGCCTCCCGAGGGCGATGGATGGACTCACGAGGTGAAGTTTGACGGCTACCGTTCCCAGATGGTCATCGATGAGGACGGGACGCGGATCTACACCCGTCGCGGGCTCGACTGGACAACCAAATACCGCGACATCGTGGCCGCAAGCGCAGAGCTCGGCGCCGAGAGCGCAATCATAGACGGAGAAATCATCGTTCTGAACGAAGCCGGCCTTTCCGACTTCGCCGCGCTGCGCAAGGCGATCACACGCCGGCAGCACGACCTCTATTTCGTTGCCTTTGATCTCCTCCACCTCAACGGCCACGATCTGCGCGACATGGCCTTGCAGGAACGGCGTGAGATCCTTGAAAGCATGATTCCTGCCGATATCCGCATCCAATTCAGCCAGGCGCTGCCCGGAAACGCTAAAGCCATATTCCACCTGATCGATGAAGCCGGCCTTGAGGGCATGGTATCGAAGCGTCGTGACAGCAAATACCGCAGCGGTCGGTCGACGGCTTGGCTGAAGATCAAAAGCTACATGGTGGAGGAATACGACCTGCTCGGTGTCGAGCGGGAACCCGGCAAGCCGGCCTTTGCGCTCATGGCCGATCGGAAGACCGGGCAGTATGTCGGCTCAGCGTTCATCAACTCCAGCCGAGCAATTCGCGAACGGCTATGGAAGCGCGTTCAAGAGCACGCCGGGCCGGCACCCAAGGGCATGAAGCGGCCGGCCACGCAGTGGGTCAAGCCGGGCCTCATTGGACGCGTGAAGCACCTGCGCGGCGAGGATGACCTGCGTCATGCCTCACTGTAGGATTTCCGCGAGGAAGATTGAACGCTATATCGGAGCCATGCCAGCAGCAGATCGCCTTACCGTCCGCTTCGCCTATCAACGCGGCTTTCAGGTCCTCGACGGCAGCGCGATCCTCCAGACGTTCGAGAAGCAGGACGAGGCGTTCAAGTTCGTGCTCGGCCGGGGTGCTCGCGTTTGGCTGGCACGGTCGCGGACCGTCATAGGCCGCATCACTGACGTTGCCTGCTCCCCCTGAGGGCGTTAGTAGCCCGCAACCGGAACATCACATGTGCTGGTGCATTGCTAGTGAACGCCAATTCGACTGGGGCGCAAAATGCATCGCGCGATCACAAATGCATGGGCAATGGTGCGAGAAGCCGTCGTTGGGTTCGTCAACGACAATGCTCTCAGCCATGGCGCGGCGATCGCTTTTTATGCCACAACATCGTTGGCGCCAATTCTGCTCATCGTGGTTGCAATTGCGGGTCTCGCATTCGGTCACGAGGCAGCCCAAGCGGCATTGTCCGCCCAAATCACAGGGATGATGGGTACAGAAAGCGCAAATATCCTGCAAACCGCACTGAAGAGCGCATCCGAAAAGCCATCCGGCGGCACCTGGGCGGCGGTGATTGGCATCATCACCTTGCTTGTGAGCGCTTCCGGGGTCTTCGGCGAAATACAGCAGTCTTTGAACATGATATGGAAGGTCGAAGCGCAGGGCAGTTCGTTGTCGCGCCTGGTGCGCGCACGTGCGGTAAGTCTGGGACTGGTCACCGCACTTGGCTTCATGTTGCTCGTCTCTCTAGTCGCGAGCGCGGCGATTTCGGCCCTAGGCAGCCTCATCAACGCACAGTTGCCGTTCGGGACACTTGTCCTGGGCGTTATCAACGCGGTCGTTTCTTTTGTCCTCCTCGCTGCCATTTTCGCCGCTATCTTCAAGGTCTTGCCTGATCGAACCCTGGAATGGCGGGATGTCTGGATTGGCGCTGTTGTGACCGCTGCCCTGTTCACCCTCGGGAAATCGCTTATCGGTTGGTATATAGGCTCCAGCGCGGTCGCGGCCTCATATGGGGCCGCCGGTGGGCTCCTCGTCATCCTGTTGTGGGCTTACTACTCGGCGGAAATTTTTCTTTTTGGTGCGGAAATCACTCGCGCCTATTCCATTCGACACGGCAGCAGGTCCGATCTGGATGCTGTGCTTCACAGTGCTTGACTTGCAACACGCGCCACTAACGACGAAATCGACTAGGCGCGCGGCGCGCCGGCTGGCTGCCTTCGCGACGCCACCCGCATCATCACCCGTCGGCGCCGACCGCATCACCGAGCAGGGCACGCGAGCTGGATACGGTCGACGCCATATGATGAGTGCACGGGTCGCTGGTGGGCCAAACCATCGCAGTCACAGTTTGAGTGGGTTGGGAAGACGCGGTTCAGCGGCGACGCGGACGGCGCTTGCGTATCGGCTTTGATCCCGCGCGCCTGCCGTCCGGCGCCTTCTTGGCGGCAGCGGAGCGGTACAGGTTCATGAGGTCAATCAGGAGCCGAACAATGGCAATTGCAGTTGCAGCATCGAGCCAGCCCGCAATGCTGTTGAGCATCGGGATTGTTCTCCAAGCTTACGACGTGAAAGCGGTCGAAGGACCTTGGCGGCAGTGCAACTCTTCGCCTAGGCAGGGACTGCCACCTAATCGTTGTGGCACTCAGTTGCCAGCCACCACGACATGAAAAAGGCCTCCGAAGGAGGCCTTTGGATGGTGTGAGCGAGAATCTCCACCTAACAAATTATCCCACATTTTGTGCATGCAGCGCAAGCCGTTCGCTTGACCAAGGCGCGCTTGGCGCCTTGATGCTGCTTGGCAGCGTGACCGTCACCCCGGCTCTCGGCCGCAGCCATGGTCGCTGTCGACACTTTCAGCAGCCGCAATGCGATGTCATTGTTGGCGCCGAAAACCACCGCTTCACGCCGCCTCCGCGAAATGGATACTTGCAAGCACCAAGCGCAAGCTCATGAGGCAGAGGGTGTCGGAGCGGGGTCTCATAGTGTGAAACGCCGAACGGATCCCGGGTCCCTGGAAGGGCGGCAGCAAAGGTTAGAGAGCCGCACTTCCAGGGAGGCTGGATCAATAGTCGTTGTTGTAATAGCGATCATCGCAAGGCGCCGTGTAGATCCGGCCGCGGCGGTCCTGGTAGCGGCAAAGCTGTTCGCCGCGGCGCTGCGGCGTGGTCGACTGGCCGATGACGGCGCCGAGCAAGGCGCCGCCGGCGGCACCCACGACCGTGCTTTCGGTGTTGCCGCCCAGTGCCTGGCCGGCGAGGGCGCCGACACCGCCGCCGATGAGCGCGCCGTTGGTTGCCCTCTGCTGCTGTTCGGTCTGGGTCGCGCAGCCTGCCAGGGCGGCACTCATGAGCACGGCGGCAATGGTTTGTCTGATGATCATCTTGGAACTCCTTTGGAGCCCCAAACGCGGATCGGGGCGAATGGTTGCCAGTTGCTGGCGCATTGCGGCCAAACGGCGGCACGCCCGCTCACGAAATGAGACGTGGTTTCTCGGGCCTTGAAGACAATGGTTGCCAAACCGGAAACGGCTTGCGCGAACAGGTCGGTAGCGCCTCGGTTTGAATCCGTTGAGGAGCAGCTAGGCTGGCTCGTCGCGCATCGCCTCTTTCGCGGCGGCGGTCAGGAATCCGGACCGGCTATAGCCATGGCGTTCCGTAGATCGATCTATCTGGTCGAGGACATCTTCGGGAATGGTGACGTTGACGCGCACCACCTTTGTGGTCTCGGCTTTGAGCGCTACCAGGACGGCGACCCGGCTAAGATTGTCATTGTTCGACATGACATCTTCCGGGGATGATGGCTCGGGAACGGCTTCGCCATCCTCGACAAGGCCTTCGAGATGGAAGGCCAGGGCCTCTTCGGCCAAGGCGCGGGCGTCGTCCAGGCTGGTGCGGCGGTGACCACGCCCGGAAAGTCGGGAAAGGATACGCCGAAGTCGCTGTCCGCTTGCTTGTGGATCAGTCCGATATAGTGGCGCACGGGTCGGTTCCCCCAAGGAGCGGCTTCGAGGCTCGATCAGACTATCGAGCCATTCGACACAAACTGTCGAGGTATTCCTAATGGGACCGTAGGAAGCTGCCTAGTAGGTTTGGCATGCCCCAGGCAGACATTGCCTGGGCAACGGTCGAGAGTGTGGGGAAAGTGCCAAAGTTAGATGGCGGGAACCAGACTGTGCCTAGAGTTCGCGCCGCGCAGTACGTGCGGATGTCGACGGAACACCAGACCTACTCGATCGACAACCAAGCGGATGCCATTCGCGACTATGCCGATATCATGGCTTACGACATTGTCGCCACTTACGAGGACCTCGGTCGCAGCGGTTTAAACCTTGGAGGGCGTCCCGGTCTTCAGAAGCTGTTGGCCGATGTCGAAAGTGGGCGAGCCGATTTTGAGACGGTTGTGGTCTATGATGTAAGCCGTTGGGGGCGTTTTCAGAACATTGATGAAAGCGCAGCCTACGAATACCGATGCCAGATGGCCGGCGTGCGTATCGAATTTTGCGCCGAGCAATTCGCAAATGACGGCAGCATCGGGTCAGACGTCCTCAAAGCAATCAAACGGAGCATGGCTGCCGAGCAGAGCAGAATGCTCTCGCAAAAAGTCTTCATCGGCCAGGCGAGGTTGATCCGGCTGGGCTTCCGGCAGGGTGGGAAGGCCGGCTTTGGCCTGCGGCGCCTGCTTGTCGATCAACACGGCCGCTCAAAAGGCATCCTTTCATCCCGCGAATACAAGAGCCAGCAGACGGATCGAATAGTTCTGGTGCTCGGCCCGCCTGACGAGATTGCGACAGTGAAGTGGATCTTCAGTCACTTTGTCAGAACACGCAAGACAGAGCTGGAGATGGCAAGACTGCTCAACAAGCGCGGCGAACTCAGCGATTTGGGGCGACCATGGACGCGGGAATCCGTGCACTCGGTGCTGACCAACGAAAACTACATTGGCAACAGCATCTGGAACAAGCATTCGGCCCGGCTGAGAAGCCATCAAGTCCGCAATCCCCCGGAACAGTGGGTGCGGGTGGAAAACGTCCTGGAGCCGATCGTCGATCGCAAATTGTTCGACCGCGCGCAGATCGTCCTCAAGACCATCTATCGCCACATGACCAACGACGAGATGCTGGCCGCCCTTAGGGCACTTCTGGCTCGCCGTGGCGCCTTGTCGTTGGCCATGATCGACGCGGATCCCAGGTGCCCGCCGGCCCAACGCTACCAGTGGCGTTTTGGAACCATTGTCAAAGCCTATGAATTGATCGGATACGAGCCATCCAAAAACTACCGCTTCATTGGCGTGAACCGGCGCCTGGAATCAATGAGGCTGCAGGTTATCCGGGATCTTGTGGGCGCGATTAATAGGCAGGGCGGGGTTGCTGCCCATGACATGGCGATGGACCTCCTGCGGATAAACGAGGAGATCACGGTGGCGATTACAATGGGACGATGCAGGGTTTCCGGCTTCGGCTATCCACGCTGGTTTTCGAAGGCCGATAAACGGCCGCTACCCGACATTTTCGTCCTGATCCGTATGAATCCCGGCGACCTGACCATTCGGGACTATTTGATTGCGCCTGCCCATGAGATCGCGGGCAAATCGGAACTGCATGCCATCAATGGGATACCGCTGGACAGCTATATTTTTCCCACGCTCGACCCCATTATCAGGCTGGCAGAGCGAGAGCCTGTCGGGGGGGTGGCTTGGTAGTCAAGCGCTTAGCCAAGGACGCCGCCTACCGTGCGTTGGAAAACGGTGGCGACAGACATGCGAGCAATATTGTTGCTGGCGCATTAGGGTCCAAGAAGAGGCTTCGTTCACACGAATTTTTGGCGACCTACGATACGGAATGCAAACGCATGCGCGATTTCGTCACGCAAGCGGCAAAGTCTGAACAGAGCCTGGACCGGATCGTCGCGGCGCTCCACCTGATGATGCGCGACAAGCAATTTTGCGCCACACTGGTGTCCGAGGGCCTCGGGACAATGCCAAGGCTACTGGCACATAGGGTGCGTGGCGCGACCGGCGAGCCGCAAATGTTCTGCCCTGCCGGAAAACCCGCTTCCGAGACAGGCGAGAACCGGAAAGCCGTTAACGGGATTTGCCCTGATGTCCTCGACCTGCTTCGCGACGCGCCGGTGAAAACACAAATCTTCGGGTTGCTCCAGAAGGTGCTGCCAGCCAGGCAATTGGAGATTGCCCGGCTGATGGTGGCGATGGACCGGGTCAGGATCACCTACACGAGACTACTCGTCGCTCTGACACCTCAAGCCCTGCTGGCGGAGGGTTTTAATCTCTCAACCATCACCACACAGGCTGAAGACCAGCGCGGCGCGTTGGTGCTCGATGTCGGCGCGCTGAGCCTTGCGGTTCTCAGCGCCGCGGAACAGCATGGTCAGGTCGGCCTGGAGCTTGTCGCAGCCAACCGCTTTTTCGACCGGATGATGGATAATTCCAAAGTGGTGCGGTATCTCGCCCGGAACTTTCCGGGGCATTTTGAAGAGTTTCACAGCTTCTCGATGCCATGCCTCGAACAGGGGCGCTAGATGGTCGGACGTCAACTCCTATAGAAACCGATCGCCGTCACCGGGATGCAAACAACAGTGAGCGGCCCGAGACATAGGTGACGATTTGTACCGGACACATGGGTAACACTTTTGGCTTTTGGCCGGAGGTGTTGATGCCGTGGAAAGAGTGTTCGGTGATGGAGGAACGTCTTCGTTTTGTGGCTCGTCTTCTCGACGGGGAAGGCATGAGCGATGTGTGCCGCGAGTTCGGCATCTCGCGCAAGACCGGCTACAAGATCTTCAACCGCTACAAGGAGGACGGGCTGGATGCGCTCACCGACCGCTCGCGGCGGCCGGTGCGCTACGCCAACCAGCTTCCCGACCAGATCGAGCGGCTGATCGTGGAGAGCAAGCGGGAGAAGCCGCACTGGGGTGCCAGGAAGATACGCGAGCTGCTGGTGCGCAGGCTGGCCGGCGACGTCCGCATCCCGGCCAGGAGCACCGTTCATGCCGTGCTCGATCGCCACGGCCTTGTGAGCCAGGCCCGCAAGAGGAACCGAGCGAACAAGGCCGTGGGCACGCAACTGTCCCAGGCGGTTGTGCCCAACGATCTGTGGTGCGCCGACTTCAAGGGCGAGTTCAAGCTCGGCAACCGCCAATACTGTTACCCCCTGACGGTCACCGACCAGGCCTCGCGCTACCTGCTGGCCTGCGAAGNAGTTCAAGCTCGGCAACCGCCAATACTGTTACCCCCTGACGGTCACCGACCAGGCCTCGCGCTACCTGCTGGCCTGCGAAGCTCTTGAATCGACAAAGGAGGTTCCGGTCCTCGAGGCTTTCGTCCGGCTCTTCAAGGAACGCGGCCTGCCGGAAGCGATCAGAAGCGACAATGGCCTGCCCTTCGCCAGCCCCAACGGCCTTTACAACCTCTCGAAGCTGTCGGTCTTCTGGCTCAGGCTCGGCATCGCCGTCGAGCGCATCAAGCCCGGTCACCCGCAGCAGAACGGCCGCCATGAGCGCATGCACCGCACCCTGAAGCAGGAGACCACGCGGCCGCCGGGCATGAACGCCCTCCAGCAGCAGGCCCGGTTCGATGCTTTCATGAGCGAATTCAACGACGAGAGGCCCCACGAGGCGATCCAAATGAAAGTGCCAGCCGAGCTCTACAGAGCTTCTTCAAGAGCCTATCAAGGCCTCCCCGAGCTGGACTACCCCTTCCATGACAAGGACATTCTCGTCACCGCCTGCGGCCGCATCTGCATGCACAGGAAGAAGATCAACATCTCCACCGTGCTCGCCGGCCAAAGGCTCGGAATCACCGAAGTCGACGACGGCATTTGGCTCATCAGCTTCATGCACTATGATCTCGGATATATCGACCTGGAACAAAGGACCTTGCAAACCATCGACAACCCGTTCGGCACGAGGTTGTCACCCATGTCTTAGGTACAGAATGTTACCCATGTCTCCGGGCCGTACACAGAAAGAGCTGGTGCCCAGAGAGCGGATTCGAACCACCGACACGCGGATTTTCAGTCCGCTGCTCAGTCCAAAGAATCGTGCGCTTTTCCGCAGCCACAGGTAGACGCTCATTGCATCCATATCTGACTAAAGCGCTGGTGGGAGCGCTAAGTACTTCAAAAGTCTTGTACGCTCAGGGGGAATCGAATCCTTGTCACGGCAGTGAAAGGGCGAGGATTTTGCAGAGTTCGAGTCCGGGATAGGCATCCGCGGCGTCTCGGACGCGGCGCTGGCGAAGCCAACGACCCGCCCCGTTCCCTATTTACGTGCGAACGTCGGAAGCTGCCCGTCCGCATCCGGGCCTAATTCCTGACAGTCAGAGGCGGTCGTATGGCAAGTCAGATTTCTGACGAATTCCTGATTCAGTCTGGCCAGGCTTCGTGGCAGCTTTGCGCCTCAATCCAGTCATTCCTGAGGTCCCGTCCATTCATCAAAAGCGGACATCATTAATGCGCCGACCACTGGCAGGAATGCGCCTCATACCTGACCTTGAGAGTCAGCCATTCCCCACCCCTTTTGCGGAGATCTCAGTTTGGCACGGGAAACTGAGTTTCAGTTTTGGGTGGCAGCCCAATCGGTCTGCTCCTCGGACTGTTCGGTAGACGGGTTAGAATCTAGTGTTGTGCTACGCAGAATCCTGGCGGCCTCTCTGATGACCGCAGTTTCGAAGCCTTCGGTAACATCTCCGATCTGAAGCAGCTTCCGATGTTCGGGTCGGACCCCTTGGTCCGAGTTTGCCGAAATATTTACCAGTTCGGTTGCCGCACGAACTGCCAACCAGCGTGCGCGTTGTCTAATTGCGGTATCACAGGCGTTGGCCAGGAGCTCCATGCCTCGGTTCACGTCGGTCTTGGCAACTAAACAACCCTGAATACGCTCGACCTCGGCTTGCGCCCATCTCTCGTCCGTCTTGTCCATTACCTCCATGGCATTCGCGATCGCTTCGAGCCCCTCCTCGATCCGTCCATGCCGGAGGCAAATGTCCGCCATTGATGAATAGAAGTGCGGCAAGTGCAGCTCAGCGCCGGTGGAGCGCCATCGATTTACGCCCTCGCGCACCATGTTCAGCCCTTCGTCGGGCGTTTCGGCACCAATAGCCCACCCGAGAAGTGCGCGAGCACCCCCTGACCAGAATGCCAGCTTGCGCTCGTCAGCCAAGAACAGCATCCGCTCAGCGATCTGACGGCATTCGGCCGGCTCGTTGCGAAAGCGTCTGGCAACGCCGAGGTTCATCAGAGTGAACGCCAGATTGAGCGGATGATCGAGCCGCTCCGCAGTTGCTACTGCTGATACACAATTCGCCAGCCCGGTCTCGACCTTCGCCGCGAGCAGCTGTGCCAAGCCAAGGTAAGTGCGACAGATCGAAAGGGCGTCCTCTCCGTATTTCGCGACATCAAAATCTTTATCAGAAGTTGCCCAGGTATCGATGCCAGCCTGGGCTTCCCGTGCGGCGTCCTCAATCGCCCCGAGATATAGATAAGACGTGGCGAGGGCCCGATGCGCCAACGTGGTTTCCTCCGGATTTTCACCGAGCGAGGCGTCGACAAGGAGTTGCTGGGCTAAGTGTCGGCTCCGCTGCAATTCAGGCCGGTCAAGATAGAAGTTCCAAAGCGAACGCCGGACGAAAAAAAGGTTGGAGGTGCGGCCTGTTGATCTACAAAGCTCCTCGGCGCGAAGAAAGTTTGCTTCAACCTTCTCGGACGCATATCCGGCCGATGCGTTGAGGGGAACACCCATTTCAACCCGGACGTCGAGCTCAAGCTCATTTGTGTCGCCCGTTTTGGTTGCTGCCCTGAGGGCCTCCAGCGCAAGGGCGAAATGCGCGACTGCCTCTGGATTGGCGTATCGTGCCGCGGCCGCGCGCCCGGCTTGACGAAAGCATTCTGCTGCTTCGCGATATCGCCTTGCAGCCATGAGATGATGTGCAACCAATTCCGATTCGACATTCATTTCCGAAATGAGTTTATCGGCCAGCCTGCTGTGCATGTCCTGGCGCACCGTCTTCAGCATACTATGGTAGGCGGCGTCGCGAACGAGCGCGTGCTTGAATGTATATCGTGCGTCCGAGTCTCTGCCTCGGCGGAATACAAGTTCGGCCTCGACAAGCTTATCGAGAGCATCCTCCAAGGCAGCGGCGCTGAGCGGTGTCACCGACCGTAGGAGCTCGTAGCGGAACTCGCGGCCGATGCACGCGGCCGCTTGCGCGACTTCCTTGACTGGCTGCAACCGGTCAAGGCGAGCCATCAGCGAATCGTGCAACGTCAGCGGAATATCCAGATCTATGAGTCTGCCCTGATCATCGAACACGGTGGCACGATCGAAATCGTGGATTTCGAGAACGCTCTTTGTCAGCTCTTCAATGAAGAGCGGCACACCATCTGTCGTGGCGATTATCTTGTCTACAAGGATGGAAGGCAGTCGCTTTTCGCCAGCAAGCTTCTCGATTAAAGAGGTGGTCTGTTCACGGCCCAGTCGGTTAAGCGCCAGCTTCGTGACAATGGGATGCCCGCCAAACCCATGTTCGAAGGTCGGTCTCGTGGTCACCATCATCATGACCCGAGCGTTCTGAATCCGGTCGACACATTGATCCAAAAATTCGAGCGTAGTTGCATCGATCCAATGAATGTCCTCGACCACGAATAACAAAGGCTGCAGGGCGGCTGCATCAAGGACGTCGTTTAGCAAAGCATCAAGCGTGCGCGCTCGCAACTGCTGTGGGCTGAGACCCTCAAGAGCATCGCTTTGGGGGTTTGGGACATCAAGCATAGAAGCAAGAAACGGCAGCGACCGGCACTCTGGACCCCTCGCGCGCTCGAGAGCTCTTAGCTTCTCGCCGTCGCCGTCAGCTTCCGCAATCCCTATAGCATGGCGCAGCTGCTGGATTGCGGGATAGAGCGGCGTGCCCGAGTAGTAAGGTGAGCACTGATAGACGAGGCGAGCGTACCCCCCTCGTGAAACTACGTCTATCAAGGCCCGGGTGATCTTTGATTTGCCGATGCCCGCCTCGCCGCTGAGCAGCACGAGCTGACCTTCACCCCTCTTCGCTTGCTCCCAACGCTCAAGAGCAAGTCGAAGTTCGAGGTCTCTTCCAACCAAAATTTGAGGAGCACTGGATACCCGCGCGTCGTAGCGCGTCTCTACGGCCCGCTCCTGAAGGACCAGAAACGGCGACACCGGTCCCGAAATACCCTTGAGTTCGATGGAACTCAGCTTCTCAACCTCGAATACTCCCCCGAGCAGCCTTCTGGTGCTTTCTGACACCACCACACATCCCGGTTGGGCAAGCGCTTGCAGGCGCGCGGCCAGGTTCGGCGTGTCTCCGACGACCGCCTCTTCCTGAGCTGCCCCTTCGCCGATGAGATCGCCGACGACCACCAGCCCCGTGGCGATGCCGACGCGCGCGGCAAGCGGCTTGCCGCTGGGCGCTCTTAGACCAGCGGTTGCAGATGCAGCGGCCAGACCGGCAAGCACTGCACGTTCTGCATCGTCCTCATGCGCCCGGGGCCAGCCAAAATAGGCAAGCACGCCGTCGCCCATCAGCTTAGCAACGCTTCCCTCGTAGCGGGCGATCTCTCTCGACACGGCCTGTTGGTATGCGAGGATCACTTCGCGCATGTCTTCAGGGTCGAGTTGCTGCGACAGCTTAGTCGAGCCTGCGAGATCGACAAACATAACTGTCAGCTGCCGCCGCTCCACGCGCCGCACCACAGCTTGTTCGGTCGGCAGCTCCGGCGCGGTTGGTTTGGCAAGCGATGCAGCCGGTGGCGCCGCCCCCGTCTTTTCGGCGAGCGCGGCAATGGCGTCGAACAGCTTGCGCCGATGCCCTACAGACTTGACCCCCAGGGCCACCAGGTCCTCGCCCGTCAGCCTGGGAAGCATTGCGGCGTCGATGTCATTTTCGCGGAAGGCTTGGGCGTATTCACCCAGACCTAAGCTTACCACCCATGAAACTACATCCACGCCCTTTTTCTCCCGGCAGCCCCAATGGGGGCAGAGCAAGGATCATACCCCATGTCGACTGCAAGCGCTGTGCAGAGTTCATTTTGCAAAGTGAATAAGGCAGAACTTCGCAATGTCGAGCGCAGATGAGGGAGTGTGAGCGTCAAGTCACGACATGGCCTTGGGGGTTGAAGGTCCGCTGTCGTTCTTTCCTTGTCGCAAGCGGACCTACTGCTCCGGCCCAAAAACCGCCAGTCTGCAACGCGCCTCACCTCGGTTAACTGTGTCACTGCCTTTAAGCGGACATTGCCGGCGACCACGCTGGGCGTCGCGGGTGCGGCGATAGTCGCTTCGCGTCACTCCACCTTCTCAACGAATTGCAGGAACTCGACAGGTGGAAACAAGTTGAGTTTCTTAGCGACCTTCATGTTAACCACATAGGCGAACTTCTCCATGGCGACGACAGGCATGTCGCCAGGCTTGGCACCCTCCGCCAGGATCTTGGCCACCTGCTCGCCGGCCAGCTTGCCGACGTCGTAGTCGCGGGCGGCCACCGACATCAGGGCCCGGGATTCGCTGACCAGATGCTCATAGGGGCTGAGCACCGGTAGACCATTTGCCACGGCAGCATCGGTGAAGACGTCCGCATTCTTTTCAAGGAAGGTGCTCGAGCCCAAGTAGACGAATTGCACGCCGGCCGCCTTCAGCTGAGCGACAGCCTGGGGGAGCTTGGCTGGATCCGGAGTTCCATCGGCAAGCGCCGGCAGTGGCAATGCGTTGAATTTGAACTTCATCTTTTCCGACAAAGCTGTCAGTTCCTCCGTCTTTTTCACCGAGTTGGGCTCACTACGGTCGAACAGGAGGCCGAGATGATCGAAGCTCGGCAGGTAGCGCTTGATGCTCTTAATGTTGACGCTTTCGGGAACTCGGTTTCGGGTACCGGTCACATTGGCGCGGCCAGTCTTTTCGTAGCTTTCGATGATACCCGCACCGATCGGATCGGCTACCACGGTGAACACCACGGGGATGTCATTGAGAAGATCGCTGTTCTGCTGGTCTTTCAACGTGCCGACCATGCCTAGAGTAGTCTTGGTGCCCCAGGTGACCACCACGTCAGCCTTGCGCTCGCGTGCATCCTTGACAAAGTCGGGCAGCTTGCTCTTGTCCTGTGCCGCATCGTCGACGACGAAGCTGACATCAATTTTCTTTTCTTCAAGCGAGTCCTTGAGGCCCTTGCAGACATCCTCGCAGCCCAGCCACGTTATCATCACAACGGTCTTCTCCGCCGCCTCGACCCGAGGCGGAAGAACGAGGCAAGAAGCTAGCGCGGCCCCGGCCAACATAGGGTATGTCAATTTCATGCTTTCCTCCCTGCGATGATCGGCAAGCTGTGGCTTGCCACGTGGTAGATGAGATACGAGCCAACCCCGGCCAGCACCAAGATGGCGATGAAGCCCATTGCGGCGGAATAGCCAAAACTGCCAGCGACGCCGGCGATCGCGACAAGGCCCACAACGCTGCCAATTCGGTCCATGACCCTGACAGCGCCAAGGACCCTTTCCGAACCGATATGGGCCAGCCTTCCTTCCGCAAGTTCCATCACCGTGGCCGTCTGCGGCCCGCTCACCAGGCCGTAGCCAAGGCCGGTGCCGATTGCGGCAACGACCATTGTCCAGCCGTTGGTAACTGCCGCTGCTGCGAGCAGCGTCACTCCGCCAAGCAATGCTCCGGCGACAGTGATGCCCACTGCCGAGATCCTGCCGGCAGGCAGTCGCCCATACAGTGACCCTGACAGGATCACCATCAGAAAGTAGATCATCATCAGGCGTCCGGTATCGGCCGTGGAGGCGCCCAACGCGTTCATCTGCAGCGACAGGAGATAGGAGATGAAGACCTGATCGAGGATCGTTTGGGGCAAGATAATGCCAAACAGCAGGGTCGCGAACTGGCCATCAGCAATTGTTCCAAGCAACTGCCGCAGCTTAGAGCGGCCGCCCTGCTCGGTGAGCGCCGAAACGTGGGTGGGGCCAGGGAGCATGCGCAAGATCATCGCTGCGGAGATAACGATCAAGACGGCACAAACCAGAAATACGCTGCGCTCGCCCAGACGGTCGGCAACCACGCCCCCCAGTGCCGTTCCAGCATAGAAGCCGCCAAACATCGCTACGTGGAACAGCCCTAGCGCTTGGGCCCGCTGTTCCTTTGGGGCAGCGTCGATCACGTAGTCCTGGCAAGAGAGTGAAGCAAAAGCATAGCCAATGCCGCTGAACACACAGAAAAAGATAATTTCGAGCATATTGGTGGAAATGAAGAACCCAAAATTCGAGAGGGCCGCTGGGATGGAAGCAAACACGAACAGGTTGCGGTGCCCGAAGCGTTTCGCGAGCGGACGCGCATAGGGCGAACCGAAGACAATGGCTGTGAGATAGGCGGCGAGCGGCAAACTGATAACGATGCCTGGGTTGAGCCAAGTCAGCGGATTGTCGGCATCCCGGACATAAAGCGAAAAGAACGACAGTGGAAATGAGTCAGCCGCGGCGATGAGGAAAAGCGGAAGTCGCACATCGCCTAGACTGCAAAATCTCATGATGAGCGGCCGGCCAGCCGGTATAATGAAGTCCGGTTCCAGTTGCACGGCACGGGTGCCCTTGGGTAGCTCCTGGGCGGCTGCCATCATTGCCGCAAGCCGCTCAGCACGCAAGGAAAGGGCTTGGCCCAGCCTATCGACGGCGCTAATCCCGCTCACCAGGATGCGGTGGGAGAAATCGCCGGCCGCCTGAAGCTTCAGGATGTAGTCGAGGCGGGTCAACGGTCCGGTTAGCGAGTGATTGGTCATCAAGGAGACCAGTTCAACCGCCAACAGGATTGTCACCAGCGTCACCACCAGGAGGTCGAGAATGAGATCGCGGAATTCACGCGAAAGGTATCCCGCGTTCTTGATTACGACGACATTGGCCACCAGCTTGTTGTCGACGACGATCGGCACGACGGTCCCTGCCTGTAGCATCACCGACGTCGTGGTGGGCGGGCGGGTGCCCATCTCCAAAATGGGTCGGTTGGTGACCAGCGCGAAGTAGGAAATTTCTGGAAAGTCACGAAGCAGGGACGAGAAGAATTCGCGTCCACCGACCATCATATCGAGTGGCACACCCGCCTTAAGCGTGCGGGCAATAGCATCATTGGCAATGCTGCCAATAAGCCTCGTGCGCTTGTCGAGTTCGGGAGCAAAGGACTCATTGATGCTGCGGTAGGCGACAGTGCCGAGCGATACGGTGATCCCCAGCACCAGGACGGCTATGAGCGCCGTAAGCCGTCGCGACACCGTTACAGCCATGGGGCTATCGGGAACCGAGATGACGTCGGCACCCTGTGGCCCCGCAGGTGGAGCTTCCGCGCGCTCTGCCCCAATAAGCGCAGCAAGTTTTGTAGTTGCCAAACGGTATTTTGCGGTGCCTGCGGCGAGCGTCGCTCGAAAATCGGCAAAGTCGCCGGCAGTCAAAGTGCTGTCGTCTTCGGCATGGCTGGCGATGTCGTCGAGGGTGTGGATGGCCGGACGCAGACGATAGCGCAATGCGGCGTAAGCTAGGGTCGAGAATCCGGTCAGAAGCGCCAGCGCCGACAGCCAAATTTGCGAACTGATAAGGCGATTGTGGGTCCGCAATTCGTTCATCGGGTAGATAACTGCCAATGCAGCGGCCCGCTCGTCGTTCTCGTCCTTTATGGTGGCACCGCTGATCAGCGCGGTCGCAGTCTCAAGACCCCACTGGCTGTTGGAGCCCTCTTCCATCGCGCGACCCATTTGGCGCGCGCTAAATGGAACAGCAGCATCCGGAACAGAAAGGATAACTCCGCCGGCTGCATCAAGCAGAACAATGTTGGAAATCGTGGGATCGGTCTGCCAAGCCCGGTTCAGCAGCTCTTGGGCATTGCGCACCGTCGCCACCGTGAGACCAAGTTCCGAGACTGACCGGAAGGGGGTGGCGGTTGCCGCTGCAATGACCGAAAGTCGTTGCCGCACAAGCTGCGAATACACCGCCTCGTTTTGTAGCTTAACCAGCACCGCTAAGATAGTAACCACAATTGCCAGAACAACGGTCAACGCTAGCCATACGCGCACCAGAAATGTCATTTGTGCCCCTGCCGTTATCGCGGCCCTATGGCTGTTAACTATCCCTCGATTACTTCGTCGTGATGTCGTCTTGCTCGCTTTCGAGGCGGCGGGGATCGCCTCCAGGATTACTACTAGATGTTTGCCAGCTCGGCGCCCACGCGCCAGCGATCAAATTTGAAATCGGCCTGATCCCCAAGCTAGTTAACCATTAGCACGCCCTCCATTAGGAAGACAGCGGAGGGCTGGTTGCAAACCAGGGACCTCGGCCCCCGTTCCGGAAGCAAACGTCCGCATTGGTTCGATACTGTTGAAAAAGTCCGCGTCGCGGCTACCTACGGCATTTGCGTACCGTGGCGTTCCGAAAAGACCCCACAAGTGAATCCTGATTCCATGCAAGGCGTCAGGGTGGAACGGGATTCTATTATCGGTGGTGACTTCGCGGTGCGTCGGACTCTTCAACACAATCGGTCAGTTCACGTCGATGCATGGGGAGCGCCTGAACGTCCGCTTCTCACATTCCAGGCCTCGAAGCCGCAAGTCCGCAGTCGGCCCAATAACCGTACCGCCGCTGCCTCACGGTGGCGGGCCTTTTGTTAGCCCGCCTTATGCGCGTCTCGCCGAGGATCTTCCACAGCTGTGGAACGCATGTGTGATGTCGTCACGGCAAATCCCGATGTCGCTGAGCATGTCGTCTGGTGACTCGCTCAGCTCGTCCGTTGCCTTCAACTGCGCCTTCTGTTCGGCTCGATGCTGGAGCCAATCGGCAAGGGGACCAACTACGACAAGAGGAAGGTTCAGAAGCATAGGAAGGTTCACAAGCATCGGACTACTCCCTTCACCGCTGCAGGAAACTACACTTTGCAAGCTAGGCCGATGCGTCGATGCGTCTGTGACAAAATTCATAGATGCCTCATGGTGGCGGGCTTCCCGACATGAACCCAGTGAACGTGTCGGTGTCGACAATTCGTAGCTTCATCTCTTCGGTGTAGATCCGCCTCCCAAACCTCCCAAACCAGCCAAACCATCCCTGTAGTAAATGCGAAACGGGAATTGAGCGGCATGCTTCCAGAATCCTGCCACTGGACCTTGGGTCATGCCAAATGAACAAGAAACATGGGTCCCATTGTGAAGCACTGGGATCAGGTCTTTGGTAGCAAAGCAGGATAGCCAATCCTTCCTTCGCTCATCGGTGGCGCCACCTCCGAAGCGGCTGCCAGGGCTGCCGGATCTGCCACCTCAAACCAAACATCCCGAGCCGGGATAGATCCTGAATTGAGCACCACAAGGTTGAAGTAGAGACCTGTGTTGTCACCGTGATGGGTTCTGACCATCGCAGTGACGAGTGGGCGAAACTGCCGCCTCCAGAAATGAAGTGAGAGCCCGAGGGCAATCACCGTGGCGACGAGTGCCCCCACGTTAACCCAGTCTGTGACCAAATCATCCCCTCCCATGTCGCATTCCATGTCGCACGGACTGGCGGATAGTCGCAGGAAACCGTTGGAAATCAACGGTAGCCAGTTGCAACATGGCGTGACACGAAATCAGCCGCCCTGATGCATTTTATGGCACCTAAGCAACTGATTTTATTGATTAAATTTGGTAGCGGGAGAGGGACTTGAACCCCCGACCCCAGGATTATGATTCCCGTGCTCTAACCAACTGAGCTACCCCGCCAGGGCGGCGAAAGGCCCGAAATCGCCTTAAATCGAAAGGCATTTCGAGGCGTTCGCCAAGGTCGCGCGGATATAAGGTTGGGAGGGCGAGCCTGTCAAGCATCGATGCGCGAGGGGCGCCGGCATATTGTCGCCGGCAAAAGCTTTGCCGGGCTGGCATCTCCGGTAAGCCACCGGGGTTGAGTTCGACGGGGCACGCCGCTATGTCTCGGCCAAGAAATTAGAGTTTGAAGCTGATGAAGCCGCGCATTGCAGTCCTCGGTTGCGGATACTGGGGCAGCAACCACATCCGCACCCTCAAGGCGCTCGGCGCGCTGCATGCGGTTTCCGATGCCAATCGGGCGCGGGCCGAAGGCTTTGCCAGCGAGCAGGACTGCCTGGCGATCGAGCCCGACCAGCTGTTCGTGCGTGACGATATCGACGCCATCGTCATGGCGCTGCCGCCGCAATTCCATGCCGATCTTGCCGTGCGCGCCGCTGAGGCCGGCAAGGACGTGCTGGTGGAAAAGCCGATTGCGTTGACCGTGCCCGACGCCGAGCGCGCCGTGCAGGCGGCCAAGGACAATGGCCGCGTGTTCATGGTCGGCCATGTCTTGCGCTTCCATCCCGCCTTCGAGACGCTGAAGGCGCTGATCGACAATGGCGAGCTCGGCGAGGTCCGCTACATCCACTCGCACCGGCTCGGCCTCGGCAAATTCCACACCGAGAACGACGCACTGTGGGATCTGGCGCCGCACGATTTGTCGATGATCCTGGCCATCACCGGCACCGAGCCGATCGAGGTCAGGGGCGAGGGGGCGGCACTCCTCGACAATCTCAGCGATTTCGCGCATCTGCACATGCGTTTTCCCAACGGGCTGCGCAGCCATCTCTTCACCTCGCGGCTCAATCCCTACCGCGAGCGGCGGCTTACCGTGGTCGGCACCAAGGCAATGGCGGTGTTCGACGATGTCGAGCCCTGGGAGCGCAAGCTGGCCGTCTACCGCCACGCGGTGTGGCAGGACAGCGGCCAGTGGGCCTTCACCACCAACGAGCCGTCCTATGTCGCGGTCGGCCAGGGGATGCCGCTGACGCGCGAGCTCGAGCACTTTATCCAGTGTATCGAGACGCGGGCCGAGCCGCGCACCAGCGGCGAGGAAGCCATCAGGGTGCTGCGCATCCTGACGGCGGGTACAGTCACGCACACAAAGTCCTGAGACCGTTTCGAAACTCTGCTTTTAAGGCAGATCGAAACTAAAACTGTCTCCGAGAGGGTAGTGTTTACTCTGCGGGAATCTGCGCCGGCCTAGCTGCGAGCCGGCTGAGCATGGCTTCGGCCCCGGCGCCGCGCTCGGAGCGCTCGATGAAGCCGCCGCCGAAGACGCGGGCTTCGTTGCCGTCGTCGGAATAGAGCACGCAGGCCTGTCCGGGCGCGATGCCGGACTCGCCGTCGACCAGTTCGACAAAGGTGCTGCCAGCGCGGTGATGCAGCACGGCCGGGCGCGGCGGCCGCGTCGAGCGGACCTTGGCGAACAGCTCCATGCCGGCGGCCGGAATGTCGGACAGCGCGCGATCGCCCAGCCAGTTCATGTTGCGCAGATAGATCTTGTGGGTCTCCAGCGCCTCGCGCGGGCCGACGATGACACGGGCCCGGTCGGCGTCGAGATGGACGACGTAAAGCGGCTCGCCCGAGGCGATGCCGATGCCGCGGCGCTGGCCGATCGTATAGCGCAGGATGCCGTCATGGCGACCGAGCACGCGGCCGTCGATATGGACGATGTCGCCTGGGTTGGCGGCAGCTGGCTTCAGCTTGGCGATGATGTCGGAATATTTGCCCTGCGGCACGAAGCAGATGTCCTGACTGTCCTGCTTGGCGGCAACGGTCAGCCCCATTTCTTCGGCGATGGCCCGCACCGCAGGCTTGGACAGCCCACCCAGCGGAAAGCGCAGATAGTCGATCTGCGCCTGCGTGGTGGCAAACAGGAAATAGCTCTGGTCGCGGTCGGCATCGACGGGCCGGAATAGCGCGCGGTGGGCGCCATTGGCCCCGGAGCGGATATAGTGGCCGGTGGCGAGCGCATCGGCGCCAAGGTCCTTGGCGGTGGCCAAAAGGTCGGCGAACTTCACCGTCTGATTGCAAGAGACGCACGGAATGGGCGTTTCGCCGGCGACATAGCTCTCGGCGAACGGGTCGATGACCGCCTTGCGGAAGCGCTCCTCATAGTCGAGCACGTAATGCGGAATGCCCAGTGTCTCGGAAACGCGGCGGGCATCGTCAATGTCTTGGCCGGCGCAGCACGACCCGGCCCGGTGCGTTGCGGCGCCATGGTCGTAGAGCTGCAGCGTGACGCCGACGACATCATAGCCTTCGCGCTTCAAAAGGCCGGCAACGACAGACGAATCCACACCGCCCGACATGGCGACGACGATGCGGGTGTTTTGCGGGCTGGCGGGAAGGTCGAGGCTGTTCATGGTTCTTTCGTTCTGCGCGGCGCTTCAATGGCAGTGGCGCGAATATAGGTCAACCACACCGGTGGCGCCAGCTTTGCGGCGGTGCCGATTTTGCGGGAGAATCGCGCGTCTGCCCGCAGTTGCCTCAAATGCCGATAAAAAGACTAACGCGGCGTTCATGATCCTTACCTACTCATTAGGGTTCGCTTAGGCAATTTTTAAAGCTGTGGCGGTAATGTGGTGGGGATTGGGTCTTTGAGTTTTTAGTAGAGAGTACGATGACCGATCTTGTTAGACCGCGAGTCAAATATGTTATCGGGCCTGACGGCAGCCCTCTTACGATTGCCGATCTTCCGCCGACGAATACACGTCGCTGGGTTATCCGGCGCAAGGCGGAAGTGGTTGCTGCGGTGCGCGGCGGGCTTTTGAGCCTCGACGAGGCATGCCAGCGCTACAAGCTGACCACCGAGGAATTCCTGTCCTGGCAAGCGTCGATCGACGAATACGGCCTTGCCGGGCTGCGCACGACGCGCATCCAGCAATACCGGCACTAGAGCCAGGACCACAACAGAAAAGGGCGCGGTAACCGCGCCCTTTTGCCTGTCGGTAATGCCTGCTTCAGACCGTCAGCACCACCTTGCCGATCGGCCTAGTGGCGAGAAAAGCGTGCGCGGCGCCCGCCTGTTCGAGCGGAAACGCCTTTGCCACATGGACCGCAAGCTTTCCCGCATCGACCAGTTTGCCAAGTTCGACGAGGCCTTCACGGTCGGGCACGACGGACATGCGCTCGACGCGGATCCCACGCGCAGCAGCCTTGGCTCGGGTGGTGTCGTGGACATTGAGCAGCGACACCAGGTCGCCACCGTCCTTCAGGACTGTCAGCGATTGGTCGGCATGGTCGCCGCCCATCGGCTCCAGCACCAGGTCGACGTCGCTGACCTCGGCGGTGAAATCTCGCTTGGTGTAGTCGACCACTTCATCGGCGCCGAGCGAGCGGACGAAATCGAGTTTCTTCGGGCTGGCGGTGGCGATGACACAAGCGCCGTGCGCCTTGGCGATCTGCACCGCCAGATGCCCGACGCCGCCGGCCGCGGCATGGATCAACACGCGCTGGCCGCGCTTCAGGCCGCCATGGCGGACAAGGCCTTGCCAGGCGGTCAGGCCGGCCAGCGGCAGCGCGCTGGCATGATTGTGGTCGATGCCTTGGGGCTTCGGTGCGATTTCATCGGCCGGCGCCACAGCGAGTTCCGCATAGGCCGCGGCCTGCTTGAAAAAATGCGGCATGCCGAACACGGCGTCACCGACCTTGAGGCCGCCATCGACGCCTGGGCCCACCGCCTCGACCGTGCCTGAAATATCCCAGCCCAAACTGAAGGGCGGTTCGCCCAGCAAAGGATAGTAACCGGCGCGCACCGAGCCATCGACCGGATTGATGCCGGCGGCATGCACGCGCACGAGCACTTCGCCTGACTTGGGCGAGGGCGCGGGGCGATCGGCGATGACGAGGACGTCGGGCCCGCCGACGGAATTCTGGATAACGGCACGCATGGGAGGCTCCTGCTGGGGTTTTCTGACCACTATCATTTCGATAGTAACATTCCCTTGTCCAGTATGTACCTTTTCCATATATAGGCACCTCATGGATAGTGATAATGATTGCGGCTCCGGCTATGACGCCTTCCAGCGGACGTGTCCTTCGCACGCCGTGCTCGAGATGCTGGCCAGCAAATGGATCTATCTGACGGTTTGTGCGCTGCGCCGTGGCCGGATGCGCAATGGGGAACTGGCGCGCAAGCTCGAAGGCATCACGCCCAAAATGCTGACGCAGACGCTGCGCGTCCTCGAGCGCGACGGTCTGGTGCGGCGCGAAATCTTTCCGGTGATCCCGCCGCGGGTCGAATATGAATTGACCGAACTTGGCCAGAACCTGGCGGGGCTGCTCACCCAGATACGCTCCTGGTCGGAAGAGCATGTGCCTGACATCAAGCAAGCGCGGGCGAGGGCGGCGGCGAACCAGGACGGGGATTTGACACGGGCCTGAAGCTGCGGCCGCCTTGCGGCCAAGTCAGCAGCGCTGGAGCCTTTTGGTCCGGAGCAAGAAGATCGGCGTCAGGCGGCGCCGGTCGGCTCAAACTCTGCCGTCAGCCGATCATGGCGCTGCGACCGCCGAGTTCCGCGTCGCGGATCTTGGTGTCGCGCGATTCCAGCATCTCGGCCTTGGAAAGCTCCGCTTCAGCTTCGCCGAGTAATGATTCGGCAGCGCTTCGCTGCTGGGCGAGGTCGCTTTGAGAGTTTCTGAGGTTATCACGGCGCAGACGCGCCGCCTTGGCGAAGGTCGGATAGGCAAAATGATTGATGTCCGTGATGCCGGCCTTCTTCTCCTCGGCGGTGATCTGAAGCTCCAGTTCAACGGCCATGCGCTCGAACTCGGCGATCATCATGTCGAGCTGCAGCAGCTGCCGCCGCTTCTCATTCACCTGAAATTGCTTCAGCCGAACGAGGTTTTCACGTGACTTCATGATTCGGTACTCCCGGAAACGCACACCTGCACATATCGTCCAATCCGCCCGCCAGGGCCTGACGCCGCCCGTATCCACCGGCATTCCCCGAACTATGGGAAACAAATCCCTAAAGTTTTTTGCCGGCGGTAACCATTCGTTTACGCGCATTGTTAATCATAAGGGCGAGGACTTAAGGCCGGGTAAAAATTCCGGCTCCCGATACGGAAGCCGGCCAGCGAGTCCCTTGAGTCACTTAGTCCGACTTATTAATGTGTTGCATTAGCGATTTGGTTCTGTGATTCATCATTAGATTCAAGAGGGTGTAGAAAGGGGTTAAAAAATCTGGTACCGTCCTTGGTGCGGAATTAGGTTTTGTTAACCATTCGATGGCAGCCTCTGTTCAGGCAATCACTGCTCCGGTCCCGGATGGGTCGTGACATGGTCCGGCGGCAGAAAAGGGGAATGAAATGCGCGTTCTGCTGATAGAAGACGACAGTGCAACCGCTCAGAGCATCGAGCTGATGCTCAAATCTGAAAGTTTTAATGTTTACACGACCGACCTCGGCGAAGAAGGTGTCGATCTCGGTAAACTTTATGATTACGATATCATTCTTCTCGACCTCAACCTTCCCGATATGTCCGGCTACGAAGTCTTGCGGACACTTCGCCTGTCCAAGGTGAAGACGCCGATCCTGATCCTGTCCGGCATGGCCGGTATAGAGGACAAGGTGCGCGGCCTGGGCTTCGGCGCCGACGACTATATGACCAAGCCGTTCCACAAGGACGAACTGGTCGCCCGCATTCATGCCATCGTGCGCCGTTCCAAGGGCCATGCCCAGTCGGTCATCACCACCGGCGACCTGGTGGTCAATCTCGACGCCAAGACCGTCGAAGTCTGCGGCCAGCGCGTGCATCTGACCGGCAAGGAATACCAGATGCTGGAGTTGCTCTCGCTGCGCAAGGGCACCACGCTGACCAAGGAAATGTTCCTCAACCACCTTTATGGCGGCATGGACGAACCGGAACTGAAGATCATCGACGTTTTCATTTGCAAGCTGCGCAAGAAGCTCGACGCAGCATCCGGTGGCCAGAACTACATCGAGACGGTCTGGGGTCGCGGCTATGTGCTGCGCGAGCCGGAAGACATCCGCGTCAGCGCCTGAGCGAACATCATCCAATTGAATGAATGCAAATAACCCGGCTCAGGCCGGGTTTTTTGCTGTCCTTTTGTGGCCGAAAACGAGCCGAATCAGGCGGCAACCTTCAAGGTACGAAAACGTTCGAGCAGTTGCGGCCGGTTGAACGGCTTCAACAGATAACCCTGGGCGCCGGCGCGCTTTGCCTTCATGATCGAGGCAACATCGACCTCGACCAGCGAGATCAGAATCTGCGGTTTGATCGTGCTCTCCATGGCGCGAACCTGGCGAATGACGTCGACCGCTTGCATGTCCGGCAGGGCGCCGTCGACGACAATCACATCAGGCATCTCGGCAGCGCACATCTCAACAGCATCAAGTCCAGTTGCCGCTTCGATCACCACCATGTCGGAGCCGCCAAGAATCCGTTTTGCAACCTTTCTGATGACGCTCGAATCGTCGACAAACATGCAGCGCTTCATTTCCGGGTCCTCTTTGCCATGGGGCGAACCGGCGGCATCCGGGTATCGGGATGCACACTAGGCCGATCTGGTAAAGAAGCAGAAAAGCCGTTAGGTAAAGTTTTTACAAACATGTCGTCTGCAGCCCCATTCGGCAGGGGCATTGCCGGCAATGAAACTTTCCTGTTCTGAATTGCCGCAAATATCAGCGGGAAAAGATACTTGATTGTTCTTGATGCTCGGACGTCCTGCCGAACGGCTTCGCTCAAGCCGCGGACAGCACGATCTCTTCGGCGGTCGCATGAATCGAGATCGTCATGTTGGCCTCACGCGCCAGCAGCAGCGTGTAGTAGGGCTGGACGGTATGGGCGTCGATAGGCTCCTCGGGCTTGTTGCCGGAATGGAGCTCGAGGAATTTCGGCGGCACGCGCAGCATCGGGCCGCTTGCGGCAAGCGCAAAGCGCGGCTCGGTGTCGAGGTTTTCCAGCGTGACCACCAATCTGCCACCGCGCGGGATGGCGGCATTGGCGACGAGCAGCAAATTGAGCAGCAGCTTGACCTTGTTCTTGGGCAGCAGGGCGCGAACCCCGTTCCAGATCAATTCCGGCTTCTCGTTCTTCAGGAAGGCGATGGCGACGGACTCGGCATCGCCGGTGTCGATCATCATGCCCGCCGAACCGGCGGCACCGAAGGCGATGCGGGCGAATTGCAGGCGGGCCGAAGCGTTTCTGGCGCTCTGCCGGATCAGTTTCATGGCGTCTTCGTCGGCGCCGCCCTCGTCCAGGAGTTCAAGGCCGTTGTTGATGGCGCCGACCGGCGAAATGATGTCGTGGCAGACTCGGCTGCACAACAAGGCTGCGAGATCGGGTGCGGAGAGAGAGAAAAGCTCAGCCATCGGCGAAAAATCCCTGCTAAAATTCACATCCTGGTGGCCGCGCGGCCGACAGCCACGCTCACCACCCGAATCACGCTCTCTCCCCCAGGCATTCTGAATACACAGCGCCCGAGCGTGCAGCAACAATCCACAATTCTTGTGAGAAAAACGGCATCTTTGCACAGGATGGGAGTCCGTGCAGACAGTCAGAAACAGCCTTCGAACCGCCATGTTCATGTGGGAGGTTAATGGTTGAAAAAGGATTACGGCATAGTTTGCCCGTAACAGTCATCCTTAACGGTCGCCTAAAGAGCCGGACGGGGTGCGAGGCGTCGGCGAAAGTGCTCCCTGACGGAGATTGGAAGCATGGTTTCCCGATTCTACGACCGGACGTTTGTCCGCGTCTTCTTCATGGCGATTGCCCTGATGGGCGCTCTCGCATTCTCAACCTCTGCGTCGCGGGCACAGGAATACACCGCTCAGGAGATCGTCGATTCCGGTCACAAGTTCTTCGGCGCGACGTCGGGCGGTCTTGCAACCGTCGTCGAGAAGATTTTTGCCTCCTACGGCCTGCCCAATGGCTATCTGCTCGGCGAAGAGGGATCCGGCGCGCTGATCGGGGGCCTGACCTATGGCGAAGGTACGCTCTACACCAAGAATGCCGGCGACCATAAGGTGTTCTGGCAAGGGCCTTCGCTCGGTTGGGATTTCGGCGGCGAGGGATCGCGGGTGATGATGCTCGTCTATAACCTCGACGACGTCAGCAATCTCTACAATCGGTTCGGCGGCGTTGCCGGTTCGGCCTATGTCGTGGCCGGCGTCGGCTTCAACGTGCTGCAGAACAACAGGGTGCTGCTGGTGCCGATCCGCACCGGCGTCGGCGCGCGGCTTGGCGTCAATCTCGGCTATCTGAAGCTGACGCAGAGGCCGACCTGGAATCCCTTCTGAGCGATTCCGACCACACTTCGACCCGATCAACAGATTCTGCCCGCTGCAGCTGCGGCAAACCCTTGCCGCAGCGCTGGATTTGCGTCATGCGAACATGGCAAAGTCCAGACTTGGCGGTTGCCGGATAGCGGCCCGCCCGTAACGGGTAGTCACCTTGGTTCAGTCGATCCTGTTCTTCGCCCTCGGCTTCCTGTGCGCAGGCTTTCTGGCGCTGCTGGTCGCGCCGGCCATCTGGCGGCGGGCGGTTGTGCTGACACGCAAGCGTGTCGAGGCGTCGGTGCCGCGAACGCTGGCCGAGATCCAGGCCGACAAGGACAGCTTGCGGGCCGAGTTCGCCATGACGACGCGCCGGCTCGAAATCAGCATCAAGACGCTGCGTGAGCAGGCGAATGAGCAACTCGTCGAAATCAATCGCGGCCGCGAGGCGCTGAAGGGCCTGGCGGTCGAGCGCAAGGACAAGAAGCAGGCGCTTTCGGAGCTCGGGGAAAAAAACGAATTGCTGCTGCATCGCGAGCAGCAGATACAACAGCTGTCGGACAGGCTTGCACAAACAGAGCGCATGATGGAAAAGCGCGCGCTCGAGCTGGAAAAGCTCGAGCATATGTACGACGACGCGTCCTTCTCCTCCAGCAATCGTCAGATCGAACTGGTGGCTCGCGAATCCGAGCTGGAAAAACTTGCCAACGACATTTCAGTGTTGCGCGGCCAGCGCAAGGAGGCCGACAGGCGCCATCAGGAAGTCGTCGCCGAGGCCAAGGCCACGCGCGATGCCTTGAAGGCCGAAAAGAAAAGAACCGCCGACCTCGACAGAAAGCTCGAGCGTCTGCTCGCCACGCTTGCCGATCGCGAGGACAAGCTCGATCGCCGCGAAAAGGAACTGGCCCGGCTTCGCGAACGGGTGAAGGGCGAGGCTGCGGGAGGCGCCGCGGCTGCTGGCCTAGTTGGTGCGCAAGACAGTGCCCGCGCCAGGAACGAGGACATCGACAAGACGCTCGCCAAGCTCGAAGGCGACCGAGAGCGGCTCGAAGCCAGGCTGACGACGCTGGCCCGCGAAAACAAGCGGATGAAGGCGGAGCTTGGCGGTTCTGGATCCGCGAAGCCCGGGAATGGCCCCGGCAATGGCAATGATACCGGTTCTGCCTTGCGCGAACAGATGAACAATCTGGCGGCTGAGGTCGTCCATTTGACGGCCAAGCTCGAAGGACCTGATTCACCGATCGCCAAGGCGCTGGCGGCGCCGCAGGAAACGCGGTCGGGAACCACCAGCCTCGCCGATCGCGTGCGGGCGTTGCAGAAGGCAGATTTGCCGAGCTGAGTTTCAAGCCCCGGCTTGGAATTGCCTGACTACGCCTATCAGAGCGAAAAATGGTGCAGCGCAATGGCTGACGCGGCAGCAACATTCAGGCTGTCGAACCCTTCCGACATCGCGATCCGCACCGTCCGCAGGCGGGCAAGCAGGCTCTCCGGGAGGCCCTCGCCTTCGGTGCCGAGATAGAGCGCCAGTCGTTTCGGTCGCGCGGCATCACGAATGTCAGCCTCACCACGCGGCGACAAAGCGACCTGGCCGAAGCCCAACTCGCCGAGCTTCGCGATGAAAGCTTCAGTGTTGCCGAAGGACGCAAAGGGCACCTTCAACGCGGCGCCGACGGAGACGCGGATCGCCTTGCGATACAGTGGGTCGCAACAGGTGGCGTCGACGAAGACGGCATCGGCGCCGAAGGCGGCGGCATTGCGGAAGATCGATCCGATATTGTCATGGTTGGCGATGCCGATGAGAACGACGATCAACGCTTCGGCAGGCAAGGTGTCGAGCAAGGCCTCGGCGGGCTGTGGCGTGCCCTTGCTGCCGATCGCCAATATACCGCGATGCATGTGGAAGCCGGCGATCCTGTCCATGACGGCGCTTGCCGCAACGTAGACCGGCAGGTCGGCAGGGGCCTTGCGCAGGATGTCGTCGAGCCCGGCCAGCCGGTTTTCGAGGACCAGGACCGACTCCGCAGCAAAGCGTCCGGCTGACAGCAGGACGTCCAGCACCACCTTGCCTTCGGCAACGAACCGGCCATGACGGCCGGTGAGATCGCGCTCGCGGATGTCGAGATAGGCGGCGACCCGCGGATCGCGCGCGTCGTCGATCTGGATCGGATCCATCAATACCTCGGCCGGCGAAAAATCGTCAGCGAGGTAAGGAGCGATCGGAGCCGCCAGTCAAGCCCTGCAGGTCAAGTCCCGGCGCGGCGCAGACGCGTTGCCATCTGGGACAAGTCGCCTATCCCGAAAATGCCGTCCAGCATGCGCAACAGTTCGCGCACGGCTTCGGACTTGCAGGAATAGTAGATCATCTGCCGGTCGCGGCGGGTCTCGACAAGATCGAGCGCCCTGAGCTTGGCCAGATGTTGCGACAAAGCGGACTGGCTGAGCATCACCTTTTCGGCGATGGCGCCGACCGACATTTCACCGTCGGCCAGATAGCTCATGATCAAGAGCCGCTTTTCGTTGCCCATAAGGGTCAGAAATGTCGCCGCCGATTCGGCATTGGCGATTAGTTTGGTCGAGACCATCGATGCCCCATGTTTTCCTGCTCATCCAAACGCTATGGGGGCAAATAGCGTTGGCTGCTATAATTCAGCTATGGATCACGCTGCTGATTCAGCGTCGTCTGAATCGTAGATCATTTCGCCCAAATCTCAAGACGTGCTTTTGATTCATGACGATTATCCTTGCGTAGCTGGCGCACGACCGGCTTTGGCCATGTCGACCAGAACCGGCCGCAGGTCGCGCGCGGTCTTCAACGGCTGCGGAAAATAGACCCTGCAAACGGTGTCGCCCGATGCCAGGTCCATGCCATCGGCATCGAAGCCGGTCATGGTCCAAGCATCACCTTCAACCCTGGCGAAATGATGGGCATAGACGGCGATGGCGTCGAGATGGTCGGCATTCATGTGGTCGAGAGCGGACTGTTCGCTGGCGGCCAGCTCGTCGACGATCGGCCCCTCGGTGATGAGATCGGCACGGTCGAGCAGGTAGGCCTTGCCGAAGCCGCCATTCAGGCTGGCGCGCTCCGGCTCGAGGCGAAAGATCGAGAAATCGCCGAGCTCGGCATAGAGCTTTGCCTTGGGATTGCGGTTGAGATAGCGCCGCTCGGCCCGGGCATGCGCGCTCGACCCGCGTTCCAGCGGCTGCGCCCGGCAGACCAGCGTTATCCTGGGATGCGCCAGCGGATCGCCCTTGCCGGGTTCGCCGACAAGCAGCGAGCAGCGCGGCTCGGCAAGCATGGCGCCGGTATGGGCTGACAGCGCCGAGACAAGGATCAGCGGCGTGCCATCGATGTCGGTGGCGACTCCGACCCTGGAGGCCAGCGGTGCGCCGGCCGACGGCTCGATCACCGCGAGGGCGCCGAAACGGGCGCTGCGGATCAGCGTTGCGGCCAGCCTGATCGCCTCGGCGTCCGTCGCGCGAATGACGTCCTTCTTCGGCTGGTCCAAAATGCTCACCAGGTAAGTTGATTTTCTAAATCCAGTTATTGGCCAATCATGCCGGCTTTGACAAGCGTTTTGATCTCGGCTGTCGAAAAGCCGAAGCGCGCCAGCACAGTCTGGGGCAGCTGATCGTCATCTTCAGACATGCCGGCAAGCGCCGGCTGCGAGGCCGAGAAGCGTGGCGCGGGCGCGGGGCGCTCGAGCGCACCGGCCTTCACAAATGCGTGACGCGCCCGGTTGTGCGGATGATCCCTGGCTTCGGCCAGCGACAGAACCGGCGCCACGCAGGCATCGCTTGCGGCAAACAGCGCGTCCCAGTCGTCGCGTGTCTTCTGCCGGAACCGGTCGGCAATGGCCGCGCGCATGTCCGGCCACAACGCCTTGTCGTATTGGCCGCGGACAAAATCCTCGCCGAGCGGCAGCAGCCTTGCGAATGCGGCGAAGAAGCGCGGCTCAAGGCAGCCGACCGCAACGTGGCGTGCGTCCGCCGTCTCATAGGTGTCGTAGAAGGGCGCACCGGAATCGAGCAGGTTGGCGCCGCGCCGGTCGCTCCACAGACCTGCCGACATGAAGGCGTGTATGGGGGCCGCCAGCATCGAAGCGCCCTCGACCATCGCCGCGTCGATCACCTGGCCTTTGCCGGAGCGCGAGCGCTCGAACAGCGCTGCAAGCACCCCGGCGATCAGCATCATGGCGCCGCCGCCATTGTCGGCGATCAGATTCAGCGGCGGCACCGGCCGACCTTCCTCCCGGCCGATGGCATGCAACACACCCGAATAGGCGAGGTAGGTGATGTCGTGGCCGGCACGACCTGCGAGCGGCCCGTCCTGGCCGAAGCCGGTCATGCGGCCGTAAATCAGCGCCGGATTGCGCGCCAATGCAGCATCCGGGCCGAGACCAAGCCGCTCCATCACACCGGGGCGAAAGCCTTCGACAAACAGATCGGCCTTTTCGGCAAGGCGCAGCAGCAGTTCCGTTCCTTTGGCCTGCTTGAGGTCGACGCGCAGGATGGAGCGGCCGTGACGGTCGAGATTGTACGCATCGGAGAGGGGCAGCAGGGGTTGGTCCGAACCGGTGCGCTCGATGCGCAGCACCTCGGCGCCCATCTCCGACAGCATCAGCCCGGCCAGAGGCACCGGGCCGAGCCCAGCCATCTCGATGACTTTCAGGCCGGCCAGCGGACCGGTCTTCACTGCGCCGGCCGCCATGGCCGTCTATTTCGGCGCCATGCGGATTGCCCCATCGAGGCGGATGGTTTCGCCGTTCAGCATCTGGTTTTCGACGATATGCAGGGCGAGCGCGGCATATTCGGACGGCTCGCCGAGGCGGGACGGGAAGGGCACGGCCGCGCCGAGCGAATCCTGCACCTCCTGCGGCATGCCGGCCATCATTGGCGTCTTGAAGATGCCGGGCGCGATGGTGCAGACGCGAATGCCGGAGCGCGCCAGGTCGCGGGCAACCGGCAGCGTCATGCCGACGACGCCGCCCTTGGATGCGGCATAGGCGGCCTGGCCGATCTGGCCATCATAAGCGGCCACCGACGCGGTGTTGACGATGACGCCGCGCTCGCCGCCCTGCAGCGGTTCGAGTTTGGCGGCACGGTCGGCGACGAGGCGGATCATGTTGAAGGTGCCGATCAAATTGATCTCGATCACCTTGCGGTACTGGTCGAGCGGATGTGGACCATCCTTGCCGATCGTCTTCACGCCGATGGCAATGCCCGCGCAATTGACCAGGATGCGCGCTGGCCCAAGTCTCTTTTCCACCTCGGCGACCGCGGCCGCACCGCTGTCGGCGCTGCTCACATCGCACTGGATAGCGGCGCCGCCAATGTCGCCCGCCACCTTCGATGCCCGGTCGATGCCGATATCGAAAATGGCGACGCGCGCGCCCTTGTCGGCCAGCGCGCGGGCGGTTGCCTCGCCGAGGCCGGAGCCGCCGCCGGTTACGATCGCAATCTGGCCGTTCGGGTTCATGCTGCATGCTCCGTGCTGTTCCGGGTCATGCTACGGAGGTCGCCGCCATGGTGCAACCTGACCAATGGGGATCCATCGCGACCGGTGCCGCGACCGATCCTGGAGCTCAGGCCATCACTGGTGCCTGCTCCGCGATCCTGGCAAGGCTGGCATGGCCGACCTCGCCGGAGAGCCGCGCCACGGCACCGGGCACGATCTCGTGCGACAGCAGCCGGTCGAGGTCGACCGGGCGCGGCATGGAGATCTGGCCGCGGGGGATCTTTCTGAAGCCGAGCGGGCCGTAATAAGGCTCGTCGCCGACAAGGATCACCGCCGGCGCGCCGGCCTTGGCGGCCGCCTCCAGCGCGATCGCCACGAGCCGGCGGCCGATACCGAGATTCTTGAAGGCGGGCCGCACGGCGAGCGGCCCGAGCATCAGCGCGCGTCCGGCGCCGGCGGCGATGCGGGTCATGCGCACCGAAGCAACGACGATGTCGCCATTCATGGCGACAAAGGATAGCGAGCGCTCGTGGCCGCCGGTCTCGCGAATCTTGTAGGCGGCCAGCACGAAACGGCCGGGGCCAAAGGCTTCGTCGTTGATGGCTTCGATTTCGGGATCATGCGCCGGAGTTTCCGGCAGGTATTTCACGTCGGCAAGGCTCATGGTCTTCGCGGTCCGATAAAGAGGAAAGGTTGCTGCAAGCGGCAGCGTTCGCCAGTCAGCGCTTTCTAAGCGCGGGCGCCCTTTCGTCGTCGGTCAAACCGGATCAAGCCAAGATCGAACATGCGGAGTGTCCGCTAGCATCAATTTCCGGCGGCTGCAATCGGCTGTTTTCATCCGGCGTTTCATACGAGTGACGCTCTGTTCAGCAGATGACGGCTTCGGCATTGCCGCCTTGCGACTACATTGGCCAAGGCACGCAAGGAGTTTTCGTATGGGATTGCTGGTCGAAGGCATGGCAGGACCGTCCGGCCAATGTCGATAGCAGCGGCAGGTTCATCCGCGCCGAGACGCAGTGGCGTGACTGGATCACGCGCGACGGCGCGCCGGCGCAAGGTCGTACGCGCGGCTTCAAGGCCGAGCCCGGACGCTACCATCTTTATGTCTCGCTCGCCTGTCCGTGGGCGCACCGCACGCTGATCTTTCGCGCGCTGAAGAAGCTAGAAGACATCATCCCGGTTTCAGTCGTGCATCATTTCCTCGGTGCTGAGGGCTGGACGTTTTTGGCCGAGGATGGCGCCACCGGCGACACGCTCTACGGCCTCGACTTCCTGCACCAAATCTACACCAAGGCCGATCCAGCCTATTCGGGCCGGGTTTCGGTGCCGGTGCTGTGGGACAAGAAGGAAGAGACCATCGTCTCCAACGAATCCGCCGAAATCATCCGCATGCTCAATTCGGCCTTCGACGAGTGGGGCGATGCCGCTCTCGATTTCTATCCGCCAGGCCTGCGCGGCGAGATCGACAAGGTCAATGCGCTGGTCTTTCCAGCCGTCAACAACGGCGTCTACCGCGCCGGCTTTGCCACCACGCAAGCGGCCTATGAAGAGGCGTTCGGCGAGCTGTTCGCGGCGCTCGACACGCTGGAGGGCCGACTGTCAAAACGGCGCTATGTCACTGGCGAGCGTGTCACCGAGGCCGATTGGCGGCTGTTCACCACGCTGGTGCGTTTCGACCCGGTCTATGTCGGCCATTTCAAATGCAATCTGCGCCGCATCGCCGACTATCCGAACCTTTCGAACTATCTGCGCGACCTCTACCAGGTGCCCGGTATCGCCGGCACGGTGAACCTGCACCACATCAAAATGCACTATTACGGCAGCCACGAGAGCATCAACCCGACGCGCATCGTGCCGGTCGGGCCTGGGCTCGACTATGGCGCGCCGCACGACCGGGCGCGGTTCAGGCAGGCGGCGTGAGCATCGGATTGACAGCCTACCAGTACGGCGATACCGGCTCGCCTTCAAAAACCTCGGCAAGCCGCCGCAGCGTCGCCGGCGTCGTGCCATGCGGCAAGCGGTCGAGCGGAAAGAAGCCTGCTTCGGCGATCTCGTGGTCCGGCAGTTTCGGCGCGGTCTGGTTGAAGGTTTCGATGAGATAGAGGCCGACATGGTCGCGGCGGCTGGAGCGGCGGTTGAAATGCATCGATTTCAGCACCGGCTGGGCTGTCAGCGCGATGTTGCCTTCCTCGGCCAGTTCGCGCACCAGCGCCTCACCGAGCGTCTCGCCGACTTCGACGCCCCCGCCCGGCAATTGCCAGCCGGGAACGTAGGTGTGGCGGATGAGGAAGACAGTGTTCGAGGCGCGATCGTGGATCAGGCCGCGCACGCCCAGCGTCATCGGCCGCCGCAGCAGGAAATAGAGATGGAACAGCCTTGCCCTGAGGCCTGCCCAGCCGGTCTGGCGAAACGCCTGCTCCGGGTCCGATATAGCCATGACTAGCGAAACCGTGGATGGGCAGGAAACAGTGAGTGGAAAGCGGGGAGCGCGTCGCCTATGAAGGAAGGATGTTCAGGCTCGCGCATATTTCCGATGTCCATCTGGGGCCGCTTCCCGGTGTAACCTATCGCGAACTCGCGTCCAAGCGCGTCGTCGGCTACGTCAACTGGCAGCGCAACCGCCGCCGCCATATGCACGATGCCGTCATCGACACCATCGTCGCCGACATGAAGGCGAGCACACCCGACCACCTCACCGTTACCGGCGATCTGGTCAATCTGGCGCTCGACGGCGAGATCGAGATGGCCAAGCACTGGCTTGAGACGCTGGGTTCGCCGGAGGATGTCTCGGTGGTGCCGGGCAACCACGACGCCTATGTGCCGGGCGCCTTCGACAAGGTCTGCCGCTCCTGGGCGGCGTNCTCGGTGGTGCCGGGCAACCACGACGCCTATGTGCCGGGCGCCTTCGACAAGGTCTGCCGCTCCTGGGCGGCGTGGATGAGCGGCGACGGCGTGACTGCGCCGATCGACCGCAACGCTTTTCCCTATCTGCGCGTACGCGGCAATGTCGCGCTGATCGGCGTTTCGACGGCGCGCGCTACGGCGCCGTTCATGGCCAATGGCTTCTTCCTCGAAGGTCAGGCGCAAAGGCTGGCGACAGTGCTCGACGCAACGAACAAACGCGGCCTGTTGCGGGTGATCATGATCCATCATCCGCCGGTGCGCGGCGCCGTCGCCCAGCAAAAGCGCCTGTTCGGCATCTCCCGCTTCCACAAGACCGTTCATAGGCATGGCGCCGAACTCGTGCTGCACGGCCATTCGCATCTGCCGTCGCTGTTCTTCATCGGCGGGCGCGGCGCCAGGATTCCGGTCGTCGGCGTCGCCGCCGCCGGGCAGTCGCCAGGCAGCAAGAACCCGGCGGCACAGTACAATCTGCTCGATATTGACGGGGAGAAGGGCAATTGGCTGATTCGCCTGACGCGGCGCGGCCTGACCGGGCCGGCCTTGCCGCCATCGGACCTGCAGGTCATTGAACTCGGCGCGCAGACACCGAGGCCTCCAGATCGTTGATCAGAAGCTGATCTTCATCGCCATCAGGCGATCCCAAAACAGCGCGGCCGCCACCGCCAGGCCAACAAGCGCGCCGGCGGCGACCAAGCCGAGACCGGAAAGGAACGTCGACCAGCCCCTGCGGGGCACGGCTGCTTGCAAGGGCGGCTCAGCTTCCGGCACGGCGGCGCGTTTCAGGTCGGCGACGGCCGGCTCGACACCGCCCTCCATCATGCGCTGGCGCTCGACGATACGCTCCGCCACATAGCGCGTGACCTGATCGGCGACCGGTTTCATATCGGTCGATTCGGCGAGCACGACGCGGCCGATGCGGGTATCCCTGAGAAAGCGGTAGGTGCGGCGGTCGCGCCCCATGGCGACATGGCTGACGGCGTCGATCCACAGGCGGGGCTGCAGGCCGGAGGAGATGACGAAGTCGAAATTGTCCATGTCGGCGGGCACGTCGGCAAAGACCGGGGCGAGCTCAGCGGCGAGCAGATCAAGCCGCATCCGGTGCGCCTCGCGCATGTCGACCACGACATCGTCGCGATCGGCGAAGGCATTTTTCACATCGCGAACGGCGTCGGACAGTTTGCGGGAGGTGTCGATGAGGGTGATGTTTTCGCCAGTGTCCTTCATCGGCGTCGCCTCGCTGATATGGTTAATTGCGAGTTAACACAGGCGGCGGCAAAATGCACTGGCGAGATGCGGGGCGCAAGTAAGTTAGCTCGCCGCGGCCTCGAATGTCGGACGCAGGCGCCTGCCGCGGCGTGCCATGTTTCGGCGCACGGCCTGGGCGACCACATCAGGCACTTCCTCGACCAGCATATGGCCGGCATCGAGCACGTGATGAATATGAAAATGCGCCGGCAGACAATCAGCCTGGGTAAAGGGCAGCACCGGATCGTCCGTTCCCCAAACCACCATCACCGGCATGTCGAGGGTGTCCAGCTGTTCGCGGGGTATGACCCCCTGCCGCTCGTTCCTGGTCATGACGGCCGATATCTCAATCAGCTTGCGCAACTGGCCGGGGCGACGGCGTAGGTCCGCCAGGACGCCAACGATGCGTTCGGGCGGCGGGCTTCGCGGTCCCGACATGGCGGCAAGGCAGGCGCGGATTTCCCGTCTGTCGGCGGCCGCGGCGTAGCGGCGCAACAGCGGTCCGTTGATCTCGGGGCCAACACCGCCCGGCGCCAGAAGCGTCAGCGAGCCTATCCTTTCAGGCTCGGCAAGCGCCATCAGGGAGGCGACCGCGCCGCCCATCGAATGACCGGCGACATGCACCCTTGCTATCCCGCGTGCGGCGATATCGGCGAGAACCGCTCGCGCCGCTGTTTTGGCCGGGCCGCTGCCAGGAAATTCGAGAGACAGTCCGTGTCCCGGAAGATCGTAGGCCAAGGTCCTGACATCGGGCCCTAGCGACGCGGTCACCTCGCGCCAGATATCATGGCAACCACCGAAGCCATGCAGCAGGACGACCGTCTTCGGCCCGGCGCCCCGCTCGGCAACATAGAGGGATGAGACCATGAAAATGTGCGATTATTGCAAGACTGGAGAGGAAATTCGAATCGAGGCTGGATTGCTCCCAGTCCAGACCGATGGCCAGTAAAGTTTTCGCGATCCGGAAAGACTAGCTCGCGTTGCCGAGGCCCGCGGCGCGCAGCGCCTCAACCAGCCGGTCGGTCAGATCGGCGGGATATTTGCGCTCGGCGAAGGCCGCGCGCGGATCGGCGGCGAATTTCGGGAATTTGGTGGTCAGCTCATCCAGAAGCTTGGCTGCCAGCTGTTCGCGGCCGGCAGCCTTGGCGCCGATCAGCCGCGCCGCCAGATAATGCGATTTCATCGCCGTCGTGCGCAGCGACTCGCTGGCTATCGCGGCCTTGTTCATGTCGCCCAGCATGAATTGCCCGGCGAAAAGCCCAAAATCCCACCATGTCGGATGGCCGCTGAACGTCTCGACGGCATGGGTCAGGATGGGTGTTCCCTCGGCATATTTGCCGGCAAAGATCAGGCCATAGCCGTAAGCGGCAGCCATGCCGAGGTCGTAGGGGTTGAGCTCATAGGCCTTGCGCATCCAGCGGATCGATTCCTCGGTGTTGCCGAGGCGCGAATTGAGGTAGCCATAGGCGCGGTGCGCATAGGGGCTGGTCGGTCCCATTTGGATGGCGCGATGGGCGAAAGACATTGCCTGTTCGACCGTCGCGCCAGGCGGATAGGCGTAATGATCGGTGGCGGCCTCAAGGGTCAGGGAGGCCAGTTCCGAATAGACCAACGACGATTTCGCACCCTGGCCGACGAGGTTGTCCAGGCAGCGATAGGCGGCCTCGTGCGTCCTGGTGCTCTGGTCGAGATAGTATCTGTCGTTGAGGATCAGGCAGCTCGTCAGCCCGGTCTGAATGCCGTTCTGTTCGATGTAGCTGTAGAGCGGGCCGGAGGCGGGAATGGTCGAGCTGAGGATGGCGGCGATACGATCCTCGACGGTGCCAGGTGCGCTGTCGGCGGCCGTCAGACTGCGGGACAAAAGCACGCGGCCGGTCGCCACGCTCTGCAGTTCGAGCGTCACGTCACCTGCCATTGGTCCCGGCAGGACATCGAAAACGAAGCTGGTCGGGTCGGTGCTCGGATCGCGCTTGCTGTCGGCGTCGCGGCCGATGAAGTCGATCGTGTCGAAACCGGCAAGGCCGGCGCGCAGCGAAGCGGCGACGCGGCCGGCCTCGGGGCCGGTGGCCTTCACCGCGATGTAGACGAGGGGCAGGGCCTCCATCGACGGCGATGCGATGCTGCTCGTTACGCCTGCGGTCTCGACCACCGCGGTAGGATCGCTGCTGGCAAGCAATGCGCCGCTGCCCTGGCGCAGGATGAGCACGCCCAGCATGAGAATGACCAGCGTCATGGCGACCCAGAAGAACTGGAGATGGCGCGCCAGCGAAGGCCCAGGTTCTGTAACCCCCGAAGCTGTCGCGGCAGCGGGAACGGCGTCAAGAGCCGCCTGGTCGGGCGATCCGGGCAAGGCGGCTACCGCCGCCGCAAGCGGCTCCTGCCCAACCGGCAGGCGTATGGCGTTGAGCTCATAGGACGGCACGTAGCCGCCGCGCGGAATGGCAATGCGAACCGGTTCGGCTATGCCTTCATTGGCGAAATAATGCTGGAGAAGTTCGCGCAGCCGGCCTGCCTGCACCCGGACAACGGCGTCGGTCGACGAATCGAAATCGCCGTCCTTGCCGAAGACGTCCATGGCGATGGAGAAACCCTTGAGCCTGTCGGCTTCGCCGGCCTGCTCGCGCTCAACAAGATAGCGCAGCAACTTGCGCGCGCGCTCGGAACGTCCGAACGTTTCGCTGGCGAGCAGTCGCTCCAGTGTCTCGCGCACTGCGGGGGCGGCAGGCGTGGCATGCTGCAAGTGTCGATCCTCTCGAAGTCGGCACAGGTTGAGGCGCAATCATATAGAGCCTGCACTTCCATACAAGCATGCTTATGTTATGCGATCGCGTAACACACCGGATAGTTGCCGGTGGTTGACACAAAAGACCGGAATTTCCCTCGGCAAATGGGGGATTTCCGGGCGCCGCGGACATTCGGCGCCCGGGAAAATATCAGCCGGCCTTGCGGCCGATTATCCGGTTGGCGGCCGAAACAACGGCTTCCAGCGAGGCGGCGACGATGTTGGTGTTGATGCCGGCACCGAACAGCTTGCCGCCGGGATATTCCATCTCGACATAGGAAATCGCCGAGGCGTTCGAGCCGCGCTGGAGCGAATGTTCGGAATAATCAAGCACCGACATGTCGACGCCAACATGACGCGACAGCGCATCGACGAAGCCGTCGATCGGGCCGGTGCCGGAGCCGGCGATGGTCGTCTCCTTGCCGTTGTCGAGGATCACCGCCTCGACCACGCGCCGGCCCTTTTTCTCGGTATCGGGATAGGTGTGATGGTCGAGGAACTTCAGTCGTGCGCCGGGCTGGTCGACATAGGTTTCGATAAAGCGGTCATGGATGCGTTTTGCCGGCACTTCCTTGCCTTCGGCGTCGGTGATCGCCTGGATCTCCTGGCTGAACTCGATCTGCAGGTTGCGCGGCAGATTGAGGCCGTAATCGGCCTGCAGTACATAGGCGATGCCGCCTTTGCCTGACTGTGAGTTGATGCGGATGATCGCCTCGTAGCTGCGCCCGACATCGGCCGGATCGATCGGCAGATAGGGCACTTCCCAGACCGGCGTGTTGGCCTTCTTCAAGGCCTTCATGCCCTTGTTGATGGCGTCCTGGTGCGAGCCGGAAAAGGCGGTGTAGACCAGTTCACCGACATAAGGATGGCGTTCGGATATCTTCAGCTGGTTGGAATATTCGTAGACGTCCTTCATCCGGTTGATGTCCGAGCAATCCAGGTGGGGATCGACGCCTTGCGTGTACATGTTGAGCGCCAGCGTCACGATGTCGACATTGCCGGTGCGCTCGCCATTGCCGAACAGCGTGCCTTCGACGCGGTCCGCACCCGCCATCAGGCCGAGCTCGGTGGTGGCGATGCCGGTGCCGCGGTCATTGTGGGGATGCAGCGAGATCAACAAGTTTTCACGGTTGTCGAGGTTACGGCACATCCACTCGATACGGTCGGCGTAGATGTTGGGCGTCGACATCTCGACCGTCGAGGGCAGGTTGATGATCAGCTTGTTGTCGGGCGTCGGCCTGACGATCTCGGTGACGGCGTTGCAGATCTCCAGCGCCACGTCGAGTTCGGTGCCGGTAAAGCTCTCCGGCGAATATTCGAAGCGATAACCGCCGCCGGCCTTGGCCGCCATGTCGGTGATCATCTTGGCCGCGTCGGTGGCGATGCGCTTGATACCGCCGACATCCTTCTCGAAGACGACGCGACGCTGCAACTCGCTGGTCGAATTGTAGAAATGCACGATCGGGTTGGTGGCGCCCTTCAGAGATTCGAAGGTGCGGGTGATGAGTTCGGGACGGCACTGCACCAGCACCTGTAGCGAAACATCAGCCGGCACATTGCCTTCCTCGATGCACCAGCGGGCGAAATCGAAATCGGTCTGCGAGGCCGAGGGGAAACCGATCTCGATCTCCTTGAAGCCCATGTCGAGCAACAGGGCGAACATGCGCGCCTTGCGCTCATGACCCATCGGATCGATCAGCGCCTGGTTGCCGTCGCGCAAATCGACCGAACACCAGATCGGTGCCTTGTCGATGACCTTGTTGGGCCAGGTGCGGTCGGTGAGACCGACCGTCGGGTAGGGCTGGTATTTTCGGGCCGCGCCCGGCATGTGGCCGGCCGCGCGTTTTACGCTTTCGGCTTCGCCGGCGCGGATGTCTTCTCGTGCGTTCATCGTCTTGTTCTCCCGGCGGCTCGCGGATCGGTCTTCGGACGGATTCCAGGGCGAGCAGCGCCTTATCAGATTTTCGTTCGCTTGATGTGAATTGCCAATTTCTGAACTGGCCAAGGAGCGTGCGCGTAAGCGGCGGTTCGACCGCCGGGCGCTCCTTCAGCGAACCCGGCGATCGCCGATAAGGCCGAGAAGAAGCAGGGTCGATGCCAGCGCGCGCACGGTCTCGCCGGCAAAGCCGGTCGGACGGGAAGCGACGGAGGAGACGCGCGTGTTCATGGCGGGGTTCATACAGGAGCCGCCATGGACAGGCAAGTGGGCTGCCATTCCACCACTCGCGAGCACTCTTCCCCATGCGCGGCAAATGCGCCAGACTTGCGTGTGGCCGAGGCCGCAATGCTTCGCCGTCGGAGGGATCATCCGTGAATTTTGTTTTCTTCTCGCCGCATTTTCCCGCCAACGGCGCCGATTTCTGCGACCGGCTGAAAAAGGCCGGCGCTACGGTGCTGGGCATTGGCGATGCGCCTTATGAGGCGCTGGACGGGAAGCTGAAGGTGGCCCTGTCGGAATATTACCGCATCGCCGACATGGAGGACTACGATCCGGTGTTCCGGGCCATGGGTCATTTCATCCACAAATGGGGCCGGATCGAGCGCTTCGAGTCACTCAACGAGCATTGGCTGGAGCTGGAAGCCAACATCCGCACCGACTTCAACATCTACGGCACCAAGCTCGATTTCGTGAAGAATTTGAAGCGCAAGAGCCGCATGCGTGCATTCTTCCGCAAGAGCGGCGTCGACACCATCGCCCAGCGCAAATGCTCCGACCGGGCCGGCGCCATGACCTTCATCCGCCGCGTCGGCTATCCCGTGGTGGTGAAGCCCGATTCCGGGTCCGGCGCCTCGAACACCTTCAAGATTTCCAACGCCAGGGAGCTTGACCAGTTCTTCAGAGACAAGCCCGAGGACGTGACCTTCGTCATGGAGCAATTCATCGAGGGGCTGGTGGTGACCTTCGATGGGCTGGTCAACCGTGACGGCGAGGTGGTGCTGGCGGCCAGCCACCGCTACGACCAGAGCATCATGGAAGTGGTCAACAAGGATCGCCACATGAGCTACACCTGCTTTCCCAAGGTCCGACCGGCGATCGAAGAGGCCGGCCGCAAAATCCTCAAGGCGTTCGACGTGCGCGAGCGCTTCTTCCACATCGAGCTGTTCGAAACCAAGGACGACCGCGTCATCGCGCTTGAGGTCAACATGCGGCCGCCCGGCGCCTGGATGACCGATGCGATCAACTACACGTTCGACATCGACGTCTACGCGGCCTGGGCGGACATGGTGGTGAAGGATGCCGCCGGTGGTCCTTATGAGGGCAAGTATTTCACCGCTTATGCCAGCCGCAAGCAGCACCTCCACTATTTGCACAGCCATGAGGACGTGATAGCCGCGCATCGCGACAAGATCGTCCATCATCAGCCAATTGAAGAGGTTTTCAGCCGCGCCATGGGAAATTACGCCTACCAGATGCGCTCGAAAGACGAAGCAGCACTGCGCGCGGCCGTCGCCTACATCCACGCGGAAAAGGCTTGAACGCGATGGACATCTCCTATCACAAGCATTTCTCCGGCAATCTCGGCCGCGACATGGAATACAAGCGCTACGGCCATGCCGGCCGGCCGGTGGTGGTGTTCCCGACGTCGCAGGGGCGGTTCTACCAATTCGAGGATTCCGGAGGGGTTGGAGCGCTGGCCGAATTCATCGATACCGGCCGCATCCAGCTGTTCGCGGTCGACGGCGTCGATTCGGAATCGTTCTTCAACAAGCATGCCGGCGCCGCCCACCGTATCGGTCGCCACGAGGCTTATTTCCGATATGTGCGCGAGGAGGCNAGGAGGCGCTGCCGGAGTTTCTGGCGACCGCCGAGCAAGCCAATGGCGGGCGCAAATTAAAGCCGCTGTTCACCGGCTGTTCGATGGGCGGTTATCATTCCTCGAACTTCGTCTTTCGCTTTCCCGAACTCGCCAGCGGCGTCATCGCGCTGTCGGGCGTCTATTCGGCGGGCGACTTCTTCGGCAAGGTGCTGGAAGGCGACATTTTCTACAATTCGCCGCTCGACTATCTGCCCGGCATCGTAGACCCAAAACTGCTTGCCCGGCTGAAGTCGCTGAGGATGATCTTCTGCTGCGGGCAGGGCGCCTGGGAAGAGCGGATGCTGGTCGAGACCCGCAGGCTGGAACAGATCCTGCGCGACAAATCCATTCCCGCCTGGGTCGACTATTGGGGCGGCGATGTCAGTCATGACTGGCCATGGTGGCACAAGCAGCTGGTCTATTTCTTCGGCCGCTGGCTGGATGATGATCTGATGCACCGGCTCGATTGATGACCACACCCGAACCTATCCGCCGCTTTATCGAGGCCACCAATGCGGGTGATAGCGAAGCCGTTCTCCACACGTTCACAGCCGACGCGTCCCTGACCGACTGGGGGCGGTCCTTCCAAGGCCGCCAGCAGATCGCGCGCTGGAACCAGTCGGACAATATCGGCGTGAAGTCCAATCTTCGCATTGTCCGCATCGCCGAGGTCGAGGGCAGCTACCGCGTCCGCATTGCCGTGAAAGGCAATGGCTTCAACGGCGAGGGTGACATGACCTTCGTGCTGGACGGCCACCGCATAGCGAGCCTCGTCATCTCCTGACGCGGCTCAGCTACCCTTCCTGGCAAACCGGCAGAGCAATGGTCTCGTGTTCCACCGCCGATCCACGGCGCAAGCCGAGAAAGACGACAAGGGCGGTGACGATGGTGATTGCCGCCAGCACGATCAGCAGCCTGTCGAACGCGATCTCATAGGCCTGGACCAGGACCGTGGCTCCGGCACCCGGCAAGCGGGCTGCCGCTTCGCCGATGTTGCCGGTCACCAGCAGCTGCGCGGCGGCGGTTGCATCCAGGGAAGACGCCGTTCCCTGAGCCGCCAGTTGGGCTGCCGTGAAACCCGACAGGACTGCCATGACGATCGCCAGCGCCACGCCTTCGCAAGCGACGCGGGTGGTGTTGAAGATGCCGACCGCCATGCCGGCACGCTCTTTCGGCACGACGCCGACGGCAAGTCCGTCCATCAGCCCCCAGGGCAAGGCGATGCCGACGCCGATGAGGATCAGCGGCGCCACCAGCGCTGCGACGACAGGCGGTGTCAGGCTCAGCCAGACAAGGCCGCCGGCGGCCACAAGCAGGCCGACACCGCAGATCGTTGCCGGAGCGATCCAGCGCGCTACCTGGCCGGCGAGCAGTGGCAGGATCAACAGCGGTCCCGACAGGCAGATCATCAACTGCCCCGCCTTGATCTCGCTCATCCCCTCGATGCCGATGAAGCGGATAGGCAACAGCACCAGCAGGACGACGAAGCCATAGGCGGGAGCGGCCGCCAGGAACTGGACGCCGACGAAGCGGGGAAAGCGGAACAGCGAGAGATCGAGCATCGGCCGGCGCACGCGCCGCTCGACGACGACGAAAGCGGCAAAGCAAAGGGCGGCCGCCACGAGAAGCCCGATCACCAGGGGATCGGTCCAGCCGCTCTGCGGCGCTTGCAGCACGCCGTAGGTCAGCGATGCCAGCGCGATCGTAAAGGTGCCGGCTCCCGCCCAGTCGAGGCCGGTCGCATCCGGATCGCGCGATTCCCTGATGGTGCGCAGGCCGAGCAAAGCGGCTGCAATCGCGAGCACTGCCACCAAGACGAAGATCGATCGCCAGCCGAAAGCATCTATGAGCAGGCCCGACGCGATCGGCCCAAAAGCGAGGCCGATGCCGAAACTGGTGCCGAGGAAGGAGAAGGCGCGCAGCCGCAATGGCCCATCGAATTCCTGGGCAAGAGCGGAGGCGCCGCCGGCAAAGGCGGCGGCACTGCCGAGCCCTTGCGCAGCCCTGAGCACATCGAACCAGACGATATCAGGGGCAAACATCGATCCCAGCGATGCCAGCACATAGGTGGCGAGGCCAACAAGGAAGAGCCGCTTGCGGCCATGATTGTCGGCCAGCGCGCCTGATGCCATCAAGGTGGCGGCGAAGGTCAGCATGAAGGCGTTGGTCACCCAGTTGAGCGCGATCGGGCTGCCGCCGAGGTCGGCCGCAATGCGGGAAAGCGCGACGGCCGGGCCGGTGAAGGTCAAGGGCATTGTCATGGCGGCAAGGCATACCGACAACAGGACAAGCCATGGCGCGACCGCGCCGTTTGTGGTCTTCGAGGTCATGGATTTCCTATCTGAACCAGGATCCGCCGGCCTGCCGCAAGCTTGCTGCGCCGGTCGTAACGGGAAGATAGGCTCGCGACACTTCGAGAAAAATAGTGTTAAATCTCCAGATATACCGGACTGAAACGCTCGAATGGAGAGATGCGATGGAACGCCTCAATGGGCTCCTGGCCTTTGCCCGCACGGCTGAGTTCGGCAGCTTCATCGCTGCGGGCCGCACGCTCGGCATCTCGGCATCGGCCGTCGGCAAGAGCGTCGCCAGGCTCGAGCAGGATCTCGGCGTAAGGTTGCTTCAGCGCAGCACGCGCCGCATCGGCCTGACCGAAGAGGGCAAGCTGTTCAACGAGCGGGTGCGGCGCATCCTCGACGACATCGACGATGCCGAGGCGATGCTGTCGCGGAGCCGCGAAACACCGCATGGGCGGCTGCGCGTTTCGACGCCGATCGTGACCTATCATTTGCTGTTCCCGGTGCTGTCCGAGTTCATGGCGCGCTATCCCGAAATCGAACTCGACATCGACTTTAACGACCGCATCGTGGACCTCATCGACGAAGGCGTCGACATCGCGATCCGCAGCGGCGACCTGCCGGATTCGCGCTTGGTGGCGCGGCCGCTTGCACCCTTCCGGCTGCTGTTGTGTGCGGCACCCTCCTATATCGAGCAGCACGGCAACCCGAGCCGCCCGGACGATCTCGTGAACCATTACGGCATCCGCTTCCGCTTTCCCAACAGCGGCGAGCTGCAAGGCTGGCCGTTCATCGGCGGCAGCGCCGAGCCGCAGGTCCGCTCGATGCTGACCTGCAACAACACGGAGGCGCTGAAGGGCGCCACGATGGCCGGGCTCGGCATCAGCTCGATGCCCGATTTCTTGGTCCGCGAGGCGCTGCGTGACGGCCTGCTGCGCACGGTGCTGGACGACCATGTCGACGGCCGCGGCCAGTTCCGGTTGCTTTGGCCGTCCAATCGCCATTTGTCGCCAAAGGTTCGCGCCTTCGTCGACTTTCTTCCCGACCGGCTTGCCGCGACGCTGAGCGGCTCTTGAATTAGTCCTTCGCGGCCGACAGCGACGGCGACAGCAAGGAACAGCGGCGCTTCTCAGTAGGTGGCGCGGCCGCCGGAGAGATCGAACGTTGCGCCGGTGGTGAAGGAATTTTCGTCCGATAGCATGAAGGCGATCATCGCAGCCGCCTCTTCGACTTCGACGAACCGGCCTCGCGGCACCTTGCCCAGCATGTAGGCGACCTGGGCCTCAGTGAGCTGTTCGAGGATGCGGGTGCGGGCGGGCGATGGGGTCAGCGCGTTGACGGCGATGTCGTGGCCAGCCAACTCCTTACCGAGCGATTTTGTCAGCGCGAGCACGCCGGCCTTGGCGGCGGAATAGGCGGCGGCATTCGGATTGCCTTCCTTGCCTGCGACCGAGGCGATGTTGACGATGCGGCCGTAGCTGCGCGCGATCATGCCGGGCACCAGGCGCTTGCAGCAGTAGAAGACGCCGTTGAGGTCGATGTCGATTATCTGGCGCCAGGCGGCAGGATCATAATCCGCCACCGTCGCTGCCGGTCCGGCGATGCCGGCATTGTTTACCAGCAGATCGACCGGACCAAGCGAGCGCTCGGTTTCGGTCGCGGCGCTGTCGACGGCCTCCATCAGCGATTGATCGCACAGCAAACCCTCGACCCGGCCGAGCGGGGCGAGTTCGGAAACGGCCTTCGCCATTGCGGTCTCGTCCACATCCCAGATGGCGACGCTGGCGCCCGATGACAGCAGTCGCCGGGCGACAGCAAGGCCGATGCCTTGCGCGCCGCCGGTCACCACGGCGACCCGGCCTGAGAGATCGACGGCATTCACACGACGTTTCATGGGCACTTTTCCTCTTCCCTGGATATTTGAATCTCAGTCCCTGACGGCTCTCGCCACCAGCCGCGCTATGCTCGGCCCGGCGATGAGCACGACCAGGAAGCGGGTCGACTGCAAGGCCATGACGAAGGATATGTCGACGTTCTGCGCGGCGGCGGCAATGATGGCGACGCTGTCCATGCCGCCGGGGCTGGTCGCGAGATAGGCGGTCAGCGGATCGATACCAAGGACGTGGCTGATCAGCCAGGCTAGCCCGCCGCAAAAGGCGATCAGCACGACGATAGAGCCGACGATCTGCGGCAGCGCCCGTGTCGCATGACGCAGGATCGCCCGGGTAAAATTCAGCCCTATCGACCAGCCGACCATCGCATAGGAGAGCGCCAGCAGCCATGGCGGCAATTGCATCGCCACGCCGAAGCCGAGATGGACGATGGTGCCGATGATGAAGGTGCCGAGGAAGAAGGGTGACGGCAGCCGGCACAACCGGCCGAGCAGGCCGCCGACCAGCGCCACGCCGAGCGTGGCGGCAAAGGCTGCCGGTTCGATCGGCGGGAACCAGACGATGGCTGGTACCTCGATGCCCGAAGTGTCGACCCACATCTTGGCGACGAGTGCTGCCGTCATCGAGACGAAGATGACGCGCAGATACTGCATGAAGGCGACGAGGCGCTGATCGGCGCCGAAGGCACCGGCCATCAGCACCATGGCAGTGGCAGCACCCGGCGACGAGCCCCAGACCGCGGTGGTGCCGGGCAGGATGCGCCAGCGGCTGATCAACCAGCCAAGCAGGCTGGACGCCGCAAGGGTCGCCAGCACCACGACAAGGACCAGCGGCCATTCCTTGTAGAACACCGAAAAAATGTCGGTGGAGATCGACGCCGCGACCAGACAGCCGACCAAGGCCTGGGCGGCGGCGAACAGCGGCCGCGGCACGCGCACCGTGGCGCCATTGGTGCCGGAAAGGATCGCCGCCAGCATCGGGCCGATCAGCAGCGCCGCCGGCAGTGCGGCGTATTCCAGCGCGCCGGCGAACAGCAGCGAGACGATCAGCAGCACCAGCCACTGCCGAACCGGACGCATGCGCGCCATGCGTTCGACGGCCGGTTGGTCTGGCGAAGAGTCCATGTTTGGGTCTTAGACCTGGAAGAGAAAAATGCGAACGCTGTCTCGGACGAAATTCACGACCCCGACCCCGCGTTGGGATTCACTCGTTCTTGATGGCGGGCAGGCCGAAACCGCCGGCCGGATGGGTCTCGACCTGGAATTCGAAGCCGGCGATGATCGGTCGGGCCTTGGCGATCGCTGCCTGGACCTCCGGCAGCTGCAGCGAAGCCTTGTGGCTTGCGGCGTCGGTCCACACTTCGGTCACCCAGATCGCGTCGGCATCGGCCGGGTCGCGGGCGATGACATAACTCAGGCAACCCGGCATGGCGCCGGTCGAGGCGAGCAGCACATCCATGATCGCGTCGCGCTGGCCGCGCGCCGCCCGCATCTTTCCGATCAATCCGTACATTGCCTCTCCCCTTTCTTCCAACCTCAGCAAACGTGCGCACGACATGCATGGTTGCGAGACGCAGTATGCAATTGCCGGCTCACGGCATCAACTGGCCACCGTTCACCTCGATCACCTGGCCGGTGATGTAACCACTCAGGAGATCGGAGGACAGGAAGAGATAGGCGCCGACGCAGTCTTCGGCCGTGCCGGCACGCCCTTGAGGAATGGTGGCGACCATGCCCTTCATCTGCTCGTCGGTGGAATAGCGCTCATGGAAGGGTGTCGCGATGGTGCCCGGCGCCACCGCGTTGACGCGGATGCCGAAGCCGATCAGTTCCTTGGCCATGCCGCGCGTCACATTGGAGACAAAGGCCTTGGCCGAACCGTACAGCCCGGCGCCGCCGCCAGCGCCATTGCGCGCCGCGATCGACGAGGTGTTGACGATGAAGCCGCCCTGCTTCTTCAGCCATGGCATCGCCTTGCGCGAGGCCGTCAGCACCGAGCGGGCGTTGAGGTCCATCACCGCGTCGTAGTGCGCCTCGGTCTGCTCAGCATAGGGCACGCGGCCGAGCATGCCGCCGGCATTGTTGACCAGCCCGTCGAGCCGGCCGAATTTTTCGGCGCTCTCCTCGACTACCCGCTCGACATCGGCTGCCTGTGAGAAGTCGCCCTGTGTCAGGAACACCTCACCGCCGCTGTCGCGGATGGTTTTGGCCAGCGTTTCTGCGGCCTTCCGGCTCGAATTGTAGTGCAGCGCGACCCGGCATTTCTGGGCGGCGTAGGCCAGTGCAAGGGCGGCACCGATGCCGGTCGAAGCGCCGGTGACCAGCACCGCTTTGCCGGCAAGATCGGGGATGACGAGGGTGGTCGCAGTCATGAGCACTTTCCTTCGGGCTGTTTGGCCACCCTTCGTAGGCTCTCATGGCCTTCACGTTCAAGCCCGTGGCGGCTCAGGGCCGGAGATAGGCGTAGCCCTGGCGCTGCAGTTCGGCGAGCTTGACGACGCCGCCCTTGTCGGCGGCGTGGAAGCCCTCGAGCAGGTCGGCAAGCGTGATCTCCATGCCTTGCATGGTGTTGCCGCAGGCATGCGGCTCAAGGCCCTGTTGGACAAGGCCGGCAAAGCGTCCCGAGATCGCCGCCGATAGGCCTTTCGACTTGAAGCCGGCAAGGGCCGGACCATGCACGACCAACACGATGTCGACATTGCCGCCGGTGCCTTCATAGTGGTTCTTGATGTTGCCGAGCACGAAGTTGACCTTATCGAGGTCGCTGAGGTGATAAGCGACCTTCGGTCTGTCTTCAGCGGCGGCGGCCCGGCTCAGCCCGAACAGGCCGGCGGCACCGGCAAGGCTGGCCCGGAACATGTCGCGTCGACGCATGGCATCCTCTCGGCTTGGCGCTCCCCGCAGATTGCGTGGCTGCGGCCATGATACTAGCATAAATTCACGTTACGTCCTGTCGATGCGAGGAGGGGGTCACATGGCGTTCAGGAAGTGGAAGGTTGTTGCCAGCGCTGGATTTGGCGCCGTGCTGCTCGGCGCGCTTGCGGGTTCGGCCGCGGCCGACGATGTGCTTAAATTACCCGAACTCAGCCCGAATGGCGCCGATGCCTGTTTCGGCCGCGTCTATGATGCGGCGCACCTCAAGGCGCATCCAAAGCAGAAGGTGGCGCGGATCTTCTTCCTCTATGGCCATGATCCGGTGAGCCATCCGAACGAGGAGCCGATGGCAAACGCCGACACCTCCTACAACGGTTTTCTCACCACCATGGTGCGCGGCGCCAAGGCGCCGCAATGGGCCGGCGGCTGGTGCAATCACGAGTCCGAGGACGGCAAGTCAGGTCCGATCCGCTGCGGCATGGACTGCGACCGCACCATGGCGTCGCTGAAGCTCGATGACAAAGGCCGCCTGATCCTCACCGACGTCTCGTCCGATCTCTATCTCGACGCCGGATCGGAAGACGAACTGGGCGAAGCCGAATATGACCGGCAGGCTCTGGGCTCGGAGGACAACAATTTCCGCCTCGACCCGATGCCGGCCGCAACCTGCCAGGCTGAATTCGCCAAGATCGACCCGATCGATCCGGCGCTTGGGGCTCCCTTGCGCGAGCGACTGAAGCCGGACCAGCCTTTCTGTTTCGGGCGAGACTACGATGCCGCGCATCTCTCCTCGCATCCCGACCAGGTGACGCAGTCGATCCGGGTCTTCCGCGGGCCGGTCGAACTCGCCTCCTTTGCCTCAGGCGATGTCGCCAACTGGCCCGACGGCTCCGATGTCGCCGTTTCGGTGACCACCAGGAAGAACGGGACGAAGGTCACGCAGACCTATTCCTGCCAGGGTGAAGCGGATCAATGGCGCTGCGCGGCCAGTTCGAAGATGAGCAACTTTTCCTGCGATATCGCGCAAAAGGAAATCTTCCTCAAGCGCGGGGCCAACGGCACCATGATGCTCGCCAATCCCAACAGCAGCCTGGCGATCGTCGATTTGTGCTCGGCGGATGGCAAGACCAAGTCCGATGACAAGGTCTACCGGTTGGAGGCTATGCCGCAGTCGACCTGCACTCGTTGAGTTCGATCTTGTCTATGACGCTACCATGGTATATATCTTTGCTATATCTCATTTGAGGATAGCACATGGACAAGGCAAAGGTGTTCTGGTCAGGCCGGTCACAGGCTGTGCGCTTGCCTAAGGAGTTTCGGTTCGAGGCAGACGAGGTTTCGATCCGTCGTCATGGGCAAACTGTCATCTTGGAGCCGCTTGCGCAGGATTGGGCATGGCTCGACCAGGTCATCGGACCGGTTGACGACGATTTCGTCCAGGGAGCGCTGGAGCGTCAGGATGGTCAGGATCGACCTGCTTTGGATGACCTCTTTAAGTGACCTACCTGCTCGACACCAATGCCGTCATAGCGGTCATCGCGGGCGACGAGGGTCTGCTGGCTTTGCTCAAACGGCATGCACCACAAGACTTTGCTCTCTCGGCGGTCGTTTTGCATGAGCTGTACTACGGCGCTGAAAAGAGCCAGCGAAAGGTCCAAAATCTGGCGCGCATCGAAGCCTTGCAGTTCCCGGTACTTGAATTCGACCGAGACGACGCGAGACATGCCGGTGAGATTCGTGCTGGGCTTGCGGCACTGGGAACCCCGATTGGTCCCTACGATGCGCTGATTGGCGGGCAGGCACGTGCTCGGGACCTCACGCTGATAACCCGCAATATCCGGGAATTCGAGCGGATCAAAGATCTCACTATCGAAACGTGGTAACTCGCCTCACGCGAACGGCACCGCCGTCGTGCCTTTCGGCAGCTTCGCCTCGTCGTCCGGTTCGACATGGATGGTGACGCGCACCGAGGGGATTTCGGCCTTCAGCGCGTCCTCGATGCGGTCGCAAATGACGTGGCTGGCGCCGACCGTCATGTCGGCGTCGACGACCAGGTGGAACTCGATGAAGGTGGCGCGGCCGGCGATGCGGGTCTTGAGGTCATGAACCTCCAGCGCGCCCTTGCAATTGGCCGAGATGATGTCGCGAATGTGCATGTGTTCGGTCGTGTCCACTGCGCGGTCCATCAGCCCGTTCATCGACGAGCCGATGACGTGCCAGCCCTGCCACAGGATGTTGAGCGCGACGATGACGGCAAGCGCCGGATCAAGGATCTGCCAACCGGTCAGGATAGCGCCGACGAGGCCGCCGAAGACGCCGACCGAGGTCACGACATCGGTCATGATGTGCCGGCCGTCGGCGACCAGCGCCGGTGATTTTGCGCTGCGCCCGGCGCGGATCAGCGTCCAGGCCCAGAAGGCGTTGATGACGGTGGCGACGCCGTTGATCACCAAGCCCTCCCAGGGTTGTTCGAGCGGGGTCGGCGTCTGCCAGGAGCGCCAGACCTCGTTGAGGATCAAAAGCGCGGCGAGCACGATCAGCACGCCTTCCAGCACCGCCGAAAAATACTCGGCCTTGTGGTGGCCGAACGGATGGTCCTGGTCGGCCGGCTTGTAGCTGACCAGGACCGCCCAATAGGCGGCGGCCGAGGCTATGACGTTGACGATCGACTCCAGCGCATCCGAATAGAGCGCAACGGAGCCGGTGACGTACCATGCGGCAAGCTTGAGCGCGAGCACCACGCAGGCGATGACAATCGACCAGAAGGCAAGGCTGGCGATCCTTTGCCTGGCCGCTGCCTTCGCTGCGATCGCCGCCATGTTGTCCGTCGCCGCCATCGTTTCTAAGCGGCCTTTTCCTTGGCTTTGCGCGGCAGATGCGCAACGATGTTTTCGATGATGCGCATGCCGGCATTGTGGCCGAGCGTCATGATCGATTCCGGATGGAACTGGACGGCGGCGATCGGCTCCTTGCGGTGTTCGAAGGCCATGATGATGCCATCCTCGGTCTCGGCGGTGACGATGAAATCGTCGGGCAGCCGCACCGGATCGGCAAAGATCGAGTGGTAGCGGCCGACGGTCACTTCCTTGGGCAGGCCGGAGAAGATGATTCCGGGCTTGGAGACGCGGATGCGCGACGGCTTGCCGTGCATCGGCACGTGCAACTGCCTGAGTTCGCCGCCATAGGCCTCGGCCAGCGCCTGCAGGCCAAGGCAGACACCGAAGATCGGCAGGTCGCGGGCGCGGGCGTTCTTGATGGTCGCGGCGCAGTCGAAATCCTTCGGCGTGCCCGGTCCGGGCGACAGCACGACGAGATCGGGCTTCAGCCGTTCGAAGACTTCTTCCGGCACCGGCGAACGCACGGTCGAGACATTGGCACCGGTCTGGCGGAAATAGTTGGCCAGTGTGTGGACAAAGGAGTCTTCGTGGTCGACGAGCAGGATGTTGACGCCGTCGCCGACGCGCGCGGTGGTGCGTTCGGCGCCTGCGGCATTGCCCAATTTGGCGTCGCGAATGGCGGAGAGCATGGCGGATGCCTTCAGTTCGGTTTCGGCTTCTTCTTCCTCGGGGATGCTGTCGAAGAGCAATGTGGCGCCGGCTCGCACCTCGGCAATGCCGTCCTTGATGCGGATGGTGCGGAGCGTCAGGCCGGTGTTCATGTCGCCGTTGAAATTGACCATGCCGATGGCGCCGCCATACCAGGCACGCGGGCTCTTTTCGTTCTGCTCGATGAAGCGCATCGCCCACAGTTTCGGCGCACCGGTGACGGTGACCGCCCAGGCATGCGACAGGAAGGCGTCGAAGGCATCCATGCCTTCGCGCAGGCGCCCTTCGATGTGATCGACGGTGTGGATCAGGCGTGAATACATCTCGATCTGGCGGCGGCCGATGACGCGCACCGAGCCCGGATCGCAGACCCTGGACTTGTCGTTGCGGTCGACGTCCGAGCACATGGTCAGCTCGGATTCATCCTTCTTGGAATTGAGCAGCTTCAGGATCTGCTCGCTGTCGGAAATGGCGTCGTCGCCGCGCTTGATGGTGCCGGAGATCGGGCAGGTCTCTACGCGGCGGCCGTTGACGCGCACGAACATTTCGGGCGAGGCGCCGATCAGATACTCGTTTTCGCCGAGATTGATGAAGAAGGAATAGGGCGACGGGTTGATCGACTTCAGCTTGCGCGAGATTTCGGAAGGCTGCGTCTCGCAGCGTTCGTAGAACATCTGCCCGGGCACGACCTCGAACAGGTCGCCGCGCTTGAAACTGTCCATCGCCTTGCGCACCAGATTGGCATATTCGCCCGGCTCATGGTCGCCGCGCGGCGGGATGCGGTCGGCGGTCTTGAACGGTTCGGCAATTTCGTCCCGCGGCAGCCCCTCGGTTGAAAAACCGTCGCCGGAATAGTCGTAGCGGTCGGTCCAGGCCTTGGTCGAATAATGGTCGACGACCAGGATCTCGTCAGGCAGGAACAGCACGAGATCGCGCTGGCTCTGTTTGCGCTCGAGCTTGTAGTCGACTGGATCGAACTGGAAGGCGAGGTCGTAACCGAAGGCGCCGTAAAGGCCGAGATTGGCGTCTTCATCGGTCTTGAACAAAGCGGTGATGGCGCGCAGCACAGTAAACACAGAGGGGACGCGGCTGCGCTCTTCCTCGGTGAAGACGCGGCCGGGCTTGGCGACATCGAGGCGGATCAGCTTTTTCGAGGTTTCAGCAATCGTCACCTCGGTAATGCCGGCCAGCGTCTTGCCGATCACCGGCAGCAGCACTTCGCCACGGCCGTTCAGCGCCTCGATGCGCATGGCGCGGCCACGCGCGGAAATCACCAGCGGCGGATCGATGATGGCCGTATCCCAGCGTGTGTAGCGGCCCGGATATTCGTAATTCGAAGAAAACACCGCACCACGGCGCGAGTTCAAGCCATCGACATAAGCGTCGATCGCACCGGCGTAAGGCTTGTCGTGGCGTTCGCGGGTGATGGTGACACCACCTGCGGTCACGAAGCTTTCCGCGCCGTTTTCCAGAGCCTTCATCGTCATTGCCGTCTCCATATGGCTTGTTGGGGCAACGGACCCGGGAATGGCTTTGAAAAAACAAATGGCCGCCCGGACATTCCGTTGCGGCCACCCTCTATTTTCACGCGCACGCGTTCGAACAGGCCGCTGTCAGCGAGCCCACCACCAAATGGTCTTGATCGAGCGCATGTTCATGGGCGAAATCCATAGCGGCGAATAGCCGGATGCGCAACAGGTTTGAAAGGCCTGTTTGTGGCCGCCGCTTCTGCAGCCCATGGCACATCGCCAAGGCTTGGGGTCCTGCCTAGACTGTTCGTCCAACATCGGAAAGACGGGAAGACAGCAATGACCGAGCAGATCGAGCGCGCACGCAGGTTCCATGCGCTCCACGTCAGGGGCAACCCGATCGTTCTCTACAATGCCTGGGATCCGGGCTCGGCCAAGATCGTCGAGAGGGCGGGCGCCAAGGCGATCGCCACCGGCAGCTGGCCGGTCGCGGCTGCTTTTGGTTATGCCGATGGCGAGAAAATCCCGCTGGAGCTGGCGCTGGACAACATCAGGCGCATCGTCGCGGCAGTCGACCTGCCGGTGACCATGGACCTCGAAGGCGGCTACGGCGTCGAGCCGGAGACTGTCGCCCAGACGGTGACACGTGCCCTGCAGGCCGGCGCCATCGGTTTCAATTTCGAGGACCAGATCGTCGGCGGCGCCGGCCTGCACGACATCGCCATACAGGTGAAGCGGATCGAGGCGGCAGCGGCGGCGGTGAAGGCTTCCGGCATTCCCGCCTACATCAACGCCCGTACCGACATTTTCCTCAAGGCCAAGCCGGATGTGCATGACAGCGTGCTGCTCGACCAGGCCATCGAGCGGGCGCACGCTTATGAAAAGGCAGGAGCGAGCGGCTTCTTTGCGCCGGGGCTCGGCGACGAGGCTCTGATCGAGGCGCTGTGCAAGGCCACCGTGCTGCCGGTCAACATCATCGCGCTGGCGCATGTGCCGCCGCGCCAGCGCCTGGCCGAGCTTGGTGTCGCCCGTGTCAGCCACGGCCCGGTGCCGTACCGGCAAATGGCCGAATGGCTGGAGGCCAAGGCGCGGCTGGCGATTTCGGGTTAGCTCAGTCCTCCAGCGTGCCTGACCTCGCGTCGGCGCTCTTCTTGTTGCCGACCAGCTTCAAGAGATCCTCGCCGGCGCGGATGATGCGGCGTGAGCGGCGGGTCAGGATGACGCCGTCCTGCGGCGCCAGCACTTCGGTGCGGCCACCGGCCTCGCCCGGTGTGTGGACGATGGTGGCGAGGCGCGCGCCCTCGGCGACGCGGTCGCCGGGCTTGACGTCGTAGAGGATGGCGCCGGCCCGGGGCGCCGGCATCATGTCGATGTTCTCCAGCGGCGCGACGAGGCCCTTGAACGCGCCGGGTGCGGGAAGGGCGGTATCGGCGATGACGCCGCGCGCCGCCAGCAGCCGGTAGAGGCCTTCGGCATCGGAACTTGCCAGCGCGCCGTCGACATCCAGCATGCCACGGTATTCTACCGTGGTGGCAACGCGGCGGTCGAGCTTCGCCACGTTGGCGGGGACGTTCTGGTAGGGCATGATCGTGGCGCCCTCGAAGGTGCCGTCGGTGTCCTCGCTCCACAACACCACGGCGTCGATACCCATGGCGGCGGCGCAATCGGCCATCGCCGGCCACAGGCTGGCGTGGACGTAGAGATAGGCAAGGCCCTCGTCGTCGCAATGCAGGTCGAGCACGATGTCGTGGCCGAGCGACAGCTGCACCAGACGGGTCTTCAATCGCTGGTCGGGGGTGCCAAGCGTGGTGTCGGGCAAAAGCTTGGCGTCCGGTGCTGCGAGCAACGGAAAGCCGCGGTTGAAATTGTTGCGGGTGCCGAGATGAAAGCGGCCCTGGTGCTCGCCGAAATGATATTGGGCGCGGCCGATCGGATTGGCCCAGGGCACGACCGTGATGCTGCCCTTGATGCGGCCTTCGGCTTCGGCCTTGTTCAGCGCCGGCATCAGCGCGTCGATGGCGACGACACCAGGCAGTTCACCGGCGTGGAGTGCTGCCTGGAGATAGGCCGAAGGTGCTGCCTTGTCGGCGCCGGCGAAGCGGAACACCGGGAATTCGTAGGAAACGCCTTCGGTATCGCCGGCGATGCGTTCGATCGATTTCTGCATGGGATGCCTCCAGGATAAGAGGCAGAACACATGCACTTTTGCCGAAGGGCTGTCGATTGGTCCAGTTCGCGCCGCCATGGGCGCAATGGAATTATTCGGCGGCGGCCGGAACCGTCGTTATCGGCGCCGATCCTTCGAGCGCCTGCGAGACAACGGCTACGCTGACCGCCAGCAGGGCCAGCACCGCGCCGACCAGCGGCAAATGAGCATAGGAAACGCCGGCCGACAGAGCCACGCCGCCGATCCAGGCGCCGCTGGCATTGCCGATATTGAATGCGCCCTGGTTGAGCGTGGCGGCGAGGTTCGGCCCTTCCGAAGCCGCTTCGACGACGCGGATCTGCAGCGGCGGCACGACGACGAAGATCAGCAGTCCCCACAAGAAGACGACGCCGATGGCGACGCTGGCGATAGCGCCGAACTGCGTGAAGCCGACAAACAGAACTGCCATCAAAAGCAGCGTGCCGATGACCGTCGGCATCAATTTCCAGTCGGCCAGCCGGCCGCCGATGATGTTGCCTATGGTCATGCCGGCGCCGAACAGCAGCAGGACCCAGGTGACCGCGGAGGTCGACAGGCCGGAGACATCGGTAAGGTAGGGCTTGATGTAGGTGAAGACGGCAAACAGGCTGGCCGAGGCCAGCGAGGCGATCAGCATGGCGAGCCAGACTTGCAGCTTGCCCAGCACGCGCAGTTCGCTGCGCAGGCCGCCGCCGCTCGGTTCGGCGACATTGGATGGCACCAGCCAGGCGATGGCCGCAACAGAGATCAGGCCGATGCCGACGACGGCGAAGAAGGTGGAGCGCCAGCCGAAGGCTTCGCCAAGCGCGGTGCCGGCAGGAACGCCGAGAATGTTGGAGAGCGTCAATCCCGCGAACATCATCGCCATGGCGCTGGCGCGCTTGTTGCGCGGCACCAGGCTGGCGGCAACGACGGAACCAATGCCGAAAAAGGCGCCATGACCGAACGCGGTGAAGACGCGCGCGGCCATCAGAAGCCAGTAATTGGGCGCAATGGCGCAGAGCAGATTGCCGACGACGAACATCGCCGTCAGCGCGACCAACACTGGCTTGCGCGGCAGATGCGCGGTGGCCATGGCGACGATGGGTGCGCCGAAGACGACGCCCAGCGCATAGCCGGTGACCAGCAGGCCGGCCGAGGGGATCGACACGCCGAGATCGGCCGCAACCTCCGGCAACAGGCCCATGATGACGAATTCGGTGGTGCCGATGCAGAAGGACGCAATGGCAAGCGCAAGGATCGGCAAAGGCATGGAAAATCCAGACTGAATCGGTTCAATTCAGACTGAACGAGAAGCCTTGCCGCGCGCAATGCACATTGCTGCAACGCACCAATGCAGAAAGCGCTGAGCTTGACGCGGGGCTATGTCAGGCGAGCGGCTTCAGCTCCTGGGCGATGGTTGGCAACAGCTCCGAGACGTTGGGGTGGATATGCACGGCGCGCGCCAGCGTATCGACCGACGCCTTGGCGTACATCAGGTCGAGCACGCAGTGCACTGCCTCGTCGCCGCCGGGGCCGAGCACGGAGCAGCCGAGGATTTCCCTGGTGTCGGCATCGACCAGGATCTTCATGAAACCTTGCGTCTCGCCCTTTTCGATGGCGCGGCCGACGCGGGTCATTGGTCGCTGGCCGACCAGCGCCTTGCGCCCGGATTTCTTCACCGCCGCCTCGGTCATGCCGCAGCGGCCGAGCGGCGGATCGATGTAAAGCGCATAGGCCTCGATGCGGTCGCTGACCTTGCGCGGATCGTCGTCGAGCAGATTGGCGGCGACGATCTCATAGTCGTTGTAGGAGGTGTGGGTGAAGGCGCCCTTGCCGTTGCAGTCGCCCATCGCCCAGATGCCGGGCACGCTGGTGCGCAACTGGTCGTCGACGGTGACGAAGCCGCGCAGATCGACCGCGATGCCGGTCTTGTCGAGACCGAGATCGTCGGTGTTGGGGGTGCGGCCGAGTGCCAGAAGCACATGCGAGCCGACCGCCGGCGGCTTGCCGGACGAGAAGGTCACGGCGATGTCCTTGCCCTGTCTGGCAAAGCGGATGTCGTCGGCGCCGACATGGACTTCTATGGCTTCGTTTTGGAGGATCGATAGGATGGCCGCCGACACGTCCTCGTCCTCGCGGCCGGTCAGGCGCGAACTCTTCTCGATGACGGTGACTTCAGAGCCGAAGCGGCGAAACATCTGCGCGAATTCAAGAGAGATGTAGCTGCCGCCGACGACGATGAGATGGCGCGGCAAAACGTCGAGGTCCATCATCGAGGAGTTGGTGAGGTAGTCGACGTCGTTGACGCCGGGCAGGTCGGGCACTGAGGCGCGGCCGCCGGTGTTGAGGAAGATCTTTTCGGCGGTCAGAAGGTCGTCGCCGACACGCACGGTGTTGGCGGATTCGAAGCGGGCATGGCCGCGATAAAGCGTGCAGCCCTTCATGCCGGCGATCCACGTCTCCAGATTGCTGCGGGAGTCGTTTGTGACCTTGTCCTTGCGCGCCTTGATCCTCTTGTAGTTCACGCCGACAGGGCCTGAGAACGTCACGCCGTAGTCCGCGGCACGCCGCGCCAGATGCGCGGCATAGGCGCTGGCGACCATGGTCTTGGTCGGCATGCAGCCGGTGTTGACGCAGGTGCCGCCGACCAGCTTGCGCTCGATCAGCGCCACGCTCATGCCGGCTGACGTCAGCCGGCCGGCGAGAGGAGGGCCGGCCTGTCCGGCGCCGATGATGATGGCGTCGTATGTCTTGGCGTCTGAGGCTTGGGCAGTCATACCACCGCCGCCACGATCAGCAGGCCGCCGATGATCGCCACCGCGTCCTCGATGAGGGCGGCAGGCAAATCCTTGCCGAAGGCGGCGGCCAACCGGCCGCGCGCTTCGGCGCCGCCATAGGTGCCGATGACGGCGCCGATGGCGCCGGCAATCAGGCCGCCAATGGTGGAACCGGCAGTGGCGCCGATCACCGCGCCGCTGAAGGCGCCAAGCAGGATGCGGGCGCCGAATTGCTGCGGCACCTTGCGGCTCGGCGTCGAGGGCAGCTGGTCGGTGACCAGTTCGACGATGGCGAGGATGGTGAAGATACCGACGGCGGCCCAATGGCCCATGAAACTTGCCCAGGTGTCGGCCACCGGCAGCCAGCCGAGATAAGTGCCCCAGGCGATCGCGGCCGGCGCGGTCATGGCGCGAAGACCGGCAATGACGCCGATCAGAAGTGCAAGCAAATAGAGCATGTCGATCCCCTCGAAAGCAGGCCCGGGACTGGGCCACGAGGGCAAGCTAGCATAGGTCCTGCGTTTGACGAGAGTAGGCGATGGTGCTTCTTCCATCAGTGAGCATTGTACTTTGGTAAACAGTCGAACACGACGAAGGGACGGAGTCGCTGTGATGGCCGATAGCGAACGCACAAGGATGATTGCAGGCGAATGGTACACCTGCATCGACGACGAACTGGAGGCGCTGCGGGTGATCGCGCGCGATGCGGTGTTCGAGCATAATACGATACCGCCCCAGCAACGCGGCAATATCGGTCCAGCGCTGTCGGTGCTGCTCGGCAGCACGGGCGAGGGCGGCCGCATCGAGGCGCCGTTCCACTGCGCCTACGGTTTCAACATCCATCTCGGCGACGGCGCCTTCCTCAATGCCGGCTGCACCATCCTCGACACCGCGCCGGTGCGTATCGGCAGGCGGACGCTTCTCGGCCCAATGTGCAGATCTACTGCGCCGAGCACCACAAGGAGGCCGCGGGCCGTCAGGCGGGACTGGAGATTGCCCGGCCGGTCACCATTGGCAATGACGCCTGGATCGGCGGCAGCGCCATCATCCTCGGCGGCATCAGCATCGGCGATGGCGCCATAGTCGGCGCCGGCGCGGTGGTGACGCGCGACGTGCCTGACAACACCACGGTGGTCGGCAATCCGGCGCGGGCGGTCAAGCGGGGCTGAACTCGTCGTGGGCGGTCAGTATGAAGCCATGCGTGCCATGCGCTCGTCCGGACCGGCTCGCCGCGAGAATTCACGCCGGTATTGGGCCGGTGACGTCTTGAGCCGTGCGGCGAAATGCTGGCGCAGCGAGGTGGCGCTGCCGAAGCCGGCTTCGAAGGCCACCATGTCCATCGATTTTTCCGTCGCCTCCAGCAGCCGTTGCGCCAGTTCGATGCGTTGGCCGGCCAACCATTCGCCAAAGCTGGTGCCGATCGATTTCTGGAAACGGCGGGTGAAAGTGCGCCGGGTCAGGCCCGCGGCCTCCGCGACGCGGTCGAGGTTGTGCGTTTGTCCGAGCGTTGCCCGCACCGTGTCGAGCGCCAGGGTGAAGCGGTCGGTGGCCGGGGTTTTCGCCAGCGGGCGCTCGATGAACTGCGCTTGCCCACCCTGCCGGTGCGGCGACAGCACGATGTGCCTGGCCAGCCGCAGCGCTACCTCTGCGCCATAGCGGGCGCGCACAATGTGCAGGCAGCAATCGAGCCCGGCGGCGACGCCGGCCGAGGTGACGATGTCGCCGTCGTCGACATAGAGCACGTCGGCGTCGACTTCGATGTCCGGGTATAATGTTTGCAGCCGGTCGGTGGAGGCCCAATGTGTCGTCGCACGCCGGCCCGCAAGCAGCCCGGCGGCGGCAATGGCGAAGGTGCCGAGACAGAGGCCGACGATCACCGCACCGCGCCGGTGCGCGTGGGTGAGCGCTGCCAGGAGCGGCGGCGGAAGTGGGGCCTCGAGATCCTTCCAGCTCGGAATGATGACGATGTCGGCATCGTCGAATGCGGAAAGGCCATACGGCACCGCGATGGTCAGCCCGGCATCGGTGTGGATCGCTCCATCGTCGAGCGCGCAGACGCGAAAGTCGAAACGCGGCAAGCCAAGCTTGGTGCGGTCGGTGCCGAACACCACGCACGGCACGGAGAGGTGGAACGGGCTGATGCCGTCAAAGGCGAGAACGGCAATGATCGGGTCGGCCATGCGTGTTTCCAGCAAGCGAAAAGCGAATTGTCCCAATTCTTTCGAATGATGTCAATCGGGCCACTTTTGGCAGTCGGGCGATCCGTCTATTTTCGACCTGTCCCATTCAAGCCCGAAGGAGAACACCATGTCCGCCAATATCACGCCGCGCCGCGCACTCATCGTTATCGATGTCCAGAATGATTATGATGGCGGCAACCTCGCCATCCAGTATCCACCGTTCCGCGACAGCGTCGTCAATGTCGCGCGCGCTATGGATGCCGCCGCTGCGGCCGGCGTGAAGGTGGTGGTCGTCAAGCAGATGGCGCCCGAGACCTCGCCAGTCTTCGCCAAGGGCAGCCATGGCGGCGAACTGCATCCCGAGATCGCCCGGCGAAGCCGCGACCACTATGTCGAGAAGTCACTGCCTAGCGCCTTTGCCGGCACCGACCTCGAGGCGTGGCTGCGCGCCAATACCATCGATACGATAACGGTGATCGGCTACACGCATAATTGCGACCTGTCGAGCATCATCCACGCCGCGCATGTCGGCTTTGCGGTCGAGTTCCTGTCCGACGCCACCGGTTCGCTGCCTTACGCCAACGGCGCCGGCTACGCCTCGGCCGAGGAGATCCACCGCGTGGTGTCCATCATCCTGCAGTCGCGCTTTGCGGCCGTGCTCGAGACCGCCGAATGGATCGATTGCCTGAAGACCGGTGCTTTGCCCGAACGCGACACGCCCTATGCGTCCAACCAGCGCGCGCTGGCGCGCAACGCTGCATAGGCAAATCTGTCCCCGAAAAGCAAAAGGGCGGCCAGTGGCCGCCCTTCTTGGATCTCGCAACGATCTCGAAATTTTCAGAACAGGCCTTCGATCTGGCCGATCTCGTTGAGGAAGATTTTTTCCGAGGACGGCGCCTTGGGCAGGCCGGGCATGGTCATGACCTCACCGCAGATGACGACGACGAAGCCGGCGCCCGCCGAAAGCCTGACCTCGCGTACCGGCACGGTGTGCCCGGTCGGCGCGCCGCGCAGGTTCGGGTCGGTCGAGAAGGAATATTGGGTCTTGGCCATGCAGACCGGCAGGTGCCCGTAGCCGGCCTGCTCCCAGGCATGCAGCTGGTCGCGCACCGACTTGTCGGCGATCGCCTCGTCGCCGCGATAGATGCGCTGGACGATGGTGTTGATCTTCTCGAACAGCGGCATTGCGTCGGGATAGAGCGGCGCGAACTGCGAGGCGCCGGATTCGGCGATCTCGACGACCTTGCGCGCCAACTCCTCAATGCCGGCAGAGCCATTGGCCCAATGCTTGCACAGGATCGCCTCGGCGCCGAGCGAGGCGACGAAATCCTTCATCGCCTGGATTTCCACCTCGGTATCGGTGGTGAAATGATTGATCGCCACGATCGCAGGCACGCCGAACTGTTTCACATTCTCGATGTGGCGGCCCAGATTGAGGCAGCCCTTCTTGACTGCCTCGATGTTTTCCTTGCCGAGGTCTTCCTTCTTGACGCCGCCATTCATCTTCATGGCGCGCACCGTGGCGACGATGACGGCAGCCGCCGGCTTCAAACCCGCCTTGCGGCACTTGATGTCGAAGAATTTTTCAGCACCGAGGTCGGCGCCGAAGCCGGCTTCGGTGACGACGTAGTCGGCGAGCTTCAGCGCCGTCGTGGTGGCGACGACCGAGTTGCAGCCATGGGCGATGTTGGCGAACGGACCGCCATGGACGAAGGCCGGGTTGTTTTCCAGCGTCTGCACCAGGTTTGGCTGCATGGCGTCCTTCAGCAGCACCGCCATGGCGCCGTCGGCCTTGAGGTCGCGGGCATAGACCGGCGTCTTGTCGCGGCGGTAGGCGACGATGATGTCGCCAAGGCGCTTTTCCAGATCCTTGAGGTCGGTGGAAAGGCACAGGATAGCCATGACTTCCGAGGCGACGGTGATGTCGAAGCCGGCCTCGCGCGGATAGCCGTTGGCGACGCCGCCGAGCGAGCAGATGATTTCGCGCAGCGCCCGGTCGTTCATGTCCATGACGCGGCGCCAGGCGACGCGGCGGGTGTCGATGCCGAGCTCATTGCCCCAGTAGATGTGGTTGTCGATCAGCGCTGACAGAAGGTTGTGCGCCGTGGTGATGGCGTGGAAGTCGCCGGTGAAGTGGAGGTTCATGTCCTCCATCGGCACGACCTGCGCGTAGCCGCCGCCGGCAGCACCGCCCTTGACGCCGAAATTCGGGCCGAGCGAAGCCTCGCGGATGCAGACGATCGCCTTCTTGCCGATGCGGTTCAGACCGTCACCAAGGCCGACGGTGGTGGTCGTCTTGCCTTCGCCGGCCGGCGTCGGGTTGATGGCGGTGACGAGGATCAGCTTGCCGTCCTTGTTGGCCTTCACCGATTTGATGAATTCGGCCGAAATCTTCGCCTTGTCGTGGCCGTAGGGCAAAAGGTGCTCGGTCGGGATGCCGATCTTGGCGCCGATCTCCTGGATCTGCTTTTTCTTGGCGCCGCGCGCGATCTCGATGTCGGACTTCACTTCGGCCATGACGGCTTTCCTTCGGATTGGACGGTGGAGGGGACGGGTTTGATCTCACTCGCAGGCATGTTGAACCCGGGCGCGGGCATGTTCTAACCCTGTCGCTCCCGAGGCGTCAACTTGCATGCAACTATGTTTCCTATGAAGAAAGTGTCTCCGCGGCCGGCCGACCTGTCGCCGGTTCTTCCTGGCTCCGTTGCCGCGCCGTATAGAAGCCAGAGGACGCGACGTTCCGCCGTCTCAAAACAGCCGCCCAATGCACGGAATGCGACAGAGGCGACGGCGCAAATTCGCCATCGCTCGCCGGGAAAGCTGTGAACGCTACTGAGTCAGGACGTTGCTGATCTCGACCATGTTGGAGCGCACGCGAAGCACGTAGAAACCCATCGTCGTCAGGTGCGTCGGCATGATCCAGCCATCCTCGCGGCCATTGGCGATGATGAAGGGCTGGATGCGCAGCGCCGAGACGAATTGCGCATCCATCGTGTCCCACAGATTGCCGAGATGCTTTTCCTTGATGACGTCCTCGAAGTCGGCCTGGGCGCCTTTCATCAGGCCGTAATAGGCATAGAGCTGGGCATAGGCGAACCAGAAGCGGTCGTCGGCGCGGAAGTCGAACCAGCCATTGTTATGGTTTTCGGCGCGCTCCTTGAGGATCGCGGAGGTGGAACCGATGTCGGAGGAGATGCGGTCGATATACTGCTTCAGATTGTCGGCGCGGGCATCGAACGTCGCCTGGCAGCTGCCGAGGCGGGCGTTGAAGGAGCGCAGCTTGGTGACGGCATCGCGATAATAGCTCGGCGTCGGCGTCTTGGGGCCGAACGGGTTGAGGCCGAAATACCAGGTCTCCTCGTCGAACTGCAGATTGCCGCGCGCATCCTGCAGGTCGCCGTCGATCTGCGATGTGGTGCGAACACGCCCGAGATTGTCGGCAAGCTCGGTGGCGGTGCGCCGCACCGCCTGGTTGATGCCGCGCTGGAACGAGGCCTTGTTGTCCATGAACGGCGTGTTGTCCCAGTCGATGCCGAACAGGCCGATTTTGTAGAGGATCATCGACGAGATCCAGGCATTCTGGTTGACGTTGAAGTCCGTCAGGTCGGCCGCCACCTGGGCGATGCCCGAATTGCCGCAGGTCTTGGCGGTGTCGGTGCCGGCGCCGGCCGCGACCTGTTCGCCGGCGGAAATGTTGCGGTTCTCGAAGGTGTATTTGTCGACGTAGTTGGGATCGAACTTGTTCCACCACTGGGTGGCGTAGAAGAAATTGGCGTAGAGACCGATCAACACCAGAAGCGCGAGGCCGACCACAGCCTTCAGGATCCAGCCGCGCTGCGTATACCAGCGCCCAGCCCAGAGGAACGGCCACAGGATCGCGCCAATGACGAGGCCGATGCCGCGGCCTATCCATTGGAAGATGCGGGTGAAGAAATTCACGATCGGATCAAGCATGGCTCTCGTTCACCCCTCAGTCAGTCAGGCCGTAAAGGCGCGTGCGAAACGCCACTTTGTCTTTCAAATATGTGGTTTTCAGAACGTCCACAACATGCGACCGCCAGGCGTCGCTGTAGCCGTCATAGTCCTTGTAGAAGCCCGGCTTGTTGAAGACGTAACGCGAGACAAAGTCCTGCGGCACGAAATCCGAGATCAGCTGGTTGGTCAGCCAGGCGTCGGGATGGTCGGGCTTGCCACGCACGACCAGGAAGCGCTGTTGCGGAAACACATCCTCGATCTTGAGATGGCCGAGCTGGGCGATCTCACGCTTGGCGGCGTTGAGAAAGGGGAAATTGCCGTCCTTGGTGATCAGATCGGCATGGCCATGGATCCAGGTCTGCAGCCAGACCTTGTCGACCTCGGTCAAATTGCGGTTCGGCTCTGTGTCGCGGATGAGAGAGCGCACCACCATCTCGGCGCGATGCTCGAGATAGCCCGAGCTTTCGACCCATGACGCGCGCGGCAATTCGATGCGGCCGGTGCTGGCCAGGAACTTGAACACCTTGTCGGCATCGTTGATCGAGAGATAGCTGACCTGCCAAGGCCGCGAACGGCGAAAGCCGGGGGCGGCCGGGTCGCCGATGACGGTAGTCATATCAGGATCGACGAAGACGTAGACGCCGCCGAAATGGCTGGTCCAGTAGGCGTTGTGGCGGAAGATCACCTGGTCGGGCACCAGCGCATTCTCACGGATATCGCCGCAGACCTTCGCCAGCTCCACCATACGGCTCAGCATGGTGTTGTCGCGCCAGGCATCGGGCTCCTGCTTCAGCCGGTCGACCAGCTTGCCGAGTTCGGCGGCCTTGCCCAGCACGTCCTCGGCCGAAAGCACCCTGAACTCGACCTGGCTGATCGACAGCAGATCCTCGATGTCGTTGACCAGGGGAACGGAATCCTCGATCTCGCCGTAGATGACATCCTTGATGGTCAGCGCATCGATGGCGCGCTGGTTCTTGGACATGAACTCGAACATCAGCTGCGAGGTGTTGGAAAAGGCGGTGTGCACCACCGGCAGATCGATCTGCGACGGCGTCAGGATGATGAAGCGGCGGTTGACCTCATTGGGGTCGAGATAATCGTAATCGCCGCATTCCTCGGCCACTTCGGGCGAGAAGCCGGTGCGGTCGATCTGGAAGCTCTTCAGCTTGGTGGGCTTGAGGCCGAAGGCAACAAGCGCCTTGTTGTAGCGCTGGATGAGGTGCGACTCGTCGACGGTGAGCAAGCGACCGTAGATCAGCTCATTGTCGCGGAGAAGGTCGGGCTTTTTGGCGTGGCTCATGCAGAACGTTCCGAGTGGCGTTGCCTGTTGTGGCGAAGCGCCAACGCTGACGCCTCCCTCTCCCCGTTCTTCACGGGGAGAGGGGGGCGTCAGCGTTAGCGCCAAGCCTTTCAGCACCCGCGGGCAGCGAAGGAAGCTCACGCANCGAGTGGCGTTGCCTGTTGTGGCGAAGCGCCAACGCTGACGCCTCCCTCTCCCCGTTCTTCACGGGGAGAGGGTAAGGGTGAGGGGCAGCGCTAGCATTCAAGGACATGTCTCCCCATGGCCTTTGGCGTCAATAAATCGAAGATCATTGGTCCGGATGTGCCGATCGAGGCGCTGTTCGATAGCTGCCAGTATGGTCGTAGCGATCTCTGGTCCACGCATGCGCCGCCCCTCACCCTTACCCTCTCCCCGTGAAGGACGGGGAGAGGGGGGCGTCAGCGTTAGCGCCAAGCCTTTCAGCACCCGCGGGCAGCGAAGGAAGCTCACGCNAAGGACGGGGAGAGGGGGGCGTCAGCGTTAGCGCCAAGCCTTTCAGCACCCGCGGGCAGCGAAGGAAGCTCACGCATTCCAGAGCCCCTTCTTCTTCATCTCCTCCATCTCGCGTCCCGCCCGTTCGCGCAGGCGTGCGTCGCGCAGCAGCTTCTCCACCGCGGCGTCGTCGGATTTGTCGGAATAGCGGAACTCCGAGTCGGCGTAGCGGTTGATCTCCTGCATGACCATGTCCATCGAGAACGGCCCACGCAGTTCCTCGATCATGGCTTTCTTTTCGTTGTAACCCTTGTGCATGAAGGCTTCCGGCTTCTCGAACCAGTCGTCGGGCAGCTCGATGTCCATGGCGCGCATCTTGATGGCGTCGGTGACGTTCTTGATGGCTCGGCCGGTGAAGCGCGGCTCGGCATCCTTGATCAGGTGCAGATAAGTGCCGATGTCGGCCATCGATTTCGGCGCGCCATTCTCCTTCATGTAGCGCTCATAGACCTTCATCAGCCCGTCTTCCTGAGGCTTCTCGTGCTCCTCATAGGCTTCGGTCACCGCGCGCTGGATCTCCTGCGCGGCGTAGAGCTTGTGGTCGCCGAGTGGGATCTTGTGGTTCTTGCCGGCAAGCAGGACGAAGATGTCGATATAGTCGTCGCGGCTCTGTGGGCCGTCGACCAGCCAGCGGGCGCCGGCGCGCTGGCGCAGCGCATCGTCGACATTTTCGGGATAGTTGGAAAACATGCCGAACGAGCAATTGCCGCGCACCACCGTGCCGGCGCCGGCAAAGGCGTCCATCAAGACGCCGGTGATTTCCTGTTGGCCGGCCGAGGCGCGGTCGTCGGAGCGGCGGGCCGCCACCTGGTCGATGTCGTCGACGGTGCCGAAGCCGATGACGCGTGGGTTCAAGACATTGTTGATGAACTGGCGGCAGTTCTGGCCGGATTTGCCCTGGTAGGACGAGATCTGGTCGACGCCGAAATTCTCATAGGCGAAGGGATAGCCGGCAACCTGGCAATAATTGTTGACGAGGCCGGCGATCATCTGGATCAGCGTCGTCTTGCCGGTGCCCGGCGCGCCATCGCCGATGAAGGTGAAGAGGAAGCCGCCGAGCTCGACGAACGGGTTCAGCTCGCGCTCGAAATCATAGGCCATCAGCATCTTGGCGAGCTTGACCGACTGGTATTTGGCGATGTGGTTGCCGACGACCTCTTCGGGCTTCTTGAAGGTCATCACCAGCGGCTTGGAGCGCTTGCCGGGCGCGACGTCGAAGCCGTCGAGGGTGAAATCGTCGGCGTCGATGCGGATATGGGCGTTCTCGAACGGGCCGATGCCGTCGAAGCGGCCCTTGCGGGCCAGCAGCCCATCAATGGCAACACGGGCGAAAGCACGCGCCCGGGTCGTCAGGTCGCCATCGTCCTTCGACCCGGTGATCGCCCTGTCCAACCCAGCCACGATCGACTTCACCGCGTCCTGCGGCGTGTCGAGCAGGAAGTCGGGTTCGGGGATATCGTTGGGCGCCTCGCCATCGCTGTCGATCAGCTGGAACAGATAGGAGGCAAGGCTGAAGGCCGAAACGTAAGCAGAGGCTGACAGAAGCTTCTTGAAGGTCGCGGCTTCATCGCCTTCGAGCGGTGCGCGGGTGTTCTTGGCCTGCAGGCTTTCAAGGTCGGAGCCTTCGGCGAAGACATCGGAAATGGCGAGCGCAATCGCCAGGCCGCGGCGGGCGCGAAACAAAAGCGTGTGCTGCGGGATGCTCATCAACTGGTCGTCGGGATGGATCGCGGCGACGGTCTTGGTAAGCTCGACCTCGCGTGTGCGGCGCACCGAGCCGACCGAGACGGTGGAGACGAAGCGGCGGTTGGTGCCGGCAAGCGCGGTGCCGGATTCGCGTGAAGGATCCTCCAGCACGACGACGCGAGTGATGAAGCTTTGCGCGGTTGCGCGGTGCTTTTCGATAGCCGCTTCCGGAATGGTGGTCAGGCCGGTGTCCATGAAGGATGCTCCGCGATGTGACGGTCAGACATCTGAAATCACCTGCCCATTTGACAGGATGTGAACCTTGTAGCCGGAAAAGATCTTTTGAGCTTCGCCGGCGGCGTAGAGTGCTTGATAGGCTTCGTGCGGGATCAGGGCGTGGTTCTCGTAGCTCGACACACCCTGGCGCGCGGCTTCGAGATCGTCGGTGTTGATAAAGAATTCCTGCGTGGTCTTCTCGCTCGAAAACAGGCCCTTGCGGCCGGGTTTCTCGCCCTTGGAGTAGACCTCCTGGATGGTCCAGGTGAGCAGCCAGGCATTTTCCGGTTTGCGCACCTTGGCCAGCACCTCGGTCACGGTCGAATTGTTGTCCGTAATGCCTGCGGAATAAAAGGGGCCGAGCACGACGCGGCGCAGCTGCTTAGGGTGCAGCGGCTCGAAATCCTTGTCGAGATTGACCGCAATCGTTGCGGGCGAAAGCGTGTAGGCGGAATTCTTCTCGGTGAAATCGTCGAAGCGATGGGCGAGTTCGGGGTTGAGCAGGCCGTCCACCGGCAGCGGGATGTCGACCCGTTCATTGAGCTTGCCGCTGCTGTCAACGAGCTGCCGGATCATGCTTTCGGAGGAATCCTCCACCGTCACCATGTAGACCAGCGGCAGGTTGGCGCTGCCGTCGAAGCTCGCCCAGTGCACGAGGTAATAGGGGCGCCCGGTCTTTGGATTGACCGAGACCTTGGCCGTCTGCGCCAGCGAGAACGGGCCAAAAGTCTGTTCGCTCTTGACGTCCTCGAGATAGAGCCGCTCGGCCATCGACTTCTGCAGCGCTTCGGGGAATTCCTTGTGGCGCAGGATGAAGTCGGCCATTTCCTCGCGCAATTCGCCGGCCAGCGGAATGTTGGCCAGCCGCGCCTCGGCCTGGCGGCGGTCGTTTTCCAGTTCGAGCAGGTTCTGGAAGACGGGATAGCCGCTGTCGGCGCGCGAAATGCGGAACGTGTCCATGAAGCCGAGCCGGTTGCGCCAGCAGGAAAACGATTTGTCCAGCCGGGCAATGTATTCGGCGACAATCTTGGCGACGATGCCGTGCCGGTAAAGCGGCGAGCGGTCGTCGCGCATGAACACTTCGAGGCCGCTGAGTGCCGCCGTGATGGCGGAAAAATAGCGCGCCGCCGCTTCGTTTTCGGGAGTCATGCCGGTGTGCCCGCGTGCAGCCGCTCCTTACGACTGCACGTAGTTGGCCGAATTGTGCTTCTTCATCACGTCGTCGAAACGGCGGGCGAAGGCGTCGTCGGCGAGCTTCTTGCGGCGCTGGATGTCGGAGCTGGCGACCATGTTCTTCTCGTGCATTTCGAGAAGATCGCCGATGTGCTTTTGCGAGGCGGCGCCAATGCCGGCCATGGTCTCTTCGGCGGTGTTGTCGACCTGGCTGCCCAGCGTGTTGATCTTGTGGGCGACATCCTGCTGGGCGGCGGTCTTCAAGGAATCTTCCAGTGCCTTGTAGAGCACGATGCGCTGCTCGGTATCGATGGTCAGCTTGTTGATAAGCGTCGACTGCGCTGCGATCTGATTGTTGAGCGAATCGACGAAGGTCTGGAACATCGAGGTGTAGCGTTCCAGCGTCTGGCTCTCGGCCAGAAGCTCCTGCTCCTTGGCTTGCTTTTCATTGTATTCGGTCGCCAGTTTCGAGCGCTCGCCCTCAAGCTGCGTGCGCTCCTTCTGACTGGTAGAAGCGGCGATCTTGTTTTCGATGTCGAGCAGCAGCGGATTGACCTCCTCGATGCGCTTCTGCACCGCCTCGAGGTTGGTCATGGTGACCTTGCGGCGCTCGATCACCTGCGACAGGCTGTTTTCCGAGGTCTTGTAGCGCTGGTCGAGGACCTCTTTCTGCGCTTTCAGGATGCCGACGATGGTGTCGGACTTGACCAGAAGCTCCTGCAGATTGCCGGCCAGCGACATGTTGCGGACGCGGTCGGTGCGCATGCGCTGCTTGCGTTGCGCCGAGAAGACACCGACGAAGCTTTCCCAGCCGGTGTAGTTCTTCATGCTCTCGAATTCAGTGCCGAAGACGTTGGTGGCGTCTTCCAGCCCGATGATCAGGTCGGCAATGTTGCCTTCCATCACCTTCTGCTGCTTCAGCACGTCCTCAATGCGGGCATTCTCGATGTCGAAATTGGCGTCGCCGATCTTCTTGTCGGCGGTGGCCAGCGTATCAAGCACCGTGCCCGACTGCTCGATCTTGGAGCGCATGTCCTGCACGACCTGCCTGGTCTTGGCAATTTCGGCATCGAAATTCTGCAATGTCGCCATAGGGGCCTCCCGCTTCGGCTTCCGGTCGCTGGCTGCGAACAGCGGCGAATATATGTGGGGTATCAGGGGATTGAAAGACGCAAGACAAGACCCGCCCCGAAAACAAAAAAATGCCTGGTCGTCTTGAAAGGCAATGAAGGCGGGGTCATGGCGTGATTAACCAGCCGGCCAAGTATTGTTCAATTGTCATTGAACTTTGACGGCTGCGAAGAAGTCGATCTCGGACAGTGTGGGTGTGCTGAATTCGACAGAGGGCTCAATGAGTTGCAAGTGCGAGACAGCTGGCGGAAGCCGTCGCCATCACGCTACGCATCGCGCTGTTCAAGGCTTCGGATCGGCCTTCAGATAGGCGATGACGTTGGCGATGTCCTCGTCGCTGCTCAGGCCGGAGAAGCCCATCCTGTTGCCGGGTACTTTCAGCTTGGGAGCGCCGAGATAGGCTTTGAGGTTGGCTTCGTCCCAAACGAGGCCGGCCGCGCCGGCGTCCTTCATGGCCTGCGAATAGTTGAAGTTCTGGGCGGTGCCGGCGGTGCGGCCGACGATACCGAGGAGATGCGGGCCGACCTTGTCGCGGTCGCTTGCCGCCTCGTGACAGGCCATGCAGCGGTAGAACACTTTCTTGCCAAGTGCTGCATCGCCATCGGCCAGCGCGGCGAGGATACCGGCCAAGTAAATGACAAGGCCTGATGAAATGGCTCGAAGCATGGCGGTTCCCGGCTGGCTCTGGCTGAGGGCAAAATAGGCTGCAGGCCTTAACAAACGCCGTATGCCGGTGGATAGCAGCCGGGCTCAATCCGTGCGCGGGATCGCCGCGACCGCCTGCTTGACCTGCTTTTCAATCGCCGCCGACGAATGATTGTCGCGCACGAAAGCGCGGCCGATCTCCGCCATCTCGGCGGCCGCTTGCGGGCGTGTCGCGAGATCGATGATTTTCAATGCCAACTTGCCGGCATCGTCGCTGGACAGGAAATGCCTGCCCGCCTGCAGGCCAAGCCCTTCGACGGCCTTTTCGGTGGCGGCGACGACAAGGCCCGCCGCCATCGCCTCCAGCACCTTGATGCGGGTTCCGCCGCCGAAGCGCAGCGGGATCGGCGCATAGCCGGCACGCCCAAGCAATTCCGGCAGATGCGGTGGGTTCTCGATCAACCGCAGACCATGCCTGGTGCATAGACCGCGCACGACATCGCGCGGGTTTCTGCCGGCGACGGTGATCGACCAGGGCCGGCCGGAGGCGGCGAGGCGCGGCGCCATCGCGCGGCCGATCTGCTTGACGGCGTCGATGTTTGGGAAGTAGCCGAGATGCCCGATGAAGCACAGGCTGAGCTCACTGAAGCGCTCGGCAGCAATCGGCAGGGAAAGCACGCTCTCGTCTGGAATGGGGTTGGCGACGAACCTGACGTCGTTGACGGGGCCGAGAGCGGACAGAAGCGCTTCGTCGGCCCGCGAACAAACCCAGACCTGGTCGGCCAGGGCAGCCGCACACCTGTCGGCTTCGCGCGCCTCTGCCTTCCTTCGCCTGTTTTGGCGCCAGTCTCGAATTTGCTGCCACAGCGTCAGGCCGGCGATCCGGTCGGACACCGTCCGGGAATCGATGTTGTGCTGGTCAAGGACGGTGCGCGCGCGATGCTTCGGCGCCAGCGTCAGCAGCTGCGAAAGCACAATTTCCTCGATCACCACGAGATCGGGCGCGAATTCCCTCCAGATGGCGTCGGCTTCGGCCAGCTCGTCGTCCGGCATCATATGCACGGTCGGGTGCGGGCTGCGCCTGCCCCAAGGCGCCCTGCCGCGCGCTGCCTCGATGATCCGGTGACGGATGTTCGGCGGTGTGGAGGGTGCCGGGGCGCCAGTCAGGCTTACCGTCAGGACTTCGCCCATCGTTGCCAAAGCGCGTGCATTGACGGCGTTCCGGATCTCGCCGCCGGAGATCGGCGGAAACGGGCAATCGACTGTGAACTGCAGAATTTTCATGTTGCCCGGCGTTCAGCCTCTGGTGAAGCCAATGAAATCGTCGGGCGCGGCGCGGCCCATTTCCTCTTCCCAGTGGCGGCGGCAGAGCGAGACATAGACGTCCTTGCCGATCGCCACCTGTTCGCCTTGTCTGGCCACCTTGCCGTCAGCGCCGAGACGCACGACCATCGTCGCCTTGCGGCCGCAGCGGCAGATGGTGCGCACTTCGCGCAGATCGTCTGCGATGGCCAGAAGCGCTCGCGAACCGGAAAACAGATTGCCCTGGAAATCGGTGCGCAGGCCGTAGCACATCACCGGGATGTTCAGCCGGTCGGCGATACGGGCGAGCTGCCAGACCTGCTCTTCCTCGAGAAATTGCGCCTCGTCGACAAAGATGCAATGCACCGTCGTATGTTCGTGATGCTCGGCGACGCGAGCGTAGAGATCGTCGCCGTCGCGGAACATCTCGGCCTCGGTCTCCAGGCCGATGCGCGACGAGATCAGCCCGGTGTCGCCCTTTCTGTAGTGGCCGGCGACGAACAGCATCGTCGTCATACCGCGTTCGCGATAATTGTAGGACGCCTGCAGCAGCATTGTCGTTTTGCCGGCATTCATCGTCGCATAGTGGAAGTAGAGCTTGGCCATGCCGTCCTTTTAAGCCGAGTTGGCGCGGCGCGGGGAGAGGGCACCGCTGCATTTCATGGGAAAAGCCGTCTGCAATCGAAAAAGCGGCGGGCGTGTCGCTGTTTGGCCAGTCCGCGCCGTTGATCGTGATTGTCTTAGCGCTTGAAACCACACCAGAATGGTGTTTGGCTGACGAAACAAGGCGGGCAGAGAAACCGTAACTACGCTTCGCCAAAGAATCACAATGGGAGACTGCCAATGTCGCGTATGAACACCTTCGTCGCCGGCCTCGGCCTGGCGACTTTTCTGTCCACGAGCGCTGCACTTGCCGGCGATCCGGAGAGCTGCAAGGCGGTGCGCCTTTCCGATGTCGGCTGGACCGACATCCAGGCAACCACCGGCGTCGCTTCGGTGCTGCTCACCGCGCTCGGCTACGAGCCGCAGACGATCCAGCTATCGGTACCGGTGACCATGGCGTCGCTGAAAAACAAGGATCTCGACGTCTTCCTCGGCAACTGGATGCCGTCGATGACCAACGACATCAAGGACTACACCGCCGATGGTTCGGTCGAGACGATCGGCACCAACCTGACCGGCGCCGGCTACGGCATCGTCGTACCGACCTATGTCGCGGAGGCCGGCGTCAAGTCGCTGACCGACATCGGCAAGTTCAAGGACAAGTTCAACGGCAAGATTTACGGCATCGAGGCGGGCAATGACGGCAACCGCATCATCCTCGACATGATCAAGAACCCGAAGGACAATCTCGAAGGCTTCGAGCTGGTCGAGTCCTCGGAAGCCGGCATGCTGACGCAGGCCGAGCAGTCGATCAAGAACAATGAGTGGATCGCGTTCCTCGGCTGGACGCCGCATCCGGTGATGGGCGCCATGAAGCTCACCTATCTCGACGGCATGGGCGACAGCGGCTTCGGCGCCGCCACCGTCTACACCAATGTGCGCAAGGGCTACACCACCGAATGCCCGAATGCCGGCAAGTTCATCGCCAACCTGAAGTTCAACCTGGACATGGAAGGCGAGATGATGGACGCGATCCTGAAGGGCGGCGACGCCAACACGGTCGCAGCCGACTGGCTGAAGAAGCACCCTGACGCGGTTGCGCCGTGGATTGCCGGCGTCACCACCTTCGATGGCGGCGATGCGGCAGCGGCGGTCAAGACCGCGCTCGGAAGCTGAGCCGACTAATTCGGCCAAGCCGAACCAGGAAGGGCAGCCAATCTAGAAAAGGCTGCCCTTTTTCATATCCTGTGAGAAGATGACCTAATGAGAGCGGAGGCCGGAAGCAGGCGGTCTCTCGCATGAGAGGGGCGATATGGATCCGATTTCGAAATTCATGGTCGATCACAAGATACCGATCGGCGCCTGGGGAAAGGCGTTCTTCGGTTTCCTCACCGACAATTTCGACACCGTGTTCAGGGCCTTCTCGAATGGCCTCAATTTCCTGCTCGACGGGCTGGTTGGCATCCTTTTGATGGTGCCGCCGGTGCTGCTGGCGCTGATCATCGCCATCATCGCCTGGCTGCTGCAGCGCTCGCGCCCGCTGGCCATAGGCGTCTTTCTCGGCCTGATCTTCATCATCAACCAGAACCTCTGGAAGCAGACGGTGCAGACGCTGGTGCTGGTCGTGGCCGCCGCCGCCATGGCGATGGCCATCGGCGTGCCGCTCGGCATCTGGGCCGCGCACAAGCCGAAGGTCTACCGCATCATGCTGCCGGTGCTCGACCTGATGCAAACGCTGCCGACCTTCGTCTACCTGATCCCGGTTCTGACCCTGTTCGGTCTCGGCAACGCGCCCGGCCTCATCGTCACCATCATCTTTGTCATCCCGACCGCGGTCCGGCTCACCCATCTCGGCGTCGTCTCGGTGCCGAAGTCGATCATCGAGGCCGGCGAGGCGTTCGGCGCCACCAAGCAGCAGCTGCTGTGGAAGGTCGAGCTGCCCTCGGCCTTGCCGACCATCATGGCCGGGCTGACGCAATCGATCATGCTGTCGCTGTCGATGGTGGTGTTTGCAGCACTGATCGGCGCCGGCGGCCTCGGCACTGAAATCAACCGCGCGCTCGGCTCGCGCCGCATCGATCTCGGGCTCGAGGCGGGCCTGGCGATTGTCGTACTCGCCATCGTGCTCGACCGGATGACGCGTATCGGCGTTGGAGGCAAGAAATGACCGTCGCCGTCGATTTCAAAAATGTCGATATCGTCTTCGGGTCCGACCAGGCCGGTTCGCTGGCGCTGATCGACGGCGGCGCCACGCGCGCCGAAATCCTCGAAAAGACCGGCAATGTGCTGGGTTGCGCCGGCGCCAGCCTGACCGTGCATGAGGGCGAAATCTCGGTGCTGATGGGCCTGTCCGGCTCGGGCAAGTCGACGCTGCTGCGGGCGGTCAACCGGCTCAACGTGGTGTCGCGCGGCCAGGTGCTGGTCAAGGACGGCGACAATATCGTCGATGTCGTGACCTGCGATCAGGCGACGCTGCGGCGGCTGCGCCAGAAGCAGGTGGCGATGGTGTTCCAGCAGTTCGGCCTGCTGCCTTGGCGTACGGTGGAGGAGAATGTCGGCCTCGGCCTCGAACTCGCCGGCGTGCCGGAGCAAGAGCGCAAGGAGCGCGTGCAACGCCAGCTGAAACTGGTCAATCTCGACCAGTGGTCGAAGAAATACGCGCATGAGCTGTCCGGCGGCATGCAGCAGCGCGTCGGCCTGGCCCGTGCCTTCGCCACCGAGGCGCCGATCCTGCTGATGGACGAGCCGTTCTCTGCGCTCGATCCGCTGATCCGCACCAAGCTGCAGGACGAATTGCTGCAGCTGCAGGCGGAGCTGAAGAAGACCATCATCTTCGTCAGCCATGATCTGGAAGAGGCGCTGAAGATCGGCACCCACATCACCATCATGGAGGGCGGTCGCATCGTGCAGACCGGGGCGCCGGAAGACATCGTGCTCAAGCCCGCCAATGACTATGTCCGCGACTTCATCGCCAATGTGAATCCGTTGTCGGTGCTGACCGCCTGGAACGTCATGCGCGACAGCCGCGACCTCGAGCACGGCGATAATGGCTGGGTGTGGCTCGACCGGCGCAAGACGACGCGCTTTAAGATCGACGAGCACGGGCTGGTGGCGGCGGCGGAACGCGACGGCAAACCGGCGGTATGGGTTTCATGCGCCGATGTCGAGGCGCAGCCGGAGGAGACGGCGCAAGTGTTCTGGGCCAACCCCGGCACGTCGCTGAAGACGGTGATGCTGGCCATGCACCGCTCGCAGACGGCACCGGTGGCGCTGTTCGACGACCAGTCCCGCTTTGTCGGCGCGATCGGGATACGCGATGTGCTGAGCGCGGTGTTGCGGCGCTAGATCATGATGAGATTTGGTTGAAATCTCATCATGATCTAACCCTTTGTTGGAGCATGATCTTTTCCAAAAACCGGTACCCACTTTTTGGGATCATGCTCTAAGCCAGACCGATGCGCGTGGCCCCGAGCTTGAACAGGGCTGTGGCATCCCGGTCGAAGCGGAAGGTGTCGATGAAGTCGTCGGCTCGGTAATCCGGAAGCGTCTTGCGGATGGCGGCGGCGAAGTTTTTCGCCTCGTCCAGCCGCCCAGCCAACGCCAGGCAGTGGGCGGCGATCGACAGGATGATGACATGTGCGTTGGGGCGGGCGGCCGCCTTCAGTGCCCAATCGGCTGCTTCGTCGAACTGGCCGAGGCGGACATGCGCCATGGCGCGTGCGCCCAGCATGCCGAACAGCATCGGGTCGAACGGCGACAGATGGCGCGAATGATCCGACGACCCGATCGCCGCTTGCGGGTCGCCCGACTGCGAATGCACGAACGACAGCGCATAGTGGCCAAGCGCGAAGTTCGGGCTGAGGTCGACGGCTCTTTGCAGTTCTAGCACGGACGCATCACCCTCGCCGCGCAGCCACAGCGCCCGGCCCATCGCCCAGTGCGCGGCGGGATTATGATCGTCGACCAAAACGCTCTGGCCGGCCGCCTCAAAGGCAAGCGCGCTGTCCTGGTCGCGGTCGCCCCAGCGCTGGAAGGCGCTCTGCCAATGGGTGAAGGACAGGCCGGCATAGGCGCGGGTAAAGGTCGGATCCTGCTGCAGTGCGATGCCGAAGAAATGCCTGGCCTGCTCGTTTTCGCTGCGGGTGAAGCGATACATATGCCAGAGTCCTCGATGGTAGGCCTCCCAGGCATTGAGCGAATTGGGCGCCTTCAGCATGGCGCGGTTGCGCTCGACCATCTCTATCTCGGATGAGATAGAGGCCACGATGCTGTTGCCGATATCGTCGAGGACAATGAAGATGTCCTCGGCCTTGCGCTCGAAGGTCTCGGCCCAGACGATCCTGGCCGTGCGAACCTCGACAAGCTCGACAGTGACGATCAGGCGACCCGTCGCGCTGCGCACCGTGCCGGTGGCGACATAGTCGACATTCAGCCTTCGGCCGGCATCTTCCGGCGCGATGTTCCTTTCCGCCAGGGCAAAGACCGAGCCCCGGGCGATGACAAAGAAGTCCCTGAGCTTGGCGAGGCGGGTAATGATGTCGTGGGTCAAGCCATCGGCCAGCCCGCCACGAGCGCCGCTACCGGCGTCTTCGGCAAATGGCATCACGGCCAGCGAAGCCTTGTGCGGCGTCGCGGCTTCTAAACCGGCAAGCATGACTGACGCCTGGTTCGGCCCGGGCGGAGCTGCCGGTTGTGCCGGCAAAATCGCGCAGGGCCGTTCGCTGCGGATGGACAGCCATGCCTCGCGCACCGGGCCGAAATCCAGCTCTTCCGACTGGAACAACTGCGCCGCAGCGGCAAGATGGTCTTCGCAGGCGCCGAACTGGCCGCGCCGCGCCAGCCTCACCAGGAGTGCGACATGGGCGCTGCTGTCGAACGGGGTCAGTTCCAGCCATTTTTCGAGATGGGCGGAGACGGCTTCGGAATCGGCCGGCAGCGTCTTGACCAAATGTTCCAGTATAGCCGCGTGGCAGGAACCGAGACGGCGGCGCTGCGCGGTCAGCCAGCTGTTGAAGAGAGGGCTGCGGTCGATCTCCAGCCCTTCGAGGAAGTCGCCGACGAACAGGCCGGAGAGCGACTGCAGTCGCATCGGCTCGAGCGTTTCGATGCCTGCGGCAGCCGCCGCCGCGACATCCAGCACGTCGACTGAGATGCCGTCGAGATCGAGCGCGATCGTATCGCCCGATGTTTCGATTCTGCAGCGGCCCGGTTCGTCGAGCGCGGCCCGCAGCTTGCTCAGGCACCAGCGCAGCTCACCCCTGGGATCATTTGGAACATCCCACAGCAACTCGCAGAGCCTGCCACGTCCGACCGGATGGGGCGCCAGCGCCAGATAGGCCAGCAGCGCGCGCAGCTTGCGCGATGCCGGCAAGACCACCGGGACGCCGTCGCGCGCAATCGTCGGCGGCCCAAACAGGCGCACGACAACACCTTGATGGCTGCTCGCCAGGCTCGATTCCACGCCAGATACCACGCCTGCTCCCACGCTGACCTGCCGGCCCCTGCTTTACCACCGAGCACGACAAAGTGCACCCGGCTCGCAAAATTTGTGCGCCGAATGTGGTGTTTACCACAGTGCCGCACGTCAAGGACCTGTAGTGCGGCAAGGTGTCGAAATCTCGCCGCCCAAACCGCCGGTGTGTAACCGGCCCGTGAGCAAGAACCAGGAGTCTACCATGTTGCATCAGCAGAAAATCAGAACCACGGCCGGCCGCGGCCGCCTGTTCGACAGCATTCTCGACACCATCGGCGACACGCCGGTCATCCGCGTCAATAATCTCGGACCGGCGCACGCCACCATCTACGTCAAGGCCGAGTTCTTCAATCCGGCGGCGTCGGTGAAGGACCGGCTGGCGCTCAACATCATCGAGGAAGGTGAACGCACCGGCGCGCTCAAGCCTGGACAAACCATTGTCGAGGCGACCAGCGGCAACACCGGCATCGGTCTTGCCATGGTCTGTGCGCAGAAGGGCTACAAGCTGGTGGTGACGATGGCCGACAGTTTCTCGGTCGAGCGCCGCAAGCTGATGCGGATGCTGGGCGCCAAGGTGGTGCTGACGCCGCGCGCCGAGAAAGGCTTCGGCATGTACAAGAAGGCGGTGGAACTGGCCGAAGCGAATGGCTGGTTCCTGGCCCGCCAGTTCGAGACCAAGGCCAACGCCGACATTCATGAAGCTACCACGGGACGCGAGATCGTCAACGATTTCGCCGGCTCGCGGCTCGACTATTTCGTCACCGGCTACGGCACCGGCGGCACCGTCGTCGGCGTGGCGCGGGTGCTGCGCCGCGAGCGGCCTGAGACCCGGATCGTGCTCACCGAACCGGCCAACGCGCAGCTTGTCGGCAGCGGCAAGCGGCAGATGCGTGGCGCCGGCGGAGCGCCGGCCGCCAGCCATCCGGCTTTCGAACCGCACCCGATCCAGGGCTGGACGCCGGATTTCATCCCGCACGTCCTGCAGGAGGCCATCGATGGCAACTTCTATGACGAGGTGATGCCGATCGCCGGGCCGGAGGGCATGAAATGGGCCAAGGCGCTGGCGCAGCAGGAAGGCATCTTCACCGGCATTTCCGGCGGTTCGGCTTTTGCCGTGGCGCGCCAGATCGCCGGCACAGCGCCGGCCGGATCGGTGATCCTGTGCATGCTTCCCGATACCGGTGAACGCTACATGACCACGCCTTTGTTCGACGGCATCGAGGCCGAGATGAATGCGGAAGAGCTTGCTCTCTCGCGCTCGACGCCCGGTTGCCAGTTCCCGGCATGATGACGCGGGAGCAAATTGCATGGACGCGATGCCTGGACACTCGGCTACCAGTACCGAGGAAACGCTTGACCCCTCGGACTGGGCCGATGTGCAAAGCCTGTCGCATCGGATCGTTGACGATGCCGTCGCTTACCTGCGCGATGTCAGGCAACGGCCGGTGTGGCAGGAGATGCCTGGAGATGTGAGGGATTTCTTCACCGCCTCGCTGCCGCAATCGCCGACCGCGCTTGCCGACATCTATGGCGATGTCGTGGACAAGGTGATGCCCTATCCGATGGGCAACATCCATCCGCGCTTCTGGTCCTGGTATATGGGGTCGAGCAATTTTACCGGCGCGATCGGCGATTTCCTGGCGGCAATCCAGGGCTCCAATCTCGGCGGCGGCAACCATGCCGCCGCCCTGATGGACGGCCAGGTGGTCGACTGGTGCAAGCAGATGATGGGCATGCCGGCTTCGGCCAGCGGCACGCTGGTCAGCGGCGGCTCGATGGCCAACATCATCGGGCTCACCGTGGCGCGCAACACCAAGGCCGGCATCGGCGTGCGCGAGCACGGCGTTGGAGCAATCGAAAAGCCTTTGCGTTTCTATGGCTCGGACCAGGTCCATTCCTGTCACCGCAAGGGGATGGAAGCGCTCGGTCTCGGCAACAAGGCGCTGCGCCGCATTGCCAGCGACGCCGGCCTGCGCATCGACATTGAAGGTTTGAGGACTGCGATATCGGAAGATCGCGCGGCCGGGTTCAAGCCGGCCTGCATCATCGGCAACGCCGGCACTGTCAACACCGGCGCCATCGACGATCTGCAGGCGCTGGTCAAGCTGGCGCATGAGGAGGACCTCTGGTTCCATGTCGACGGCTGCATCGGCGCGCTGATCGCGATCGCGCCTGAGAATGCACATCGCGTCGCCGGCATCGAATGGGCCGATTCCATCGCGCTCGATCCGCACAAATGGCTGCATGCGCCTTTCGAGGCAGGCTGCGCGCTGGTGCGGGATGCCTCGGCGCATCGCAAGACCTTCGCGGTGACGCCGGAATATCTGGAGTCGACACCGCGCGGCCTCGCCTCCGGCCAATGGCTGCACGATTACGGCCTGCAGACGTCACGCGGCTTCAAGGCACTCAAAGTGTGGATGGCATTGCGAGAACACGGCGTCGAAAAATTCGGCCGCCTGATCGACCAGAACATTGCGCAGGGGCAGTATCTCTCAGGGCTGATCGCGGCCGAACCAGCGCTCGAACTGACGGCGCCGACCAGCATCAACATCGTCTGCTTCCGCTATCGCGCGGATGGTCTCGATGGCGAGCGCGCGAAAGCGCTCAACACCGAGATCATGCTGAGGCTTCAGGAAGACGGAACCGCCGCCATTTCCGATACCACGGTGCAAGGCCGGCATTGCCTCAGGGTGGCGATCAACAACCACCGGACCCGGCGCGAGGATCTCGACCTTCTCGTCGCCGAAACGGTCCGCCTGGGCAACGAGATCGCTTCTGCCTGACCGGCCATGGGGTAGAGCAAGCGGCTCTCAGCCGCTGGCGGCCTCCTGGAAATCGCCCTTCGTCACGGGGAACGCCAGGCCGGGAAGGTAAAATGTGATCGGCCGGATTTCGTAGACTGCCGAGGGATTCACGCGGCGCAAGTCGCGCGCGGCTGCAATCGCCGCCTCCTGCGTGGCGCAGTCGAGGACATAAAGACCCAGCAATTGTTCCTTGGTCTCGGCAAACGGCCCGTCGATGACGATGCCTTCGCCCGGACCGCGCAGCGTCACGGCGTCGGCGGTCGCGCCCAGTCTTGCCGCCGGCCCGAGCTTGCCTTCGCGGGTCAGCCTGGCGTTGACTTCGAGCAGGTCGTGCATCAGCGCCGCATCCTGCTGCGGCGTCAGGGACTGGATGGTCTGTTCGACGTGATAGGCCAGGATGGCGTAAAACATGCGGCGATCTCCTCCTGTTCGAGCGGCTGCACTATTGCAAGGTTGGGTTGGCTGATCCACCCCCGGTGCCCATCGAGACGCTAGTCTGCTGCCTCATGCCGCCAGCGGCAGGCTGAGCTCCGTCAGCAGGCCGCCGCAGGGACGGTTGGACAGGTTGACATCGCCGCCGGCGGCACGCGCAATGTTGCGGGCAATGGTCAGGCCGAGGCCGAGACCGCCGGTCTGGCGGTTGCGCGATTGCTCCAGCCGCACGAAGGAACCGAACACCTGGTCGAGCTGCGCCTGCGGTATGCCCGGCCCCTCGTCGCGGATGACCAGCGTGACCGTGCCGTCCGACTGCCGCAGGCTGACATGGGCTTTCTTGCCGTAGGTCACGGCATTCTGGACCAGATTGTTGACGCAGCGCTTCAGCGCCACCGGTCGCGCGATGCAGATCATGCCACGCGGCCTGGCGCCGTCATGGTCGAACGTGACGTCCTCGAAACTGTCGGCGATCGATTCCACCAGCGACCAGAAATCGATCCGCTCGCTCTTCTCCTCGGTGACTTCGAAGGTGGCGAAGTCGATGACGGAGCTGGCGATGCTCTCGATGTCGGCGAGGTCGTGGGCCAGCGCCTCGCGGGCCGTCGATCTGCGCAACAGTTCGAGGCGCAGCCGCATGCGGGTCAGCGGCGTGCGCAGATCGTGGGCGAGCGCGGCGGCCAGATGTTCGCGGTCCTCGACATAGTCGCGCAGCCGGACCTGCATGGCGTTGACGGCTTTGGCCGCGGCGCGGATTTCGCGGCTGCCGGTCTCGGCGATCGGCGGGCTCTTCAGGTCCGTGCCGATCCGGTTGACCGCCGTTTCCATCATCCGATAGGGCGCTGTCAGCCGGCGCAGCGACCAGATCGACATGATCACCACCAGGGCCGCGATCAGCGAATAGAGCGGCAGGCTGTCGAAGCTCAATATCGGTCCGACCGGCGTGTTGGGCTCGGTGAAATTCAGCCATTGGCCGTCGGCGAAGCGGACAGATGCCGTCAGCTTGTCGCTCTGGGCGAAGCTGGCCGCCAGCGATAGCAGGTCACGCTCCACCGCGCCGACATCCTTGGTCACGGCCACACCGCCAGGCGCGTTGGCTGCCTGGGTTGCCGGATCGCGCCGGACGCGGGCGTCGGTGATGCCGAATTTCGACAGCCGCCCGACCAGGATGTCCTCGAGTTCGGCCAGTTCGTCGTCGCCGGCGATCGACGAGGTGACCGCGGGCGTGTCCGAAACGGTGAGCGCATAGGTGGCGTTGAACAGACCGGAGGCCGTCAGCTTGCGCTGCTCCGGCGTGTCGTCATGCATCAGCTGCACCAGCGAATAGGCGCGGTCGTTAAGCCGGTAGAGATCGACCTCGTCATTGGCGACGGCGCGATCGCGCGAGACGATATAGAGCGTAGCGACCTGGCTGATCAGCAGGCCGGCAATGACGATGAGCAAAACCCAGACCGGCAGGGTTTGCGGCAGGAAACGTCTCATTCGGAGGTGGTCTCGGGCAGAAACTGGTAGCCTCCGCTGCGCACGGTCAGGATCAGTTTCGGCGTCTTGGGGTCGTCTTCCATCTTGCGCCTGAGGCGGCTGACCAGGATGTCGATGCTGCGATCGAAGGAATAGTCGCTGTCGCCGCCGGAAAGCTCGATGAGCTGGTCACGGGTGAGCACTCGCTGCGCGCTTTTAACGAAGGTCTGCAACAGGTTGAACTCCGCCATCGTCAGCTCGACCCTGACGTCGCCCGGCGCCATCAGCCGGCGGCGCGAGCAGTCCATCGTCCAGCCGGCGAAATGATAGATCTGCTTGGTGGTGGCGCGCTTCGGCTCGGCAGCACCATTGCGCCTCAAAACGGCGCGGATACGGGCCAGCAGCTCGCGCGGATCGAAGGGTTTGGGCACATAGTCGTCGGCGCCCATCTCCAGGCCGACGACGCGGTCGGTGGTCTCGGTCACCGCCGTCAGCATGATGATCGGCGTCGAGTAGCTGGCGCGCAGGTCGCGGCAGAGCTCCAGCCCGCTCTTTCCCGGCAGCATCACATCAAGCACGATCAGGTCTACCTGCGTGCGGCGCAGTATGTCTTCCATCTCGACGCCGTCGGCGGCAACCGTAGTGCGCAGGCCCCGCTTCTGGAAGAATTCCTGAAGCAGGTCGCGAATGCCCTTGTCGTCGTCGACGATCAGTATGTGCGCATCGGATTTCACGGCGATCCTGTCATTGCTGGCGGCCGGTCGGCGGCTGCCTTCTGAGTCTGCTTCTGTGGCGTCACCCACACGATAGAATTCTGGCCACATGTTGGCCAGCGGCGATGATCGCCCGCAAAGCCGATTTGCCAGAAACAATCCAGAAACAAAATTCTATAGTCCGGAAAAACTCCCGAAAAAAATCAAGGGCATAAAAGGTGCCGTGGCGGTCAGGACATCGGCTGCGACGCGAAGTCTCCGGAGTAACGGACATCACCAATGCACAGGTTCACGATCAGCTTGATGGGTGCGCTGCTCAGCATTCCGCTCGTCACAGCCGCGGTCGGAGCCACAACCGCAAAGGTGACGCCGATCACAAGGAGCGAGCGCTGCATCGATCTCAATCGCCAGGTAGACGAAGCCCTTGAAACCCATGCCGCGGCAACGCAGGTCACCGCGGCGAAAGCACTGCAAAGAAAGGGAAACCGGTTCTGCGCCAACAAGAAACAGGCACAGGGTATCCGGATGCTCGCGAACGCTTTGAAGCTGCTTGGAGTGACACCGATCGACCCGGTTCAGTGACACTCGAAACTCGACCCGCACAAAGAAGGAAATGAAGCCATGAAAAAGTCCATCCTCTCCGCCACCGGTCTCGCCGTCGCTCTCGCTTTCGCAATGCCGGCTCTGGGCAATGCCGCTGCCACCACGACCGCTGCTCCGGCTGCTTCCACGACCACCGCTCCGGCGACCACGACCGCCAAGCCCCCGGTGAAGAAGGTCGTCGCCAAGAAGCCCGTCAAGAAGCACAAGAAGGCGAAGAAGGTCGTCAAGACGGACGCCCCGAAGGCCTGATCCAGACAGCCAACAGGCTTGTCTGTAACAAGGCCGCTCCAGCACCCCCCCGGCTGGAGCGGCCTTGTCGTGTGAGTGCATGATTACCCGTTGATGGGTGCCGGCCACCCAGGACTTTAACCCGTTTGCAATGCCGGTCCGGTAGGATAGCCCGCATGAAGAAGCGGCTTTCATCCATTCTGCGCTCGATGGCCATCGGCGGCCTTGTGGCCTCGGCAATGGTCAGGGTGCTGATCCAGTTCACCGCCAGCCCGGTGCCCGATCCGGTGAGCGGGCGCACGGAGCCGTCGCTGTTTGCACCGGCAATCTCCAGCAGCTGGCAATACATCACACCATGGCAAAGCCTGCTGCTTACCGTGATCACCGGCGCGGCGCTGGCCTGCTTCTTCGGCTGGCTCGCGGTCGCCTGGGTCGAATACAAGGCGGCCGGATCAAGGCCGGATGCGGCATCCAGCGCACGGCAATTCCAGGCTCGTCGCGTCGCCGATCGCCAGAGCCGTTGAACCGCAGCGTACAGTTCCTAAATTTGTGAACGGCAGCACTTCCGGGAAGCCGGTTTGGCGCGCCGATCAAAATGGACGACGGCTTTCCCCCATGACAAAGTGAGAGCGACCCCTCGCGCGATACCGGTTCCCGATGCCTGAAATCAGTTCCAAACCCCGCACCAAGACCAAGCCGCGGACCGAGCGGCCGAAGCTCTACAAGGTCATCCTCATCAATGACGATTTTACGCCGCGCGAATTCGTGGTGACGGTGCTGAAGGGCGAGTTCAAGCTCAGCGAAGACCAGGCTAACCGGGTGATGATCACCGCGCACCGGCTCGGCGTTTGCGTCGTTGCCGTCTTCACCAGGGATGTCGCCGAGACCAAGGCGACACGGGCCGTCGACGCGGCCAAGGCCAAGGGGTACCCGCTGCTGTTTACGACGGAGCCGGAGGAGTAGGTTGAGCGTCTTTCTCCCCGTATAGTGACGGAGAAGGGATCCTTACCTTCCCTCTCTGTACCACATCGCGCCCATGGCCAGCAGCAGCAGGCAAAGGCCGAGGAAGCCGCCGAACAGGGGTACGCGCGAGACGGCTTTGAGCACGCTGTCGTCGGTGCTGCGCAGGCCGATCCAGTCTGCGCCCGAGGCCGCACCGGAGGCGCGGACCGGGACGATGGAGGGCAGGGCGACGCTGCCGGTGAGCTGGCCAAGGGTGGAGGAGGCCGCCAGCCGGCGCACGCTGCCGCCCGTGGCCTCAGTCGGAGCCTTCAAGCGGTCCTCGGTAGAGACGACGTCGGAGAATTCCGGCGCGTTGACCGGGCCGACATGGGCGAGTGCGGTCAGGTCACCATTGCCGATCTGGTAGAGGCCGATCTCCTTGGTCTCGATGCTGCCCAGGAAAACGCCGGGTTCGGACTTCTCCAGCTTGACGATCAGCGCCTTGCCCGAAGGGGTGATCACCTGCGCCGGGCCGGGATCGTCGCTCATCGTCTGGCGGCGGATTTCCAGCATCATGCCGCGGCCGTCGGCGGTCAGCCGCTCTTCCTCGAGTTCAGGTTCCTTCATCAGCCAGTGGGCGATGCGGCGGTAAAGCTGGACATGCGGCCCGCCACCCTCGAAGCCGCGCGCCCATAGCCAGCCCTGATCGGACAGAAGCATGCCGACGCGGCCTTCGCCCTTATGATCGAGCAGAAGCAGCGGGCGGTTGTCGGCGCCCTTCATCACCACTTCGCCTTCGGGGTTCTGCACGCCGATGGTGCGGAACCAGCGGCTCCAGCGCGGCGGCTCGGTCGCCGAGCCGTCGAGGCCGCGCGTCACCGGATGGCGCTGGCCGAGATCGGTGAGGCGCGGATAGAAGGCCTTGTCGATGACTTCGCCGGTCGGCATTGCCGGCAGCGACGACATTAGCGGGGTGCGGGCAATCGAGGAGTCGCCGGCATATTCCGGCCCGGCGGCGATCAGCAGCGCGCCGCCCTTTTCGACGTATTCGGAGATGTAGTCGTAATAGAGGATCGGCAGCACGTCGCGGTGCTGGTAGCGGTCGAATATGATGAGATCGAAATCCTTGATCTTCTCGACGAACAACTCGCGGGTCGGGAAGGCGATCAGCGACAGTTCGTTGATCGGCGTGCCGTCCTGCTTTTCCGGCGGCCGCAGAATGGTGAAATGGACGAGATCGACCGAGGCGTCGGATTTCAGCAGATTGCGCCAGGTGCGCTCGCCGGCATGCGGTTCGCCGGAAACCAAAAGCACGCGCAAGTTCTCGCGGATGCCGTCGATCAGCGCGATGGCGCGGTTGTTGGCGTCGGTCAGTTCGCCCGGCTCGCGGTCAATGGAGAGTTCGACGATGTTGCGGCCGGCGCCGGGGATGGTCACCTGCAGCGGCATCGCCTGGCCGATGGTCGCCTCTTCGACCGCGACCTGCTCGCCATTGACCGAGACGCGGACATCGACCGGGCCGGTTTCGCCGTCGGTGGCGATGACGCGGTAGGTCATGTCGAGCGGCTTGCCGACGAGGCCGAAGCGCGGCGCGTTCTCGAAGCGGATGCGGCGGTCCTTCTCGTGCTCGTTGCCGGTGATCAGCGCGTGCAGCGGCGCATTGAAGTCGGGGGCGGCCGGTGCGTCATGCACCTCGCCATCGGTGATCATGATGGCGCCACCGATGCGCGAGGGCGGCACGTCGCGGAAGGCGCCTTCAAGCGCTGCAAAAAGCTTGGTCTCGGTGAGCTCGTCGGCAGCTTCCGACTTGCCGGCCTCGACGACGCGGACGTCGAACTGCTTGAAGCGGCCAAGGCGCTGCTGCAAACCGGCAAGCGCTTCGTCGGTCTGTTTGGTCCGGTCGCCGATATCCTGGCTCTGGCTGCGGTCGACGATGACGGCAACGACGCTCTTCAGCGCCTCGCGCTCCTCATCGAGGAAGACCGGATTGAGGAGTGCTGCGCCCAGCGCAATCAGCGCCGCGAAGCGGAAGATCGCGCCGCGCTGGCGAAACCACAAGCCGACAGCCGCCAGCACCAGCAGCGGTGCGAGCACCAAAGCCAGCAAGGGCCAGGACAGCAGCGGTTCGAAGGAAACCGACCAGTTCATAGGCTTACTGCCCCAGCCGTTCGAGCAGGATCGGCACGTGCACCTGGTCGGATTTGTAGTTGCCGGTCAGCATGTACATCATGATGTTGACGCCGGCGCGCAGCGCATAGATGCGCTGCATCGGATCCGATGGCACGGTCGGCAAAAGCGGGTCACCATTCTCGTCGACGGCCCAGGCGCCGGCAAAATCATTGGCGGTGATCAGGATCGGCGAGACGCCGTCGCCGACGCGTACCGGCCGATTCTCGGCATTGCTGGCCTCGAGCGAGGCTTCCACCCAGAGCGGGCTGCCGGAGAAGCGGCCGGGAAATTCGGGCAGGATGAAGAAGGATTTGGTCAGCACATGGTCGGCGGGCACCGGCTCCAGCGGCGGCACGTTGAGATTGCCGAGAATGTCGCGCAACCGTTCCGTCGCCGGGCTCGCCGAATCCGCACCGATGCCGTTGGCGAACTGGTCGCGCGTGTCGAACAGCACCGTGCCGCCCTGCTGCATATAGGCGTCGATGCGGGCGATCGCGGCTTGGCTCGGCATCGGCGCGGAGGGGTCGATCGGCCAGTAGATCAGCGGATAGAAGGAAAGCTCGTCCTTCGAGATATCGACGCCCGCCGGCGCGCCCGGCTCGAGCGCGGTCTTCTCGATCAGGAAGCGGGTCAGGCCTTCGAGCCCGGCGCGGCTGATCGAATCGTCACCGGGCACACCGGTCAGCACATAGGCGATGCGGGTCTTGGCAATATCCTCGATAGCCGCGGCATCGCCGGGCTTGGCATCGTCGGCGCGGGCGAGGTCGGCATGGCCAAACAGCATGCCGAGGCCAAGCAGCAGCGCAGCCGTCGTTGCCGCAGCCGAGCGGGCGCGGCGCGGCCGGCGCGAGATCAGCCCGCCCATCCAGAACACCGCCAGCGTGTCGAGCAGCATAAGCACAAGTGCCGCTGTGACCAGCGATCCCTTGAGGTCGCGCGATTCATCGAAAGCGTACTGGATATTGGTCACCGGCACTGTGAATTGCGGGCGCACCAGCGGCGCGAAGGCGGTGGCCGGGTCGAGCAGATTGTGGGCGAAAACGCCGGTTTCCGAGCCATAGAGGCCGGGCGGGTTCTCGAACGTCACCGGCAGCGAGCCGGCGCCGGGGACCAGCGGTCGTGCGTCCGGCGTCGGCGGCACCAAAGTGCCGTCGGCGGCTATCATGCGATAAGGCGCCAGCGACGTAGCAGCGGCTTCAGCGTTGGCGACCGCCGCACCCTGGTGGCGCGACAGCTGCACAATGCGCCGCAGCATCTCGACGAAGCTGCCGGAGATCGGCAGCGTCGACCATGTCGCTTCCGGGGTGATGTGGAACAGAACCAGCGTGCCCTTGCCCTTCTTCAACCCGGTCACCAGCGGGGTGCCATCGGCAAGGGTTGCCCAGGTGCGTTCGACGATGTCCGGCGTCGGTTCGGCCAACACCTGCCGGCTCACCGTGATCTCGGCCGGCGGTGCGAGGTCGGCGAACGGGCCGTTCTTCGGGAATTCGGTCACCGCTTGCGGCGTCGTCCATGACAGCGCGCCGCCAAGCGAGCGCTCGCCGGTGCGCAGCCTGACCGGCAACAGATCATCGTCATTGCCGGCGGCGGCCAGCCGCGAACCGGCAAAGCGCACCAGCGTGCCGCCATTGTCGACCCAGTCGACCAGCCGCTGATGGACCTGCGGCGGAATGGTACCGATATCGGCCATGACGATCATCGCCGGCTTCTGGTCGAGAAGCTGCGGGATGGCGTCGGCGAGATCGACGCTCGACGGTTCGACCAGATCGGCGAAAGGCTGCAGCGCGCGCCTGATGTAATAGAGCGGCGACAGGAGCGGCTGCGCCTGGTCGGCCTCGGCCTGCGATAAAAGTCCGACGCGGCGGCGCTTGGAGCTTTCGTCGAGCACGCGCACCGCACCTGCCTGGCGTTCGCCGTCGAGCGCGATCGAGGCGAAGTCGTTGCGCAGTTCGAACGGCACCGCCATCGTGCCGGTGGCGGTGGTCTCACCCGGCGCGAAGGTCAGCGTCGCGTCGGCGATGCGGCGGCCCTTATCGTCGAAGGCGCCGGCGGTGACTTGGGCCGGCGCCGGATCGCCGGGCGCGCGGATGGCGGTCAGGGCGAAGCCGTCGACCTGATTTTCGGCGCCAGTGAGCCCAGTCAGCGCCAGCCGGTCGGAATTGGCCCAGACGACACGGGCGGCGCTTTTCGACAGCAGGGTGTTGAAGGCGGCCTCGTCGCCCTTTGCCGCAAGGCCGTCGGTGAGAACGGCAACGCTGGCGCCGGGCAAGGTTTCCAGCACGCCGGCGACGCGGGCATAGACAGCGGGTCGGTCGGTCGGGATCGGCCTCGGCTTGGCGGCGCGCAGCCGGTCGAGGGCAGCCGCCCCATCGAAGGGGCCGATCTCGGCGTTCGGCTTTTCGGCGGTGAAGGCGATGACGACCGGTACGCCGTTCGAACCGGCATCGGCGATCAGCCGCTGGGCGGTGGCGACGCGCTTGCCCCAGTCGGCAGCACTCGCCCAGTCATTGTCGATGACGAGTGCCAGGGCGGCGCCCTCGGCCGGCAATTTTTCGCGCGGATTGAAAACGGGTTCGGCTAATGCCGCGACGACAAGGGCTGCCATCAACAGCCGCAGCAGCGTCAGCCACCACGGGCTCTGCTGCGGCGTTTCCTCGCGCTTCAGCACGCGAGCGAGGATCTTCAGCGGCGGAAACATTTCGGACTGCGGCTTGGGCGGTGTGAGCCTGAGCAGCCACCAGATCACCGGCAGCGCCAGCAGGCCCCACAACACCATGGGAGCGCCAAAGGAGAGCGGCAGCCAGCTCATGCGCCGGCCCTTCCCACGAATGCGCCATCGGCGGTCATCGCCATGTGGATGCGCACCAGCGCCTCGGAAGCGAGGCGGTCGGTGTGGTTGACGGTATAGCTCCAGCCGAGGCGCTTGCACCAGCTGGCCAGCTCCTGGCGGCGGGCGGTGTAGAGCAGGCGATATTCGTCGCCGAGCATTTCGGCGCGGCCGGCGGTCAGCTTGTCGCCGGTCTCGGGATCGGTGAATTCGGTGCGGCCGGCATAGGGAAAGGTCTCCTCCGCCGGATCGGCAACCTCGATCAGATGCGCACGCACGCCATGCCGCGCCAGCACATCGAGCCATTCCATGGTCTCCTCGACCGGGTCGAGGAAATCGCTGACGACGACGATGTCGCAGAAGCGGCGGATGGCGGACAGGTCAGGCTTTGCCGGCGGGTCGGCGGCGTGCATCAATTGCGCCGCGATGCGCTCGGCGCCGTTGCGGGCGGTGAACGGATCGGTCAGGCCGGGCCAGGCGATGCGCTCGCCGCTGCGAGATAGTAATTCGGCCATGGCCAGTGCCAGCACCAGCGCGCGCGATTCCTTGGAAACGCTGGCGCCAGTCGATTTGTAGAGCATGGAGGGCGATGGGTCGGCCCAAAGCCACACCGTGTGGGCTGCTTCCCATTCGCGGTCGCGCACATAGGTGTGGTCGTCCCGGGCCGAACGGCGCCAGTCGATGCGCGAGGAATCGCCTTCGACATAGGGGCGGAACTGCCAGAAATTCTCGCCGATGCCGCGCTTGCGGCGGCCATGCCAGCCGGCAATTACCGTATTGACGATACGGCGTGCCTCGACCAGCAGGTCCGGCACCAGCGAAGCCCGCAACCGGCCCCTGGCGAGCGCGTCGCGCGTCGCTGCCGGTGCCTGGACTTCGCCGATACGCGCCATCAGATTCCTTTGGCCAGTTTCGCTACCACGTCGCGCACGGTCGTGCCCTCGGCGCGGGCGGCAAAGGTCAGCGCCATGCGGTGCTGCAGCACCGGTTCGGCCAGCGCGCGGATGTCGTCCACCGACGGCGCCAGCCGCCCGTCATAAAGCGCGCGCGCACGGGCGCACAGCGTCAGCGCCTGGCTGGCGCGCGGGCCGGGACCCCAGGCGACATGCTTGTCGGTCTCGGCATTGCCCTGGCCGGGACGCGCCGAACGCACCAGTTTGAGGATGGCGTCGACGACGCTTTCGGGCACCGGCATACGGCGGATCAGCGTCTGGATTTCCCTCAGCCGCGCCGGCTGCAGGACGTTTTGCGCCTTGGCGTCCTCGATGCCGGTGGTTTCGAGCAGGATGCGCCGCTCGGCCTCGATTTCGGGATAAAGGATGTCGACCTGCATCAGGAAGCGGTCGAGCTGTGCTTCGGGCAGGGGATAGGTGCCTTCCTGCTCCAGCGGGTTTTGCGTCGCCAGTACATGGAAGGGCGCGGGCAGGTCGTGGCGAATGCCGGCGATGGTGACGTGATATTCCTGCATCGCCTGCAGCAGCGCCGACTGGGTGCGCGGCGAGGCGCGGTTGATCTCGTCGGCCATCAGCAATTGCGCGAAGATCGGGCCGGAGATGAAGCGGAAGGAGCGCTTGCCGGCCTCGTCCTGTTCCATCACCTCTGAGCCGAGAATGTCCGACGGCATCAGGTCGGGTGTGAACTGGATGCGGCGCGAATCGAGGCCGAGCACGACACCGAGCGTTTCGACCAGCTTGGTCTTGGCAAGGCCGGGCACGCCGACCAGCAGCGCATGGCCGCCGGCAAGCAGCGCCACCAGCGTGCGCTCGACCACCACTTCCTGGCCGAAAATGACGCGGCCGACGCCGTCGCGCACCCTGGAAATATCGGCCAGCGCAGTCTCGGCCTGGGCGATCATGTCCTTTTCGCTGATTGGGCTTTCCTTGACCATTACGCTCATGCCGCATCGATCCTTGTGCTGGAAGTACCGGCTTGCACTGCAGTGTGCCTTAGAATGCCGCGATTCGGCTTCGCCTGGCGCCTACGAATGAATTTAAATCACAGACTTAGGCTGACAAGCGGAACAACAGTGACTATTTCGTGACCATGACGGAACGCTCCGAACATCGCGAACACAGCCTTGCTGCCGCAACCGAGGCGCGCGGTCTCGAAGCGTTGATCTCGCGTGCGGCTCGCGCCGGCAAGGGCGCGGCGCCGGTGGAGCGCTGGAATCCCGACTTCTGCGGCGATCTCGACATGGAGATCAAACAAGACGGAACGTGGTTCTATCTCGGCACGCCGATCGGCCGCATGCCGCTGGTGCAGCTGTTTTCCAGCGTGCTGCGCAAGGACGAGGATGGCAGGACCTATCTGGTGACGCCGGTCGAACGGGTCGGCATCCGCGTCGTGGACGCGCCTTTCATCGCGGTTGAAATGGATGTTTCCGGCGCCGGCGCCGAGCAGACCATCACCTTCCGCACCAATGTCGGCGATGTCGTCGAGGCCGGGCCTGGCCATCCGCTGCGCTTCGTCGACGAGAACGAGACCGGCGGCCTGAAACCCTATGTGCTGGTGCGCGGGCGGCTGGAAGCGCTGGTGGCGCGGCCGGTGATGTACGAACTGGTCGAGCATGGCGAGGAGATCGATATCGGCGGCAAGACGATGTTTGCCGTGCGCTCGAAAGGCGAAATCTATCCGATCATGCCGGCGGAAAAACTGAAGCGGCTGAGCGCATGATGGATCAGGTGAGGCCGCCGCCGTTTTCCACAGCGGATTTTCGCGCGCGGGTCGCGGCGCAAGCTGAAGTCCATGCCGGCGACGATTATGGCGATCATCGCTTCAACCCCGGCCATCCACGGTTGACGCAGCTCAAAGCGCTGCGCGACGCCGCGGTGCTGATCCCGGTCGTCGATCATGGACGCGATGCGACCGTGCTTTTGACCAAGCGGGCGGAAAAACTGCGCAGCCATTCCGGGCAGGTGGCTTTTCCCGGCGGCACGGCGATCACCGGCGGGCTCGGCGGCGTTGCCCGCACGGCGNCTCGGCCAGGACCGCATCGAGATCATCGGCCGCATGCCCGATTATGTCGCCGGCAGCGGCTATCGCATCGCGCCGGTGCTGGCGATCGTCGAGCCCGGTTTTACGCTGTCGCTCAATTCCGACGAGGTCGACGCCGCCTTCGAAGTGCCGCTTTCGTTCCTGATGGATCCGGCCAACCACACCAGGGACAGCCGCATGTGGAACGATCTGGAATGGTTCTTCTACGATATGCCCTATGGCGGCCAGCGCATCTGGGGCGTCACCGCCGGCATCATCCGCACCCTCTATGAAAGGCTCTATGCTTGAGTGATCCGGTGTCGCTGGCGCGCAGAGCCGACTGGCTGGGTGAAAAGCATCTCCAGCGGCTGCTTGCCGTGCTAGCGCAGGGCGGCGAGGAAGCCCGCATCGCCGGCGGTGCGGTGCGCAATGCGCTGATTGGGCAGCCGGTCGCCGATATCGATCTTGCTACCACTTGCCTGCCCGAGGAAACCGTTCGCCGCGCCGAGGCGGCGGGCTTCAAGGCGGTGCCGACCGGCATCGAGCACGGCACGATCACGGTGATTGCCGGCGGCGCGCCCTATGAGGTCACCACGCTGCGCGCCGACATCGAGACCGATGGCCGCCGCGCTAAAGTGTCGTTCGGCCGCGACTGGAAGGCCGACGCCGAACGGCGCGATTTCACCATCAACGCGCTCTATGCGGAGGCTGACGGGACGGTCGTCGACCTGGTCGGCGGCGTCGGCGATATCGAGGCACGAAGGCTGCGCTTCATTGGCGATGCCGAGCAGCGGATCCGCGAAGACTATCTGCGCATCCTGCGTTTCTTCCGTTTTTTTGCCTGGTATGGCGAGGGTCGGCCCGATGCCGAGGGATTGAAGGCCTGCGCCCGGCTCAAGGACGGTCTCGCCCATCTCTCGGCCGAACGCATCTGGTCCGAGCTGAAGAAGTTGTTATCGGCCCCAGATCCGTCGCGCGCCTTGCTGTGGATGCGCCAGGCCGGCGTGCTCACCAGCGCCCTCCCGGAAAGCGAGAAATGGGGCATCGATGCCATTCATGGGCTGACCAAGACAGAAAAGGATCTGGGCTGGGCGCCGGACCCGCTGCTCAGGCTGGAGGCGATCGTGCCGCCCGATGCGGAGAGGATGAAGACACTGGCCAAGCGGCTGAAACTTTCGACCACTGAGGCGGAGCGCCTGCGCCACTGGGCGCTGACGGCTGCCGTCGAGCCCAAGACAAGCGAAGCGGAACTGGCCAAGAAACTCTATTCCGGCGAGCGCCAGGGTTTTCTCGATCGCCTACGGCTGTCGCTGGCGTCGGCGCGAGCGCGGGCTCTCGAGGACAATGACGCGCTGGTTCAGGCCGGCGGGTTTTCGCGCCTGCTCGCTTTTGCGCTGAAATGGGAAAAACCGGTGTTCCCAGTCAAGGGCGGCGATCTGACGGCGCTTGGCGCGTCGCCGGGGCCAATGCTCGGTGCGATTCTGAAAAACCTGGAAAAGGAATGGATCGGGTCCGGCTTTGCGCTCGATCGCGACGCGCTGCTGGAGCGCGCCGCGGAAGCCTTGAAGGCCAGATAGGACTGCTCAGGCCGCGTCGCGAACTTTCTCGATGCGCGAGCGGATCGCCTCGATCATCGTCTCGCGAATGACCGTTTCGCCATGTGTCTCGCGCATATGGTCGACGGCGCGGCGCATGACCTCGGCTTCCTCACCGGCACGCGTGTGCCACTCACAGCCGGGAACCAGCGAGCCGCAATGGAATTCCTTCATGGGATTTTCTCCTTTTCCTCCTTGGAGCCTGTGCCTCTCATGGGCACACGAAGCTCCGCCATCTCTGTTCCGCGCCCTGTCACAGCAGTCGGTTTCGGGGGCGCGCACGGGGGAGTTAGCATAACACGGTTCCACGAGTTTGGTTGCCGTGGGGGCGAAAAAGGCGGAGCAGCGCTGCTCCGCCCCCTCTTGCCAGGCTAAGCCAAGGCGAGAACGTTCGGTCTTGTCCCGGTCACTTCACGATCTTGACGGACTCGGCAACCTTGTTCTTGCCGCTCATGTCCCAGGAAACGCGGACCTTTTCGCCGGCCTTCAGGCCAGGATCCTTGAAGGTCTTGGGCAGCGTAAAGGTCGATCCATCGTCCAGAACGAGGCTCATGGCCGTGCCATCATAGGTCTTGACCGTGCCCGTGGTGTGCTTGACCGCGGCAAAGGCAATCGAGCCGGAAGCGAGAAGGGCAGCGGCGGCTGCCGAAACAATGAGCTTTCGCATGTAATACTCCTGGAAATGCGGGCATCCGTTTGGAAAATGCTCCGCCTTGTTCAGGGCCGTCCGGTAGCGTCGTGTCGCGGTTCGGGACTGAACCGCCGGCGCTTCCCGGCCCGAAACGACAAATAGCCGTTTTATTTCAATTGCCTATTAGACGAAAAAGATAATGGCGATGCCACATTGGCTGCCCAGATTCGGCGAATGGGACGTCAATGCGGCTCACGTTTCGCTCACCGATTTTTTACGGCCACCTGACCTCCGGCGGCAGGCTGGACAGGATCGAAGCGACATTGCCGCCGGTCTTCAGGCCGAAGATGGTGCCGCGATCGTGAAGAAGGTTGAATTCGACGTAACGGCCGCGGCGAATGAGCTGCTCGTCGCGGTCGTCGTCGGTCCAGTTCTCGTTGAAATGGGCGCGAACCAGGTGTCCGTAGACGACAAGGAAAGAACGCCCTACATCCTGGACGAAGTTCAAATCGGCATTCCAGCCGCCTTTCTCCTCCCCCGAATGCAGCCAGTCGAAAAAGATGCCGCCGACGCCGCGCGGCTCGTGGCGGTGCGGCAGATAGAAATACTCGTCGCACCAGGCCTTGAATTTGGGGTGGTCGGCGATCGCAGCGTTCTTCTCGCAGGCAAACTGCATGGCTCGATGGAAGGCGACCGTGTCGGGGTGATCTTCCGTGCGGTTGCGGTCGAGCACCGGCGTCAGATCGGCGCCGCCGCCAAACCAGTGGCGCGACGTCACGACCATGCGGGTGTTCATGTGCACGGCCGGCACGTTGGGGTTCCAGGGATGCGCGATCAACGAAATGCCTGATGCCCAGAAGCTCGGGTCTTCCTCGGCGCCGGGCATCTGCTTCCTGAATTCGGGCGAGAATTCGCCATAGACGGTCGAAGTATGGACGCCGACCTTCTCGAAGACGCGGCCGCGCATCATCGACATGGCGCCGCCGCCGCCCTTGCCATGGTCTCGTTCCCACGGCGTCTTTTCGAAGCGGCCGGGCGACCATTCGGCCAGCGGACCGGTCAAGTCCTGCTCGATCTGCTCGAAGGTGGTGCAGATGCGCTCCCGCAGCGTCTCGAACCAGAGCCTGGCCTTCATTTTCTTCTGTTCGATGTCGGCTGGCAGGCCTGCCGGTATTTCTGGTCGTTCCAAAATGCTGTCTCCGGTCGCAGCCGACAAAGGACCTAGTGGAGTGAATTTGAGATTTGCACACAGCGTGGCGCAGGGCATGGCGCAAATGTCAAATTCGAAAACTCCACCAGAAACATGAACTTGCTAGTGGTCCTTGTGATTCCAACGTTCGCAACGGCGACTGGGGATTAGGAAGGCGAATGTTGGAATCGGAGCACTAGCCTTTTCCGGGCGCGATCCCTAATCTCTTAGGGGCAAGGGTCAAGTGTCATCTGGTTCGGCCCAGGAGTTCTTTCATGCGCACGCCGGCAAGACCGCCGCTGCATGGCCTGAAGAAAAGGCTCGATCGTTCACGCGCCGAGCGCGAGCGCATGCCGCGTGACGGGTTTTTGCGGGAGACCTTTGTCTTGCCGCGCCCCGATGCGCGGCTCAAGGCCAAGGAATGGTTCGAACGCTTTCCCAAGCAGGCCTACTGGACCGAGATCGAAAGCTGGTTCGAACGGCCAGGCGACGTCATCGAATTCACGATACGGCGGCTGCCTGCGGCAGATTAGAATTCCACAAGCAGTCGCCTTGCGCCCGGCCCTTGCGCACTCAAGCGATCTTCCCTGTTTCGCAGCGGGCATTTGTCGATCGACATGCAGCCGCAGCCGATGCAGTCGGTAAGGCCGTCGCGCAGCTTCTTTAGCTGAGTGATCTTGCGATCGAGGTCGTCGCGCCAGCCGGTCGACAACAGGTTCCAGTCCTCGCGCGTCGGGGTACGGCCTTCTGGCAGCGATTCAAGTGCGGCGCCGATCTCGGCCAGCGAGATGCCGACCTCCTGGGCGATCCGGATGATCGCCACCCGCCGCAGCACGTCGCGGCCATAGCGCCGCTGGTTGCCCGACGTGCGGTGGCTGCGGATCAGCCCGCGCGCCTCGTAGAAATGCAGCGCCGACACCGCCACGCCGCTGCGCATGGCCAACTGGCCGACCGTCAATTCCTTTACCGGAGCCATCTCGATTTTCCGCTTGACCTCAACTTAAGTTGAGCTTGTAGCCAGGAAATGTCGATAGGGCAATTGAGGAGAAGGCGATGTGCGCCTGGGTGAGAATGATGCAAGACGCAAGGGCCGTTGGCGATGACGACAACGCGTTGAAGGTTCTAGCCGAGTTGCCGGATGGCTTCACCGGCGACCATGGCGACGGACAGCGCGACGTTGATGCTGCGCGTGCCCGGCTGCATCGGGATCGTCAGCCGCGCATCCGCCGCATGATGGACAGGATCCGGCACGCCGGCGGATTCGCGGCCGAACAGCAGGATGTCGCCTTGGGCGAAGCTGAAGCCCGTATAGGGGGTCGCGGCTTTGGTGGTGAGCAGCACCAGCCGGCAGGCTTGGCCCTTGCGCCAATCCTCGAAGGCGTTCCAGTCGACATGCCGGGTCAGGGCAGCCATTTCGAGGTAGTCCATCCCGGCGCGCTTGAGCGCTTTGTCGGAGAGCGGAAAGCCGGCTGGTTCGATGATGTCGACGCCAAGGCCGAGGCAGGCGGCGAAGCGCAGGATTGTTCCGGTGTTGCCGGCGATGTCAGGCTGGTAGAGGGCGATGCGGAGACGGTGGTTCATTTCCGCGTCTTTCTAATAAGTGGCAGATCGGCCACAGCGGGTGGCTGGTTTTGGAAATTGCTGGACCTGCGGGTGGCCATTTTCTGCGAAGTCGATTATACCGCAGGCATTGTCAACCCGAACCGATGGAGGGGTATTTCATGCTGACCATGCACATCCTGCGCCCCTCCCGTGGGCTTACCTGCCTGCCGGCGGTTTCGGTACGACGATTTACCTGATTTCTTAGATCTGATCGCACCGATTCCCGCCGAACCCAATTTTCGGCTCTTGAAGGAATCCTGCGATGTTTTTCAACCGGTTAAAGGGGCCTAGAGCCCCAGCTGAGCATGTCGCGACCGAGGCCTATCCTCGTGTCCCGACGGATGCAATCCGTGCCTCCGGCCGAAGGCCGGCGCACGACATTGCTTCGCCTTTTTATGTCTATTTTCACACGGAGGACGGACCGATGTTCGATCCCTATAAGATACCTGGTTCAAGAAGCCTGCACGAACGCAAGACGGCGACCTGGGCGTTGCTGGTCGGCGAGACCTATTCGTCGGCGGTTCATGCCGAGACGCGCCGGCGTCCGCATCGCGGCATGTTGCCGGATGTCGATTTCTCGCGTGCGGTTCCCGACCACAGCCGGCCGTCGCTGGTGCGCCGGATCATCCGGCTGATCCGGCCGGGCGCGAAAAACCGGACTGGCGGCGGCGTGCCGTCAGCTCAGTCGAAGGCTTCTGTCGGTGAAAAGCCCGCAAGTCCCTATATTGCGCGAAGCAGGACCGATGGCCCGGGTGATTCCGGGCCGTCAGTCCCCGCCGACGTACGGTCTGGGGAAGCGGAGCGCCCCGGGGATTTTTCCCGCGCAGCATGAGCGGACAACAGTTTTGTGAGCATCACTATGTTTAGCTGGTTTGAAAGAAGGCTCGATCCGTTCCCCGCAGCGGAACCGGTCGAGCCGCCGAAGACGCTGGTTGCCTTCTGCGTGCATTATACGCGCGGCGCCTGGCCATACATCATCGTCGACGCGGTGCTGGTGACGGCGATTGCCATCACGGAAGTGTGGATGTTCGGCTTCATGGGCCACATCGTCGACTGGCTGTCCAGGCAGAACCGCGAAACCTTCCTGCAGACCGAGAGCTGGAAGCTTGCCGGCATGGCCTTCGTCGTGCTGTTCGCGCTGCCGGGTACGGTATGGCTGCATTCTTTGCTCAACCAGCAGACGCTGATGGGCAACTACCCCATGCGCATCCGATGGCAGGTGCATCGTTATCTCTTGAAGCAGTCGATGAGCTTCTACCAGGACGAATTTGCCGGCCGCATCGCCACCAAGCTGATGCAGACGGCACTCGCCGTGCGCGAATGCGTCATCAAGGTGATCGAGGTGCTCAATTACGTCATCGTCTATTTCCTCGGCATGCTGTTCATCGTCGGCTCGGCCGACTTGCGGCTGGCGGCACCTCTCGGCGTCTGGCTGCTCGGCTATATCGGGTTGTTGCGCTATATCATCCCGAAGCTGGGCAAGGTCGGCGAGGCGCAGGCCAATGCGCGCTCGACTATGACCGGCCGCGTCGTTGACAGCTACACCAACATCCAGACGGTCAAGTTGTTTTCCCATGCACGGCGCGAAGCAACGTTCGCGAGAGAAGGCATGGCAGGCTTCCTCGACACGGTCTACCGGTCGATGCGGCTGGTGACGGTGCTTTACGGCCTGCTCTATATCCTCAACGCGCTGCTCCTGTTTTCGGTGACGGCGACGGCGCTGTGGCTGTGGCTCGGCCAGGCGGTGACGATCGGCGCCGTCGCCGTGGTCATCGGCCTCGTGCTCCGTATGTGGGGCATGTCGCAGTGGATCATGTGGGAAATGTCGAGCCTGTTCGAGAACATCGGCACGGTGCAAGACGGCATCGCCTCGATCTCGCTGCCGCGCCTGGTCGAAGACCGGCCGGGGGCGAAGGACATTGCCGTCACCAAGGGCGAGATCCGCTTCGACGACATTCGTTTCCACTATGGCAAGCAGAAGGGCGTCATCGAGAACCTGTCGCTGACGGTGAAGCCCGGCGAGAAAGTCGGCATTGTCGGGCGCTCGGGTGCGGGCAAGTCGACGCTGGTCAATCTCCTGTTGCGGTTCTACGACCTCGAGAACGGCCGGATCCTGATCGACGGCCAGGAGATCGCTTCGGTGACGCAGGATTCGCTGCGCGCGCAGATCGGCATGGTGACGCAGGACACTTCGCTGCTGCATCGTTCGGTGCGCGACAACATTCTTTACGGGCGGCCCGATGCGACGGAGGAAATGCTTGTCGAGGCAGCCGGGCGGGCCGAGGCGCTGGAGTTTATCGGCAGGCTTTCGGATCACACCGGACGTAAAGGGCTCGACGCTCATGTCGGCGACCGCGGCGTCAAATTGTCCGGCGGCCAGCGGCAACGCATCGCCATTGCTCGCGTTATGTTGAAGGACGCACCGATACTTATCCTTGACGAAGCGACGTCGGCGCTGGATTCCGAAGCCGAGGCCGCCATCCAGGAGAATCTCTACAAGCTCATGCAAGGCAAGACCGTCATCGCCATTGCGCACCGGCTGTCGACCATCGCGGCAATGGACAGGCTCGTCGTCCTCGACAAGGGCCGTGTCATCGAGGAGGGGTCGCACGAGGAACTCGTCGCCAGCGGCGGGCTCTACGCGCAGCTCTGGCAGCGCCAGTCGGGCGGGTTCCTGCTCGACGACGGTCCGGTCGATGCCGCCAATGACGCTGTTGCCAACGATATCGGCGTGAAGGGTGAAGCCGCAGAGTGATGACGTCAGCATGATGACAGCCGTCTATCGCTGGTTCGAGAACTGGGTCTATCCGTTCAGGGAGCCGGCGGACCTTCGGCCGCCGTCAAGCGTCGGCGGCTTCCTCTGGCACTATGTCGGCCAGGCGAAGTTCGCCTTCTTCGCCATGCTGGTCATCGGCGGCATCGCGCCGCTGATCGAGGCCGGGCTGTTCTACTTCGTCGGGCGGCTGGTCGATATTCTCGACCAGCTTCCTGGCGAGCGCAGCTGGCACGCGCTGTGGACCGCCGCCGGGCCTGAGCTTGTTTTCATGATCGCAGTGGTGCTGGTCATCCGCACCGTCGTCGTCGGCCTGTCGGCGCTGGTCAACGAACAGACGATCACGCCGGGCTTCTACAATCTGGTGCGCTGGCAGGCGCACCGGCATGTGTCGCGGCAGTCCTACACTTTCTTCCAGAACGATTTCGCCGGCCGTATCGCGACAAAAGTCTGGCAGGCGGGGCAGGCGACCGGCGACCTGATGGAGAGCTTCATCGAGGTCATCTGGTTCATGCTCATCTATACGGTGACGACCTTGGCGCTGGTCGCCGGGCTGGATCTGCGCCTGGCCGTGCTGGTGGTGATCTGGATTCTCGCTTTCGCCTGGTTGGCCAAGCTCTATCTGCCCTCGATCCGCAGGCATGCCGAGGCCACGGCTGAAGCGGGCTCGATGATCAATGGGCGCATCATCGATTCCTATTCCAACGTGCAGACGCTGAAGCTGTTCTCGGCCGACGGCGACGACCGCTACATCCGGAACGGCTTCGACATCTATCTCGATGCGCTGCGGCCTTTCACCCGCCGGCTGACCGGCGTGCGCATGGCGCTGACGACGCTGTCGGGCATCATGATCACCGCGATTGGCTGCTTTGCCGTCTATCTCTGGGTCGAAGGGTCGATCACCGTCGGCGCCGTCGCGTTCACGCTGTCGCTGGTCTTGCGGCTCAACATGCTGCTCGGACGCGTGATGATGCAGCTCAACGGCATATTGCGAAATCTCGGCGTCCTGGAAAACTCCAAGGCGCTGATCTCGCAGCCGCTTGGCCTTGTCGATGCGCCGGATGCGAAAGAGCTTGTCGTCGCCGGCGGCCGCATCGAGGTGAAGAATGTCGAGTTCCACTACGGCAAGGGTTTTGGCGTGCTGAATGGCATCGACCTTGTGGTCAAGCCTGGCGAGAAGGTCGGGCTGGTCGGGCCGTCCGGTGCGGGCAAGACGACGCTCGCCAACCTCATCTTGCGCCTCTACGACCTCGAGAGCGGCAAAATCCTGATCGACGGGCAAGACGTCGCCGAGGTGACGCAGAACTCGCTGCGCGCCAATATCGGCGTGGTCAGCCAGGACACGGCGCTGTTCCACCGCTCGCTGCGCGACAACATCAAGCTCGGCATGCCGGACGCGACCGAGGCCGAGGTGATCGCGGCGGCGAAGAAGGCCGAGGCGCACGAGTTCATATTGGGCCTGCGCGACAACCGGGACCGTACCGGCTACGAGGCTTTTGTCGGCGAGCGCGGCGTGAAACTGTCGGGCGGCCAGCGCCAGCGCGTCGCGATCGCCCGCGTCTTCCTCAAGGATGCGCCGATCCTGATCCTCGACGAGGCGACCTCGGCGCTCGATTCCGACATCGAGGCGGCGATCCAGGAGAATCTGGCCAGGCTGATGGAGAACAAGACGGTCATCGCCATAGCGCACCGGCTGTCGACCATCGCCGCGCTCGACCGTCTTGTGGTGCTGGACGGAGGCCGCATCGTCGAACAGGGCACGCATGACGAGCTGGTGGCGCTCGACGGGCTCTATGCGCGGCTGTGGAAGCGGCAGTCCGGCGGCTTCCTCTACCACGAGGAAAGCGTGCTGGAAGAGACACGGCCGGCGGAGTAGGGCATGGCAGCGTCGCCTGATATCGGCTACGTCCTCAAGCGGCTGCGGCCAACCGCGCCGGCCTTCGATGCGCTGAAGGAGGAGAGCCGGCTGGAAGGCTACTGGATGCTGGTGCGGCTGGCGGATGGCTGGGCGGGCGGCCGCAACAAGTTCCTGAAACGAGGCGAGGCGCTGTTTGGTGCATGGCATGGCCGAGAACTCGCTGGTGTGTGCGGGTTGAACATCGATCCTTATTTCGAAGGCAGGGACCACGGCCGGGTCAGGTACCTGTTCGTCAGCGCGCGTCATCGCCGCAGCGGCATTGGCCGCATGCTGGTCGAGACCGTCATTGACAGGGCACGTCAGCATTTTGCCGTGCTGAACACCCGCGCGCCACAAGAAGCCTTTGGGTTCTATGAACGGCTTGGCTTCCAGCCGGTGGTGGGCGAAGAATTCGTCACGCACCGCATGATGCTCTCTCAAGACAGAAAAGGAGGCTGAGATGTCACTGCGTCCGCCATCCCTAGGCGCCTCGGCTGCCGAAGCCGCGTTCGACGCCCTCGGCCATGAGATACTGGCTGAAAAGGCCGCAGCGCTCGGCCGTGCCGGCCAACGGGTCGAGGAAACGCTGGCCAAGCTCCGTCAGAACAACGACGACGAGGAGCAGCGACTGCGGCTGCTCAAGGAGGCTGCCGCAGCGGTGCACGCCTATTTCATCCAGCGTGAACTCTGCGGCCTGCGCCGGCATGAGTCGGTCATCCGCGAATACGATATCCCAAGGGCCGTGCTGGTCAGGCTCGGTGCAAGCTAGAGGTCATCAGCCGGCAACAATCATTCCAGCCATTCGGTGATGAAGCTGCCGTTTTCGTGGATGTCGGTCGTTTCGAGCGGGCCTGGGCCGAGATTGGTGAATTTGTGCGGCGTATCAGGCGGCACGATCAGGATCTGGCCGGCCGTGGCCTCGATCTGCTGGTCGCCGATCGTGAACAGGCCGGTGCCTTGCCGGATGATGAAGATTTCACAATAGGGATGCGTGTGCAGGCGCGGGCCGCCGCCAATCTCTTCCTGATAGTTGAAAATCAGGCAGGAGTTGGAGTCGTAGGCGCCGCATTGCAGTTCGCCCTGCCAGCGGCCGGGCGTCCTGGTCCAGGTCTCGCGGTCGATGATGTGTGCCATAGCCTCTAACCCTTCGTCGGTATCCAGGGGTTGAAAAGCTTCACGCCGGTGCCTTCAAAATCCTTGGTGTTGCGGGTCACGACTGTCAAGTTTTTGACGAGCGCGGTAGCGGCTATGAGGGCGTCGCGCTCCGGCTTTGGATCGGGAACGTGGAGGTTTGCGCAACGCACGACAACAGCCTTGTCTATGCTCAATATCCGGTCGTCAAACTGTGGAATGAGTGTCTGATCCAACCACTCACGGTACATGGTGGCCTGGCGAGTATCCTTCCTCGACAAGAGCAATGTTCCGATTTCGAGTTCCAGGATCGAAATGACCGACATGAAAAAGCTGGCGATGTCGTGGGTCTCTGACCAGGCCAAAACGTTGCGATCGGCCTTGTCCCGACGACGCAGATTCGAAACGACATTGGTGTCAAGAATGAACATCAGTCGAGTTCGGGAATCTTGAAAAACGGTCCTTCCAGGCGAGGTGGTTCCCAGTCGAAATCTGCTTCGGGGCGATCATCGGCAATCGCGTCCGCGAGGCTTCTCGGCTTCTTCTCTAAACGCTGATATTCCTCCATCGACATCAGCACATGGGAGGGCTTGCCGCGGTCGGTAATGATGACCGGCCCGTTCTTGGCTGCCCGTTTGGCATGCGCCGTGTCCTGGTTGAATTCACGGCTCGACATGATGGTTATCGTCTTCGTCGAGATATTCATATCAACACCTCCATCCGGAAGATGTAGACATATTGCTACATTCGGCCAAGCTCGTCAAATTTCTCTTCGTGCGGAACGCCCGCGACAATCTGCCCTTGTGGCCTCAGCCCGCTGGACAAAAACGGGCTTCACGCATAAACCGAAATCCAAATGCCGGAGGAATTCGCTAGCTTGTTCGCCATGCGCTGTCGGGCCGGCGCGATGGAGCGGGGACAAAGCTCGGCCGCCGGCTCGGAAGAGGCGAAAGGATCAGGCACCCGTGAGCGCAACCGACACCCAGGATCCCAACCGTCGTGATTTTCTCTACGTCGCCACCGGCATGGCCGCAGTGGTTGGCGCAGGCGCCGTTGCCTGGCCCTTCATCGACCAGATGCGCCCTGATGCCTCGACGCTGGCGCTGGCCTCGGTCGAGGTTGATGTCGCCTCGCTGACGCCTGGCATGTCGCTGATCGTCAAATGGCGCGGCAAGCCGGTCGTGGTGCGCAATCGCACCGAGCAGGAGATGAAGGACGGCGAAGCCGTGAACCTTGCCGATCTCAAGGATCCTATTGCCCGCAACGCCAATCTGCCCGCCGATGCGCCGGCGACCGATGCCAACCGCACCACGCCCGGCAAGGAAGCCTGGATGGTGATGGTGCAAGTCTGCACGCATCTGGGGTGCATTCCGCTTGGCCAGGAAGGCGATTTCGGCGGCTGGTTCTGCCCGTGCCACGGTTCGGTGTACGATACCGCCGGCCGCATCCGCAAAGGCCCGGCGCCGGAAAACATGGCCGTGCCGGTATTCAAGTTCATTTCCGATACCAAAATCCTTATCGGTTGAGGCAGGGGATAATTCGATGAGCGAGGGACACTCGACCTATACGCCCAAGACCGGTATCGAACGCTGGTTCGACGCCCGCATGCCGCTGCCGCGCATGATCTATGACAGCTTCATCGCTTATCCGGTGCCGCGCAACCTCAACTATGCGTGGACCTTCGGCGGCATCCTCACGATCATGCTGGTGGCGCAGATCCTGACCGGTATCGTGCTCGCCATGCACTATACCGCCGACACCAATCTCGCCTTCAATTCGGTCGAGAAGATCATGCGCGACGTCAATTCCGGTTGGCTGTTGCGCTACATGCATTCCAACGGCGCCTCGTTCTTCTTCGTCGCCGTCTACATCCACATCTTCCGCGGGCTTTATTACGGCTCCTACAAGGCGCCGCGCGAGCTGCTGTGGATCCTCGGCTGCATCATCTATCTGCTGATGATGGCGACCGGCTTCATGGGCTATGTGCTGCCCTGGGGTCAGATGAGCTTCTGGGGCGCCACCGTCATTACCGGCTTCTTCAGCGCCATTCCGCTGGTCGGAAACTGGATCCAGGAACTGCTGCTCGGCGGTTTCGCCGTCGACAACCCGACGCTCAACCGCTTCTTTGCGCTGCACTATTTGCTGCCGTTCATGATCGCCGGCGTCGTCGTGCTGCACGTCTGGGCGCTGCATGTGGTCGGCCAGTCGAACCCGACCGGCATCGAGGTGAAATCGAAAACCGACACCGTTGCCTTTACGCCCTATGCGACCATCAAGGATGCATTCGGCATGATCGTGTTCCTGTTCTTCTTCGCCTATTTCGTCTTCTACCTGCCGAACTTTCTCGGCCATCCGGACAATTACACGATCGCCAACCCGCTGAAGACGCCGGCCCACATCGTGCCGGAATGGTACTTCCTGCCGTTCTACGCGATCCTGCGCGCGATCACCTTCAACATCGGGCCGATCAACTCCAAGCTCGGTGGCGTGCTGTGCATGTTCGGCGCCATCGTCATGCTGTTCCTGGTGCCGTGGCTCGACACCTCCAAGGTGCGCTCGGCGGTCTACCGGCCCTGGTACAAGCTTTTCTTCTGGCTGTTCGTCGCCGACGCTGTCCTGCTTGGCTGGCTTGGCTCGCAGCCGGCGGAAGGTGGCGGTCTGTTGACCCTCCTGATAGGTGAGGTCTCGGGCAACTACGTTGGCTACGCTCAAGCGGCGACACTGTTCTACTTCGCCTTCTTCCTCGTCATCCTGCCGGTGCTTGGCCTGATCGAGACGCCACGCAGACTGCCGAATTCGATCACCGAGGCGGTGCTGGAGAAGAACAAGGGTGCCGGAGGGGGACATCCGGCCGGTGCGACCGCGGCGCCGGAAACCAAAGGCTGAGTGAGAATCTAAGGGGATTTGGCATGAAAAAGATTCTCACCTCGCTCGCCCTGCTAGGCGTGTTTGCCGCTGGCATCGGAGCCGTCGGCAGTGTGGCGATCGCCGCTGAAGAGGCGCACAACGCGGCGGCACCGACGCATTTCCCGATCCACGAGCCGAAGGAGATGGACTGGACTTTTGCCGGTCCGTTCGGCACCTACGACAAGGCGCAGCTGCAGCGTGGCTTGAAGGTCTACAAGGAAGTCTGCTCGGCCTGCCACTCGATGAATTTGGTGGCGTTCCGCACGCTAGAGGACCTCGGCTATTCGGAAGCGCAGATCAAGTCGCTGTCGGCTGAGTACACCATCCATGATGGACCCAACGATGCCGGCGACATGTTCGACCGCCCGGGCAAGCCGTCCGACCATTTCCCGGCGCCGTTCGCCAATGAGGAGGCGGCTGCCGCTTCCAACGGCGGCGCTGCCCCACCGGATATGTCGCTGCTGGCCAAGGCGCGCGGCGTCGAGCGCGGCTTCCCGCGCTTCGTCTTCGACGTCTTCACGCAATATGCGCAGGGCGGCCCGGACTACATCCATTCGCTGCTGACCGGCTACGACGAGACGCCACCTGCCGGCATGGTGATCCCCGAAGGCACCCACTACAATCCATACTTCATGTCCGGCGTGTCGCTGAAGATGCCCAAGCCGCTCTCCGACGGCCAGGTCACCTACGATGACGGTTCGCCGCAGACGATCGACCAGTATTCGCGCGACGTCTCGGCGTTCCTGATGTGGGCGGCCGAGCCGCATATGGAAGACCGCAAGAAGACCGGCTTCCGCGTTCTGGTGTTTCTGCTTCTGTTCGGCGCGCTGATGTATCTGACCAAGCGCAAGGTGTGGGAAGGCGTGGCGCACTAAGCCGCATCTTATTCCTCGGAAATGGAAAGGGCGTCTTCGGACGCCCTTTTTGCTTGCCAAACCGGACATGGTTCGCATCTTGGCGCAGCAGCCGTCCAGTAAGAAGTCCGTTGGCACGCCGCCATGCGATTGGTATTGCACGCGCGCCCGGCGGATCGCCGGCTAAAGGGGCATTTGGGATCGATGATGCGGCTACGCGACTGTCACAACTTTTCCGATTTCCGGCGCATGGCCCAGCAGCGGTTGCCGGGGCCAATCTTCAACTACATCGATGGCGCGGCCGACGACGAGGTCACCTACCGCCGCAACACCGAGAGCTTCGAGCGCTGCGACCTCGTTCCCAACGTGCTGCGCGGGGTAAGCGAGATCGACATGTCGGTGACGGTGATGGGCCAGAAGCTGGCCATGCCCGTCTATTGCTCGCCGACCGCCTTGCAGCGGCTGTTCCATCATCAAGGCGAGCGCGCGGTGGCCAAGGCTTCGGCCAAATTCGGCACGATGTTTGGCGTGTCCTCGCTCGGCACCGTCAGTCTTGAGGAAGCGCGCAAGATCAGCAGCAGCCCGCAGGTCTACCAGTTCTATTTCCACCGGGATCGCGGCCTCAACCGGGCGATGATGCAGCGGGCGAAAGCGGTTGGAGTCGAAGTGATGATGCTGACCGTCGACAGCATCACCGGAGGCAACCGCGAGCGCGACAAGCGCACCGGCTTTGCCATCCCCTTCAAGCTCAACCTTGCCGGCATGCTGCAGTTCGCGCTGAAGCCGGGCTGGGCGATCAACTATTTCACCCATGAGGGATTCAAGCTGCCGCAGCTCGACGAGCATGTCGACATGGGCGGCGGCACGATGTCGATCAGCCGCTACTTCACCGAGATGCTCGATCCGTCGATGACCTGGGACGATGTTGCCGAGATGGTCAGACTGTGGGGAGGTCCGTTCTGCCTCAAGGGCGTCATGTCGGTGGAGGATGCCAAGCGCGCCGTCGAGATCGGCTGCAGCGGCATTGTGCTGTCCAACCACGGCGGCCGGCAGCTGGACGGCTCGCGGGCGGCGTTCGACCAGCTGGCCGAGATCGTAGATGCCGTCGGCGACAGAATAGACATCATCATGGATGGCGGCGTGCAGCGCGGCACCCATGTGCTGAAGGCGCTGTCGCTCGGCGCCAAGGCTGTTGGCGTCGGCCGCTATTATCTGTTCCCCCTGGCGGCGGCCGGACAGCCGGGCGTCGAGCGGGCGCTGGAGCAGATGCGGATCGAGATCGAGCGCGGCATGAAGCTGATGGGCTGCAGTTCGATCGAACAATTGTCGCGCAACAACCTCCGTTTCAGGTAATCTCGACCCATGAAATCCTCGCTCGAAGACACGCTGCTCGCCGCGATCCGCACCATTCCGGACTACCCCAAGCCCGGCATCCTGTTTCGCGACATCACCACTTTGCTCGGCAATGCGCGCGCCTTTCGCCGCGCCATCGACGAGCTGGTGCATCCCTATGCCGGGCAGAAGATCGACAAGATCGCCGGCATCGAGGCACGCGGCTTCATCCTCGGCGGTGCGGTCGCGCACCAGCTTTCGGCCGGCTTCGTGCCGATCCGCAAGAAGGGCAAGCTGCCTTACGAGACGGTACGCGTCGCCTACAGCCTGGAATACGGGCTGGACGAGATGGAGATGCACAAGGACGGCGTTGCGCCGGGCGAGAAGGTGATCCTGGTTGACGACCTGATCGCGACCGGCGGCACGGCGGAGGCGGCGGTCAAGCTGCTGAGGCAGATCGGCGCCGATATTCTTGCCGCGTGCTTCGTCATCGACCTGCCGGATCTCGGCGGACGGGCGAAGCTCGAAGCGCTGGGCGTGCCGGTGCGGACGTTGATCGGGTTTGAGGGGCATTAGAGAGTAGGGAGAAGGGAGTAGGGAGTAGGGAGTAGGGAGTAGGGAGTAGGGAGTAGGGAGTAGGGAGTAGGGAGTAGGGAGTAGGGAGTAGGGAGTAGGGAGGGAAGCTCCGCATTCCGTGCAAGGCGCAGCACCCACTGCTGCCTAATCCCTACTGCCTAAACCCTAGCCCTACCCAGCCTTCACCAGCACCGCGCTGTCGAACTCCAGCACCTTGTCGCCTGCCGAATCGGAACCTTCCGAGCGCAGCGCCAGCAGGCGCCAGCCGGGGCGGGTGGCAAGCGGGCGGTGGGACAGGGCCGTGCGCATGAAGGTGACGGTTTCTCCGGCATAGACCGGCTTTGGCCATTTCAGGTTCCTGAAGCCGGGGGAGGGGCCGAATTCTGGTACCGGGCCGGGTCCGGTCCATTGAGAAGCGTCCATAGGATTTTTGAGATTGAGCTTCATCCACGTGGCCGCGGTGTGCCAGCCTGAGGCGCAGAGGCGGCCGAACACGCTTTTCTTCGCCGCCTCCTCGTCGACATGAAAGACCTGTGGATCGTATTTGCAGGCGAACGCCTTGATCGCCTCGGCTTCGAATGTGTGCGAACCGAGGTTGATGGTATCGCCGATGCGGAAGAACGCGTCGAGGCTCATGCGCCGGCCTCGCGGGTCAAGAACATGACAGTGTTCTCAAGTTCGAAGACGCTTTCACCGCGCTGGTTGAACAGTTCGCTGCGCAAGGTGACGAGGCCGAGCTGAGGCCTGGATTTCGACAGGCGCCTGGCGAGCACGCTGGTGCTGCCGGCCAGCGTGTCGCCGGCCAGCACCGGCTTCTTCCATTTGACCTGGTCGATGCCGGGCGCGCCTTGCGCGGTCGAGTCGAGCAGGAAGGCGTCGCACAGCATGCGCATGAAGATCGCGCAGGTGTGCCAGCCGGAGGCGGCCAAGCCGCCAAGGATGCTGGCCTTGCCGGCGGCTTCGTCGAGATGCATCGGCTGCGGGTCGAATTCGGTGGCGAATTCGATGATTTCGGCCGCACTCACCTGCTTGGCGCCGAGGTCGATCGATGCGCCCTCGGTGAAATCCTCGTAGGCCCAGCTTTTTGCGGTCATGATCCCAATCCGGTTGTCGATCACCGGGCATCCGGATGCCGTCCGGGCGGCGTTTGGTCAAGCGAATTCTATTGGGCCTACAACCAGCCGCGGCGGCGGAAATACCAGAACGGCAGGATCGCCGACAGGATCATCAGGCCGATGGCGAAGGGATAGCCGAGCTCCCATTTCAGCTCCGGGATGATGTCGAAATTCATGCCGTAGATCGAGGCCACCAGCGTCGGCGGCAGGAAGATGACGGCGGCGACCGAGAAGATCTTGATGATGGCGTTCTGCTCGATCGAGATCATGCCCAGCGTGGCGTCGAGAAGGAACGAGATCTTCTGCGACAGGAAGGTGGCGTGGTCGGCGAGCGACAGCACGTCGCGCGACACGGTCTTGATGCGGGCGCGGATGTCCTTGCTCATCTTGATCTGGGTCGCGACATGGGCGAGGAAGCCAGTGAGGCGCTGCAACGAGATCAGGCTGTCGCGGATCGAGGAGGCGATGTCCTCCTTGCGGCCGATGGCCTTGAGCAGTTCCTGGAAATCGCGGTTGCGCTTGTTCACCTTGGTCGAGCGCGCTTCGAAGATATCGCGCGAGATCGTCTCGATGTCGCGGCCGGCGCGTTCGAGAATGTCGGCCAGCCGGTCGACGATCGCCTCCAGCAGGCCGATCAGGATGGTGTTGCCGGTGGTGCAGCCGGTCGCCACCTTCTCGGCGCGCAGCGGAAAGGTCTTGAACGCCTTCGGCTCATGATAGCGGATGGTGACCAGTCTCGGGCCGGCAAGCACAAAGGTAACCGGCGACATCAAGGGATCATCGATTTCGGTCTGCGCCGGCAGGGTGGCGGTCATGAAATAGGCGCCGTCCTCGATGTAGAGGCGGCTCGAAATCTCGATCTCCTCCATCTCCTCGCGCGTCGGGATGGCAACGCCGAGCCAGGTCTCGATCGTCGTTTCTTCTTCCTTGGTCGGGTTGAGAAGGTCGGCCCAGACGACGTGATCGCCATTGGCCACGAGATCGTCGGCGAGGCGCAGGCGATCATTGTCGACGACGAAGGCCTTGATCATCGCCGAATCTCCGTTGGTTGAGCCCAAGAGGTTTCGTTTGATAGCGATGGGTCTTGCACGCTCCGCCGCTCCCACGGGGACGGCCAAGTCGCATGCAAACGGCCATAGACCCGGTGCCAAGGGCAGTCAAGCGACGCGGCATGCCGGCTCTCCACTTGACGAAGCCGTGATCGGCCGCGGTCAGCGCGCCAGCCGCGGCGCCTCAGGTATTGAACTTGAACAGCAGGACATCGCCGTCCTGGACGACATATTCCTTGCCTTCGTCGCGCGCCTTGCCGGCTTCCTTGGCCGCCACTTCGCCGCCTAGCGTGATGTAGTCGTTGTAGGCGATGGTCTGCGCGCGGATGAAGCCGCGCTCGAAATCGGTGTGGATGACGCCGGCCGCCTGCGGGGCCTTGTCGCCCTTGTGGATCGTCCAGGCGCGCGTCTCCTTCGGCCCGGCGGTGAAATAGGTGATGAGATGCAACAGATCGTAGCCGGCGCGGATGACCTTGTTGAGGCCAGGTTCGTCGAGGCCGAGCGAGGACAGGAACTCCATCTCTTCGTCGTCGGAGAGCTGGGCGACTTCGGCCTCGATCGCGGCTGAGATCACCACGGTGCCGGCGCCTTGGGCGGTCGCCATCTTCTCCACCGCCTTGGTGTGCTCATTGCCGGTAGCGGCGTCGGCTTCGGCGACGTTGCAGACATAGAGTACGGGGTGTGAGGTCAAGAGGTTCAGTCCCTGCAGGATGCGCAGGTCTTCCGCTGAAATGCCCTTGAGCAGGATGCGGGTCGGCTTGCCGGCTTGCAGCAGCTCGAGTGCTGCCTCCATCATCGGCAGCACGGTGGTTGCTTCCTTGTCCTTGCTGCCGGCGCGCTTGCGGATCTGCACGATGCGGCGCTCGAGGCTGTCGAGGTCGGCGAGCATCAGCTCGGTCTCGACTGTATCGGCGTCGGCGACAGGGTCGATCTTGCCCTCGACATGGGTGATGTCGTCATCCTCGAAGCAGCGCAGCACATGCACGATGGCGTCGACCTCACGGATGTTGGCGAGGAACTGGTTGCCCAGCCCTTCGCCCTTGGAGGCGCCGCGCACCAGGCCGGCGATGTCGACGAAGGAGATGCGGGTCGGGATGATCTCCTTAGACTTGGCGATTGCGGCGATCTTCTGCAGCCGCGGATCAGGCACCGCCACCTCGCCGGTGTTCGGTTCGATGGTGCAGAACGGATAGTTGGCGGCCTGCGCCGCCGCCGTCCTGGTCAACGCGTTGAAAAGCGTCGACTTGCCGACGTTGGGCAAGCCAACGATGCCGCATTTGAAACCCATGTGTCCGGTCCTATCGGGAAACTAGAAATTTGATGAGGGCTATGGGCGATAGGAGTGAGCAACGTCAAGCCCCGCGGTCCCGATCCTATCGACGCTCAGTCCTTCTTGCCGAACAGTTTCTTCAGCATGGCGGCCATAGGGCCGCTTTCCGGCAGCTTGGCCGGCGCCTGCTGTGGCCGTGCCTGGCGGATGTGGCTTTGAGCTTTCGGGCCCTCAGCCTTCGGCGCCTTTGGCGGCGGCCGGTCGTCGTCGCCGGTTGGCGTTAGTTTGTCGCGCAAGGCCAGCGTCACCCGGTTCATGAAAGAACTGTCGTCGCCCTTGGCCAGCAGCCCGGCATCGTCGGCGATGGTGTCGAGCAGCACGTCCAGCCATTCGCGGTCGGCCTTGGCGAAATCGCCGAGCACATGGGACTGCACCATTTCCCGGACGCCGGGATGGCCGACGCCGATGCGCACGCGGCGAAAGTTCTTGCCGAGATGCTGGTCGAGCGAACGGATGCCGTTGTGTCCGCCGGCGCCACCGCCGACCTTGACCCGCAATTTGCCGGCCGGCAGGTCGATCTCGTCGTAAAAGACGGTCAGCGCCTCGGGGCCGAGCTTGTAGAAGCGCAGGGCTTCGCCGACCGGCTGTCCCGACAGGTTCATGAAGGTCTGCGGCTTGATCAGAAGAATCTTTTCGCCGGCAATCGTGCCTTCGGCGATCAGGCCCTGGAACTTCTTCGACCAGGGCGAAAACGAATGGCGGCGGGCAATTGCGTCCGCCGCCATGAAGCCGACATTGTGCCGGTTATCAGCGTATTTCGCGCCCGGATTGCCGAGGCCTGCAAAGACAAGCATCGTGAACTCCGGGCCCGAAAATTACTTCTCTTCGGCAGCAGGAGCCGCCGCTTCGGGGGCTGCCGCTTCCGCCGTCTCTTCCGTCTCCGGCTTCATCGCCGAGGAGCCGGCAATGGTCGCGATGGTGAAATCGCGATCGGAGATCACCGGCTTGACGCCGGCCGGCAAGGTAACCGCCGAGATGTGGATCGAATCGCCAATGTCGGCGCCGGTGAGATCGACGGTGATGAATTCCGGGATCGCATTGGCCGGGCAGTGGAACTCGACTTCGTGACGCACGATGTTGAGCACGCCGCCGCGCTTGATGCCGGGCGACTTGTCTTCATTGATGAAGTGGACAGGCACGTCGACGTTGACCTCGGTGTCCTTGCCGATGCGCAGGAAGTCGACATGGACCGGGAAATCCTTGACCGGGTCGAGCTGGAAATCCTTGGGCAGAACCTGGATTTTCTTGCCGTCGACATCGATCGTGGCGATCGTGGTCAAAAACCCGCCGCCATGGATCTTGTAGAAGACGTCCTTGTAGTTCAGCGCAATCGCCAGGGGAGGCTGTCTGTCGCCGTAGATAACTGCAGGCACTTTACCGTTGCGGCGAACTGCACGGGCGGACCCCTTACCGACCTGTTCGCGCGCTTCGGCCTTGAGCTCGTAAGTATCGTGGCTCATGGCATTTCCTTTCGCGTTTTATGGAGCGTTTGCGGTGGCAGTGTGCCTGGACCGTAAACGTCGAAAGCCGCCAGGCCTGGATGTCCGAATGCCAGAAACCGCATACGCGGAGCTTTGTTCGGGATCACAAGGGAAGGCAGCCTTCCGCCGCGTTGCCTCCAAGGGTGTCTACGCGGGTGGCGGCTCTATAGCGGAAGGCGGGAAAGGGTGCAAGCCATGGCGGGCAAGGGCGGCCGATGCGTGCGTTGGGCGCGCCGCATTGCGCTCAGGCCGGCAGGTCGGTGGGCGGATTTGATCCGTTTCCCTTGGCGCCACCGAGCGTGGACAGAGCGCTCAGCAGTTTCGTCCGGTCCTTGCCGATCATGAGCACGCCGCTGTCGGGCGCCAGCAGCGCCGAGAACGGAAGCATGGCAGCGCCGATCGAGGAGGCCTCAGGGCCGAATTGCCCCGACACGATCTCCGGCGCCACGATGCCGATTGCGCTGGCCTGGTTGAACTGGGTCTGCACCCTTGCCAGCAGTTCGAGATGGATCGGCCTGGGCAGGATCGAGTCGAGAACGATGGCCTCGATGTCGATGATGGAGGTGATGGCGATGATCGCCTCGACCAGCGCGCTCGCACAATCGTCGATCCATTCGAACAGCGGCACGCGCGCTTCGGGTGGCAACGGATCGAGTTCCCGCACACGATTGATCACCACGCCGCGCGACCTCAGGTGATTGACCAGCACATAGATCGAGGCGCGATGCAGCAGGCTCTGGTAGCGCGCAGGCTTCGCCGCCACCGAATCGAGGCTTGAGGGCGAGACCGGCAAGGGTCCGAGGGCAGCGCTGTTGCCATGCGGCCCGGTATGGACCCTGCCGCCTTGCACCAGGCCGCCGCCGACAAAAGTGTCGATCGAGATGTGCATGAAATCGCGAAAGCGGGCGCCGGCGCCCTGGACAAGTTCGGCCAGCGCCGCCGACGTGGCGTCGTTTTCCACGAACACCGGCGTCTTCGCCGGAGTGGCAAAGCATGTCGTCAGGTCGATCGCCTCCCAGCGGCTGCCGAGATCGTCGGGAAAGCCGAGTTCCTCGCTCCAGCCGCCGAGGAAATAGGGTGAGGCAATGCCGACGCCGACGATGCTGGCATCGCCAAGCCCATCCACCAGCTTTTCGAAGGTGGCCAGCGCCATGTTGCCGGCCTTCAGCACCAAATCAGGATCGGGGAAGCGGTATTCGTGCGACTCTCTTGCGCGGATTTCACCGGCGAAGTCGACCAGAACGGCTTCAAGCGCACGCCGGCCGATCTTGATGCCGACGCTGTAGATGCGCTCCGGCGTCAGCCGGTAAAGCGTGGAGGGCGATCCGCGTTGCCCGAACCTTTTCCCCACTTGCTTTACGAAACCGGAGGATTCCAAGCCGTCGACGATGGCAGCGACCGCCGCCGGCGTCAGGCTTGCCGCGCGCGCCAGATCGGACTTGGACGCTTCCTTGAGGCGGCGGATGGCGTCGAGCACGAAACGCTCATTATAGTGCCGAACTTTGACAGAATTGCTACCTTTCCCCGACAAAACCCGCACTCCCCAAATGTCCCGCTCCCGGCGCGAAGCCCGCAAACCACCTGCGGCCGAGCGCACCCTACGGTGCCTATGTTGGCGGCGACAGTGCGCGTCGGAACCATGGAAGTCAATTTTTGCCGTTGCGCCTTTGCGCTATTTAATATAGCAAATTGAAAAAATAACTAGACCGGGAGGAGACGTGCTGCACTCGGGCACACAAAGCGAAGCCGACGCTGCGGTGGTGCGGGCTGTTCCCGTTGCGCTGGTTCAGGCGGCGAAGGCTTTCGGCGGCACGATTGCGCTCAAGGACGCCTCCTTCGAATTGCGCTCCGGCGAGGTGCTGGCGCTGCTTGGCGAAAACGGCGCCGGCAAGAGCACCTGCGTGAAGCTTCTGGCCGGTGTGCATTCTCCCACCAGCGGTCATGTCGAGGTTGACGGCAAATCAGCCGTCTTCCATTCGCCGCATGACGCGCAAGCGGCCGGCATTGCGGTCATGCACCAGCATCCTGGCCTGTTTCCCGATCTGTCGGTGGCGGAGAACATCTATCTCGGCCACATGCCGCGCGACCGCTTCGGCGGCATCGACAATGCCGCCATGCTGGCCGGCGCCCGCAAGGTGCTGGCCACCGTCGGGCTCGACGTGCCGGCGGCAACGCGGCTGGGAACACTGCGTACCTCTGAACAACAACTGGTCGAGATCGCCCGCGCGCTGTCGCTGGATGCCCGCGTGCTGATCATGGACGAGCCCACGGCCGCATTGTCGCAACGCGAGGTCGAGCGGCTGTTTTCCGTCGTTGCCGATCTCAGGCTGCACGGCGTGGCGATGATGTTCGTCGGCCACCGCATGGATGAAATCTTCCGCATCGCCGACCGCATCGCGGTGCTGCGTGACGGGCGCCTGATCGGCGTCAAGCCGAAAGCCGAGCTTGGCCGCGCTGCCGCCATCAGCATGATGGTCGGCCGCGAAGTCACCGACCTCTATCCCGAACGGCGCCATGCCTCAGACGCGCTGGTGCTGGAGGGGAAGGGACTTTCGCGCGCCGGCGGCTTTACCGGCATCGACCTCAAGCTTCACGCAGGTGAGGTGCTCGGCCTTGGCGGTCTGGTCGGCAGCGGACGCACCGAGATTGCACGCGTGCTGTTTGGCATCGACCGGCCCGACACCGGCGAAATCCTGATCGACGGCAAGCCCGTGCGTTTCGCCTCGGCGCGCGACGCCATGGACGCGCGCATCGCCTATGTCTCGGAAGACCGCATGGGCCAGAGCCTGGTGATGGACTTTTCCATCCTCGACAATGCGGTGCTGCCGGTCCTCGACAAGGCCGCGCCTCGCGGTCTCTACGGCACCGACCGCGCCATCGGTCTGGTGGCGGACTGGCTGAAGCGCATGAAGCTGCGCTTTTCCGGCTATGGGCAGCCGGTGAAAGAGTTATCCGGCGGCAACCAGCAGAAGGTGGTGCTGGCCAAATGGCTGCGCACCGAGCCGCGCTTGCTCATCCTCGACGAGCCGACGCAAGGCATCGATGTCGGTACCAAGGCGGAAGTGCATGCAATGATCGCTGACCTTGCCGCGCAAGGCATGGCGATCCTGCTGATCTCGTCAGAGATGCCCGAGCTGATCGGCATGTGCGACCGCATTATCGTGCTGCGCGAAGGCCGCCAGACTGCCGAGTTTTCGCGCGGGCAAGCCACGCAGGAAAAGGTACTGGAAGCGGCGACCAGGACCGATGAACGTGCCGGCCAGGCAGCGCAGATAGAACGCGCCGCCGAGGAGGAAAAGGCAAAAGGACCGTTCGATTTTCTGAAGCGGCGGGAATTCGGCCTGCTTGCGGCGATGCTCGCCGTCGCCATTCCGGTCACCATCATCAACCCGCGCATGGTGAGCGCGGCGAACCTCACCGCTGTGTCGATGGACGCGGCCTTGCTGATTGTCGCCGCACTGGCGCAGATGCTGGTGCTGATCACCCGCAACATCGACCTGTCGATCGCAGCTGTGATCGGCCTCTCCGCCTATATGGCGGCCAGCATGGTTCAGGCCTATCCCGGATTGGACATCGGCATCGGCCTGATCACCGCCTGCGCGGTCGGCGGCTTTGCCGGACTGCTCAACGGCCTAGTCGTTACCAGGGGAAAGATCCCGGCCATCGTCGTTACGCTGGCTTCGATGTCGATCTTCCGCGGTTTCAACTCGATCTGGGCGGCGGGCGACCAGGTCAGCGCCGACGAAGTCACGCAAGCCTGGCTCGACATGACCGGGCTGAAGATCGCAGGCGTGCCGCTGATCGTCATCATCGCTATTGTCATCCTGTGCGCCGGCTATGTGCTGCTCTATCGCACCGCAACCGGGCGCGAGCTGTTTGCCACCGGCTCCAATCCCGACGGCGCACGGCTGATCGGCATCCCGGTCGACCGGCGCATCCTGCTGGCCTTCGGCATGGCCGGCCTGCTCGGCGGTCTGTGCGGGGCGCTGTGGGCATCGCGCTATGCCACCATCGATGCCCGCGTCGCGCTCGGCTTCGAACTCACGGTGATCGCCTCTGCAGTGGTCGGCGGCGTCGCCATCCGCGGCGGCTCGGGCACGCTGCTCGGCATCATCCTTGGCGCGCTCACTCTCTTGGTCATCAAGAACGGGCTGACGCTGGTGCGTGTCGACCCGCTCTGGCTGCAGGGCGTCTATGGCCTGGTGATCCTGGTTGCCATCGGCATCGACACCTTCATCGTGCGGCGTGCCGAACAGGCAAGACAGGCGAGGGCGAGATGAGAAAGTTTATCCGCTCGATCGACTTCTGGGATCTGCTGCTGGCGACCGCCTGCCTCGCCGTCTTTATCTATGCGGCGGTCTTCGTGCCGAATTTCGTTTCCGGCTTTAACCTTTCTCAGCTGGGGGCGAGCGCCTCGGAAAAGGCGTTGCTGATCCTGCCGATGACGCTGCTCATCATCACCCGCGAGATCGACCTGTCGATCGCCTCGGTGCTGGCGTTGACATCCGTGATTTTTGGCCTGCTTGTCCAGGCCGGCGTGCCGACGCTGGCCGCCATTCCGCTGACGCTCGTCTTCGGCGGCCTGCTCGGCGCCTTCAACGGCTATCTGGTGTCGGGCCTCGGGTTGCAGTCGCTGGTGGTGACGCTCGGCACCATGGCGCTGTATCGGGGCATTGGCTACATCCTGCTCGGCACCGGTTCGGTCAACATATTGCCGCCGGCGGTTGTCGATTTCGGCATCAGCAATCTGCCGGGCACACAAATCCCGTGGACCATCGTGCCGTTCCTGCTGCTGGCGCCGATCTTCGCGGTGGTGCTGCAGAAGACGCCGACCGGCAAGCGCATCTATGCGCTTGGCGGCAGCCCCGAAGTGGCGCGCTATTCCGGCATTGACACGCGCCAAATGGTGCTGAAGCTTTTCGTCGTTTCGGGCCTCGTCGCGGCCATCGCCGGCATCGTCTACACCGCGCGCCTCTCCAACGCCCGCGCCAACAATGCGCTCGGCATGGAGCTCGATGTCATCACCATCGTGCTGCTCGGCGGCGTCAGCGTCTTCGGTGGTAAGGGGCGGCTCACGGGGGTCATGCTGGCGCTGCTGTTGATCGCCATCATCCGAAATGTGCTGGCGCTCAACCAGATCGGCGGCGACGCTCAAGGCATGATCATCGGCCTGCTTCTGATCGGCTCGCTGCTGGTCGGCAATTACTGGCGCTCCCTGGAGGAGCGGCTGTCAAGATCGCGCGTCCTGCGCGAAACCAAGGGGTGATCTCGGGCCCCTTTCTTCAAGCCCGAATTCTGACGGAGGAGACACAATGAAAGCGTTTAGAATAGCCCTGCTCACATCCGCGGTTCTGCTTGCGCCGGCCTCGCTGGCATACAGCCAAGAATGCGCCAAGGAACCTGTAACGGTCGGCTTCCTGCCCAAGCTCGACACCGATCCCTACTTCAAGGTGGCTTTCGGCGGCGCCGAGGAGGCTGCGAAGGAAATTGGCGGCACCGCCACCCAGGTCGCCCCGTCGCAGGCGACGGCCGAGGCACAGATCGAATTCATCAACAGCCTTGTGTCGCAGAAGGTCGGGGTCATCGCTATCGCCGGCAACGACGCCAATGCGGTTGCGCCTGCGCTGAAGCGCGCCGTTCAGCAAGGCGTCCGGGTGATATCGTACGATTCCGACGTCGCGGCCGATGCGCGCGCGGTGTTCGTGAACCAGGTGAAGGGCGACAGTCTGGCCGAAATGATGCTGGAAAGCGCATTCAACCTCAGCGGCGGCGAAGGCGAGTTCGCCATCCTGTCGTCGACGCCGACGGCGACCAACCAGAACGCCTGGATCGACTTCATGAAGGCGAAGATGGCGGCAGAGCCGAAATACGCCAAGATGAAACTGGTGCAGGTCGCCTATGGCGAGGAGAGCGAGCAGGTCAACCAGCAGCAGGCCTTGGCGCTGGTGCAGGCGTTTCCGGATCTCAAGGTGATCATCGTGCCGGCAGGCATTGGCCTTCCGGCGGCCGCGCGCGCACTCGAGGAAGCCGGCATGATCGGCAAGGTCAAGCTGACCGGCCTTGCGCCGGCCACTTTGATTTCGAAATACATCAAGGATGGCTCTGCCCAGGATATCTGGTGGAATGTCACCGATCTCGGCTACCTGACCTATCAGGCGGCCCAGGCGCTGGCGCAGTGCAAGATCACCGGCAAGGAAGGTGAGAAGTTCACGGCGGGCAGGCTCGGCGAATACACGATCGGGGCCAGCGGCGAACTGATCCTTGGCCCGGCCAAGATCGTGACGCCGGAAAACCTGGCCGAGTTTAAGTTCTAAGCCTCCCAAGGCCCGGCGGGCGCCGGTTCAAGCCGGCGCCCGCTCGTTCAATTGTCAGTCGAAAAGCGTGAGGGCGACGATGAAACTCTTGCTGGCAGGCGAGACCTTCGCGGCGACGACCTCGGTCGCCGCCGGCGGCGATGTGCTGACGAGTGCGACGTGGGTAAACGGCGCGACGGCCTTCAATGCCGCACTTGCCGCAGAGGGCATAGCGGTGACGCAGATCGGTGGCGATCGCTGCGCGGCCGAATTTCCGTATGACCTCGACGCGCTGGCCGAATACCAGGCGGTGGTGATCTCCGATGTCGGCGCGCTGACCTTGCTGGTCACGCCGGAGGCCCGCGCCGGGCGCATCGGCGTCAACCGCCTCGACGTCCTCAAGGCCTATGTCGAAAGCGGCGGCGGGCTGATGCTGGCCGGCGGCTATATGGGGTTCCAAGGCATGTTCGGCACGGCGCGTTTCCACGACACCCCGGTCGAGGACGTGCTGCCCGTGCGCTGCCTGCCATTCTCGGACGGGCTGGAAGTGCCGCAAGGCCTGCAGCCGTCGATCCTTCAGGCGTCGCATCCGATCCTTGCCGGTGTCGCGGGTCCGTTGCCGCCGATCCTCGGCATGAACAAACTCGATTTCAGGCGCGACGGCTCGTCCCAGCTTCTGGCGACCTGCCATTATCGTGGCACGGACTGGCCGCTGCTGGCGGTTCGTGAGCATGGCCGTGGCCGCACCGTCGCGTGGGCGACAGACATCGGCCCGCACTGGCTGTCGCAGGATTTTTTGGGATGGCCGCTCTACGGCATATTGATGGCCAACATCATGCGCTGGCTGGCCGGCAAGGATTAAGCCTGGCGTGTTTGTAGGGCAGCTAGTCCGGCTTGCTGCTCAACGCTTCGCGCAGCGCCTGGATCCGCCGATTCAAGGCATCGAGATCAGCCATCGTCATGCCCGAGCGTTCGATCAGGGTTTCGTTGAGGCAGTTGCACTGGACGAGCAGCGCGCGGCCGGCAGGCGTCAGGTCGACCTGCACTTGGCGCTCGTCCGTCTGGCTGCGCTGGCGGGTGACGAGACCGGCCTGTTCCATGCGCTTCACCAGCGGCGTGATGGTGCTCGATTCCAAAGCGAGCCTGTGCGCAATCGAGCCGACCGACATCCCGCCGGCTTCGGCAAGTGCGTTCAGCACGAGATATTGCGGATAGGTGATGCCCATCTCGTCCAGCATGGGCTTGTAGGTGCGATTGATTGCCATGCTGGTGGCGTAAAGCGTGAAGCAGAGCTGGTTGTCCAACGGGAGAGGCACGAGGCATTCCTTTGCCGACTGAGCACATCAATATGTACCACGAAAAATGATATCGCGATACATATTTTCTGTAGACAAGGATTTGGACCTGCGCTAGTCGTATGGTTATCGCGATATTGATTATCGCGGAAGCAATCAATGGAGAGCGAGATGACCAAGCCCGGCAGCAGCACGATCACCACCAAGGACGGCACCGAAATTTTCTACAAGGATTGGGGAACGGGACAACCCATCGTCTTCCATCACGGCTGGCCGCTGAGCAGCGACGACTGGGACGCCCAGATGCTGTTCTTCCTGTCCAAGGGCTATCGCGTCATTGCCCATGACCGGCGCGGCCATGGCCGCTCCACCCAGACCGATACCGGCAACGAGATGGACACCTACGCCGCTGATGTCGCGGAGCTTGCGGCGCATCTCGACCTCAAGGACGCGATCCATGTCGGCCATTCCACCGGTGGCGGCGAAGTGGCCCGCTATGTCGCGAAGTACGGTTCCGGTGGCCGTGTCGCCAAGGCCGCACTGCTCGGCGCGGTGCCGCCGGTCATGCTGAAGACGGCGGCCAATCCGGGTGGCCTGCCGATCGAGGTGTTCGATGGTTTCCGCTCCGCCCAGGCAGCCAACCGCGCCCAGTTTTTCCACGATATTGCGGCCGGCCCGTTCTACGGCTTCAACCGCCCCGGCTCCCAGGTATCGCAGGCTGTCGTCGAGAATTGGTGGCGCCAGGGCATGATGGGCGGCACCAAGGCGCATTATGATTGCATCAAGGCGTTCTCGGAAACCGACTTCACCGACGATCTGAAGGCCATCGACGTGCCGGTGCTGGTCATGCATGGCGACGACGACCAGATCGTTCCGATCACCGACTCCGCGCTGCTGGCTGTCAAGCTCCTCAAGAAGGGCGAGCTCAAGGTCTACAAGGGTTTTCCGCACGGCATGGCGACCACCCACGCCGATGTGATCAACGCCGACCTGCTGGCGTTCTTCAAGGCGTAGAATCGTTCAGTTGAATAGACATCGTCCAGTTGGATAGGCAAGGCACCCGCCGCCGGGCGGGTGCATTTGCTTTCGTCGAAATGTCAGCGGGACAGTGCCTATTTATCGAGAAAACCAGTGATCAGTTTGACGGTGTCGTCGGGGTTTTCCTCCATGATCCAGTGTCCGGAAGCGGGCACGATGCCGCCCGTGACATCGGTCGCAACAAGCCGCAGGAGATCGGCCTGCGTAGTGCCAGCGGATTTTTCACCGCCGACAGCCAGTACCGGCATGGTCAGTTTGCCGCCGGCGGCAAGCATCGCCTGGTTGTCGATCGCGTCCTGGTCAAACGCCTTGAACTGCTCGAAGGCGTCATGCATCGCATGCGGGCGGGCATAGAGTTTGGCGTAGTGCCTGCGCGTCGCCTCGTCGATCTTCTTGGGGTCAGCCGACAACTCGTTGTAGAAGCGGTCGAGATAGATGCGCTCGCGCCCCGCGACCAGCCGCTCCATATCAGGGCCGCGGAAGTTGAAGTGCCAAAGCAGCGGGCTTTGCTTGATCTTTTCCCAGTCGCCTATGCCGGGCAGCGGCGCGTCGATGATAACCCATTTGGTGATGCGCTTGGGATACTGAGCGGCGAGCGCATAGCCGACCATGTTGCCGATGTCGTGGGTGACGAGATCTGCCTTGTCGATCTTCAGGGCATCCAACACGCCGGCGATGTCGACGGCCTGGTTCTTCTTGGCGTAGCCCGCTTCCGGGTGGGCCGACAGACCCATGCCGCGCAGGTCCGGCACGATGACGGTGTGGTCCTTTGCGAGGGCGATGGCCGCGGCGCCCCACATGTCTCCGGTATCGGCAAAGCCGTGCAGCAGCACGACGGCGGGACCCTTGCCGCCAACGCGCACATAGAGTTTGGTGCCGTTGGTTTCGACGGACTGCGTCTTGAAACCCGGCGGAAAGGGAACGATGCGTGCCGTCGCCGGCAAGGTAACAAGAAGCACACCCAATACGGCCAATACGATCTTGCGCATGTCATCCCCCAGAGACGTCGAAGGCCCCAAGCCTTCGTTGATGACTATCTCTAGCAGGCTTTTCAACCAGCGCATGGTGAAAGAATCACAGAGGGCGCAGCAATGCCGCGCCCTGCGTCAAATCCGCAAAATCGACCGGTTTTTATCTGGCCGCCGCTTGCGCCTTCCTGGCTTCCTTCATGTTGGGCAGGAACACCGTCAGCAGGCCGAGCAGCGGCAGATACGAGCAGATCTGGAAGACGAAATCGATGCCCTTCATGTCGGCGACGACGCCGAGCACGGCGGCTGCAATGCCGCCCATGCCGAAGGCGAAGCCGAAGAAGATCCCGGCGATGGTGCCGACACGTCCCGGCACCAACTCCTGCGCAAACACGACGATGTTGGAGAAGGCCGAGGACAGGATCAGGCCGATCAGCACCGTCAGCACCATCGTCCATTCGAAATTGGCGTAGGGCAGCGCCAGCGTGAACGGCAGCACGCCGACGATCGAGAACCAGATCATCGCCTTCTGGCCGTAGCGGTCGCCGAACGGTCCGCCGAGCAGGATGCCCAGCGCCGAGGCGCCGAGGAACAGGAACAGCATGACCTGGCTCATCTGCACCGACACGCCGAACTTATGGATGGAATAAAAGGTGTAGTAGCTGGAGAGCGAGGCGATGTAGGCGTTCTTGGTCAGCACCAGCAGCGTCAGCACCGCCAGCGCTCCCATCACCTTCTTGCGCGGGAAGGGGGAGACGAAGCTTGCCGCCTTGCGATTGCCCTGCGCGGCGCGCATCCGGCTGTACCAGCCGCCGACCCGCGACAAAACGATGATGCCGGTCAGAGACCCGACGGCGAACCATGAAATGCTGGTCTGGCCGAAGGGCACAACGATGAAGGCAGCGAGCAGCGGCCCCATCGACTGGCCGAAATTGCCGCCGACCTGGAACAAAGATTGCGCCAGGCCAAAGCGGCCGCCGGAGGCAAAGCGGGCAATGCGCGAGGATTCCGGATGGAAGATCGCCGAGCCGATTCCGATCAGCGAGGCGCCGACCAGAAGCAGCGCATAGTGGCCGGCATAGGCCAGAACGATCAGGCCAATCAGCGAGGACGCCATGCCGTAGGGCAGCGAATAGGGCATTGGCCGCTTGTCGGTGATCATGCCGATGACCGGCTGCAGCAGCGACGCCGTGACCTGGAAGGTGAAGGTCAGAAGACCGATCTGCCAGAAATCGAGACCGTAATTCTCTTTCAGCAGCGGATAGATCGCCGGCAGCAGCGATTGCATGATGTCGTTGATGCCGTGGCAAAAGCTCACCGCCAGGATGACGGTGAAGGCGGTCGCCTGGGCTGAAGGGAGGCTGGCGCTTGGCTGCGGTGCAATGCTGGTGGCTGTCGTATCGGTCAAGGCAGGCTCCGAGGTCTTTTTGGCGGGTGTTTGCCCGCGGGCAGGCTTGGCGGCCGCTCCCGCGGACCGCCTTAAGGACGCTCGTCTGAAGCGCTTGGGCGACGCCCCTGCGGAGCGCCTTGGGGATGGCTGCCTTATAAGCCGCTTGCGAGGCGACTTCTTTCGTGGTTTGGTCCAATAGTTTCGCAAGTGGGCCATAGCCGATGCCACATGGCAGGGACATCTTCCGCGCCGGCAATGCCGATCTCGGCCGATTGCACGAAAGCCGCTGGCAGTGGCTGGAGGAGGTTTCCGGGCCGGCGGTGGCTTTGCCGACCGAATATCCCGACGGTTACCTCGTGCCGCAACACCGCCACAGCCGCAGCCAGCTGCTGCATGCGCTGGTCGGTGTCGTGCTGGTGACGACCAGGTACGGGCGCTGGATGGTGCCGCCCGACCACGCAATGTGGATACCGGCCGGCACCGAGCATTCTGTCGAAATGCTGGGCGATGTCTCGATGCGCTCGGTCTATGTCATGCCGGGCGCTATCCCCGGCCTGCCGGAAGGTTTGCGCGTCGTCGGCATCACCGAGCTGATGCACAGCCTGATCGTCGAATCGGAAAAGCTGCCGCAAGGCGGCGAACTGGAAGGCCGCGGCGGGCTGATCATGAACCTGTTGCTGCACGAGATCCCGACCTTGCCGGAACGGCCGCTCGGGCTGCCGTTCCCGTCCGACCCGAAGCTGGCGGCGCTCTGCCGACGCTTTGTCGCGGCACCTTCGCCGCACGCCACGATCGACGAGTGGGCGGATGCCGCAGGCATGAGCCGCCGTTCGTTCACCCGCGCCTTCCAGCGCCAGACCGGACTGTCCTTGTCGACTTGGCGCCAGCAGGCCTGCCTGTTTGCGGCCCTGCCCAGGCTCGCCGATGGCGAGCCGATCACCAGGGTGGCGCTCGACCTCGGTTATGACAGCGTGCCGGCATTCATAACCATGTTCAAGCGCATGCTCGGCGCCTCGCCGCGCGGCTATATGCGCGGCGCCCGCGACGAAGGCATGCGGCGGGCTCAGCCTCGACTTGAGGCCCCGGCGCCGTAGCGCCAGGAAAAGCCCGCAGTACTTTGCCGTAGGCCCTAGTCCAGCTGAACGCCGCTGGCCTTGACGATCGGTTCCCATTTGGCGAGTTCGGCCTTCACATGCACTCCAAGCTCTTCCGGGGTGGAGGCCACGATCGAGGCGCTGAACTGGGCCATGCGGGCGATCACATCAGGGTCTTTCAGGGCTTCAACTGCCGCCTTCTGAAGAACGGCGACGACCTCCGGCGGCGTGCCTGCGGGCGCGAACAGAGCGTTCCAGCTGTAGGTTTCATAGCCGGGAATGGTTTCGGCAATGGCCGGTATGTCGGGGAAGGAGGGAACGCGCTCCTTGGTGGTGACGCCAAGCGCTCTCAGCGTCCCGCTCTTGATATGGCCCGATGAAGAGGGGAGGTTGTCGAACATCATCGGCACCTGATTGCCGATAACGTCGTTCAAGGCCGGTCCGGCGCCCTTGTAGGGAATGTGCTGCATACTGACGCCGGCCATCGTCTTGAAAAGCTCGCCGGAGAGATGCAGCGGGGTGCCATTGCCTGATGAGGCGTAGGCATATTTGTCCGGGTCCTTCTTCAGCATCTCGATCAGTTCCTTGACGTCCTTGGCGGGGAATTCAGGGTTTACGACCAGGACGTTTGGCACCAGCACGAGCAACGATATCGGCGCAAAATCCTTCTCCGCGTCGTAGGGCTTTGTCTTCAGGATCAGCGGGTTGAGCGCGTGGGTTGCGACCGTGCCCATCAGGATCGTGTAGCCGTCCGGTTCGGCTCGGGCGACCTGGGCAGCGCCGATGCTGCCCCCGGCGCCGCCGACATTTTCGACGACAATCTGCTGGCCCAGCTTTTCGGACATCTTGTTGGCGACCAGGCGCGCGACCAGATCCGTCGAGCCACCGGCGGAAAAGGGGACAACCATGGTGATGGTCCGGTCCGGAAAATCGGCGGCCCAGGCCGCCGGTGCTGAAAGGGTGGCTGCGATGGAAACCGCGAGCCCGAGCAAAGTCCTACGCCGCATCTGCTACTCCTCCGTTGATTGGAGGGGCAGTATGGCCATGGTGAACTCCTCGCACAATGCAACCATGGACTGACTGCCCGCCTCAGGAGATCGGGCTTGACACCGATGCTTCGGTTGGCGTGCGCGAGAACGCCTCACCCCTCAGTTCAATCAGCCTTGGTCCAGCTGAAAACAAGCCATTTGTATCGTGACGTCTCTTCAGGCTCGGCCGTGTAGGTCATCTGCATGTCGCCGCCCTCGGCGTAGATGTCGAGCCTGGGCGCCGTGTCCAGTTCGAGCCACAGGGAATCGTTCTTGAACGACCATGTCCCGCACCAGACGCAAGGCCCCGATGCCGGGTCACCCGGTTGGTGAAAATTGTAGCGGCCGTCCGCCGTGATCTCCAGATAGTCGAAGGCGCCATAAAAGGCGGTCACAGTCTGCTGAAATTCGGTCGCAGACGCTTCCTGGTCGGGCTTCGCCGGCTCTTTCAGATCACGCGGTGGCCGGATTGCGGACCCTGCGATGCTCCATTTGCCGATGAAATCCTTTTCGGTGGGAAGATATTCCGTTTGCGCCTGCGCGGTCGAAACCGGAGCGATTGTCGGCGCATAGGCCGCGCTGGCGATGCCGATTGCGAGAAGCATTCCTGCGATGCCTGCAGCCTTGATTCGATTGCGCATCAGCTGGCTCCTTTCACGACGGTTTGGGGCAGATTCCAAAAAGGAGATTACCCCCGAGCCAGGCCCGTGGGCACGCTTTTGGGCAACATGGATTAATCGAACAGGCTCGACACGGACTCTTCGGTCGCCGTGCGCGAAATCGCCTCGCCCATCAGGTCGGCGATGGAGATGACGCGGATATTCGGGGCGTCGAGCACGCCTTGCGTCGGCTGGATGGAATCGGTGATCACCAGTTCCTGCAGCTTCGAGCCGCTGATCCGGGCGACCGCACCGCCCGACAGCACGCCGTGGGTGATATAGGCGGTGACGCTGGTAGCGCCGTTGGCGAGCAGCGCATCGGCGGCGTTGCACAGCGTGCCGCCGGAATCGACGATGTCGTCGATCAGCAGGCAATCCTTGCCGGCGACCGCGCCGATGATGTTCATCACTTCGGATTCACCGGGACGTTCGCGGCGCTTGTCGACGATGGCCAGTTGTGCGTCGAAGCGTTTGGCGAGCGCGCGGGCGCGCACCACGCCGCCAATATCGGGCGAGACGACGACGACATTGGCAAGCTGTTTGTATTTTGCCTTCACGTCGCGGGCCATCACCGGCACCGAGAACAGATTGTCGGTCGGAATGTCGAAAAAACCCTGGATCTGGCCGGCATGGAGGTCGAGCGTCAAGACGCGGTCGACGCCAGCGCGGGTGATCATGTTGGCGACCAGCTTGGCCGAGATCGGTGTGCGGCCCGAGGCCCGGCGATCCTGCCTGGCGTAACCGAAATAGGGGATGACCGCGGTGATGCGCTTGGCCGAGGAGCGCATGAAGGCATCGATCATGATGAGCAGTTCCATCAGATGATCGTTGGTCGGGAACGAGGTCGACTGCAGGATGAAGACATCCTCGCCGCGCACGTTTTCCTGGATTTCGACGAAGATTTCCTGATCGGCGAAGCGTCTGACGCTGGCCTTGCCCAGCGGGACATTGAGATAGCGGGCGACCGCTTCGGCCAGCACCCGGTTGGAATTGCCCGCGAAAAGCTTCATGCACCGTTCCTGGCGAAGGATGGGGAGGTCCTCTTAATCGGGCTTGTAGCGAGCCGTGCCGGTATTGCAAGCCTCGTTGACGGGAATCCGCCGGCTAATCTCAAAAACGTCAACAGTGAACGGAAGCCGGTAACAGGCGGATCAGCCGGCGCTGCCGCCGAGCCAGGCCGCGAACTGGTCGATCGTCTGGTCGGCGATCGCCTGCATGGTAGCGGGTGCAACCGCGGGCCAGCCTTCGGCGGCATTGACCGAGGGCGCCTTCTGCTGGCCATTGATGCGGTGTAGCCGGTTGCCAGCGGGGTCATAGACGTCCCAGACATAGATAACGGTGGTATCCTTGCCTTCCGTCATGGTCGAGAAGTAGCCCTTCAGCACATGGGTGGCGGCCTGGTCGGCGCTGCCGGCAAGGGTGATGCCGCGCTGCTTGGCGCGTGTCTGCAGTTCGGCCGTCAGCGGCGTTGCCGCTTCCACGGAGGCGCCGACGATCGGCGCGATCTGCAGCCGGGTCTTCGACAAAGCGGCGGCGCTCTGCGCGGGGTTGGCGGGTGTCGTGGCGCCGACGGCCGGCGCTGGTGTGGCGGCGGGCGCGATGCCCGGGGCAGTGAAGGGCTGAGCCGGTTGGGCCGAGGCTGCCGGCGGCGTGATGGCGGACGGCTCAAGGACGTCCTTGGCATTGGTGCAAGCGGCCAGCACAAGCGCTGCGAGCAATGACACGGTCGTCACATGCGATCGTCTCATCTGCCCGAAAACTCCTTAGTCGCGAACGCCCCCGCGTGGACCAACCATTATGGATTCACTGTACGATCAAGTCGAGATCATGGCGTGAAAGCGGCTTCGGCTGGGATTCGGTGGTCAGGTAGGTGCGGCCAAGCGTCATCGCCGTCTCGGTTTCGGAGTCCATGATGATCATGTGCGCGAACAATGTCATGTTGGGCGCGATCGGCTCGGGATTGCCCTGGTAGAACATCGGCATATCCATCCAGGACGGGGTGAAGCGGGCGCCGACGGAATAGCCGCAGGCGTTCAACCGATGCTTGGTCAGGCTGTGCGCCTCCAGCGTGCGGGCATGCGCGTCGAAGACGTCGCCGAAGGTGTTGCCGGGCGTCATCGCCTTCTCGACCGCCAGAAGAGCCGCGCGGGCGGCGTCGAACAGCTCCTGATGGCGCTTCGACGCCTTGCCGGTCAGCACGGTGCGCATCATCGGCGCGTGATAGTGATGGAACACGCCGGCCCATTCGAGCGTCAGCTGATCGTTCTTGGTCAGCTTGCGGCGCCCGGCCTTGTAGCGGCAGAGCAGCGCGTCGATGCCCGAGCCGATGATGAATTCATTGGCCGGATAGTCGCCGCCGCCGGCAAACACCGCGCCCTGCATGGCGGCAAGGATCAGCGCTTCGTCGCCGCCCTGCTTGATCAGCGGCAGGGCCGCGTCGAGCGCGTCGTCGGAAAGGTTGGCGGCCTTTTCGGCCTTGGCGATTTCAGCCGGGCTCTTGAACAGGCGCAGACGGCCGACAATACCGGAGGCGTCGGCGATCTGGCCGAAGGTCTGCAGCTGCTCGTCGACGCGGCGGCCATTGAAGGCGGTCAGGCCATGGGTGTCGTATTCGACGCCGATGCGGGCGCCGAGGAGATTGAGGTCGTTGAGCAGGTTGCGCAGGTCGACCGCCGGGTTGGCGCCGTCGCGGTCGGTCCACAGCACGATGTTGTCGATGATCGATGTGTGGCGCGCCTGGCGCAAATCGGCCGAGCGGGTGAGCAGCACCATCGAGCCGTCAGCCTTCACAACCAGGCACTGGAAGAAACAGAAGCCGAACGTGTCGTAGCCGGTTAGCCAGTACATGCTCTCCTGGGCGAAAAGCAGTACAGCATCGAGCTTCTTTTCCGTCATCTCGATCATCAACCGGTCACGCCGGGCGTCAAATTCCGACCGTTCGAAATGCAGCGCCATTATCCGTTCTCCAAAACAATTGCCGAAACCTGCCGACCGTAGTCCGGTTCCTTGCGATGCGTCGCGCGCCGGTAGGAAAAGAAGAGATCCTCCTCGGCATAGGTGCAGCGGCCAAGCCCCTCGGCGGTCACGCCAGCCTTCTTCAGCCGGTCGACCGTATAGAGGTTGAGATCGAACATTGCATGCGCCGGATTGGCCGAAGGCGCGAAATAGCCGATGTTTTCGGCATCGGCTTCGACGAAACGGGCGACGAATTCCGGCCCGACCTCGTAATTGTCGGGGCCGATCGAAGGACCGAGAACCGCAATGATGCGCTCACGGCGGGCGCCGAGGCTTTCCATCGCGGCAATGGTGTTTTCAAGCACACCGGTGAAAGCACCCTTCCAGCCGGCGTGTGCAGCGCCAATGATGCGCGCTTGCGCATCGGCGAACAGCACCGGGCCGCAATCGGCCGTCGAGGCGCCGATGGCGATGCCCGGCCGGTCGGTGACGATGGCGTCGGCCTTGGGCCGCGGGCCGGGAAAGGGTTCCCTGGCAATAACGACATCGGGCGAGTGGACCTGATGCGCGGTCAGGAGATGGCTGGCCGGCACACCCATCCAGGCAGCGACGCGGCGGCGGTTCTCGGCGACCAGCATCTGATCGTCATCCGACCCGGTGCCGATGTTAAGTCCCTGATAGATGCCGCCGGAGACGCCGCCGATACGGGTGAAATAGCCATGGCGGATACCTCGTGGCTTGGCCGCTTCCAGCAGCGGCGAGCGAACAGGATCCGGTTTGGTCTGATTCAGCATGGATGGGTTTGTTGTCCGCGCCGGCGTTTTCGTCAAGGCGAAGTTCGGCCGAGTGATTGCGACAGTGCTGCCGCGTCGACTTTGCATTGGCCAAAAGCAGGCATGCGACCACAAGCGACATGGCGGGACGGCTTGTAACGATCTCTGAGGGTCAGACTGGCTGATGCGGCAGGATTTTCAGGATTTTGAACAGCGTGCCCATGCCGTCGGGTCCGGCCAGGCGCTCGACGGCATCGGCAATGGTTTGTCGTGCCTCTTGGCTTGCCTGGCTGCCCAACTGGCCAGCTCGCTCAAGCAATCCCATGCCAAGCAGAAAGTCGCCCTGCGTCGCCAATTCCACATCGAGGCCATGCGCCCGCACGACGGCGGCCAGTGCCGCGAAGTCGACATGGGCGGTGAGATCGGCTTCGCCGGGATTGGCCAGCACATCTTCGGGGGCGTGCCTGCGCACGGCCTGCAATGTGTCGCCGAAACCGGGCTGGAGATGGCCGTAATCAGGGAACAGCCCGGCGCCGCCGTGGTCGGCTATGCGTTCGACAATGGTCGCCATCAGTGCCGCGCGGGCCGGTGCTATTTCGAAAATAGAGCCTTGTGGCGCCTCGGCGGCGTCTTCCGGCAGCAGCATCGCCTCGACCGAGCCGGCGCCGGCGAAGAAGCTCAACTCGTCTGAGACATCGAGGCCGATCACCCGTTCGCGCCAGCCGGCGCCGGCGCGGATGAACTGGCGGATCGGCACAGCGTCGAACAATTCGTTGCCGACAATCAGCAACGGCGCCTGCGGCAACGTGGCGATGGTTTCGTGCCAGCCGACATCGGCTGAACTTTCGGCAAGCGTCTGTTTCTGGATTTTGGTCAACCTCGGGCTGGTCTCGATCAGGGCGAACGACGCGCCTTCGGCAAGCGCCGGATCGAGCCGCGCCAGGGTGCGCAGCATGTCGTTCATCAGCGTGCCGCGACCGGGGCCGATCTCGGCGACGGTGACCGGCAGCGGCCGGCAGATCGCCTGCCAGGCCTGATACAACCAGACGGCGACGAGTTCGCCGAACATCTGGCTGATCTCCGGCGCGGTGACGAAGTCGCCGGCGGCGCCGAATGCCTCGCGCGTCGTGTAGTAGCCGTCGCTGGGGTCGAACAGGCAGAGCGCCATATACTCGTTGACGGGGAGGGGGCCAAGCGCGCCGATCAGGTCGACGATGCGGGTTTTCAGCCGTGTCATGCCGGCTGTGGCTGCGGCGCCGGCTTGGCGGTGGCCATCGCCCAGATGCCGGCCAGCACCATCGGCAGCGACAGCACCATGCCCATTGTGAGCCAGCCGCCAAGGAGGTAGCCGAGTTGCTGGTCAGGCTCGCGGAAGAACTCGACGAAGATGCGCGACAGGCCGTAGCCGCAGATGAAGGCGCCGCCGACGAAGCGCGGCGTCTTCAGCTTCAGCCGCGAATGGGTGAGGAAGCGCAGGACCAGGAACAGCACCGCGCCCTCGAGCAGCGCTTCGTAGAGCTGGCTCGGATGGCGAGGCTCCAGGCCCGCGACACAACCCGCCACGGTCTGCTGGAGACGCTCGTTGCAGAAGACGACGGCCCACGACACGTCGGTCACGCGACCCCAGAGTTCGGCATTGACGAAGTTCGCGATGCGGACGAGGCCGAGCCCGACCGGCACGCCGGCTGCCACCACGTCGAACAGCGTCCAGGTGCGGATGCCGCGCTTGAGGGAAAACAGCGTCATGGCGAGGATGACGCCAAGCAGGCCGCCATGGAACGACATGCCGCCCTGCCAGACGGCGAAGATGTCGAGCGGGTGGTCGATATAGCGCTTTAAATCGTAGAAAAGCACATAGCCGGTGCGTCCGCCAAGCACGACGCCGACGGCAGCCCAGACGATGAAATCGTCGAGGTCGATCGGCTTCATCGGCAAGACGCCATCAGGCCACAGCCTTGTGTTGGTGACGAGCCGCTTGGCGTACCACCAGGCGAACAGGATGCCGACGATATAGCCGATGCCGTACCAGTGCACCGCCAGCGGACCGATCTGAACCAGGATCGGGTCGATGTTGGGGAAGGACAGCGACGCCATCGGCAGCGGGAAATAGTCGTTCAACAGGATCTCCTGGGAGGGCTCGCGTTAGGGCGCGGACCATGCGGCAGGGTTTTGGCGGGGTCAAGGCAAGGTGACGACAGCCTGATCGTCAGAGATAATGGGCTCAACCCTGCGGCTTGCCGGCGACCAATTGCCTGAGCGCATCGTTGATCCTGTCATGCCAGCCGGGGCCATCTTCCTGGAAATGGTCGAGCACGGCGCGATCGATCCTGATCGAGACAAGCTCGCGAACGTTTGGTGCGGCGGAGGGTTCGCGAATGGGAGGCGCGGGTTTCTTGACCGGCTTGAAGGCCGCTTCAGCGGCTTCCATCGGATTGGTCGGTCGGCGCGGGGGCGTTGCCATTGGTTGATCCTGAATGAGAGTGACTCTTGCCTGGAGCAAGTCGTGAGGAAAACTAGGCCGCTGGTCTGTGAAGACCAGTAACTTCACTTGGTTCTCTCTGCCATTGCCCTGTATTTGGCTTCAAGCCTGTCCAGCACCTCGTCGCCAGGCTAGACCCGGCCAGCACTGGCATCCGAAATGCCCTTTGCGAGTGCTGCATCGAGTGCTGCAAAGCGCTTCTCCAAGTCCGCACTGTCCGTCACGGCAACCGTCGTTCCAAGAATCCATTTGCGATAATAGCAATCTGTCGGCCGGACCGTGAGCCAAATCGCGTCCGACATGAAGCCGCACCAGCTTCAACGTTCTTGCATTCCGCAGGCAGTGTCACTACGTCAATTCCAGCAAGCGAGGATTTGCCATGTCGACCGGACCGAACCGCATTCTCGATGAATTCGCCAAGCTGATGACCGATGCTGCGGGTGCCGCACAAGGCGTGCGCCGCGAGGTGGAGACTGCCTTCAAGGGGCAGGCCGAGCGCATCCTCAACACCATGGATGTGGTGCAGCGCGAGGAGTTCGAGGCTGCCCGCGACATGGCTGCCAAGGCCCGCGAAGAAAACACCAGGCTGGCCGCCCGCATCGACGCGCTCGAGGCCAGGCTTGCCGAATTGACCGGACAGGCCGCACCTGCGGCTGCGGCAAAGCCCAAAGCAAAAAAATAAAATTTGAACTTTTCCACAAAGCACAATCCGAAAAAATGCTTTGCCGTGAATCGTTTACCGGCAATGCATGAATCTTTGTGACAGCGCCTTTCCACATGCTGATGACGCAGTGCGAAAAATTAGGCTGTTCACGCGACTCCCGATCAATAGACTGAATTTGTTGCATGATTCGGAGCAGGGTCATGCGGCCGGGCGGTGGGGTCCGGTCCGGGGTCTTTGTGTCGTGAAGTCCTGGCCGTCCGAGTTCAAGACAAGATTGTTCGTCGTGTGTGCCCCGCGGAGCGTGTGGCGCTCCCCTGAACACAGGAAGCATTCCATGGAACTTCTCGAACTCGAATTCTCCCGCGAAATCCATCCGGTGGATGTCATCGAGCAGGTCGCCCATAACAATGACTGGTCCTTCGAACGGGCCGGCGACGACGAAATCTCGATCTCGGTTGCCGGTAGCTGGACCGACTATCACGTCTCCTTCTCATGGATGGAGGATTTCGAGGCGCTGCATCTGGCCTGTGCTTTCGACATCAAGGTGCCGGAAGCCCGCGCGCTGGAAGTAATGCGGCTGTTGTCGCTGATCAACGAGCAGATGCTGTTTGGCCATTTCGATCTCTGGGAGCAGGAGGGCGCGATCATGTTTCGCCAGTCGCTGCTGCTTGCCGGCGGGGTCGAACCGTCGAGCCAGCAGGTCGAGGTGCTTTTGTCGTCGGCGCTTGAAGCCTGCGAGTGCTATTTCCAGGCCTTCCAGTTCGTTGTCTGGTCGGGAACCTCGGCCAAGGATGCGCTGGCCGGTGTCCTGTTCGAGACCTATGGCAACGCCTGAGCTTCCATGAGTTCGAGCAGCGCGCGCAAGCCCGAGATCAGCTTTGCCGATTTTGATCGTGTCGACATCCGTGCCGGCACGATCGTCGAGGCCGAGCCTTTCCCCGAGGCGCGCAAACCCGCGTTCAAGCTGAAGATCGATTTCGGCCCTGAGATCGGCGTGAAGAAATCCTCGGCACAGATCACGAAATACTATGCGCCGGAAACGCTGGTGGGACGGCAGGTGTTTGCGGTGGTGAATTTCCCGCCGCGCCAGATCGGTCCGTTCATGTCGGAAGTGCTCACGCTCGGCTTCCCTGATGAGGAAGGCGCCGTGGTCCTTGGCGCCATCGAGCGCAAGGTGCCGGACGGCGGCAGGTTGTTTTAGGAAGATTGCGTCAGGCGGCCAGCTTGCGCCTTGTGCTCAGCGCCTCTTCGACCGTGTCCATGAACATTTCGGCGCAGGCTTTCCAACTGTAGCGCATGGCGCGTTCGCGCGCCTCGGCGCGGTCGACATTGAGCGCGGCGAGCGAGGCCTCGCGCAGATCGGTCGACACCGCGCCGCCGATGCCGTCGCCGACAATGTCGATCGGTCCGGTGACCGGATAGGCGGCCACCGGCGTGCCGCTGGCCAGCGCCTCGATGATCACGTTGCCGAACGTGTCGGTGCGGCTGGGGAAAACGAAAACATCAGCCGAGGCGTAGATCTCGGCCAGCTCATCGTTCGGGCGATGGCCGAGGAAATGCGCCTGCGGGTATTTCGCCCTGAGCCTGGCCAGTTCCGGTCCTTCGCCGACGATCACCTTGCTGCCGGGCAGGTCGAGATCGAGGAAGGCGCTCAGGTTCTTCTCGATGGCGACGCGGCCGACGCACAGGAATACCGGGCCGGGAAAGCCGAGGTCCTTCTTCTTGTCCGGGCGGAAGTGATCGGTGTCGACGCCCCGCGTCCACGGCCTGAGCTTGGTGAAGCCTCGCGACGCAAGGTCCTCCGCCAGCGACTGGGTGGCGACCAGCGTGCCTTGTCCGGAATTGTGGAAATCACGCAGCCAGCGATAGGCCCACCTCTCCGGCACCGGCAGGCGGGCGCTGAGATATTCGGGAAAGCGGGTGTGATAGCTGGTGGTAAAGGGACGGCCAGCATTGCGGCAATAGCGCCGCGCCATGATGCCGAGCGGGCCTTCGGTGACGATATGGATATGGTCGGCCTTGCGAGCCTCGATCAGCCGCGCGACATGGCCGGGCGTGGTCAGCGCCAGCCTGATGTCGGGGTAGGTCGGCAACGGCAAGGTGCGAAAGATGTTCGGGGTCAGGAAGTCGACCGCAACGTCGAAGGTTTTCAGCGTTTCGGTGAGCCGCTCCAGCGTGTGGACGACGCCGTTGACTTGCGGCCGCCAGGCGTCGGTGACCATCAGGATGCGCATGGCGGTCCTTTGCTCGGGTCGACAGTTGCCTTGATGCGATAGCGGTACGGCCCGGCTGCCCTCGCTTCGCTCCAGCGCACCCGGGCAGGCACGAGGTCGAAGTGAGCCGGCTGAGCTGAATCAACTGAGGTCGCGCGCTTCATGCGCGCTCTTGACCATGGTTTCATGACGGGCGGATGAAGGTGGTTTTGGCTGAACCCGCCTTTCAGATCATGCTTTGGTCAGGCGGGCACCTTGATCACCGCCCGCAGGCCGCCGAGCGGGCTGTCTTCCAGCGTGATGTCGCCGCCATGGCTGCGGGCGATGTCGCGGGCGATGGAGAGGCCAAGGCCGGTGCCGCTGGCGTCGAGGTTGCGCGCTTCGTCGAGCCGCACGAACGGTTTGAACACGTCCTCGCGCTTTTCCAGCGGAATGCCCGGACCGTCATCGTCNTTCGTCGAGCCGCACGAACGGTTTGAACACGTCCTCGCGCTTTTCCAGCGGAATGCCCGGACCGTCATCGTCGATGGTGACGACGAGTGAGCCGCGGCCGTGATCGGCGCTGATCTCCACCGTCTTGGCATAGCGCAAGGCATTGCCGGCGACATTGGACAACAGCCGGGCGAAAGCGTGCGGGCGCACATGCACGTCCGGATCACCGGCAAGCACGGTCGATAGCTTGCGCTTGTGCAGCGACGCCTCCTCGCCGAGCTTTTGGAAATAGGCCTCGAGATCGAAATGGCCGGCATCTTCCGACGCTTCGCCGCGGGCAAAGGCGATATAGCCTTCCAGCATCGACTGCATGTCGTCGATGTCCTGGTTGAGCGCGGCCTTGGTCTCGGGCTTGCCGCCGGCCAGCGCCAGCTGCAGCTTGAAGCGGGTGAGGATGGTTCTGAGATCGTGGCTGACGCCGGTCAGCATGGCGGTGCGCTGTTCCAGCTGGCGTTCGATGCGCTCGCGCATCTGGATGAAGGCAAAGCCGGCCCGGCGAACCTCCTCGGCGCCGCGTGGGCGGAAATCGCGCGGCATCGGCCGGCCCTTGCCGAAGCTTTCGGCGGCCTCGGCCAGAGACAGGATCGGCCGGATCTGGTTGCGAAGGAAGGGGATGGCAATCGTCAGCAGCACCAGTGACGTCCCGACCATCCAGATCAGGAAGATGTGGGTGTTGGAGGCATAGGCCTGGCTGCGGCGCACGAAGACGCGCAGCACCTTGCCCTCGAGCTGGATGCGAACCTCGACGATGTTGGAATTGCCGACCGTGTCGATCCAGAACGGGCGGTTGATCTGGCGGGTGATCTCGGTGGAAAGGACGTCGTCAAGGATCGAGAAGAAGGGCTTGGGTCCAGGCGCCGGCAACGGGTCGGGCGGCAAGAGGTCGACCTTCAACTGCATGCGGTCCTGGGCGATGCGGATGATGTTCGCGTAGTCGCCATCGTGCGGATAGGTCTCGATCATGTCGATGATCGCGGCGATGTCGCGCACGGTGGCCTGCGACAGGCGCTGCGTCACGGTTGCCCAGTGGCGTTCCATGAAGTCGAAGGCGACGACCGACTGCAGAAGGATCATCGGCGCGATGACGATGATCAGCGAGCGGGCATAAAGCCGCTTGGGCATATAGAACGCAACCAGCCGCCAGAACCGCTTCCAGGCACGCGGCATTGCTTTCAGCGCCCGTGATACGCGCGCGCCAAAGCCGCCCTGTTCCGGCCGTTCCAGTTGCGTGGTCGCCATTTGTCCTTCCGCTGGGTCAATCGCCGCTGGTCGATGGCCACATATCTATGGCCAAAGGCGGCCGTCAGCGGCATTCTATTCCACGCTGAGCCGATACCCAATACCGCGCACCGTCTGCAGCCAGACCGGATTGGACGGATCGCGCTCGATCTTGCGGCGCAGCCGGTTGATCTGAACGTCGATGGTGCGCTCGCCGACTTCCGAATCGTCACCGACAAGCTCATGGCGCGGGATGGTTTCGCCGGCCCGCGCGGCAAAGATCGCCAGGATCTCCTGCTCGCGGTCGGTCAGCTTCAGAGCCTCGCCGCCCCGCTTCAGCTCGCGCCTGGCGATCTGGAAGGTGTAGGGGCCGAAGACCAGCTGCTCGACCTTGGGCGTCGTCGCCGGGCCGCCGCGGCGCAGGATGTTGTTGATGCGCAGGATCAGTTCGCGCGGGTCGAAGGGCTTGGGCAGATAGTCGTCGGCGCCGGCCTCGAGCCCGGTGATGCGGCTGTCGGTTTCCGATAGCGCGGTGAGCATCAGGATCGGCACGTTCTTCTCCGCCCGCAGCGCCTTGGTGAGGTCGACGCCGGTCTCTCCGGGCATCATGACGTCGAGGACAAGGAGGTCGAAGTCGAGCCCGGCGAGCTTGCGCCTGGCCTCGCCGGCATTTCCGGCGACAGTGACGCGAAAGCCATTTTCGGTCAGATACTGCTTGAGCAAATTGCGGATGCGGGTGTCGTCGTCGACCACAAGCAGATGCGGCGCGTCATCGTCCGGCGCCGTCGGCTGGTCCACCCTCTCAATGGTCTCCATGGCTTTTCCCTGACATGTTTGCAGGCACAATGTCGATCTGCGCCCTTAGTTCCGGATTGACCATGGCTTCCAGGAATCGTTCGATCAAGGGACGCTCGCTGGCTCCGGAATCTTCCAATGCAGCACGGATGCGGCGTGACTGTGGCCGCGCCAGGGCCAGCGCCAAGGCGCGGCCCTTGGCTGTCGGATAGAGCTCCCGCTGGCGGCGGTCGCGCGGACCCTGCAATTGGACGACATGGTCGGTGTCGATCAGCTGCTTGAGCACCCGCGCCAGGCTCTGCTTGGTGATCTTGAGCACGTCGAGCAGTTCGGCGACCGTCAGTCCCGGCCGGCGGTTGACGAAATGCAGCACACGGTGATGGGCGCGGCCAAAGCCGTAATCGGCCAGGATTTGGTCCGGATCGGAAGTGAAATCGCGATACGCAAAGAAGAACAGTTCGATGATGGCGAAGTCGATGCCGTCCTCGTCGGTGATCGGCGTCTTGATCGGTTTTCCGGCAGCTGGGCTTCGATCCGTCATCATTTCTCCGTCCATAGAGGGAAATTATGTCAGTACTATTGACGTAATTTCCCCGCAATGGTAATTTTTGACAAGCTTTTCGGGTGAATGCGAACGAAAAGGCAAGGGAGTGCGGTTTTTCCGGAACTTCCTGAGTTTGCCAGAGTTCGATTCTCCGCTTACGCTTCAAGGGCCGCCCGACGCGGCTGTCGCGCAACAAAAAACAACACTAATGATGTGCGGGTCGCCGCCCGCGGGAGGTTTCCATGGCATCCGTTCCCTTCGACCAACTGGACGGCTTCATCTGGATCAACGGCGAGTTCGTCAAATGGGCCGACGCCAAGATCCACGTGCTGACCCACGGCCTGCACTATGCCAGCGCCGTCTTCGAGGGCGAGCGCGCCTATGGCGGCGCCATCTTCAAGCTCAATGAGCACACCGAGCGTCTGCATGAATCGGCGCGCCTGCTCGGCTTCAATATTCCCTATTCCGTGGCCGAGCTCAATGACGCCTCGACCACGCTTCTGAAGAAGCAGGGTTTCCAGGACGCCTATGTCAGGCCGATCGCCTGGCGCGGCAGCGAACAGATGGGGGTGTCGGCGCAGAACAGCCGCATCAACTGCGCCATCGCCATCTGGCAATGGCCGAGCTATTTCGACCCGGCGCAGAAGCTCAAGGGCATCCGTCTCGATCTGGCGGAATGGCGCCGGCCCGATCCGCGCACCGCGCCGTCGAAGTCGAAGGCCGCCGGCCTCTACATGATCTGCACCATGTCCAAGCATGCCGCCGAGGCCAAGGGCTATGCCGATGCCATGATGCTCGACTGGCGCGGCCAGGTCGCCGAAGCAACGGGCGCCAACATCTTCTTCGTCAAGGATGGCAAGATCCACACGCCGAAGCCCGATTGCTTCCTCGACGGCATCACCCGCCGCACCGTCATCGGCCTCGCCAAGGACCGCGGCCTTGAAGTCGTCGAGCGCGCCATCATGCCTGAGGAACTCGAAGGCTTCGAACAGTGCTTCCTCACCGGAACGGCAGCGGAAGTGACGCCGGTCTCCGAGATCGGTCCGTACCGATTCGAGGTCGGCGAGATCGACAAGACTTTGATGAACGACTATTCTGCTGCGGTGCAACCTAAGCATGCGATAGCCGCAGAATAACGAAAGTCACAGCTTTTTTCGCAAGCAGGGGCGGTTTTGAGGCCGGCCCCTTTATTTCAGCATCTGTGCATTTGACTTTCGTACAATTCAGCGTCTCATGATGGTGTCGGCCCGGGAGGCTGGCAGCTATGGAGGGACTAGGTACATGGATACGAATACGCTCATTGCGCTCGTTGTACAGGTAATTGCAGGTGTTGTCGGTGGTCAGGCGGTCGGCGTTGCGCTGAAGAATGCGGCGATGGGCCAGTTGACCAAAATCCTCGGCGGCGCGGTTGGCGGCGTTGGCGGGGCGGCGATCCTCGGCAGCCTGCTCGGCGGCACGGCCGACCCGGCAGCGGCTGCAACGGCAGCGGGCGGATTGGGCGATACGCTGAACCTCAAAAACCTGCTCGGCGGCGCCGGCGGCGGCGCCATCCTGACCGGCATCATCGGTGCGGTCATGGGCGCGATGAAGAAGTAAGCCAACTAGATCATTCACCGTTTCACGGCGAATGATCTAGTTTGTTGTTTTACGCAATTCCGGACGGAAAACCGCTTTACACTTTTCCTGGAATTGCTTGAGACTGAGGCTTCGTCAAATGGGCGGCCGTTGGGCCGCCCATTTCTGTTTTAGGACGGACTGTTTGCCTTTCAGCAGTGGACGGCCTTCGCCCGCGCCTCTACATCACGCTGGAACAGCGAAAGGACAATCATGGGTCAGCTCAATGCCGGCATCGTGCCGGTCACGCCTTTCCAGCAGAACTGCACCATCCTGTTCGACATGGATGACAAGCATGGCGTCGTCGTCGATCCGGGCGGCGACATCGACAAGGTGCTGGCGGTGCTGAAGGACAATGCGATCACCGCCGCTGCGATCTGGATCACCCATGGCCACATCGATCACGCCGGCGGCGCCATGGAGCTGAAGGAAGCACTCGGCATCGAGATCATCGGCCCGCACGAAGCCGACAAGCTATTGCTCGACAATCTCGAGAACCAGGGCCAGCGCTACGGCATTGCCGGGGCGCGCAACTGCGTGCCCGACCGGTTTCTCGCAGAGGGCGAGACGGTTTCGTTCGGCTCACATATGTTCGAGGTGCTGCACTGCCCCGGCCATGCGCCCGGCCATGTCGTATACTACAATCGCGCGGCGAAGTTCGCTCATGTCGGCGACGTGCTGTTTCGCGGCTCGGTCGGGCGCACCGACCTGCCGGGCGGCGACCATGCGGCGCTGATCGCCTCGATTAAGAACAAGCTTTTGCCGCTCGGTGACGAGATCGGCTTCATCTGCGGCCACGGCCCGGGTGGCCGCTTTGGCGAGGAGAGGCGGACCAATCCCTTCCTGACTTAGCGATGTCTTTCTGCCAAAAAAAAGCGCTGGCCTTGCGGTCAGCGCTTTTTGTGGGACAGGGAAGCTCAATTCGCGACGCAGAAATGCTGCTCACCGTCATTGCCGGTGAACGTGCCGCTGCGGGCATTGAAGCTCCGGTAGCGGTCCGAGCAGTATTCGTACCAGTCGCGGGTCCACGGCTCGGCATAGCGGTCGGCATAGACGACCCGCGGTTCGGCATAGTAACGGCGCACCGGCGCCGGCCGCACTTCGCGGTAGTCGTAATCGTCATCATAGCTGCTGTAGCGCGGCTGCGGGTTGCTCAGCGCACCGGCGATCAGAGCGCCGGCCGCAAGGCCGACGACACCGGCCGCAAGCGCGTCGCCATTATGATGACGACCATGGCCATGATGCCAGCGGTTCCAGTCCTTGGCATTGGCGGCAGGCAAGGTGGCGAGGGTGGTCGCGGCGAGAGCGGCGCCCAGGATGGCGGTCTTGAAAATGCGATTCATTTTGGTCTCCTTCGTGCCGGCCCGGATAGTTTTCGGGGATGCGGTCCAGCCTAGGGGACGATTAATAGAAGACCGTGGCTGAACGGGGGCTGAACGGAATTGGCTGATACGATCCAGTTCTTGCGGCAAAACCAAGCGCGTACGCAAGGCGCTCCGCCTCGTCAATCTCCGTCCGGACTGTCTTGAGCCGGCTTAGCCGACCGACAGGTTGACGGCCTTTGGACCCTTGCCGCGCTTGTCCGGCTCGGTGTCGAATGTCACTTTTTGTCCATCCTCCAGACCGGAAAGACCCGAAGCCTGCACGGCCGAAATATGAACGAAGACATCCTTCTGCCCGTCGTCGGGCGTAATGAAGCCGAAGCCTTTGGCATGATTGAAGAATTTGACGGTGCCGGTCTGCGGCATGGGAAGCTCCCTTTGATCCCATAAAGTCCAGTTTCGGGCCGGCAAATGCCCGAAGGGAAATTTGTCCTTTATTTTAGCGCTATCGGCAAGAGAAAGTTTTGGCGACGGCGGCAACGCTGAAGGCTGGTCAAATAGATCGTGGCACCGAAGGCAATTCGCGCCAGACGATTGCTCCGGCGATCAGCCACGGCATTGACCGATAAAGCGTCCTTTGCCTCCGGCGACGGCGGTCATGAAAAAGGCGCAACGGGAAACGTCGCGCCTTCGAAACTCTGGACGGCTGACAAAGCCGGTTCAAACACGCTTTAGGTGCTTTTTCGAGCGCCCTGACGGGCGCGCGGGCACCGCCGGTTCAGGCCGCGCGGAGGTTGACCGCCTTCGGACCCTTGCCCATGCGGTCGGGTTCAACGTCGAAGGTGACCTTCTGGCCGTCGACGAGGGTACGCAGGCCCGAGGCCTCGATCGCGGAAATGTGGACGAACACATCCTTGGCGCCGCCGTCGGGCGTGATGAAGCCGAAGCCTTTGGTCGCGTTGAAGAATTTAACGGTGCCGGTCTGGGCCATTGGGGAAACTCCTTCACCCGTGTCAGTCTTATGGTTTGCCCGCCGCCTGGCATCGTGGGCAAGTCCCGGTGGTTGCTTCGGCAGTCCTGCATTTGCGCATGGTAAAACCCCCCGCCGAAAATGGGGCCGTCAGAGATTCACAGTATCGGGGAAAGGTCGTCCAAAACGTTCCGCTCTCCGGGTCGCAAATGCCCGAACACAAAATTTATCGCACGGAAACGTGATCGTTGCAAGATAGCGCCGCGGGCCGCGTCCATCGACGCATCCCAACGAAGGCGCTTCGATAAACCTGGGTTCTTAAGAGTTCATCAGCCAGAGCCCGGCCACGCATGGTCCAGCGGTTTGGTCCAGGGCCAAAGCAATGCGCGGGCCGGGCATCGCATGGCTCCCGCGCCGCAAACGGGGGTTGCATTTGGCAAGGGAATGGCGAGGATCGACAGGCGCGTTTTGCGCCGGGGACGGGGGTCTCGAGGGAGGCATATTCATGAGATTTCTTGCGACGATCTTCTCGCGCCAGGGTTTTACTATTCTCTTCCTGTCGGGTCTTCTTGCGGCCTGCACCGTCGTCGTCGATGACGGGCCGGGACCACGTCCGCGCCCGCCACGGCCGGAACCGGAATTCTGCACCAGGCAATACGAGCCGGTCTGCGCGCGGCGCGGCGGTGACCGCCAGACCTTCGCCAATGCCTGCCTTGCCGAACGGGAAGGCTACCGCATCGTTCGCGACGGCCCTTGCCGCGACGGCGGCGGTGGTGGCGGTGGTGGCGAAGAGCCGACATTCTGCACGCGCGAATACGCCCCGGTCTGCGCCCGCCGCCATGGCGAGCTGCGCACCTTTCCCAACGCCTGCGAGGCCCGTGCCGCCGACTACCGCGTCGTCGAGGACGGCCCCTGCTGATTTTTCCTTCTCCCCTGTCGGGTGAGTCCGCCGGAGGCGAATTCACCGTCCCACTGGCACGATAAAAAAGGCGGCGAATGCCGGGACCCTGCGAAGCAGCGGGGACCGGGCGGGTGGACCGGACCACCCTTGGTCCTTCGCAGGCTCAGGGCGTTCGAAACTCGAAAAGCCAACAATTGGCTTTTCGTCTGCTGCGCGGACCGCTTCTCACCTCCAAGGGAAGAAGGATACCTTGTCGAGCGTGGCTTCGTCGACGTCGCGCGAGCGGCTCGACGAAGAACGTCAAGCAAGCCTCCGTTGCAGAGTTTTGCGCGAGATCGTCAGTCCATTGCTGGCAGGTACGCCAGGCGCGCCCCTGCCTTGTCAGCCCTTCGACTTCGGCTTCAGGCTGCTCTCGGCTTGCTTGACCGAGGAACCGAACGGGGAGGCGGCCTTGGCCACCACCTTGTCTTTCTTGGGCTTGCGAGTTTCGCGATTGCTGCGCTGCTGACCCTTGGCCATCTGTCTGCTCCTTCGTACGTGCTGGGTGGGTGCGGTGTCAGACGGCCGGGCTGTCGGTGACAGCCGGGGCGTCCGCCACTTCGAGATTGTCTTCCGTGGTGACCCGCTCATACGTCTCCTGCTCGCTGCGGATGCGATATTGCGGCGAGCCATCCTTGACCGGCAATCTGCTCTTGATCTGAAACAGCTCGGCGGTCTGCTGGGCGAGCCCGCTGCGGCTCTTCATGCGCACGGTCTGGCCGATGGCGAAGAGGTGCGAGGGCGTGTCGGTGCGCGGACGCGCATTCTGCTGGAAGCGGATCATGCTGCGTTCTCCTGGTCGCGCCTCAGCGCTGTTTCGAGTTCGAGGTAGTCGATGGCGACAAGCTGGCTGGTGGCCGGGTTCTTCACCGCCCTTGCCGGCAAGTGGATGAAGGTGGCGACGCGACGCCAGGCAAGCCGCGACATGCCCTCGATCAGCTCTTCGTCGTGATCGATGTCATAGTCGCCGGCCGGCAGTTGCCCTTCCAGCCCGCTAAGCACGAAGGGTGCCGCGAAATGGGCGATGGAACGGGTGGTGCGATCCGGCATTGGCTTGGCTCTGGTTCGTCGATGCTTTCCGGCATCAACCGGGAACTCAACCATCGGCGATTGGAATGAGTTTGGCGGGTCGAGTATCTCCGACGCCGCTATATGCCAAGCTTGGCCCAAAAACGATCTCAGACCAATAATCCGAAATTGCTGATTATTCAAGCTGATTTCCGCCACGGCTCGGCCGATATAAAAAATTTCTCGTATAAACCTCTAATAAATCTGCTATCCTGGAACAATATCAGCCAGTTTCTTATTTAGAGAGCATCGGAATAATTATTCCAGTGCCTAAGATTATTTTTTACGAAAGGGCAAAATATATGAGAATCATGAAAACGCCGGATCGTCCGACCGCAACAATCGAGCCAATCGTCCTCTTCCCCAAGGCAATGTCAGTGCGCCTGACGATAAGAAGCGACGAAGCGGCACGGCGCAAGATTGCCGACACCGACGGCACGCAGCGGCGGGAGCGCCGGCTCGCCGAAAGCAACCGGTTGATTTGACCGGGCTGCGCTGCTTTGGGTTCAACCGCAGCAACACCTTGTCCGGACCGAAGAGGATATCCGGCGGCACCCTTGAATCTGTCTCTTCCATGCCTTAGGTCCGGCAAGCGGACAAACACGGCAGGTTTCCCATCAACAGAGATCAGAGAAGAGCGGCGGGTGCTGGAGCTGGCGGACAGCCGCCGCTGGGCCTCGACCAATATGTGCAGCAGGCGCTGCAGCTGCATCAGGGCGGGCGCCGGCAGGAGGCCGAGACGCTGTACCGGCAGGTGCTGGCGCGCAAGGCCAATCACCCGGCAGCGGCGCATTTCCTGGGCCTGCTGCTGCACCAGACCGGGCGCAGCCCCGAAGGGCTGGAGCTGATCGAGCAGTCTGTGCGTCTGCAGCCGAAGAATCCCGATTTCCTCAACAATCTCGGCACGGTGATGCGCGATCTCGGCCGCGTTGCCGCGTCCGCCGATTTCTTCCGCGGCGCGGTCGATCTCAAGCCCGACCAGCTCGCGGCACGCGACAATCTGGGTTCGGCGTTGAAACAGCTCGGCCAGTTCGAGGCTGCGGAGGACATCTATCGCGGCACAATCGGGCGCAATCCCTTCCATGTCCGCGCCCGCATCGGGCTTGCCGAAACGTTGCAGGAAGCCGGTCGTCTGGATGAGGCGCTGGCGACCTTTCGCGAGGCGCTGACGATCCGGCCCAAGGATGCCGACCTGTTGCATGGGCTCGGCGTCGGGCTGATGGAAAAAGGCAAGCTCGATGAAGCGGCAGACCTGTTTCGGCAGGCGTTGGCGATCACGCCAGGCATGGCAAAGGCCTGGCTGATGCTGACGCAGGTCAAGCGCCAGAAGGAGCGCGACGCCGAACTCGCCGGCATGGAGGCCCAGCATGCCAAGGCGCCGGCCGACAGCCTGGCACGCATGCAGCTGTCCTTCGGTCTCGGCAAGGCCAATGACGATTTGAAGGACTATAACAGGGCCTTCGACTATTTCGCTGAAGGCAATGCGATCCGCCGCAAGGGCATCGATTATGATCCGGTCAGGACGCGGGCCGAATTCGAGGCGATGAAGACGGTGTTCAACGCCGGCTTTTTCGAAAAGCACAAGCCAAGTGCAATCTCCGACGACACGCCGATTTTCGTCGTCGGCATGCCGCGCTCCGGCACCACGCTGGTCGAACAGATCATCGCCAGCCATCCACAAGTCTATGGCGCGGGCGAGCTCAGCATGTTGAAAACCGCGGTCGGCAAGCAATTTCCGCTGACCATGCCGGGAGGTTTCCCCTGGGGACTGGTCGATGTATCCGACGCGGAGTTTGCGGAGGCGGGCCAAGCCTATCTCGACATGCTGCATGAGCGCTATCCCAACTTCAGGCATGTCACCGACAAGATGCCCGGCAACTTCCTGCTCATCGGCTTCATCCATATGATGCTGCCGAAAGCCAAGATCATCCATTGCGCGCGCGATGCGGCGGCGACCTGCCTTTCGATCTACAAGGTGCATTTCCGCGGCGACAACCACCGCTACGGCTATGATCTGGGCGAGCTCGCCGATTTCCACAACATCTACACCGACATCATGGCGCATTGGCACGATGTTCTGCCGGGCGTCGTCCATGACGTGCGTTACGAGGATTTCGTGGCCGACCAGGAGGGACAGACGCGGGCGCTGATCGGGCATCTCGGCCTGTCCTGGGACGACAAGGCGCTGTCGTTCCACGAGACCGACCGCCCGGTGCGCACGGCCTCGGCCGCGCAGGTGCGCCAGCCGATGTATCAGGGCTCGGTCGATCTCTGGAAGCGCTATGGCGCCAGGTTGAAGCCGCTGCTGGACAAGCTGGACTGAGCAGCGGCTAAAGCTCGATGAAGGGCTGGAAGCCGCCGAAGATCATGCGCTTCATATCGAAGGGCATGGGCCCCAAATCGGGTGTCAAACGGGGATCGGCCATCACCTTGGCCATTACCGCGTCGCGGCTTTGCCTGGACGAATAGACGGCCCAAGCAAAGACGACGATCTCGTCGTCTTTTGCCTGAACGGCACGCGGAAACGAGGTCAACTCACCATAGGGCACGTCGTCGGCGATACATTCGACATAGGCGAGCGCTCCGTGTTCCTTCCATATCGGGCCTGCGAGGTTGGCCAGCTTCTTGTAGTCATCGATATTTGCCTTCGGCACGGCGAGCACGAAACCATCGACATAGGACATGAGGTTCTCCTTGGAGTATCTCACAAAGCTCCTTACCGGCGTCAGCCGGTGAGGAGCTTTGTCAGCGGTGGTCAGTCTTTCTTCGCCGGCGCGTTCATCGCCCATTCGACCCCGAAGGGGTCGCGCATGTTGCCCCACTGGTCGCCCCAGAACATCAGCTGCAGCGGCACTGCGACTTCGCAGCCGGCACCGACCGCGCGCTTCCACCAGCCATCGATCTCGTCGGCGCCGAGATGGAGCTGCATGGTATAGCCCTGCGGCTTGACGGCAGGCATGCCGTTTTCGGGGTAGAAATCGGAAATCATCAGCGTCGAGCCGTTGATGTGGAGATGGATGTGCATCGTGCGGCCCTGCTCATCGGGCGGATAGAAGAACACCTGTTCGGCGCCGAAAGCCTTCTTGTAGAATTCGGCGGCCTTGAAGGCGCCGTCCAGCTGCAGATAGGGGGTCAATCCACCGAGAACTTTCGCGGCCGGCTGAATGGGGGTCTGGTCGGTCATGTCTTGTTCCTCTTTGGGTTTGGTCTGGGCATTTGGTTTGGCCTTGCGAACCCTAGGACGAACGAGCCGGCCGCGATCCTACATGTCTGATGCGATTTTCTGGCGAAACGAACTTGCGTCGGCGGCGCCCAATCAGAGCGCAATGCTCGCTGTCAGCAGGCTAGAAAGGGGACTGCTCCTTTAACCCCGCTGAGACGACAATGATCCTCTATTACCAGACCCATTCGCCCTTTGCGCGCAAAGCGCTCGTCTTCGCCCATGAGGTCGGGCTTGCCGACCGGCTCGAGGTCATTCATCACGAGACCAGCCCGACCTTGCGCAATGCCAGTGTCTACGCCGAAAACCCGCTCGGCAAGGTGCCGGTGCTGCTGCGGCCGGATGCGCCGCCGCTCTTCGATTCCGATGTCATCTGCGCCTATCTCGATACGCTGCATGACGGCCGCAAATTGCTGCCGCAGGACGGCGAAGCGCGCTGGCAGGCGTTGCGGTTGCAGGCGGTCGCCCAAGGCCTGGCGCAGACGGGCATAGGCCTGCGCTGGGAGACGGAAAGGCGGCCCGAACAGTTGCGCTATGCAGCGCTTGCCGAAGGCTACCGGGAAAAAATCGAGGCCAGCTATGACTGGATCGAAAGCGCGCTGGACGACGAGACACCGCTCCATGTCGGCCATATAGCGCTTGCCACCACGCTGTCCTGGATGGCGTTCCGCCAGCTGCCGTCCTTTCGCGCGCGGGCGCGGCTGACGCGCTGGTTCGAGGCGTTCGAAAAGCGTCGATCGATGCAGGCGACGCCGCTGTCGGGCGATACGCATGACTGAGCAACGGTCGCCCCGCGGCGGCCTGCATCGATCTTTCCCGACCGCATGGTCAGGGCGCCCTGCAGATCCGCGGGCCGTTTTGCGCGTCGATGAGGATTTCCGGCCAGCCGATATCCTTGCGCAGTTCGATCGGCAGGGCCAGAAGCTCGCGCTCGCTGCGATAGCGGGCGCGGTTCTGTGCGTAACGGGCGGCGACGCGGCCTATGGATGACAGGATGGACATGATGCGTTCTCCTCAGATGAAGCCGGCATCATCGTGTCGGCATCCCAAGGACGCAGCAGGTTCAGGCGATCCGACAGAGCGCTGAAAATATTCTGGGAGATGTGAAACCATGGGCCGCAACACAGTGCGGCCCATGGTGGTAGTTCCTCAGCCCGCCGTTTCAGCCACTGAGCGGAAGAAATCCTCGGGGTCTTCGACTTCGGTCAGCTTCCGCTTGTCGATCAGCCAGAAGCGGTTGCCGATGGCGCGGATGAAGGAACGGTCGTGCGAGGCGAGCACACAGCTCGCCTGGTGCTTGAGCAGTTCCTCCTCCAGCGCTTCCTGGCCGTCGATGTCGAGATGGTTGGTCGGCTCGTCGAGCAGGTAGAAGTTGGGGTTGGCGAGTCTCAGCGCCAGCATCATCAGCCGCGCCTTCTGGCCGCCGGACAGCACGCCGATCTTCTTCTCCTGCATCTCAATGACAACGCCGGCGCCGGCAAGCAGCGAGCGGGCGCGTTGCTCGCCGACATCGTAGCGGTGCGAGACCAGGGCCAGCGGCGTGTCGTCGCCACTGATGCCGGCCAGCGCCTGGTCGCTGTAGCCAAGCACCGTCGACGGCGTCACCTTGACGTTCGGCACCGTGTCCGGCTCGGCGATGGCGTTGCGGATCAGATCGACGAAACGCGACTTGCCGACGCCGTTGCGGCCGAGCAGCACGATGCGGTCGCCCTGGCAGATGTGGCGCTTGCCGGTCTTGAACAGCAGCGTGCCGTCCGGCGTTTCCACTGCGGCGTCATCCAGCGTAATCAGCACCTTGGCATGGGTGCCGCGGTTGGCCAGCCGGATCGCGCCGGCCGATTTCTCGCGATGCGCCGATACCGCGGCGTCTTCCAGCTTCTCCGCCCGTTCCCTGAGTTGCTTGGTCTTCACCGTCAAAAGGTCGCTGCCGGAATTGATGCCGATGTTGTTGAGCTTGGCGGCCTGCTTGCGCAGTTGCTGCGCCACCTTCATGTCGCGCTCGAACCGGCGCGCCGTCGAGGCGTCCAATTCGTCCAGGGCCTGCCGCGCCCTGGAATAGGGCAGTGCAAACACCGGCGAGTCCTCCGGGCGCAAGAACAGCGTGCGGTTGGTGACGGCGTCGAGAAAGGCGCGGTCGTGACTGGCGATGACCACCGGCACTTCGCGCGGCAGGGCGTTCAGCCAGCTTTCCAGCTGGCTGATCTTAGCGAGGTCGAGATGATTGGTCGGCTCGTCGAGCAAAAGCACATCCGGATCGGTGACCCAGACGCGGGCGATCAGCGCCAGCCGCTGCCATCCGCCGCTCAGCGCCTGCATCGGCCGTTCGCGCATCGGCTCGGGCACGTCGAGCGAATCCAGCACCACGTCGACGCGCCACATCTCGCTGTCGGCCTGCTCGGCCGGCAAGGCATCGGCCACCACCTGATGGAAGCTGCGGCTGAGAAGGGCTGGCGGAACCGACTGCTCGACATGGCCGACACGCAGGCCGCGCGTGCGAGAAATGTCGCCCGAGGTCGGCTCCAGCGCGCCGGTCAGGCATTTAAGCAAGGTCGACTTGCCGCGGCCATTGGCGGCGACGATGCCGAGCCGGTCGCCGGCGCCCATGGTGAGGTCGAGATTGGAAAACAGCGGCGCACTCATGGTGACGCCGAGGGATTTGAGGCTGATCAGGGCCATTGCGATTTCTCTGGTCTTGCCGGAGACAACTCCGGATGCACTTTGACGGTGTGCTTGCCGGCCGTCAGGCTCAGCTTTGCGCACCACGAAGGGCAGACCAAAAAATCGAAACGGGAAAAAACCCGTAATGTCCCTGGTCAGCCCTGCAAGCGAACTCGCAGGGCAGAAATCGGGCCACGCTGACGATGGTGATCGATAGACACGCAGCCCTCCTTTCAAGACAAAACTTTGAGTGTGTGGAGCGATTACACCAAAGGCGGGGGTGGAGGCAAGTGGGCGGGTCGGTTGGCAATCGGCCGCTACTGTCACACGGGCCTCAGATGGCCTCCGCTCACTCCGTATTCCCTGTTTGGATCCAGCAGGAAATGTCCGAACACTGCGCTCCTGTGAAGATCAACAACGATCACAAGCAGGGCGTTGAACCTGCCGGTGCCAATCAGAACTTGATCGAACCGGTTTTGGGCATCCCGGTAGACATAGTGGACGTCGTTCAAATAGGGCAGGCCGATCTCATCGAGATCCAGCGCCTCGACATACGGCCATATGTCCACGGCAGCCTCTGCCTTGGCGGTGACGTTCGTCATGGGCTCGGCGAAGCAAGCCTTGAACTCGTCTTCCTGAAGTCTGCGCGTGACGATCATCACGCATTCTAGTGGCCGGCGTCGAAAATTCGCAACGGTGCAGCGGGTCGGTTCTTACCTTCTCCCCTTGTGGGAGAAGGTGGCCGAGCGAAGCTCGGTCGGACGAGGGGTGTTCCAGAAAATACCAACGTCTCACTCCGCTGGAACACCCCTCAACCGTCTCGGCGCTGCGCGCCGATCCACCTTCTCCCACAAGGGGAGAAGGGAAAGGGCGCTTACTTTCCTGGCCGTCCCGTCTTCCCCGGCCGCCGCTTATCACGACGCGCATCGCCTGGGTCCTCGTAGGAGCCGATGCCAGCACGCTGGCGAATGATTGGCTTGGGGGAATCGTCGCGATCCTTCGCGCCCCCCTCTGTCCTGCCGGACATCTCCCCCACTTGGGGGGAGATGGGGTTTGGCTTGGCCGGCACTTTTCCTTCGACCGGCTTTTCGGTCCGCCGCACGGTCATCTCGTCCAGCGAGTTTTTCTTGAACAGCGGCTTGGTGGCATCGCCCGGAATGCCGAAGTCGGAGCCGTGCGCCTCTTCGGCCGACTGTTTCTTGAACAGCGAGCGCGATACCGCTCCGGCCGGTGTCGGCATGTCGGTGCCTGGGCCCATGTCGTCGATCGAGGGCTTGGCGAACAGTGGCTTCTTTACCGGCACGGCGCCGTCGGCGCCCATTTCGTCGAGCGCCGGCTTGCGGAAGAGGTTGGACCGGGCAGCCCTGGCCGCCTCTTCAGCCGCGCGTGCGTCGTCGAACTTGCGAAAACGCTCCTGTTCCTCAGCCGTACGGTGCTTGGCCACGCCCTTGTTGTGCTTGCCCTTCTCGCGGCCGGAGACCGGGCTTTCCATGTCGGCGTATTTGGCCAGAGGGTCTTCCGAGATGGACAGTTCCATCTCGCGCAGCCGCTTGATCTCGTCGCGGATGCGGGCGGCCTTCTCGAAGTCGAGATTGGCGGCGGCGTCGCGCATCTGCTTTTCCATGGCGTCGAGATGAGCCTTGAGATTGTTGCCCATCATCGCACCGGCGCCGTCGGTGAACTGCGAGATATCGGCGCGGACATGGTCCTTCTCGTAGACCGAGTCCAGAATGTCGGAGATGCGCGACTTCACCGATTCCGGGGTGATGCCGTTGGCCGCGTTCCATTCCATCTGCTTTTCGCGGCGGCGGTTGGTCTCGGCCATCGCCCGCTCCATCGAGCCGGTGACCTGGTCGGCATAGAGGATGACCTTGCCGTCGACGTTGCGGGCGGCGCGACCGATGGTCTGGATCAGCGACGTCTCGGAGCGCAGGAAGCCCTCCTTGTCGGCGTCGAGGATGGCGACGAAACCGCATTCAGGAATGTCGAGGCCTTCGCGCAGCAGGTTGATGCCGACCAGCACGTCGAAAGCGCCGAGGCGGAGATCGCGCAGAATCTCGATGCGCTCCAGCGTGTCGATGTCGGAGTGCATGTAGCGAACGCGCACGCCTTGCTCATGCAAATATTCGGTCAGGTCTTCGGCCATGCGCTTGGTCAAAACGGTGACCAGCGTGCGGTAGCCGGCGGCCGTGGTGTCGCGGATTTCGCCGACGACATCGTCGACCTGGCTTTTCGCCGGGCGGACTTCGACCGGCGGATCGATCAGGCCGGTCGGGCGGATGACCTGCTCGGCGAACACGCCGCCGGCCTGTTCCATCTCCCAGGCGCCGGGCGTTGCCGAAACGGCGACGGAGAGCGGTCGCATGGCGTCCCATTCCTCGAAGCGCAGCGGCCGGTTGTCCATGCAGGAGGGCAGGCGGAATCCATACTCGGCCAGCGTCGCCTTGCGGCGAAAGTCGCCGCGATACATGCCGCCGATCTGCGGCACGGTGACGTGGCTTTCGTCGATGAAGACTAGCGCGTTGTCGGGGATGTATTCGAACAAAGTCGGCGGCGGATCGCCCGGCTGGCGGCCGGTGAGATAGCGCGAATAGTTCTCGATGCCGGCGCAGGAGCCGGTGGCTTCCAGCATCTCAAGATCGAAGCGGCAGCGCTGTTCGAGCCGCTGTGCCTCCAGCAGGCGGCCGGCGCGCTCGAGCTCGACCAGCCGGTGCTTGAGCTCCTCCTTGATCGACTTGATCGCCTGGTTGAGCGTTGGACGCGGCGTCACGTAGTGCGAGTTGGCGTAGATCTTGACGCTCTTCAGCTCGCCGGTCTTCTGGCCGGTGAGCGGATCGAATTCGGTGATCGCCTCGATCTCGTCGCCGAACATCGAGATGCGCCAGGCGCGGTCTTCAAGGTGAGCCGGGAAGATTTCGATCGTGTCGCCGCGCACGCGGAACGAGCCGCGGACGAAATTGATGTCCTGGCGTTTGTATTGCTGGGCGACGAGATCCGCGAGCAGAGCCCGCTGGTCAAGCCGGTCGCCGATCTGCATCTGGAAGGTCATCGCCGTGTAGGTCTCGACCGAGCCGATACCGTAGATGCAGGACACCGAGGCGACGATGATGACGTCGTCGCGCTCGAGCAGCGAACGCGTGGCCGAATGGCGCATGCGGTCGATCTGCTCGTTGATCGAGGATTCCTTCTCGATGAAGGTGTCGGTACGCGGGACGTAGGCTTCGGGCTGGTAGTAGTCGTAATAGGAGACGAAATACTCGACCGCATTGTCGGGGAAGAATTTCTTGAACTCGGAATAGAGCTGCGCGGCCAGCGTTTTGTTGGGCGCCAGGATCAAGGCAGGGCGCTGCGTCTGCTCGATCACCTTGGCCATGGTGAAGGTTTTGCCGGAGCCGGTGACGCCGAGCAGCACCTGAGTGCGGTCATTGTTGTCGACGCCCTCGACAAGATCCTTGATGGCGGTCGGCTGGTCGCCGGCCGGCTCGAAATCCGACACCATCTTAATGGCGATGCCGCCTTCGGATTTTTCCGGGCGGGCAGGGCGGTGCGGCGTCCACAGCACGCCGTCCTTGTGCAAGGGGTTGCCGGATTCGATCAGCGCCGACAGCGCCGCGACCGTCGCGGTGACGCTGCCCGAGGCCATCGTCTCGGCGTCTTCCAGAGAGATGTCGAGACCGGCGACCGGGTTGAGGCCGGCGGCGGTGCGTTCGCGCGCCGTTGCCGCGCCACCCATCGAGGTCCCGCGCGAACTGCGGCCGGGCGCAGCGGACCGCTCCGGGATCTTCTTCGCGGACTTTGGCGATCTACCATCGCCCTTACCGGTGAGACGGCCTTCCTTCTCGGCCTCCTGCTCGATCTGCTCGGCCCAGTCGGCAATCGAGCCGGTCAGCGGCGTGCCGGTGAAGTCGGCCTGCGGCGCTTCGGCAAAGCCGGCTCTGTGCAGAGGCTCCGAGGCATCGAGGAAATCGGTCAACGGGCTGCGCCGCTTGGGCGGCGAAGCGCTGTTGTCACCCGCCGGAGACGGTGTCTTTTTCTCGGGAAGTTTGGCCATGCCCCAAATATGGGCAGAGTCCGCCAAAATGGAAAGAGTGCAATGGCAACGGACGCTAAGCGGGTCGAAGCTCCTGACACAAGGGTGTCAGGAGCTGTGTCACGCAAAGCCGGGCCACCTGCTCAATTGAACCACAGCGCGAAGGTCAAAAACCCACCGCCACCGAACTGACGCTGGATCTGGTCGAACTCGCCGCTGGTCACGATCTCACCGCTCTCGAGGTAGGGCGCGATGGCCGGGCCGGTAATCGACAGCACCAGGTCGAAAGGCTTCGGTTCTTCGAAGAAACGCTTCATGTTGATGCCCTGGCCGGTGCTGACCGTGATGCGGAAATGCGGCAGCAGCTTGCGGCCTTCCAAAAGGTCTTCGGCCATGGTCAGAGTGGCGAGCCAGGCCTCGACCTGCTCCTCGCCGACTTCGAGCCCGGTGAGCGGGTTCTCGCCCTTCTGCTGCGGTCCCGGCAGCCATTCGCGGTCATTGTCGGTCTCGGCGCGGATCGCCTTCCAGTCCTCGCGCGACAGCCGGATCATTTCGAGCAGATGGCGGCGCGCCGCTTGACGGCGCTCCGGCTCGACCACCGGCCAGTTCACGAGGTGAACCATGGAGATGAAATCCGCGATGCGCCATTCCGATGAGAAGATGCTGCTGCCCATGTCCCCGGCGGGAGGCACCAGAACGTCCTGCAGCGGCAGTTTGGCGCGCGGGAACAGCATGTGGAACGAGCCGTCGAACATGGTCCTGAAATCATGCGCCAGCCAGAAATCGGCCTGCGCCATCAGGAATTCGGCATAGCCCTGCAGCCAGAAACCGTCGGCCCGGTCGAAGCGGAATGTGAGCGAGGGAGCGGCGCCGTCCGACGAGATACCGCCGCGCGACAGCGAGGCCATGATCGCGGCCATGCTTTCATCCGGCGCGATGGCACCGTCTTCGTTGAGATCGATGCCGGCATGGGTGAGGTCGACGACCATGCCGATATCGGCATCGGCGGGTACCGAGCCCAGAGTGGCCGCGGATGTCTCCAGCCGGTCGCGGAAGGCGACCAGAATGGCGCGGAACTGCTCATAGGTCAGCGGTTCGGGATTGGGATTGTCCGGAATCGGCAGCCGCATCAGCGGCAGCATGAATGATTGCGGGCTTTCGAACCCGTGGCGGTGCAGACCGCCGGCGAGGATTTCCAGCGCGGTGAAGAATTCGCCGGCCCCGGCGGCATAGGCTGACGCCGGATCGCCCTGGGCTGCAGCCTCGAGCGTGGTAAGCGCGGCGTTGCGCTCGGTCACCGTTTTGGCCTCGAACAAAGCGGTTGCCGCTTTGGGCGCGGCGGCGCGGGCCGAAGATAAAGGCAGCAACAGGAGGAGGGCGGACGCCAGCAGGCCTGCAAAACGTGTCATCTCATCCCTCCACTATGCGATGCGCAGACATTACACGCATTTGGCGCCGTGTCTGCCGGCGGCAGTGTTTCAAGGACTGACGGTCGACACTTCCCGGGCAGACCGTCTACACAAGCTAACCGATTGGGCAAACGATTGGGCGTCGCGTGTCGAACTATCCGCTTTCCTACAAACTGTCATGGCTGCCGCGCTTCCTGAAACCGTCTCTCGGCGGCGATGTCAGGGATTTTGCACCGAGGGCGGCGACGACGATCATCGATCCGCCGCCGGGGCGGAAGGTGCGGCTGGCCTTTGTCGGCGATATTTCGGCGGTGGCCAACCATAGTGCGCCGGAGTGCGATCCGGAAATCGCAAAGCTCTTGGGCTCAGCCGATCTGGTGATCGGCAATTGCGAAAGTCCGGTCGTCGAGCGGCCGAGCGTGGCGTTTGGCACGCGGCTTGGCACTCACCATGCGATGAGCGAGCGGTTTCTTGCCGCGGCGCTTGCCGCCGTAGGCATCGCGCGTGAAAAGCTCGTGCTGTCGCTGGCCAACAACCATGTGCTCGACCAGGGCGTCGCCGGTTTCGACGAGACCGTTGCGGCGTTGAAGCGGCTTGGAATCCGCACCATCGGCACCGCGAAAAAAGGACCGGTCGAGCAGGTCAAGGCCGGGCCGCTGACGATCGGCTTTGCCGCCTTCACACTGTGGCGCAATGGTGACGCCGGGCCATTCACCGAGCTTGTCTCGATGCAAGGCGATCCGGCGGCATGGCCGAGAGGCGCGGCCGACAAGAATATCGATCTCACCTGTGCGGTGCCGCACTGGGACTGGGAGTTCCGGCATTTTCCGCAGCCGCAAACCCAAATGCTGGCGAGGGTGCTGGCCGGTCACGGCGTCGGGCTGATTGCCGGGCACCACGCCCATGTCGTGCAGCCGGTGCAATGGGTCGGCAAGACGCTCGTGGCTTACGGGCTTGGCGACTTCCTCGGCACGGCGCTGGCGCGGCAGCCCTGGCCCGGCCGCATCGCCGGCATTTTCGTCGTCGATGTCAGCGCCGATCTCGGCATGCGCGGTGCGATCGCCGGGTACCGGATGCATCCCTTCATGCGGCTGCGCTCAGGCGGGCATGAGCGGTTGGTTCCGGTCGAGGCGCTGACTGGCCGGATGAAGGGCAAGGTCGAAGCCAGGCTGAAGGCGATCTTTGGCGACTGACGACTTTCCCGCTATTATAGGCATAAACGGACTTGCGAGGGGGCGATGGAAGCAGCTGAGTTCATGCCTGATGAAGCGGTGGTCGCCGGCATCAGGAAGAATATCGAGATCTATGAGGCTGGACGGGCTTCGGCCTACCGCCAGGTGCGCTGGCGGGTGCCGGTGTTTCTGGGGCTGCTGCTGGTTTTTGTCGTGCTGGTGGCCTGGCTGTTCAACAAGGTCGCTGACTTGAACGAGCAATGGTTCTCGACGCCGCATGTGTTCCTCTATGCCGGCGGTTTCTTCGCGGCGCTGCTGCTGTACTTCCTGGCGATCAGGCCGGCGACGAGGCTGCAGCAATCGTTCCGTGACACGCTGCTGCCGATCATCTTCGGCTTCATCAGGGATGTGCGCTATCAGCACAGCGTGACGCCGAATTCCTTCGACCGGCTGCCGCGCGCCGTGGTCGGCGCCTTCAACCGGCAGAGCTTCGACGACATCGTGTCAGGCCGCTACGAGGATTTTCCGTTCGAGCTCTACGAGGCGGAGTTGCGCCAAGGTTCGGGCAAAGGCTCGTCGACGGTCTTCAAGGGCGTCATCGTTGCGTTCGAGACGATCGCGCCGTTCCCCGGCATATTGGTCGCGACGCGCCGCAGCAACGCGGTGGTCGGTTTCTTCCGCGGCATCTTCGCCGGCAAGATGCAGGAACTGTCCAGCGGCGATCCGCTGCTCGACGGCGACTACGAATTTCGCACCGACAATGTCGCCGCCGCGCAGCCGCTGGTGAGCGGCCGGTTGGCGCAGGCGCTGAAATGGCTGCACGAGACATGGCGCGATGATCCGGCGCGGGTGGCACTTAATGGCAGCGATGGCTTCCTGCTCTTGCCGCAGCCGAAGAATTTCTTCGAACTGCCCGCCATTTCCGTGCCACTCGATTACACCAAGCACATCGCGCCGATGATCGCCGATATGGGCGCGATCTTGGCGACGGCGGCGCTGGTGCGCAAGATCGGCGCGACGGATGGCGAGGCCTAAAGCGCCGCGCGTCGAAACGAATTCATGCGACGCGCTTCAGGTCTTGTTTTCATGCATATCGTTGCCCCAAAACGGCGGTCCTGTTTGGGCGCATGCATTAGCCAGGCTGCCGCGCGTCAGCAGGCGAAGCCGTAGTTCTGGCGATAATATTCGACGTCTTCTTGCGCCATCGTCTTGAACATCACGCAGACGGTGAAGCTGCCGACCTGGCGACCGTTTTTGGTGTAGCCCCAGTCGGAAATATCGTCCCGGTTGAATTCGAGTTCCTGGCCGGCCACGACATTGTGCACCGCTTGCGGCTCATTGGCCAATGTTCCTGCAAAGCCGGTCGCGGTCTTGTGGAAGGGGATGATCCAGAAATGCTCCGAGGCGTCTCCGTCCCTGACCTCGACTTTCAATTTGTAGCTGGTTGTCCCGGCTGGCGGCGCATCCGACAAGGACAGGAATTCATCGAGGCTGGCGCGCGCCTGCGCAATGGCCGCCGCCATGTCCGGATCGTCCCTGGCGACGCCTACAACCTTGTCGCCGCCCTGGCCGGAATCCTGCGCACCGGTCGGAATCGGCGCCAAGGCCGCACCGGGACAGCACGGTTCGAACTGCATGCTTCATGAAATGGCGCTCCTGCGTGTCGATGCCTGACACCATCATGCATCTATCTGGAGTTTTCAACGGCAGTGCGATAGCGTGGTATGGTCCGAACGGCAGGCCGCTCACAACCCGCTCGGCACCAGCCCTGCCAGCCAGTTCGCGGACCGCTTGGCAATGCCGACCGTTGCCGACGCGACGCGGCCGAGATCTGTCTTGACCACGGCGTAGCCGTTCCTGGTGCGGTAGAGCACGCCTGTTCCGCCATCGACCACTTGCTCGTAGGCGACGGGCCGTACCGCTGCTGCCTCCATGGCCGTCGTCGGGGAGCCGACGGGAACGCTCGGCCGATGGCTCAGTTCCGGCGGCAACGGGGTTTGGACATTCCGGCTGGCGGGCTTCAGTTCCGGGCGGGATGCGGCCGCCGCCAGTTGCGAAGAAGACGCCGACCCCTTGCTGCGGCAGATGCCAGAGACCAGCGGATAGTCGAAGTTCTTCTGGTGCAGCATCTGGCTTTTCATCGCCGCTTCGCAGTCGGCGATAGTCGCCCACTTCGCCGGCGTCTCGCCGATATATTCGCAAAGCTTGGCGTCGCAGTCGCAGCCGACAATGGTCATGGCGACAAGGGCGGTCTTGATCACGGTCTTGTCCTTCGGATTGCCCCCCGGCAGCCAGTCCTTCCATCGCGCGCGAACAAGGCGGGATTTTGGCCGCGATCACGCGATGAGCCGGGGGATGCGTTTTTCGGGTACGGCTCACTATAGGTGGATTTCGAGACACCCGGTAGCAGATAGGGCGGGAGCGTGATGCATTTGCAGGAAGAAGCCTGAATAAATCTTGTCGGCTATGGCCGCGACAACTGTTTCTTGGCCCGGTTTTCTACTACGATACTCACGGGGCGATACAACAATATAGGAGGGGTTTGTCATGGGAAGAATTGTTCGGTCCGCTGAGCCTGTGCCGAAAAGGGATTCAACGCTCGAGGGCATTCCAGGCGATGCTCCGCTCGGCGTCGACGATGACAAGCAAGAAGATCAAGGATCGAAAGGCGGCGACGGCTATCTCGACCGGGTGGCGAAGTACGTGCCTGCCGAAGTCGTGGCATTTTTCATCTTCGTCAACTCCATCCTGGTCAATGCCACTGAGCAGCCGGTTGCCAAGGCGTTGACCGATGCGGTGGCGGAAGAGACCAAAGGCAATCCGGGGGACATTCCGGGTAAGGTGCAGGCAGCCATCTATAAGATTGAAATGGCCGGTATCAGCGTCTGGACCATTTCATGGATCATGTTGATCGTCGCGCTGGCGATGACGCCGGTGTATCTGAAATCGGTCAGCGATTCAGCCGACAATGCGGAGGCTCCGGGAGCCAACATCGTCATGTCGATGCTCGCCTTCCCATTCTGGGCCTATGCCGTAAACGCGCTGGCCCTCAGGCCATGGCATGACGGTGCGCTGGCCAGCATCATGCTCGCCACCTTCACGCTCATCAGCGGCGCCATACGGCCGGAATATATAAACGCTGGCCTCAATTTGATCCCGGGCATCGGCCCGAAGAAGTAGCTTGGCCCGCCGGGCAGGCCGCGGTGCAGGGCGCGGCTTCAGTTGTAGACGCGCTCCAGCCTCGCGCCTGCTTCGAACAGCGCCGGCAGCACGATGTGCAGCTTGCGCACGGCGACGATCAGCCCGGTGCGACGGGTGGCCGGATCGATCGGAACGGTTGGCTGAACAGCGCCCGGGCGCCTTCGGGCGGAGCGAAGTCTGCCGCCGAAAGCACGGTGAGCATGATCGCGTCGTTGCCACCGATCTCGACGAAGGACACGCCTCTGTCGATCAGGCGCGGGATCATGTCGGTGAATTGCTGACCGCGCCTGGTGATGAAGATGGTGCCGTCAGCGCCGAAATCGCGTTCCAGCAAAGTATCGGCTTCTTACGCGTCGCTTCGCCGACCGGACCCTTGGCCCAAAAGACAGTCGGCGCCGGGATTTCTCCCAGCGCCTCCCTGTCAGATCAGGACACGGTCGCGGCAGCAACTTCCGTGAAGTCGTCGCGCCATGCCGGCCTTGATTTTGACGGTCCTGCCAGTCACCGCCCGAGGGCAGTGCCCGTTCCAGACCACGCCGTTCTCCACCCTTGCGAGCTTCGTTCGGCGCGCCATCGAAGGTTTTCGCCGTCCTTCATGGCAGCATCGGTCCGCCGTTGGCGTTCGCACGCTTTCCGCGGCCCCGTAGGTCTCGGCATCCGTCCCTCGAACAGGCAAGCCTGCTCTCGCTTCGGGCCGTACGGGCCTCAGGAAATCCGCCTTTTCGCTTTGCCTTTCGGCGTGGCGATCGGTAGCCGCCTGAGATGGTTAAACTTACGCCGGGTAAGGGTTTTGGGGAATGGGCGTGAGCCTGTGGATAACGGGATTATCGGGGATCGTTTGCCACAAAGCTCGGAATTTCGACTCCAGCTGCATTAGACAGCCCGCCCGCTTTTTGGCGCCTGATCGGCTGTGCCCCTTGCTCCGCCGGCTGGCGCGGGCTTCAATGCCGGCAAAGCATCGAGCCTATCGGCTCGGTGCGGGGAGGGTGCGCATTGAAAGTCGGGGTGGTGCTCAATCCGATTGCCGGCGGCGGCCGGCTGAAACGGCATTGGCCGGAGGTCGCCGCATCGCTGAAAAAGCATTTCGGCGAATTCGAGCTGCGCGAGACGCAGGCCGAGGGCGACGCCGAAAGGCTGGCGCTCGACCTCGCGGCAAGCGGCTTCGAGCTGGTGATCGCGGCCGGCGGCGACGGCACCGCCAGCGAGGTGGCCGACGGATTGCTGCAGGCTTTCGATGAGAGCGGCCGGACAACCGAACTTGGCTTGCTGCCTTGCGGCACCGGCATCGATTTCGCGCGCGGACTTGGCCTGCCGAAAGAGGTGGATGCGGCGTTGAAGCGGATCGCCGAAGCCAAGGCGCGCAAGGTCGATGCCGGGCGCATCTGCTACATCGACGACCATGGCGCGCTGGCCAGCCGGCACTTCATCAATATCGCCAGCCTCGGCCTGTCCGGCGCCACGGACCGTGCGGTCAATGCCGACAAGCGCAAGGGCAGGATGTCGGCCAAGGCGCTGTTTTTCTGGCGCACCGTGGTCGAGTTCATCCGCTACCGCTTCCAGGACGTCAGGATCACCGTCGACGATGGCACCCCGGTCGAGGCGCGCATGGCGCTGGTGGCGGTCGCCAACGGAAAGTTCTTCGGCGGCGGCATGATGATCGCCCCGGACGCCGAACTCGCCGACGGCCAGTTCGACATCGTCATCCTGCGCGCGGCCGGCAAGCTGAAGCTGATCTGGGATATTCGGCTGCTCTATGGCGGCCGGCACCGCAACCATCCCGCCATCACCATATTGCGTGGCCGGAAAGTGGTGGTCGAACCTATCGGCGATGTCGAGAAGAACGGCGCGCTGGTCGACATAGATGGCGAGTCGCCGGGGCGTATACCCGCGACGTTTGAGATCCTGCCCGGAGCGCTGACGCTGAGATATTGAATCAAGGCGTTGAGGGATTGATTCAGGTGGTTTGAGCGGCGATTCCGGCGAACCGGCCAAGGGCCTGAAATCGCAGGACATATTTACCCGGCTTAGCTTTCCAGCTTGGCTGGGAAACCGGGCGCGCGCAGATCCATGTCGACGGCATCCTCGAGCAGTTTGACGATCTGGGTCGACCAGGCGCCGCCGCCATATTCCTGTTTGCCCATCAGGAAAATCTCACTCACAAGCGGCGCCAATTGGAGTGGCAGTCTGAACTCCCTGCCCATCGCAAGCGCAAAGCCGAGGTCCTTCAGTGCCAGGTCCATGGTGAAGCCAATGTCGTAGGAGCCGTTGAGGATGAGCTGGCTTTCGGTCTCATGGACGAAGCTGTTGCCGGAGGAGGCGACGATGGCGTGGTAGGATTGCGCGAGGTCGAGGCCGCCTTGCTTGGCCAACATCAGCGCCTCGCCGGCGGCGACGAGATGGATGAAGGCCAGCATGTTGGTGATCACCTTGATCACCGCCGCCGAGCCGACCGGACCCATCAGGAACGACTTTGCGCACATTGCTTCGATGGCCGGACGATGGCGCTCGTAAAGCGCAGCATCGCCGCCGACAAGCGCGGTGGTCTTTCCGACCGCGGCCAGATGCACGCCGCCGGTGACCGGGCACTCCAGCGTCTCGATGCCTTTGGCCGCGGCGAGGGCGGCGAGGCGCAGGATCTCGTCGCGGCCGTTGGTCGACATCTCGATCCAGGAGCCGCCCCTGGGCAGACCCTCGAGCAGGCCGCCGGCATTCGCCAGCACCGCTTCGCTGACCTTGGGCGAGGGCAGGCAAGTAATGGCATTGCCGGCCTGTGCCGCCGCTTCGGCCGGGCTGGTCGCGGCCGTGGCGCCGAGCGCCACGAGGCGCTCGACGGCGGCGGGGTCGCGGTCGAAGACGATGACGACAAAACCGTTGCGCAACAGGCTGGCGGCAAGGTTGCCGCCGAGATGGCCAAGGCCGATGAAGGCGTAGCGTTCGCTCACGGCATCAGCGGCGTTTGCATCATCTGCAAATGCAGGTCCTTGCCGGTGTAGGGATGCGCGTCGCAGACCGCTTCGTTGAGCTCGACGCCGAGGCCCGGCCCCTTCGATGGAATGACATTGCCGTCCTGCCACTCGATCTTCTTCTTCAAGAGCGTCGCGTGGAAGCCGTCCCACTGCTTCAGCGATTCCAGGATGAGGAAATTGGGCAGCGTCACCGCCAGCTGGATGTTGGCGGCGCCAACGATCGGCCCACAATAGCAGTGCGGCGCGATCTGGATGTGGTATGCCTCGGCCATGGCGGCGATCTTCTTGGTTTCGAGAATGCCGCCTGAGCGGCCAAGGTCCGGTTGCAGGATGGTGGCGGCGCGGTTCTCGATCACGCGAGCGAATTCGAACTTCGTGGTCAACCGCTCGCCGGTGGCGATCGGGATCGAGGTGCCGCGGGCGACCTGCGCCATCACTTCGGGCATGTCCGGCGGGACCGGCTCTTCGAACCACAAGGGATCGTAGGGCTCGATGGCGCGCGCCATGCGCAGCGCACCCGACGCGGTGAATTGGCCATGCGTGCCGAACAGAATATCGGCGCGGGTGCCGACCGCTTCGCGGATCGCCTTGACCATGCGGGTGGAGACATCGATGTCGATCAGGCGCGGCTGGTGGCCGTCGAAGGCGGTATAAGGTCCGGCCGGGTCGAGCTTGACGGCGTTGAACCCCTGCTCGACATATTCGAGCGCGCAGGCGGCCGCCAATTCGGGGTCATTGTAGACGTTCCTGCCGTCCGGCGCGTCTTCCGAATGGACGCTGCCGGTGTGCGGATAGAGATAGGTGTAGGAGCGCAGCGTCTCATGCACCTGGCCGCCGAGCAATTTGTAGACCGGCTTGTTGGCTTCCTTGCCGACAATGTCCCAGCAGGCCATTTCCAGGGCCGAGAAACAGCCCATGCCGGTAACGTCGGGGCGCTGGGTAAATCCTGAGGAATAAGCGCGGCGGAAGAAGGTCTCGATGTCATGCGGATCGTGGCCGATCAGGTAACGCTCGGCCATGTCCTCGACCAGCTTCGCTGTTATGTGAGCCGAGAAGGTGGCGTTGTAGGCCTCGCCGTAACCGACGACGCCGCCATCGGTGGTCAGCTTGACGAAGATGAAATACTTGCCGCCGATGCCGGGCGGCGGGTTGCCGACTACCCAGGTCTTGACGTCGGTGATCTTCATTTTTGGTCCTCCAGAACCAGTTCGGCGCCCTTCCATCCGGTCATGACCGAGGCGGCGTTGGTGTTGCCGGTGATGTTGGCGGGAAAGATCGAGGCGTCGATGACACGCAGACCTTCGAGCCCGTGCACTTTCAGGCGCGGGTCGACGACGGCGGCCCCGGCGTCCGGCCCCATGCGGCAGGTCGAGACCGGGTGATAGACGGTGCCTGAGCGCTTCCTGAAATCCTGGATCAGGTCGGCATCCGATTGGATCGATGGGCCCGGCAAAACCTCCTCAGTGATGATCTCGGCCATGGCGGGCATCGAGGCTATCTTGCGCACGAATTTCACCGCCGCCAGCATCTCGTCGACATCGGCGTTGGTGGAATAGGCGTTGGCGACGATCCTGGGATAGTCCAGCGGATTGCTGGAGCGGATCATGATCTCGCCGCGGCTGGACGGGCGGCAGTTGGAGAGGCCGATGGAAAAGCCCGGCCACGGATCCGGCGTCAGGATCGGCCGCTCGCCGCTCTTCGGAATGACGGTCGAGAAAGCCTGGAAATAAAGCTGCATGTTGGGGCGCGAAAACGCCGGGTCGGTTCGGAAGAAGCCGCCGCCATGGTTCATCGACAGCGACAGCGGGCCGGAGCGGGTGAGGATGTACTGCATGCCGACCAGCAGCTTGCCCCACCAGGGCCGCAGGATTTGGTTGAGCGTCGGCACGTTTCCCTTGAAGGTATAGTTGATGCCGACATGGTCCTGCAGATGCGCGCCGACATTTTCGTTGGCGTGGACGACCGGGATGCCAAGCCCCTTGAGCAGTGACGAGGGGCCGACGCCGGACAGTTGCAAGAGCTGCGGCGAGTTGATCGAGCCGGCGGACAGGATGACTTCGCGGCCGGCCCGCGCCGTCTTGGTCTCGCCGTTCTGCAGATATTCGATGCCGACGGCTCGCTTGCCCTCGAACAGGATCCTGCTCGCCAGCGCATTCGTCTCGACGCGGACGTTTTTGCGCTTCATCGCGGGGCGCAGGAAGGCGCGCACGGCCGACATGCGGCGGCCGTTTTTGGTGGAGATCTGGTAGGTGCCGACGCCTTCCTGGGCGGCACCGTTGAAGTCGGGGTTGAGCGGCAGCCCGGCTTGCTGGCCGGCGGCGAGGTAGCGCCTGGTCAGCGGATGGACGGCGTTCGTCGTGTCGGTGATATGCAGCGGCCCGCCGGTGCCGCGCCATCTATCGGCGCCGGCCTCATTGTCCTCAAGCGCCTTGAAGCCCGGCAACAGATCGTCATAACCCCAACCGGGATTGCCGGCATCGCGCCAGTCATCAAAATCCTCGCGCGCGCCTCGGATCCAGACCATGGCGTTGATCGAGCTTGAGCCGCCAAGCAGCTTGCCGCGCGGCCAATGGTCGACATTGCCGGCAAGGCCGGGGTCCGGCTCGGGCTTGTAGTTCCAGTTGACCGCGGGGTCGAAGAAAGTCTTGCCGTAGCCAAGCGGCATCTGGACATAGAAGCGGCGGTCGCTGCCGCCGGCTTCCAGCACCAGCACGGAGTAACGGCCGGAAGCCGACAGCCTGTCGGCGAGAACCGAGCCGGCTGAGCCGGAGCCGACGATGATGAAGTCATAGGTCTGCATGATTGGTGTTGGCGGCTCCGCAAAACTGGCTGCAGCCTATCCGCGGCAGGCTTCCGAAGTCGCGGTGCCTTCCGGCATGCGTTGTGAAAAATGCGACCGTGAGACGCCTGGCCGGAAAAGCTGCCATGGAACCGACATTGCGCCGGGAGCCTCGCCCGTCGCGTTGACCTCTTGGGTCCATGACGCTAGGGGATCGAGGGCAATCGTTTCAGGGGATCCGGCAGATGGTGCATTACGCGGACGGACGGCCGATCGGCGATCTGACCTTGCGTACGCTCGCCATGCCGGCCGATGCAAATGCGGCCGGCGACATCTTTGGCGGTTGGGTGATGGCGCAGATGGATCTTGCCTGCGGCATCCGTGCGGCCGAGCGGGCCAAGGGCCGCGTGGTGACGGCGGCTGTCAAGGAAATGTCCTTCGCCAAAGCGATGAAGATCGGCGACACGCTGTGCATCTACACCCATGTCGAGCGCGTCGGCCGCACCTCCATGACGCTCAAGGTCGAGGCGTGGGCGCAGCGCTACCTCTCCGACCTGATGGAGAAGGTCACCCACGCCGATTTCGTCATGGTGGCGCTGGATAGCGACGGCAAGCCGAAGCCGATTCCAACCGAAAGTTGACATCGTCGATTCTGCCAAGCTTGCGCTTATGTAACATCCCCCGCGCGGGCGATGCGCTGCGCGACATCCAACGGTTGCCTTCACATCCGATTCTGCGGGCGGCGGAGGGAAGACAATGCGTCAACACATGCTGAACGGCTGGCTCGTGGCGGCCCTTGTCGCGGTGATCTGCCTGCTTGGCACGACCGCTTATACCGAGATCAGGAAAGAGCTTCCAGGCGTTGCCTGCACGCACGACCGGACCGTCGGCAACGAGCGGACTGCCCAGCGGTCTGCAAGAGTAGAGACGTGCGGCGCGATGTGTTGCAGCAACCCTGCGTCAAAGGCCTGAGGGCCCGTCAGCGGAAGACCTCGTCAGCCTCAAAATGATGATGCGCCGGCGAACGAAACGCTGCAGCTATGTCGCGATGGCGTGACCAACGATGCAAGGGCGGATCCAGTTAAACCCGGGTACGCGTCGTCGGCGGCAAAATCCGTAAACCGTTGCTGGACAACGGTTTTCAGGCGTGCACGCCATCGAATCTTTCGCGCGCCGCCTGGACCCGAACGGTGTTCCTGCGTGCCCATTCGCCGAGCGCGCCGACCGGGACCAGCAGCTCATGGCCGAGCTCCGTCAGCTCATAGTCGACGCGTGGCGGGATGGTCGGGAACACGGTTCGGGTGACGAAGCCGTCGCGCTCAAGACCGCGCAAGGTGGTGGTCAGCATCTTCTGGGAAATGCCGCCGACAGCGGCGCGCAACTCATTGAAACGCAGCGGTCCGGCGCCCAGTTTGCCGACAACCAGAACGGTCCATTTGTCGCCGACGCGCTGCAGGATTTCCGAGACGGCTCGGCAGTCTTCGGTGTTGTGCGGGTGCCTCAGTAACATAACGGTGCCTCCTTGCGCTGCCATTTGTCAGTATCTCATATAGCGCCGGTATCCAGACGATACCAGCTTCTGCATATATGGAGAGCCCCATGTCCAAGCCCAAAATTGCCATCGTCGTCGGTTCGACACGCGCCGCGCGTTTCGCCGATGTGCCCGCCCAGTGGATCGCCAAGATCGCGAAATCTCATGCCGACATCGACGTCGAGACCGTCGACCTGCGCGACTGGCCGCTGCCCTTTTTCGACGAGGTCGCCTCGTCCGCCTGGGCGCCGTCGCAGAACGAAGTTGCCCAGCGCTGGCAAAAGAAGGTCGCCGAATTCGACGGCTTCATCTTCACCGCCGCCGAATACAATCATGGCCCGACGGCCGTGCTGAAGAACGCCATCGATTACGCCGCCAATGAATGGAACAAGAAGCCGGCCGGTTTCGTCGGCTATGGCAGCGTCGGCGGCTCGCGCGCTGTCGAACATTTGCGTCTTGCCGCGGTCGAATTGCAGATGGCGCCGGTCAAATCCGCCGTTCACATTGCCTGGAGCGATTTCCTGGCGGTGCGCCAGGGCGAGAAGAAGCTCGAGGAGATCGAGCATCTGAACCAGGCTGCCACGGCGCTGGTCAACGATGTTGCCTGGTGGGCCCGCGTGCTCAAGGCAGCGCGTCAGGCCGACGCGATTGCCGGCGAAGCCCAGGCGGCCTGAGCCTTATCCTCCCAAGGATCGATGATTTTTCCAAAGGGCGGCGTTTGCGCCGCCCTTTTTCATTCACGTGAAGAGGCGCTCTCGGCTCCCTTGGCCGGATGGTGGAGTCGGACCGGCAAGGTCGCGCTGATGCCTTGACGATCCCGCGCGAAGGATCGCCGCCTGTCACAGCCAACCGCCGGAAAACCCGGCCCGGCGCAGTCCTGTGGTGATGGCCGGCACGCGGCGCATCAATCGCCACAGGAAGTCGGACCGGTAGTTCTCGATCATCAGGGCGATCGGCCCCTGGTTGATGCCGACATGGTCCGGCGATACCCAACCGCAGGCGCGACCGTCGTCGGCAGCGATCGTCGGGTTGAAGCTCGCGGTGAAGCCGTAAGGGTTGCCGTCGCGCAGGTCCATCTCGTGGAAATGGCGCAGCGCCGGCAGCACGATTTCCGGCGCAAAAGGCAAGGAGGCGATTGCCGCCCATGGCGACAGCGTGCCGTCATCGGGGCCAAACGGTGCGCCGCGGGCGAGATAACCGAAGAAGCGGCGTCCATCGGCTCGCCGCGCGATCGGACCTGGGCCGTCGCTGGCGGTGACGCCCCAGCAATTCTCGCCATAGCCCGCGAACCCCCTCGGATTGCGGATTGCGTAATCGCGCTGCAGATACGTCGCCTGGCGGCTGTTTTCGAAATAGTCCCGGTCGTGATCGCGCATGAAGGCATCGCGGATGTCGCGAAAATCGATCCAGATATGCGAGAACTGGTGGATGAAAAGCGGGCCGGCATAGACCATCTCGCGGCCGTAGATGGTCTTCCATTTGTAAGTGGACAGCCAGGCCGCGTAGCTCTCGGGAGTTAGCGAGTGGGTCGGCGAACCGAGACCCAGGACGTACAGGATCAGCGCCTCGTCAAATCCTTCCCAGCGGTAGCGGAGAAAGCCTTTTCCAGGCCGCCAGCCATGGGTGACGGTGGCGCCGCCGTTCTGCGCCCAGCGCCAGTCGGCACGGCGGTAGAGCGCATCGGCAAGCTGGCGGATTTCCAGTTCGAGCTCATCGTCCTCGTCGAAATAAGCGCCGGCGGCCAGAACACCGGCAAGCAAAAGGGCGGTATCGATCGTGGACAGTTCGCAATTCCAGACGCGGCGGCCGGTCTTCATGTCGAGGAAATGATAGTAGAAACCCCTGTAGCCGGTGGCATCGGGCTCCGGCCCGTGCGGGGCGTTCCAGAAGAAGCGAAGCGTGGCGAGCGTCCGCTCGATTGCGGCATCGCGCGTCATGAAACCGCGCTCGACACCGACGGGATAGGACGACAAAGCGAGCCCGACGGCGGCTATGCTGGCAGGCGACGCCTGCGTGTTGCGGTCGGCGACCAGGCCGTTGGCAGGGTTGGCCTCGTTGAGAAAATACTCGAAGGACAGGCGCTGGATATCTTGGAGAAGCTCGTCGTTTAGCGCGTGTTCGTTCGATGCATCCATGACAATCGATATAGAGGCTTTGGCTGCTTTTGCCATTCTTCCAGCGGATCAATCATGGGTGAGGGCAGGCTGGGGCCGATAGCGAAAGGCGCTGCCGACGCACCGAATTCAAATCGAGGGGCTGCGAAGATCGGTTGGACCGCCATATGCACGGCCCTGCCATCTGGCCTGGCCGTCCTCCCCTGATATATCCGGCTGCGATCCATCACATGAGCATGCCCCGTGAAGTCACCCAGCCTGTCAGGCGTCGTTTCCCCCATGACCCCGGTGCTGGTCTGTGCACTTGCGATCTTCCTTCTGTCCGCCATGGATGCGGCGATGAAAATCCTGGTGATCGCCGTCGGTGTCTACAACACGGTGCTATGGCGAAGCATGCTTGCGAGCGTGGTCGCGGGCACGGCTTGGGCGGCGGGGCCGCGTTCCCTTCCCACGCCTTCCGTGCTGCGGCTACACGCGCTGCGCGCCGTGGTCGTGGGCATCGTTCTGCTGTCGTTCTTCTGGGGCCTTGCCAGATTGCCGCTGGCGGATGGGATCGGGCTTAGTTTCGTCGCGCCGCTGTTCGCTCTCCTGCTGGCGGCGCTGCTTTTGGGCGAACGCATACAGCGCCAGGCGATCTGGGCGTCGCTGGCGGGCATCGCCGGCGTCGTCATCATCATGGCCGGACAGTTCGGGCAAGGGAATTATACCGGGGATGCCCTGCTTGGAACGGTGGCGGTGCTCGCATCGACGGTGTTCTACGCCTACAATCTGATCCTCTCGCGGCGGCAGGCGCTGGTGGCCAAGCCAGTCGAGATCATGCTGTTCCAGAACCTGTGCGTTGCCGCCGTCCTTCTCCCCGCCGCTCCCTGGCTCGCGGTTGCCCTGCCGGGCAATCTCTGGCTTCCGCTGGCCGGGGTGACGGCGCTGTCGCTCTCCGGGCAGTTCCTGATGAGCTGGTCCTACGCGCGGGCCGAAGCGCAATATCTGATCCCGACGGAGTATTCTGCCTTCATCTGGGCGATCGTGTTTGGCTGGCTGTTCTTCGACGAGGCGGCGACCTGGACCACGCTGGCTGGAGCGGCCCTGATCGTGGCCAGTTGCCTGATCGCCTCGCGCTCCAATCCGAAGCTTGCCGAACCGATCGAAGCCGCGGTCTGAGGGCGCTATTCGCTTTGACGGCAGAGCGTCAACGCACCACTTCGCGATGGCCGCTGGGCAGCCGGGTGGCGATCAGCTTGTCGATGCGGCGGCCATCGAGGTCGACGACCTCGAAACGCCAGCCTTGCGCGTCGACGCATTCGCCGGTCGCCGGCAGATGGTGCATGTGCGACAGCACATAACCGGCGACGGTCTCGTAGTCGCGGTTTTCCGGCAGGTCGATACCGAGAACGTCAGCCATCTCGTCGGCTTGCATGTATCCCGCGAGCAGCCATGAGCCGTCCTCGCGCTTGACGGCGTTTTCCTCGTCGCCGGCGTCGGTATCGGCCCGGAAGACGCCGGTGATGGCCTCGAGGATGTCGGCAGGTGTGACGATCCCTTCGAAATGGCCGTATTCGTCATGCACCAGCGCCATCGGCACGTCGGATTCCTTCAGCTTCTGCAGCACATCCAGCGCGTCGGCCTGGTCGTAGACGATGGGGGCGGCGCGCACATGCTTGCGCGGATCGAGTGCGCGGCCGGCGAGCAGGGCGGCCAGCACGTCGCGCGTCTGAACAACGCCAACCATGACGTCGACGCCGCCGTCGCCGGCCGGCAGGCGCGAATGCTGGGTCTCCATCAAGAGCTTGCGGATGGCACCCTCATCGGACTGCAAATTGATCCAGTCGACCTCGGTGCGCGGCGTCATCACGGCGCGCACGGCGCGATCGCCGAGCCGCATGACGCCGGCGATCATGCGCCGCTCGTCAGATTCGATGGTGCCGTGGTGCTCGGCCTCGGCGACCAGCATCTTGATCTCTTCGTCGGTGACTTTTTCCTCGCTCTCGCCGCGCTGGCCGAGCAACCACAATATGGCGCGGCCGGAAATGTCGAGCAGGAACACCAGCGGCGCCGAGACGGTGGCGAGGATGGTCATCGCAGGCGCTGCGCGGGCCGCAACACGCTCGGGATCGCGCAGCGCGATCTGCTTGGGCACCAGTTCGCCGACGATCAGCGAGAAATAGGTGATGATCGCAACGACAATGCCGACGCCGAGCGGATCGGCGATGTTTTCGCGCATGCCGGTCGAGGCCAGGTACACCGACAGCCTGTCGCCCAGCGTGGCGCCGGAGAAGGCGCCCGACAGCACGCCGACCAGAGTGATGCCGATCTGCACTGACGACAGGAATTTGCCGGGATTGGAGCCGAGCGTCAGCGCACGCCCGGCGCCATTGACGCCGCGGTCGATCATCGCCTTGAGCCGCGCCGGGCGCGACGACACGATGGCGAGCTCGGACATCGACAGAAGGCCGTTCACACAGATGAGGACGACCACGGTGGCGATTTCGACGTATAGCATCAGGGCTCAATAGCATTGCGGCGGGCCGCAGGAAAATAGTCCGCGATGATTTTTGGAAAATGACAGTGGTTCAGGGGAATTGCCTGAGCACCCCGACAACAGCCTTGCCGTCGGTGAAATAGGGATCGCCGCCGCCGTTGCGTCCGGTCCTGGTGGCGCCGATGCCCGGGATGTCGCTCGCCGAGGTCACCATGCCGGCCGCCGACAGGTCGTGGATCACGAGATCGCGCTCGGCGTCGATGTCAGGGGCGATATGGTGGGTGATGGCGCCGGTATCGTGGCTGAGACCAACGCCGCGGTCGAAGCTGGCCGAGCCCATCCAGAGCGTTCGGCCGTCGTCGCCGGTCGCATCGCTGCGCCAGAAGCGGACATGATGGCGCCGGTCGGCGCTGCCGCCGACCGGCTTTTCGAAGGCGAGATCCTGGGCGCGGCCTTCGAACAGCAGCCGGCTGACCGGGGCGTCAGGATAGGGATGGTCGAACAGCACGCTCTCACCGATTTCGATCGCGGTCTTTAGCGTCACGCCATCGGCCGTATCCCATCCGGCCATGGCGAAGGCATGGACCATCTCTTTTTCGGTACCGACAAGGCCGATATTGATCGGGTCGCCCGGAATGCCTTGCGGCGTGTGTGTCACCATCTCGAAAGTCTGCGTGCGAAAGCCGCGGTCGCGAACCGTCCAGAATTCCGGCGCAGCGACATAGGCGAGGGCCAGCCAGACCGCCAGAAGAGCGGCGAGCCAGGTCAATGCGCGTCGTTGCAGGCTTCGTCGGCTCATGAAAGCGGCTCGATCCGTGCGGTATCTGTGCCTGACGGACCCTGGAAATCAATGGCCAGCGGCGAGCAGCCGTTCTATCGTCGGCCATCGTTTTTGCGGGGGGTGAGCAGCAATGGGTAAGAAGCCGGTGGGTCGCAGCTCGATGGCATTGACCGCGGACCTTGTCGCAAGGGTCGAGCGTGTCGAACCGGATCCGGGTCCCGAGCCCGGAACAACCGAGCATACAGACGCGGAGTTCGATAGTCTTGTCGAGCAACTTCTGTCGGAGCATCGGCCTGAAGCGCTATGGGTCTTTGCCTACGGGTCGCTGATCTGGAACCCCGAATTTGCCCATGTCGAGCAGCGCCCGGCCACGGCGCCAGGATGGCACCGCTCGTTTTGCCTGACGCTGACCCGTTGGCGCGGAACCCGTGATTTGCCGGCGCTGATGCTGGCGCTCGATCGAGGCGGCAGCTGCAACGGCATCGTCTATCGGCTGCCCGCGGAAGACCATGTCGGGCAACTTGGCCAGTTGATGCGCCGCGAGATCGATGCCAATCCGCCGACTAACGTGCCATGCTGGATCAAGGTCAAGACCCAGGATGGGCCGTTGCGGGCCTTGGCTTTCGTCGCCGCGCCAGACGGCAGGGCCTATGCCGGCCGGCTGCCATTGGAGCAGGTTGCCGACACGCTGGCGCGGGCTGCCGGGCATTGGGGCTCGTCGGCTCAATACCTGTTCCGAACCGTCAGCAAGTTGGAAGAGAGCGGTATCCGCGACAGGAACCTTTGGCGCATCCAGGATCTGGTGGCCCAGCAAATCATCGCTTCCACCAGGAACGCCAATCCCGACTGATTTCTGAACGGTGAAACGCCTTAGCGGCAGGCGCGGTAGCCGCTTTTGCGGTTCTTGATGTCGAAATGGAAATGGTTGCGGTGATCGTAATTGTAGCCGGGACCGAGCACGGTGGTGAAATACTGGCAGCCGTCGGCACGCACATTGTTGAGGAAGCCGCGGGTGCGGAAGGCAAACAGGCCGGGCTTGCGCACGTCGATGTCGTCGCCGTTGTTGAGCTCGATGCTCATGACGTCGAGGGCGTTGCCCTTGCCGTGCTCGGACAGGACACCTTCGCCGGCGATGTTGCGGCAGGAATAGCTTGAGCCCTGGTGGATGGTCTTGACGCCCGAGAAATAGCGCCAGCGGGCGGAGGGAACCAGTTCGTTGCTGGTCCAGGCGGCGAAACTTGCGGCCATGTCGCAGGTCAATGTTGCGGCGGGCTTCATCTGGATGCCGCCGATGGCGGAGACCTTGACCGGCCAGTCTATGCCGCACTGTCCCTCACGGATCGGCTGGACATCGGTGTAGACGACGCGAAGGCGCTTCAGCTCGCCACGGCAATCGGTTTCGCTGGCCGGCATCTGCTGCGGCTCCGACTCCGACATCGGCTCGTCGATGCGCGGATAGGCGGCAGTCATGTAGGGATTGGACGGGACGAGCTTCTGCATGCCTTCATATTGCGGCACGGCCGCGGTCTGCGAGCCGACATCGACGGCCGGCTGCGGCGACAGCACGCTGCCAGTGTTGCAAGCCGAAACGGCGGCCAGCGCAAGACCGGCGGCCAGCATCGCTGCGCTTTTTGCCTTCGCGGCGCGAAATATTGCGGCCATGGGCGGAATCCTGTCCTTGATCGGTGGGATTTTAACGATCAAGGGTAAAGGAAAACTCAGCGTTCCCGTTCATGCCTGCGGCCGAAATGCGGCAGCCAGACCATCACCGGCATGACGATCACTGGAGGGCCATCACTGGCAGAAAGTGCCACCATTCCGGCGCGGTTCGAGATCGAGATGGAAATGCAGGGAATGGTCCGGGTCCGCGCCCGGTCCAAGCACGGTCTTGAACGGTCCGCAGGCGGCCTTGCGCACCGCATTGAGGAATTTGCCGTCCTTCTCGGGCGGCGTTGGACCGACTTCGACCTTTCTGCCATCCGACAACGTGAAGCTGGCAATATCGAGCGCGTTGCCGAAGGCATGTTCCGACAGATGGCGCGTGCCGTTGCGCGGCCGGCAGACAAAGGCCGATGCCTGGTTGATCGATTTCAGGTCGGCTCCGAACTCGGCTTTCGCCGCCGGCTGTATGATTTCGGCGGCAAAGCGGGCTGCCGCCTCGGCCATCGGGCAGTTGAGTTCGGTCGCGGGGCCGATGGCGATGGATTTTCCGAGCGACTTCAGCACCAGGGGATAGGGGATCGAGCAGCCGATGTCGGGATTGCTTTCCGCCTTATGCTCCTCGAATTCGACACCAAGGGCCGTCAGCCGCTCGCGACAGGCGACTTCCGCCGCCGGCATTTTTGCATCGGGCAAATCGGCCGAGCGCGGATCAGGCAGCATCTTCTTGTCGCCGGCATCGGGTTTTTCAGGTGGCTGCGGAGCAACGGCCGGCGGCTGAGCTTCAGGTTCCGGAGTGTCTGGCTTTTGTGTCGGAATCGGCACCGCGGCCGGCGGCTCGGGCTCGCTTTGCTTATCGGTCGACGGCTTCGGGGCTGACGGTCCGGGCCGCGCCTGCTTTCTAAAACGGGACTTTTCTTCGTTGAATCGATCGTCATTGGACCGGTTGGGCGCGCCAAGGGGGTTCGGACCTTCGGCCTTTTGCTTTTCGATCGGTGCCGCGCCGGTCTTCGGCGCCTCTGAAGGACGCGCCTCGGGCAGCGGGACAACGCGCGAGGGCTGCACCGGAACATCGGCGGGCGAGGGCTCTTTATCCGGGGTCTTTTGTTCCACCTGCTTTGGCGTGATGTGCCGCTGTGGCCTGGGCTTCTGGCGGTGTTTGCTGCGCGGCTTAGGATGCGAGTCGACCCGCGGTGAAAACAGCTGCTCCAACCGCTGTGACAGCGGCGTGTAATGCTTTTTGCGCTGTTTGGCGTCAGCTTGCGTCAGCAGGGGCGCCAGCAGCAGAGCCGTGACGACCATGACCAGTGCAACCCTGCATGTTCGGGAAAGTACAACAGACCCCATCGTCCTCAACGGCGCGAGCTCCCGGAGGTTGCCTGCGGCCCATCACGAACGGTAACCACGCCGTTACGCGCCAATCGCTTCCAGCCCTTCTTCCAGCCAGTCGGCCAAAAGCGGCATGCCGAGCAGGTATTTCGCCGTGCGCTTGTTGGCGCGGTCGCGCGCGGCGGCAACCGCATCGGACCATTCCGCTGCGTCATAGTCGCCGCGGCCGACCCAGGCCAGCGCGATCAACTCGGCCGCTTCGTCGACGTTGAGGTCGTTGATCAGCTCGCGCAGCTCTTCCTCGGTGAGGTCTTCCGCGCTTTCCTCCGCCAGACCGTCATGGTGGTGATTGGCATGTGATTCACCATCGAGCTCGACCTCATGCTCGGCACCGTCGGCATAGTCTTCGTTGACGGCAGCACTCAGTCCCTTTGCCTTGAGAATGAACAGGCGCACGGTGTCCGGGCCGATCGATAGCTCCCATTCCCGCTCACGGCGCTGTTGCACTCTCGGGCACCCCCGCTGATCGTTTCCCGAATGATAGCGGATTTGCAGCGCGCGTCACGTCATGTTCTGATCCCTGACTCCCGCCTTTGACCGAATTCAGGTCAGGCACGGCCGCACAAATAGTTTCGGCGGCTGCGGGTTTCCGGGATGAAAAGTCTGCATCCCGGCGTTAGCTTTTCATTATCGTCATTTTCCCTCAAGCTTGTCACTATCCCTCAAGGAGGCTCCGATGCATAAAAGAGTGTTGATCCAGGCGGCTGCGGCGCTTGTCGCGCTGCAGTTCTTTGCGGTTCCGGTGTTTGCGGCCGGCGGCGGTGGCGGTGGTACCGAAACCACCACCCAGTGCAAGAAGGGGCAGGTCTGGGACAAGAAAAAGCAGAAATGCGTCGCGCCGAAGTACGGCATGCTGGACGACGACAACATCTACGATGCTGGTCACGACCTGGCCATGGCCGGGCGTTATGACGAGGCGATCGCCGTGCTCAGCCTTGCCGCCAACAAGCAGGATCCGCGCATCCTCAACTATCTCGGCTATTCGCATCGCCATTCCGGCCGTGTCACCGTCGGCCTCGGCTATTACGAGGAAGCGCTGCGCATCAACCCGGATTACACGCTGGTGCGCGAATATCTCGGCGAGGCCCATCTGCAGATCGGCGACCTGGCCGGCGCCCAGGAGCAGCTGGCCGAGATCGAGAAGCGGACCGGCAAAGGTTCCCGCGAATACGGCATGCTGGCCGAACAGATCTACCATTTCATGAGAAGCTGACCCCACCCCAACGGCTTCTCTGGGCCGGCTGCGAGCAATCGCAGCCGGTTTTTGTTGTCGCAGCTGCAACACGCTGCACATGCCGTGACGGCAATTGCGCAAGTCGGCTCATGATTTTTCAAAGAGCCTGCTTTTTCAGCGTGAAAAACGCGCGAGGATCGCTATATTGGGGAAAATTGCGGTGAAACGGTTCCGTTAGCCCGAGGCTGCCGGACCCGTTTTCTTTTTATACCATCGACAAGGCTTTCCCCGAAATGCGGGGGTGGCGGCAGGAAAGGTCAGGCATCATGAACAAGGTCCCGATGACAGGCGAGGGGTTCGCGTCATTGAAGGAAGAGCTGCGTTGGCGCCAGCAGGAGGAGCGGCCGCGCATCATCGAGGCGATCTCCGAAGCGCGCTCGCATGGCGACCTGTCCGAAAATGCCGAATATCATGCCGCCAAAGAGGCGCAGAGCCTCAATGAGGGCCGTGTCAACGAACTGGAAGACTATATTGCTCGGGCCGAGGTGATCGACGTCACCAAGCTTAGCGGCGACAAGGTCAAGTTCGGCGCCACGGTGGTGCTGGTCGACGAGGACACCGAGGAAAAGAAGACCTACCAGATTGTCGGCGACCAGGAAGCGGACGTGAAATCGGGCCGTATCTCGATCTCATCGCCGATCGCGCGCGCGCTGATCGGCAAGGAAGTCGGCGACGCCATCGAGGTCAACGCGCCTGGCGGCGCCAGGGGTTATGAGATCGTCCAGGTGCAATTTATCTAGCACCTCAGATACTTCTGAAAGGCTCTAGGCTGGTGCTCGTGATTTGAGCGCCAGCTGCTTGTCAGCTTCCGCCACCACCTTCGCCGGCGTTAGGCGCTCCCCCGATGCGGCCAGCAACGTTGAGGCATATTGCCCGCGCGGGCCGGTCAAACCCGGCTCGGTCGCAAGGAACACCGCGACCGTCGGCAGGCCGAAGGCGCTGGCGAGGTGGGTCAGACCGGTGTCGGCGCCGATAACCAGCGTCGAGCGGCCAAGGATCGCGGCAATGTCTGCCAGCGGCGATCTCGGCACCACGATCGTTGACGGCACGGCTTTCGCGATTGCCTCGGCGACCGCCTTCTCACGCTCGTTCGACCAGGTGGTGACCGGCGTCATTCCGGTACCAACCAGCAGGCGAGCGGTTTCGATCCAGTCTTCGGCGGGCCATTTCTTGTCTTCGCGGCTGGTGCCGTGCAGCAGGAAGGCCGTCTTGCCGTCGATGCCGGCCAGGTGGCCCGGAGGCGGCACAATCCCGGATGCCAGGGTCGAAAGGTCGGGCTCGTAGCCGAGCGCCAGCCCGAACAGCCGGCGCGTGCGTTCGATGGCGTGCAGGTTGCGCGGCACGGCGTATTTGCGCTGGTAAAACAACGTTGCCGAGGGCTCCCGCGCGCTCGCGCGGTCGAAACCTGCGATTGGTGCCGCTGCCTGTTTCGCCACCAGGGCCGATTTCAGCAGCCCCTGAGCATCGATGACGAGGTCGTACTCGCCTGCTTGCAGAGCGCGGCGCAAGCTTGTCGCCTCCCGCCATGTGCCGGCGTTGAACAGATGCTTGCGCCAGCGCCGGATGGCGACGGTATGGATCTTTGCTATCGCCGGATGCAGCGCGACGATGGCGGCAAAGGCTTCTTCGACGCACCAGTCGAAGGCGATATCGGGGCGCTTGCGGCGTGCATCTTCGACGGCGGGGAAGGTGTGGGTGACGTCGCCCATCGAGGAGGTCTTGACGATCAAAACCTTCATGCGGCGGCCGGGAGTTCCAGCAACCTGTCCGCCGCCGCTGCCACTTGGGCAACGTCCAGCGTCTTCAGGCAGTTGAGGTGGCCGAGCGGGCAGATCTTCCGGTGGCAGGGCGAACAGGACAGATGCAACCAGATCAGTTCGCGCTGTTCAGCCAACGGCGGCGTGTTTTCCGGCGAGGTCGAACCGTAGACGGCAACGACCGGTGTGCCGACGGCGGCCGCGACATGCATCAGCCCGCTGTCGTTGGACACCGCCAGCCTGGCCGCGGCGATCAGGTCGATGGCGTCCTCCAGCCGCGTCTTTCCTGCCAGATCGACGACACCGGGCGCGAGTGCTGCGATCTCGGCGGTGACGTCGCGATCGTTCTTCGAGCCGAACAACGCGACCTCGAATCCTTTCGCCATCATCTCTCCGGCGAGGCCGGCATAGCTTTCGCTAGGCCAGCGTTTGGCCGGACCGAATTCGGCGCCGGGCATCATGGCGACGAATTTTCCCGGCTGCAGGTCGAAGCGGGCGAGCAACTCTTTCTGATTGCCGCCATCGACGGTCAGGTGCGGCGCCCGGAAATGGCCACCCTGGGCAAGACCGAAATAGGCCTGCGCGGTGCGCCGTTTGACGGCATCGGGCAGCGGCACGATGTCGGTCAGCAGGCCGTAGCGCATTTCCCGGAGATTGCCGAAACGGCGCGGAATGCGGGCAAAGAACGGGATCAGCGCCGATTTCCAACTGCCCGGCAGGACGTAGGCCATGTCGTAGCGGCCGCGCAGCAGGCGGCCGAAGCGGCGGCGAATGATGAATTCGAGCGCGCCGGGTTGCAGCGGGAAATCGATCTGCTGGCGAATCTCGGGCATGCGCTTGACCAGCGGGGTCGCCCAGGCCGGGGCAAGCACGTCGATGGCGGCGTTGGGATGGAGCTCCTTCAACGCTGAAAACAGGCACTGCGCCATGACCATATCGCCCACCCAGCGTGGGCCGATCACGAGGATCGTTGGGCTTTCAGCCATTCGACATAGTCTCTGACGCCGGTTTCCACTGTGCGGAATTGCCCGTTATAGCCGGCTGCACGCAAACGGGACATATCAGCCTGGGTAAAACTCTGGTAGCTGCCCTTGAGGTGATCGGGGAATTCAATGAACTCGATCTCGCCCTTGCCCAGCGTATCGATCACGGTCTCGGCAACGGCGCGGAACGGCTGGGCGCGGCCGGTGCCGCAGTTGAAGATGCCGCTCGAGCCGCGCTTCCACAGCCACAGATTGACGTCGGCGACATCGCCGACATGAATGAAGTCGCGGCTTTGTTCGCCGGGGCCGAAGCCGTCATGGGCGCCGAACAGCTTTGGGTTTTCGCCGCGCCCGACCTGATTGAACAGATGGAAGGCGACCGAGGCCATGGCGCCCTTGTGCGCCTCGCGCGGGCCATAGACGTTGAAGTAGCGCAGACCGGCGACCTGCGAATGATCGGTGTCGAACACAGTGCGCCTGACATAGTCGTCGAATAGTTTCTTCGAATAGGCGTAGACGTTGAGCGGCCGCTCAAGTGCGGAGTCCTCGCGAAACTCCGAACCGCCGCCGTAGACGGAAGCCGAGGAGGCATAGAGGAACGGTATGCGCAGCGAAAGACAGCCATGCAGCAAGCGCTTTGAGAAGGCGTAGTTCACGTCCATCATGAACTTGCCGTTCCATTCCGTGGTGGTCGAGCAGGCGCCCTGGTGGAAGACGGCCTCGACGCGGCCTAGGTCGCCGGCTTCCAAGGTGGCCAAGAATTCGTCCTTGTCGAGATAGTCGGCTATCTGCAAATCGGCCAGGTTGGCGATCTTGTGGCCGTCGGTGAGGTCGTCGACGACGAGGATGTCATCATGGCCTTCGGCATTGAGTGCGGCGACGATGTTGGAGCCGATCATGCCGGCCCCGCCCGTGACGATGATCATGAATGCCTCTGGTTGCTTGCGATTCCGGTCCTTATAAGGGAGGCCAAGCGTACTGTCGATGAAGCACCACGACGCCACAGTGAGACCGCGAAGCGGCCCGCTTTATTCGAGGCCCGCAAGCTAGGGGACAAAAAATGCCGTCGACCGAACTGCTCATTGCGTTTTTCGCCACCACGGCGATCTTTGCCTATATTCCAGGACCGGCGATGCTCTATGCCGCCGCGCAGACCATGGCGCGCGGGCGCTGGTCGGGGCTGACGGCGGCACTTGGCATCCATCTTGGCGGTTATTTCCATGTCTTTGCGGCTGCCGCCGGGCTGTCGGTGCTCTTCCATGCGGTGCCGCCGCTCTACATGGCGGTCAAGCTCATCGGCGCGCTCTATCTGATCTGGCTTGGCGTGTCCTTGTTCCGCAAGCGCGGGGACGGTGACACGGCGCTGCCGGCGATCGAGCGCAAATCGGCGCGCCGGGCATTTTTCGAGAGCATCACCGTCGAAGTGCTCAATCCGAAGACGGCGATCTTCTTCATGGCGTTCCTGCCACAGTTCATCGATGCCTCGGCGGGGTTCCCGGTGTGGCTGCAATTCGTCGTGCTGGGCACCATCGTCAATTTAATGTTCTCTTCGGCAGATATTGTCTGCGTGTTGCTGGCAGGCATGGTGATCGCCCGGCTGAAGCGCTCCAGCCGTGCGCAGCGCATCATGCAGCGGGCGGGCGGGGCGGTGCTGGTCGGACTGGGCGTCCACGTCGCGTTGCAGAAGAGCTGACGGCCGCCCTGACGTTGCGCTGCGCGGATTTGCGGTATATCGGCTTCGCCATGAACGATCCGGCCCGTAAATTGACAATTTTCAGCGTGATTGAGGTCGGCCTTTCCCTCGCATTGCCAGTGACATGATCAAGCACAATCCGCCTTCGCCCGAACCTTTGCACCGCGCCATTGCCCGCTTTGGCGACGTTGCCGTGCTGGTGGTCGGCGACTTCATCCTCGACCGTTTCGTCAACGGCGTCATCGAGCGCATCTCGCCGGAAGCGCCGATCCCGGTGCTGCACGGGCGCGGCGAGACCTCGACGATGGGCGGCGCAGGCAACGTTGTCGCCAACATCGTCTCGCTGGGTGCCAGCGCTATTCCCATATCGGTGATCGGCACCGATGTGGCCGGCGACAATCTGGTGCGCATGCTGCGCGAACTCGGCGCCGACACGGTGGGCCTGGCGCAGGAGCGCGGTCGCATGACGTCGTCGAAGAGCCGCTTCAGCGCGCTCAATCAGCAGGTGCTGCGCTTCGATGAGGAAGAGATCAAGCCGCTCGACGACAAGGAACGGGCGGACCTGGTCCGGCATTTTCGCGCCGCACTCACGCGCGCCGACATCGTCATTCTGTCCGACTATGGCAAGGGCATCTTGCTCGACGGCGTCGCCGCCGACCTGATCGCCATCTGCCGCGAGGCGGGAAAACCGGTGCTGGTCGATCCCAAGGGCCGCGACTATGCGCGCTATGCCGGCGCGACCGCCATCACGCCCAACCGCAAGGAGCTTGGCGAAGCTGTCGGTCGCCCGGTTTTCGCCGACGACGAGATCGTCGCGGCGGCACGCCAGCTGATTTCGGCGCATGGCTTCGAGTTCGTCGTCGCCACCCGCAGCGAAAAGGGCATGAGCGTCGTCGGCGCGGATGAGGCGCGCCACATCGCCACCCAGGCGCGCGAAGTGTTCGACGTTTCGGGCGCCGGCGATACGGTGATCGCGAGCTTCGCGCTGGCTCTGGCCGCGGGCGCCGATCGCGTCATGGCCGCCTCCATCGCCAATGCCGCCGGCGGTGTGGTGGTGGGCAAACGCGGCACCGCGCGGCTGACCGTGGAGGAACTCACTGGCGCGCTGTTCCGCTCGCACGGCCCGACCGCCCACAAGGACGCCATCCTCGATGCCGCATCGGCCGCGCGCATGGTGGCGGCGTGGAAGGACGAAGGCCTGAGCGTCGGCTTCACCAATGGCTGCTTCGATATATTGCATGCCGGCCATGTCAGTCTTCTCCACGCGGCGCGCAGCCAGTGCGACCGGCTGGTGCTCGGCCTCAACAGCGATGCCTCGGTGCGTCGGCTGAAAGGCGCCGGGCGCCCGGTCAACGATCAGCATGATCGTGCCTGCGTGCTCGCCGCCCTGGCCTCGGTCGATGCGGTCGTGGTGTTCGAAGAGGATACGCCGCTGGCGCTGATCGAGGCGCTTCTGCCCGACATTCTGGTCAAGGGCGCCGACTACACGGTCGAAACCGTTGTCGGCGCCGATGTGGTGCAGAAGGCGGGCGGGCGCGTCGTCCTGGTCGACCTTGTCGCCGGCAAGAGCACCACCGGCACGATCGGCAAATTGCGCGCCGGCGGCGGTACCAACTGAGGGATTTCATGTCCGGACTGAATGACTACCTGGTCCGCTCGGCGGCCGCGATCACCGCGACAGTCGAGCGTGACCTGACCGCCGAGATGGAACGTGCTGTGAGTGCGGTCGTCGCCGCGCTTTCCTCGGGCAAGGCGCTGCTGGTCTGCGGCAATGGCGGCTCGGCCAGCGACGCCATCCACATTGCCACCGAACTGGTCGGCCGCTTCCTTAAGGAGCGCAAGGCCTACAATGTGATTGCGCTGCCGGCCAACGCGGGCATGCTGACCGCCTGGGGCAATGACTATGGCTTCGACACCGTGTTTTCGCGCCAGGTCGAAGCGCATGGCGCGGCCGGCGGCGTGCTTCTGGCGATCTCGACCAGCGGCAATTCGCCGAGCATTCTGGCTGCCGCCGAACGGGCGCGCATGATGGGCATGACGGTGGTCAGCCTCACCGGCGACGGCGGCGGCAAACTCAAGCCGCTCACCGACATACTGCTCAACGTGCCCTCGACCTCGACGCCGATCATCCAGCAGGGACATCTCTGCCTCTACCACTATCTCTGCGAGGTGGTGGAAGACCGTCTGTCGAATGGCTGACACCGGGGCCTACGGCCCATACCCGCTGGCTGAACCCGGCCTGTGGGTCGAGCGGGTGGGTTTGCAGTCCTTTCTCGCTGGGACGCCGGCGCTGTTCTTCGACCGCGACGGCACCATCAATGTCGATACGGGTTATCCCGACGATCCCGCCAAAATGGTGCTGCGCGACGGCATCGTGCCGGTCATCGCGGCCGCCAACCGGGGCAACATCCCGGTGGTCATCGTCACCAACCAGTCCGGCATCGCGCGCGGCTATTTCGGCTGGAAGGAATTTGCCGCGGTCAACGGCCGGGTTCTCGAGCTGCTTGCCACCGGCGATGCCTTCGTCGACATGGTTCTGGCCTGCGCCTACCACGAGGCGGGCAGCGGGCCACTGGCGGTCGCCGACCACCCGATGCGCAAGCCCAATCCGGGCATGCTGCTCGAGGCCCAGCAGTGCCTCGGCCTCGATCTCAAACGCTCGCTGATCGTCGGCGACAATCCCGCGGATATGCAGGCTGGACAACGTGCCGGCCTGCCGCGCGGCTGGCTGGTGGATGGCGAGGGAAGTAATGAGCCGGGCTTCGAGGTTCTGCCGCTGCGCAACCCCGATGATCTGGAACGGCTTTTGAGGGCTGTCGAGTCGCTCGGATCGAGACTGATTTAGCTTTCCGGATCTGTTGCGATCGCAATCTCAATGGGTTAGCTTGAGCGTTTCACCGTTTCGCAGAAACGGCGAGCCGATACATTTCTTTGCTTTGACGCTATTCCCCAGGAAAGCACCACGCTCTTTTGCGGAAAAACTGCAGAGATCAGACATCATTCAAGCAAGAAATTTGCAGATGTCATTCCATCGAAGAACGAGGGGAATTCATTGAAGAAAGCAATCTCTGTTGCCGTTGTCTTGTTGATATTGGCTGTGCTTTCAGCCGTGGGGTATGTCTGGCAAAAACACGGCGTGTACGGGCTCAATGCACTTCTTCGCCGCGGCGGAAGCTACTGGATCGCCGTTGCACCCGACGATGCGCGTCTCTCGCCTGCCATGCAGCTTGCGTTGAAATCGGAAATTCCTGATGTGACTGCTGGAGCCAGCTCATGGAATGAAACCGAGCCTGGATTCCAGGTCAGAGAAATCCCCGTCATGGCGGGCGACCGTGAAATTGACCGGCTCTATCTCAACCGTTTCGATCCAGCCAAATTCCGTTTCGTTGCCCGTAACGAGCCCAGTGGTGCCAAGGACATCGACCAGTGGGAAGCGGCACTCAATCCACAAGGCACAGGCGGCACCGTTCTGATCGTCAATGGCAGCTATTTCGGACTGAAGGGCGAAGCCGACACGCCCTTTGTCAGCATGGGTGCGAGGCTCGGGCCGGATGAATACGATGCGAAGGCCGGCGCCTGGTTCGTGAATGCCTCCGGCACGCATGTGGTCGATCTCAATTCACGTGACTGGCGCGCAGTCACGGAGAATGCCGAAAACGCTATGGTTTCCTATCCATTGCTTGTCGGTGAGGACGGCCGCAACAATGTACGCGCCAAGAGCAACTGGTTGGCCAACCGCACCTTTATCGCGGAAGATCGTCAGGGCTGGATCATCGTCGGTTCAACCAAGGACGCTTTCTTCTCGCTGGACCGGCTAGCAAACTTCCTGTTGCAGACCGACCTCGATCTCAAGACGGCGCTAAACCTCGATGGCGGGCCTGTTGCCTGCCTCAGCGTCCGCTCCGGGAACTACCGGTTGAAACACTATGCCAAGTGGGAAGCCCAGGTCGCGGATGGCGACGTCTCACTGCTTCAAGCACCGCTAGATGTGCCCTGGGGATTGCCTGTTGTTCTCACGGTGGAGCGCAGGTAGCAGATCCTGCCCTTGGCAGGGTGGGTCAAAGTACTCCCGATTCCGTAGCTGAAACCGGATGGCATATTCAACCTTGGCTGCTCATGTTCACGCAATCTGACCCGGAATACCCTACGATTTCGGCGCCAGAATTCGCTTTCTGGCTCATATTCGTCGTCAACATAATTGTGATCCGCGCGGCGTTTCTCGCGTCAAAAAACATTTTCCGTCTCAAATGGTTGCCGCTTTTTAGCTTTGCCGGAGATGTCCCCTGGTGAGAGCCCCGGCCCTGGCGACGGCTTCATTCTTTTGCCGGTTTTTGGAGAGGTGGCCGCGTATCTATTGGGGTGTGTCTTGACGGGCGTCGCGATGCTTCTTCGACGTTAATCTCGCTCGGCGCTAAAGACAGCCAGTGCCACCGTACCCTTCAACACTGATAATTTTGTCGTCCTTGCCGGGTGTCCATTTGACGTAGATGTGCCCTGCGCATACCAATCCAATCGTCCAATTGTATTCCATGTGATTTCTTGTGTCATAACAGGGGGTGAAGATTTTTCGCGGGGGCATCTCTCCTTCCTTGTCAGCGGAAATACAATCGGATGGTGGCGGTGGAACGTCTTGAAACCCCTCTTTGGACAATGAAGACTTCAGATCTGCTACGGCGGTTCCCGAAGGAAACGTACTTTGGAGAACCTCGGTGATAGCTGCGTCCGGCGCCATCTGGTTCGGATTTCCGCTCGCGAACAGTTGCGAGAACATCCCAGGTGGATGCCAATTATTGGCCATGAAAATGCCAGTTATTAAGGCGCACAGCGCAACGACTGGTATTATTATACAGGCAGCCAGTATCCGGGATCCAATGCGCTTCAAGCTGTCGCCATCCTAAGCAGTGTCGCGTAGATATTGCTCATACGTTCGGCATAAGCGGCGCCGACATCATGGGCAAGATTATCGATCATATGAATTTGGAATGGAAAGCCAGACAATCCTTGGTCGCGAAGCCGCAAGCGATGAATGGTCCAGCTCATGCGCTGAACGCCACCAGCCCTTCGTCCTTGACGCGGCGGATGGTCAGCGCGGTGCGCACCGTGTCGACATTGGGGGCCGAGGCCAGTTCTTCAATGACGAAGGTCTGGAACGTGCCGAGATCGCTCGCCACGCAATGCAGCAGGAAGTCGGATTCGCCCGAGACCATCCAGGCGTCGCGCACGATCGGCCAGCCGCGAGTGCGCTCGGCGAAAGCTTTGAGCTCCGCGTCGGCTTGGTGATGCAGGCCGATCAGGCAGAAGGCGACGACATCCATGCCGAGCGCCGGCGCGTTGAGCAAGGCGCGATAGCCTCTGATGATGCCGGTTTCCTCCAGCCGCCGGACACGGCGCAGGCAGGGCGGGGCGGAAATGCCGACACGGCTCGACAGTTCGACATTGGTCATGCGCCCGTCGGCCTGAAGCTCGCGCAGAATCTTCCAGTCGATGGCGTCGAGGTCGGCTTTCAGGGGCATGGCGGTCTCGGCTTAGCGCAAGAATCTTTCGCACTCTCGTCCTTAAACGACTTTTGTGTCGATGCCAGCCCGTGGTCGGGCGATTTCGCACCGTAACGAAAGCGGCCATTGCGCGAATAAGCCTGTAGGCCGAAGCTTTCCGGGGACGACGGCCTGATCGTCTTGCTGGTGTGGTTGGCAACCCTTACATTACCAGCAACATTTCACGTCGTTTTCCAAGGCACACTCGATTGTCTGCCCCGCAGAGGCTTTAGATGACCACCAAGCACGCGTCTGTCCTTATCATCGGTTCCGGCCCGGCCGGCTATACCGCCGCAGTCTACGCCGCGCGCGCCATGCTCAAGCCGATGCTCGTAGCAGGCTTGCAACAGGGCGGGCAGCTGATGATCACCACCGATGTCGAAAACTATCCAGGCTTCGCCGATCCGATCCAGGGCCCGTGGCTGATGGAGCAGATGCTGAAGCAGGCCGAGCATGTCGGCACCGATATCATCAACGACATCATCACCGAGGTTGACCTCAATGTGCGGCCGTTCCGCGCCACGGGCGATTCCGGCACCACCTACACGGCCGACGCGCTGATCATTGCCACCGGCGCACAGGCGAAATGGCTGGGCATCCCCACCGAACAGACCTTCATGGGCTTCGGCGTGTCGGCCTGCGCCACCTGCGATGGTTTTTTCTATCGCGGCAAGGATGTCGCTGTCATCGGCGGCGGCAATTCGGCGGTAGAGGAGGCGCTCTATCTCTCCAATCTGGCGAAGAGCGTGACCGTCATCCACCGGCGCAACGATTTCCGCGCCGAGCGCATCCTGCGTGAGCGGCTGCTGAAAAAGGACAATGTCCGAGTCATCTGGGACACGATCGTCGACGAGATCACCGGCCGGCCTGGCAAGACGCCGCTGCCGCCTTCGGTTGAAGGGCTGAAGCTCAGAAATGCGGTGACCGGCGAGGTCACCCATCTCCAGGTGGACGGCGTGTTCGTGGCGATCGGCCATGCGCCGGCGGTGGAATTGTTTGCCGGCAAGCTGAAGCAGAAGCCGAACGGCTATCTGTGGACGGCGCCGAATTCGACCCGCACCGATGTGCCCGGCGTGTTCGCCGCCGGTGACGTAACCGACGACATCTACCGTCAGGCGGTGACCGCCGCCGGGCTCGGCTGCATGGCCGCGCTCGAGGCGGAAAAATACCTGGCCGGCATCGAGGTGCACCGCGAAGCGGCGGAATAAAATCTATCAAGACGGCGTCGCAAGCCGTTCAAAAGCCTGATTTTTCATTCAGACGCCAAGAACAGAACGAGGGGAATTCAATGGCGTTGGACTGGGACAAGCTTCGCGTGTTTCACGCAGCGGCGGAGGCTGGGTCGTTTACCCATGCCGCCGAGACTTTGCACCTGTCGCAATCGGCGATTTCACGCCAGGTCAGCGCGCTCGAGCATGATGTCGGGGTGCCGCTGTTCAATCGCCATGCCCGCGGCCTGGTGCTGACCGAGCAGGGCGAAATGCTGTTCCGCACGGCGCATGACGTGCTGATGAAGCTGGAGACCATCAAGTCGAAGCTGACCGAGGCCAAGGACCGTCCCTCAGGCGTGCTGAGGGTAACGACCACGGTCGGGCTTGGTGCGGGCTGGCTGACCGAGCGGGTGCAGGAATTCATCGAGCTCTATCCGGAAATCAGCCTGCAGCTGATCCTGGCCAATGAGGAACTCGACCTCACCATGCGCCAGGCCGACTGCGCGATACGGCTGCGCCAGCCGCAGCAGCCCGACCTTATCCAGCGCCGCCTGTTCACCGTGCATTTCCACCTCTATGCCTCGCCGTCCTATGTTGGCAAGCACGGCAAGCCGACCTCGGTCGCCGATCTGAAGAACCATCGCATCGTCACCTTCGGCGTGCCGGTGCCGTCACATCTGTCGGAGCTGAACTGGCTGGAAACGATCGGCGATTTCGACGGTGGGCAAAGGGTGCCGACGCTGCAGATCAACGACATCTTGTCGATCAAGCGCGCCGTGCAGGGCGGCGCCGGCATCGCCATGCTGCCCGACTACGTGATCTCCAAGGAATCGGATCTGGTGCAGCTTTTGCCGGAGACCGAGGTGCCGTCCTTCGACACCTATTTCGCCTATCCCGATGCGATGAAGAACCAGGCCAAGCTGCACGTCTTCCGCGACTTCATCATCGCCAAGGCGCGCAGCTGGTCATTTTAAACATGCCCTTGGGAGGTGCTGGTCACCCCGCCACGGCGTCAGCCGTGGCAGCCAGCCGGGAACATTGCGGCGGTAGGTCTCGTATTCGCCGCCGTAGCGGCGGGCGAGCGTCGGCTCCTCATAGAACCTGACGAAAGAGCCCATGACGATCGCGCCGATGGCGGCATAGGCAGCGACGCTCCAGCTTGAAAACAGCAACGCCTGGCCCAGGATGATCGACAGTACTGCGACATACATCGGGTTGCGGACATGGCGGTAGACGCCGCCGATCACCAGTCTCTCGGTCGGCGCTACGGGCGCCGGCGTGCCGAGGCCTTCGAGCGCGAAGCGGGCGAAGGAGTGAACGAGCAGGGCGGCGGCCGCGACGATCAGGATGGAGCCGGCCGGCACGAAGCCGGGCACCGTCGACAGCGGCAGACGGTAGCGGTCCGTGAGCAGCCAGGGCACCAGCCCGGCGACGACACAAGGTGCGGCGATGAAGAAGACCGCGCTGCCGGCGACCGCCTGGGGTGTCCGCATGTCAGGTCTCCCTTCTTCCGGCCGACCCTTCCCATCCCGCTGCCGCAAAAATAAACGCCTGCTGCCCGATTCAACGTCATTCGGCTATTTGCCCGCGAGCGCGAGAATCAGCCCGACTTGCGGTTCTGCGAAGGCAACAGCACGGTCGCGCCATTCATTTGGCAACTTTTCGTGGTCCTATGGCCCCTAGACATGGGTTAGACCACAGCCTGTACCTTTTTGCATGCGTGTGTTGCAAAATAGATGCTTGTTTCTTGGGCATGAACAGCACATATATAGATCATCTCTTGGGCGCGTTCTCCTCCCATTAGCGCCCTCGAGTGTTCCCCTCTGGAGGTTAGCCTTAACAGGCACTTCCAATCAAACTCAGCCGGATCTTCATTGATCCGGCTTTTTTGTTTCCGGGCCTGCCGTAGCCAGCGAAAAATCGAGCAAAATCGCCGCGTAACAGTGACATGTAACCTCAGGTAACATGCCGCAGGCGCGATTCATCGTTTAAGCAGATCATAGGACGCGGTGTGGTTCGACCGGGAGATGGGGGCATCACTCGGAAGATCCGGGCTCAGGCGGCTACCGCGTCCGAACCTATTCGTCTGCCAGTGCCGTATGGCGCGGCGGGTACGTGCGGCGGACCTGCCGTTTTCCTCCCAAGAAGACGGTCCGCAATAAGAGCGGCGTCCGGGGCATCCGGGCGCCGTTTTTTGTGCGGATCATCCTTCGGCCTGTCAGGCAGCCTTGCCGTTGGCGTTCATCGCCTCGTCGGCCAACCGTCCGGTCAGCTCGGCCATGTGATCGAAGGCGCAACGATAGCTGGCGACGCCGGAGGTCGCCGAGCGCAGTTCGATGATCAGGTCGCCGATCTCGGCCTGCGGCATGGTCGCCTCCACGACATCCCATCCCGGCCAGTCAGGCCGCGCGTCGTAGCCAAGGATCTGCCCGCGCCGTTGCGGGATCAGCGCGATGATCTTCGAAGTGGCTTCGGACGGCGTGACGATCTCGACCTTCATGACCGGCTCGAGCAGCACCGGCGAGCAGGCCGCCATGCCTTCCTTCATGGCCAGCTTGGCCGCCATCTGGAAAGCCATGTCGGAGGAATCGACGGCGTGGTAGGAGCCGTCGGAGAGGTTGACGGCGACATCGACCACAGGGAAGCCGAGCGGGCCGGATTTCAGATAATCGCGCACGCCGGTTTCGACCGACTGGATGTAGGTCTTGGGCACGACGCCGCCGGTGATGGTGTCCGAGAACTGAAAGCCGGAGCCGCGCGGCAGCGGCTTGATCTCGATCACCACATCGCCGAACTGGCCATGGCCGCCGGACTGCTTCTTGTGGCGGCCGCGCTGCTGCACCGTCTTTCGGATCGTCTCGCGATAGGGGACGGCAGGCGCATGGCCTTCGACCGGAATCTGATTCTTGCCTTCCAGCCGCTCGCGCACGACCCGCAGATGCATCTCGCCATGGCCGGACAGCACGGTCTCGGCCGAGTCCTGATTGTGGCGCAAGGTGAGCGAGGGATCTTCCTCGGCCAGGCGCTGGATGGCCGCCGACATCTTGACCTCGTCCTTGCGCTCCTTCGGCCGTAGCGCAAAGGCAAAGACCGGCTGCGGCGGCGTCAGCGTGACCAGCGGCTTGATACCGCCCTTCGTGGAGCTCAACGTCTGGCCGGTCTTGACCTCGTCCAGCTTGCCCAACGCCACCGTGTCGCCGGCCTTGGCAGCGGTGACCTTGGACTGGTCCTTGCCGAGCATCTTGTAGATGCCGGAGACCTTCGCCGTCTCGCCATTCGACAAATAGAGTTCGGCGGCATCGGCGATCTGGCCGGAGAGCACGCGCGACACGGACAGCTTGCCGCCATGCGCGGTGTGGATGGTCTTCATCACCTGGACCACGGTGTGATTGCCGTCGGGGACGCCGAGCCGTTTGCGCGTTGCCTCGACATCCGGTGCGTCATGGCGGATCGCCTTCAAAAGGCGCAGCACGCCGTTGCCTTTTTCGGCGGTGCCGATCAGCACCGGCGTTATGGCGCCGGCGCGCAGGTCGGCGGACAGATCGTCGAAAACCGCGTCTTTCGGCGGCTCGATCTCCTCCAGCAACTGCTCCATCAACTGGTCGTCATGGTCGGCAAGCGTCTCCAGCATGGAGAAGCGAGCCTCCAGTTCGCGCGCCTTGTCGTCAGTTGGAATTTCGGCAACCTGGCTTTCGGCATATTCGCGGTAGATGTAGGCGCGCTCCAGCGCCAGGTCGATCGAACCGATCACCACATTGTCCTTGCGCAGCGGAATCTGGCGCAGCAACAGCGGCGCCGCGCTCGTCGGCTGCAGCATCTTCAGCGTATCGCGTACGCCGGCGATTGCCTTGTCGACCTTGTTGAGGAACAGGATGCGCGGCACGCCGAGATCGTCGAGCTTGCGCATGATGAGCTGCAAGGCTGGGATCTTCTTCTCGTCGGCCTCGGCGACGACCACCGCGAGATCGCAGGCTGCCAGCACCGGCTCGGCCTCGAAGGAGAATTCGATCGATCCGGGACAGTCGACGAAGGTGATCTGCTCGCCCATGAATTCGGTGGTGGCAAAGGTCGCCTCGACGCTCATGGCGTGCGCCCGCGCCTCGGGCGAATGATCGGAAACGGTGCTTCCCGATGAAACGGGATTTTGGCGGGGGATGGCGCCCGTACGGGCGAGGATGGCTTCGAGAAGTGTCGTCTTACCGCTTGCAAAGGGACCGACTATGGCAATGCATTTCGGTCCCGTGCGTCGTCCTCCGGCGCGAGTACCCATGGCTGACCTCCACTCAGGCTTGGCCCTTGGAGTGCGATCAGCAAAAGTGGAAACGGTTTTGCGCCGATCGCACCCTGTCGTGAGCGGCGGCCGGCCTGTTCGACCGTCGCGGGGCGGGGTTGTTTCTCTTAGCCACCTGCCCAAGCCCATCGTCCCACGGGTTAGCCGGCAGGGCAAGGAAAATAGGAATCCGGTGCGCCGTCAGGCGGCCGAGGCAAGACCCCGGGATCAGAACCGTCCGGCGATTTCAAATTGCCTGGGTGCGGCGCGTGGGCGTGGCGGCTGCACTCTGCTTCACCACCATCTCGGCGTAGCGCGACAGCAACGGGTTGAACAGGTCTGGGCGTTCCCAGAACGGTGCATGGCCGGCGCCTGATATGACATGGCATTGTTCCCACAGCAAGCCATAGGCCACCGTCTCGAAGTAACTCAGCCGCACCAGCGGATCATGCTCTCCATTGATCACCGCAACCGGGAACGGGGCGTGCTCGACCACCTGTTTCTGGTCGGCGCCCTTGCCGGCAAACATGCTGCGCGCCACGCCGGCGCGAAGCCTGCCGTCGGTGCGCCTTATGGCTTCGCGGAAAGACGGACTGGCGGTATCGCCGAAGCAAAGCGCCTCGAAGCGCTCGATGTCGCGTTCGGAGTAGACCTTCTTGGAGGCCAGCAGCATGTCCCAGTTGGCGTGAAAGCCGCGCAGCATGCCAAGCGGCCCCCGCGACACCGGCGGCGCTCCGGTCAGCACCAGGCCGCTGACCGCATGGTGAAAGCTGGCCAGTTCGACCGCCACATGGCCGCCGAGCGACCAGCCGAAGATGATGGCGTGGCCGATGCCCAAAGCGTCGAGAAGCCGGGCTGTGGTCTGGGCAAGGCCGGTAATCGTATAGGCGGTCGCCGGGTCGCGGGCATCGGAGGACTCGCCGTGGCCGGGAAGGTCGAAGGCGATCAGCCGATGGCCGTCGGCAAGCGGGCTATCGAACTGACGGGCAAACACGGCGCGCGAACTGCCCGACCCATGGATCATGACGATGGGCATGCCGGACCCAGACGACTGGCTGAGGCGCAAGTCGGCCTGCGGCGTGCGGATGGTGCGGTGAGTGATGCTCATGCTGGATTAGACCTTGAGATTTGCCTGACCGCCAACATCGCATCGCTGGCTCTATATGTTCTTTAAACATGTGGTTAAGAAAGGATTTCTAAAGAGATAGCCGGCACGATCGCTGGCTCCATGGCAATCACGCGCGGAATCCCGACAATGGAACCAGTCCTCGATCTTCTTGTCTCGATCTGCAGCATCGCGATGCTTGGCCAATATGTCTGGTCGATGCGGGCGCATTTCCAATCGCAGGCGATGTCTCCAGGCGCCATGGTGATTTCGGCGGCGGTCATCGCCACGGCGCTGTTCTTTCTCGCCACCCTTTGGATCCAATCGCAGCCGGGTTCGGCAAAGCTCACCGGACTTGCCGTCGAACTGGCGAGCTCTGCCCTGTTCTGGTGGGCGATCGTCACGTCGCGCAAGGTGCGGCTGCGCTTCGTCTTCGCACCCGACGATCCGCACAGCCTGCTGACCCACGGCCCCTACGGCCATGTCCGCCACCCCTTCTATACGTCCTACATCGTCTTCTGGATCGGCTGGGGGATCGCGACCTGGTCGGTCTGGGCGTTGGTGCCGGTCGCCGGGATCGCTATCCTCTATGTGTTTGCGGCGCTGGACGAAGAGAAGAAATTTTCGCGCACGCCGCTGGCCGGAGCCTACGCGGACTATCGCGTACGTGCCGGCCTGTTCTGGCCTCGGCTGGGGTGGTAGCGAGCACCGGGGCAGGGTAGGTTCTACTGAACTCAGGGGTCACCAGAGATGAAGATCATTGCCTGCGGCAGCGTGCCGACCATCATCGCACCGGAGAAGTATTTCACCGGCCGCGTGCTGCAGACGCCCATCATCGAGAAGGAAGCGCCGGCGCGGCTCAGAGCTACGCTGGTCAGCTTCGAGCCTGGCGCGCGTACCCACTGGCACACGCATCCGCTCGGCCAAACGCTCTATGTCACGTCGGGCGCCGGCCTTGCGCAGACATGGGGCGGGCCGATCCAGGAGATCAAGGCGGGCGACGTGATCTCGTTCGAGCCGGGCGAGAAGCACTGGCACGGCGCGGGTCCAAAGACGACAATGACCCACGTCGCCATGCAGGAAGCGCTGGACGGCGTCCACGCAGATTGGATGGAAGCGGTCACCAGCGAGCAGTATGGCGGCTGAGGTCTGCTCCTGACAAAAACCCGGCTCGAAGCCGGGTTTCATGTCTCGGTGCCGCCAGTTCAGGTCAGCGATGCCGTGAACCGCTGGATGCGCGTGCAGGCTTCCTCCAGCAGCGTCTCCGACGTGGCGTAGGAGATGCGGAAGTTGGGGCCGAGGCCGAAGGCCGAGCCGAACACCACCGCGACACCCTCGCCTTCGAGCAATTCGGAGCAGAAAGTCTCGTCAGTGTCGATTATCTTGCCGGCCTTGGTCTTCTTGCCAATCAGCTGGGCGCAGGACGGGTAGACATAGAAGGCGCCTTCCGGCGACGGGCAGGTTATGCCGCGCGCCTGGTTGAGCATCGACACGACGAGGTCGCGACGGCCCTGAAAGATCGCCTTGTTCCTGGCGACGAAATCCTGCGGGCCGTTGAGCGCCTCGACCGAGGCCCATTGCGCGATGGTGCAGGCGCCCGAGGTCTGCTGGCCCTGGATCATGTCCATCGCCTTGATCAGCTGGACGGGACCCGCGGCATAGCCGATGCGCCAGCCGGTCATGGCGTAGGCTTTCGAGACGCCGTTCATGGTCAGCGTGCGCTCGTAGAGTTTCGGCTCGACCTCGGCGATCGTCCTGAAGACGAAGTCGCCATAGGTCAGGTGTTCGTACATGTCGTCGGTCAGTGTCCAGACATGCGGATGCTTCAAGAGCACGTCGGCCAGCGCGCGCAGCTCGGCTTCCGTGTATGCGGCGCCGGACGGGTTCGACGGCGAGTTCATCAACAGCCATTTGGTCTTCGGCGTGAGCGCCTTTTCCAGCACGGCGGGAGTGAGCTTGAAACCATTGTCGATCGAAGTATCGGCGAACACCGAGGTGCCGCCGCAGATCGCCACCATTTCGGGATAGCTGACCCAATAGGGGCGGGGGATGATGACCTCGTCGCCTGGGTTCAGCGTCGCCATGAAGGCGTTGAACAGGATCTGCTTGCCGCCGGTGCCGACAATGGTCTGCTCGGGCTTGTAGTCGAGATTGTTCTCGCGCTTGAATTTTTTCGCGATCGCCTCGCGCAGCGGCGCGATGCCCGAAACCGGCGGGTACTTGGTCTCGCCGCGGCGGATCGCCTCGATCGCCGCATTCTTGATGTTGTCGGGCGTGTCGAAATCCGGTTCGCCGGCGCCGAGGCCGATAATGTCGCGGCCGGCATTTTTCAGCTCGCGGGCTTTCTGCGTCACCGCGATGGTGGCGGAAGGCTTTACGCGGGCAAGGGCGTCGGCAAGAAAGGCCATGGCCAGATATCTCCAGAGGGGTCGGCGCAACCGCAAACAGCTGCGGCGCCTCTCATGTCGCATCGACCCGGCAAGTGCAAGCATTGTCGGATGAGCCAGGGTCAAGGACCCGTGGAGATCGGCTTTTTGGAGCGCGTGCATGACGGTTTCACTCTGCGTTGCGGGCTCTGCAATCGACGCCTATCCCCGGCAAGACTAAATTCATCAACGGCCGCTAAAACCTTTGACGGCAGGATCGCCAGCCATTTCGCCTGTCTCGCGGAGCGAGGGACCCTTGTCGCGCAGCACCGGGCTTGCCCACATCATCCGTCACGATGACGGCACCGTTTCAGGTGTCTGGGGTCCCTACACGCTGCAGAGCGCCTTTCAGCCGATCTTCGCCTTCAAGGAGAGCAAGCTCTCGATCGCAGCGTTCGAGGGGCTGATCCGGCCGTTTCGTGACGGCGAGCCGCAATGGCCGATGAACTTCTTCCGCACCTGTCCGGCCGGCGACCGCCTGCACATCGAGGCGCTGACGCGCACGCTGCATTTGCTCAACGCCGGCGCCTGCCTGCCGCAAGAAGCTTCGATCTTCGTCAATTTCGACCCGTCGGTGTTCACCGAGCGCACCGTCGCCGACAACGCGTTGCGCGACATGCGGCTGGTGCTGCACGAAGCCGGGATCGATCCGCGCCGCATCGTGTGCGAGGTGACCGAGCAGAAGTCGGCGTCGCAGGAAACGCTCTACAGCTTTGTCGAGGCGCTGCGGGCCAATGGCTTTCGCATTGCCGTCGACGATTACGGCGCCGATGAATCCGACATCAACCGCATCAAGGAGCTCAAGCCCGACATCGTCAAATTCGATGCGCACTGGATCACGCAGCTCATGGAATCCGGCGCCGGCTTTGCCCTCTTGACTGCCATGGTGACGAACTTCGAACTACAGGGCATCCGCACGGTGTTCGAAGGCATCGAGGAAGGCTGGCAGCTTGAATTGGCCGAGAAATCCGGCGCATCGATGGTGCAGGGCTTCGTGCTGGCGAAGCCGGAACTGGCGCCGACCAGCTTTCGCGCTTTCGGCAAGGATGGGCAGCCATCTGTCGCGGCGGCCGAGCCTGGCAAGACGCCTGCCGGCCCGACTGCAGCGCCTCCGGCGCGGCCGGGCAGGGTGTTCGGGCGCAGGACCGGGCCATGACCGGGCAGCGCGAGAGGCGTCGCGATATCGGCGAAGCGATCTTTGCCGACGAGATCGGCATCGAATACGGCGTCTACGGCGCGTTCCGGCTGAAGAGCGCCTACCAGCCGATCTTTGCGCCACGCGGCGGCGCGTTGGCCGCGGTTGCCGTCGAGGCGCTGATCGAACCGCAGCGCGCTTCCATGCCGGTTGCACCGGCCATGTTCTTCGACAGTGTTGCGCCGGGCGACCGCCTGTTTGTCGAGACGATGTGCCGGATGCTGCATCTGAAAAACTTCCGCAACATCGGCGTCGACGGGCTCGACCTGTTCTTCAATTACAACCCGATGATCAACGATCATCTCGGGCGGGCGCTGGCCGAGATCCGGCTGATGACGCGGCATCTCGGCGATCTCGACCTGCATGCCGCCATGCTGGTCTGCGAGATCACCGAACAGGCGGCCGACGATAATGTGCTGGCCCCGCTGGTGCGCGAGATGCGGCGCCACGGCATCCGCATCGCCATCGACGATTTCGGCACCGGCCACTCGACCGCGGAGCGGATGAGCCTGCTCCAGCCGGATATCGTGAAGATCGACGGCGGCTGGTTCGCCGAATTCTGCCGCCACGCTGCCGCCGAGCGCTTCTTCCGGCCGCTCGTCTCGTCGCTGCACGATCGCGGCGCCAAGGTGCTGGTGGAAGGCATCGAGCAATCCGTGCATCTGCGCGTCGCGCTGGATGGCGGCGTCGACCTGCTACAGGGGTTCCATCTCGGCCGGCCGGCGCTGGCCGGCACGATCTTCAACCGGGAGCCGCTGTCGATCGAGGCGCTGCTTGGCGCCGACAACAAGGTGGTGCCGCTGCATCTACGGCGCTGATTTGTGCTCGCGCTTGCCGCCGCTTCGCGGCTCGTTCCGGACGGGACGCCAACGGGCGCGATGCCCGGTTGGGCTTGCGGCCTTCGGCCGTAGCGCGCATTCAAAGAGGGCGAACTCGGCCCGCGTGAAGTTCAGCCAAAGCCTGCTCGGCAAACTTATCCAGCCGGCCAGCCTTGGCGTCCGCCTCGATCTGCATATCCCACACCTCTGCCTGATACGCTGCGAACCATTTGGCAAAGGCCTTTAGTTCTGTGGTGTTCAGGGCTGCGATGGATCTTTCAATCTGTTCGAGCTTGGTCATGGGGCGAAACTAGCATGGCCATCGTCCAATTCCAGACAAACAAAAAGGCGGGATAAATCCCGCCTTCCCATTTTCGGTAGCCTGATCGGAGCTTTAAGTCCGGGCCGGCAGCTATCTGCTGATCCAGCTTGTCGGGTCTTTCTGCTCCAGCGCGCTTCTCGCGCGACCGTCAGTACATCCGTGACTTGCCGCGCGCCCCGAACTCTCGTCCGGCGCGCGCTATCGCAAAATCAGGCTGCCTTGCTCAGAGAACCAGCGGACGACTTGCCTGTGCGGCGGTCCTGCTCGATCTCGAAGTTGATTTTCTGGCCTTCGACCAGGGTCGACAGTCCAGCGCGCTCGACAGCGGAGATGTGAACGAAAACGTCCGCACCGCCCGAATCAGGCTGAATGAAGCCGAAGCCCTTGGTGGCATTGAACCACTTGACCGTACCAGTTGCCATATGAATAGTCCTCGCATTTGCTTTGGTTTGACCGAACCGAGGTTCAGCCGGTTTGTATCGAGATTTTGGAGATAGACGTCAGCAAACGCGAAGATCGCGAGGCCCGGATCGATCGGCCGAAATATCAATGGGGCTGATATAGGCGGGTTTCGCACCAAAAACAAGATGGCTCGAAAAATGGCGTTGCGGTGGCGCCGCCCAAAGGCCGCCCCAATCGCAGAAAGCGTCGAGCAATCGGGAAGACCGGGACGCCCGACGGCGTTAGTCCGGTTTTGGGAGACTGTCATGAAAACGGTTGTGAAAATCATTCTGCTTGCCGCCTGCCTGACGTTGTCGGTCGCCGAGGCGCAGGCGATCTCGCGCTACGACCCCACTCGTATGAGCTGCGACAGGGTGCAAGGCACGATCGCCCGCCAGGGCGCGGTCATCCTGCGCTATCAGTCCAGGCGTGTGCCGGGGCTGCCGCTCTTCGACCGCTATGTGCAGAGCCAGCAATTCTGCAATGTCGGCGAGGTCAGGAAGCGCGCCTATGTGCCGAGCGCCGACACCGAATCCTGCCCGGTCTATCTCTGCAAGCGGATCGAGAACGACCATTTTCACCGCCGCTTCCTGCGCCGTCATTAGGCATATTGATATTCAGGTGAGGCCGGCCTGCGAACGATGGTCTTCTGCGCGTCCGGTGCCCACGTACATTAAGTACGCTCCGCTCCGGTTCTCGAAGACCATAGTTCTCGGTGCGGCCTGACCTGAATCTCAACATACCCAGCCGGCATACCATTCAAGCTCTTAGAACCCGAACGAGACCTGCGCCGCCGGCGGCGGGCCGACGCGCACGCCTTCCATGGCCAGCATCTTTTCCTTGGTGGCCGAGCCGCCGGGCGCCGAGAAGCCGCCGATCTTGCCGCCCGCGGCTAGAATCCGATGGCAGGGGATGACCAGCGGCACCGGGTTGGCGCCCAGCGCTGCCCCGGTTTCGCGCGGCAGGCCGGCTTGGCCGGCGCGCTTGGCCAGTTCGCCATAGGTGGTGGTTTCGCCATAATGCAGTTTCCGTGCCGCGTCGTAGATGGCGAGACGGAAGTCGTCGACGCCGTCGAGATCGACCGGCACGCCGGAGAAATCGACGTCCTCGCCTGTGGCATACGCCTTGATCGAGGCGATCAGCTCGACCACCCATTGCGGCTGCCCAGTGTTCGCAGTCGTATTGGCGGCAGCACCGGCATGCCGCATCAGCCGGCGTTCCACCGCTTCGCGGCTCCTTTCGGGCAGGCAGAGCCGGATCAGGCCCTTTTCGCTCCAGGCGATGCCCATGAAGCCGATCACTGTTTCTAACACTGCGTGGCCGGCTGTGATCGAAGATGCCGTTTCCATGATGCGCTCCTTTCCGCAAACTGGCGAAAACCGGGATACCGACCGGTACATATGCAGAACAATATGGCATCTGAGCCTGGCTCTCGCCACCCGAAAACCACCAGATGGTCCCGATTGCCCACCAGGAATCGCTGGTGTAAGGACTTCTTAACAACCGACAAATCGGACCCGCGCGGCTTGCCAGCAAAATTCAACCTTATCGCGATCTCTGTGATCGTCGGCGCAGCTGCCCTCAGCGGCTGCCAATCGACCTCGCAGATGAAGGCTACGCCTGCGCTGACCGAAACCGCGACCGCTGCCGGCAGCGATGCCGGCTTCACCGTGCCGCTGCCCGATACGGTTTCGGTGCTGCCGCAATCCTCGGGCATAACACCCGTCCAGGCGGCCGAAGCAACTCCCGCCACACCAGCACTTGCCGCCGCCCCGCAGCCGGCTGCCGCGACCGCGGCCTTTGCCGGCGCGACGCCCACGGCCCCGGCCCTGCCTGCGGTGATGGCCGCCAACGCTTGGCAGGCGCCTGCGCCTGCCAAGGCCGGACAGCCGGTCGCGGCGCAATATACGACCGCCAGCCTTGTCATGCCGGCGACCGCCAAGGGCGGCCAGAACGCCATGCCCGGCGTGCAGCAGGTAGCCTATGTCGTGCCGCAGAACCCTGCTTCCCTGGGCCAGTTCCCCGCCGCGCCCCTCGGTCTCCCGGAAGAAGAGCATGCGACCGGCATGCGCGGCGACGTCGACCGGCTGATCCAGAAATACGCTGCTCTCTACGAGGTGCCGGTCGATCTGGTGCGCCACGTCGTCAACCGCGAAAGCACCTACAATCCCAAGGCTTACAATAACGGCCATTGGGGGCTGATGCAGATCAAGCACGCGACGGCGCGCGGCATGGGCTATGACGGGCCGGCCAAGGGCCTGTTCGACGCCGAGACCAATCTGAAATACGCGGTCAAATATCTGCGTGGCGCCTGGCTGGTGGCGGGTGGCAACGCCAAGAAGGCCGATTGGCTCTACCAGACCGGCTATTATTTCGACGCCAAGCGCAAAGGCCTGCTCGAGGCCACCGGCCTCGGTGTCGACCGCAAGCGCCGCCGGCTGCAGCCCGACGCCTGAGCGCGATGCCTGAACCGCGCCCGCCGGCTCCAAACGACATCCGGCTGCGCAAGATCCTCGACGAGACGCTCGTTGCACCGCACTGGCCGGCCGGCTTTACCATGCGCTGCTTCGAACATGGTGACGCGCAGCCCTTGCATGCGCTTTTGACCGAGGTGTTCGACGACGGCACCGACGGCCCGTTCGACGAATGGTGGCCGCGCATATCCAGCGATGCCGAATTCGACCCGGCGCTGTGTTTCCTGGTCATCGACGCCAAGGGACGGCTGGCGGCGGCAGCGCTGTGCTGGACGAGGGCCTTCGTCAAGGACCTCGCGGTCCATCCCGAAGCGCGCGGCAAAGGAATTGGCGAAGCGCTAATGTGGCAGGCTTTCAACGCCTTTCGCGATCGAGGCGCGGCCCATGTCGACCTCAAGACCAACACGGTCGAGAACGCCGCCGCGCTCCGGCTCTACGAGCGGCTGGGAATGATGCCTGTCGCATGGGAAGGGTAAGGGCTTTTTTCTTGCCGCAATTCCCTGGGGAAAACGCTACGCGCTTTTCCCGGGAAAACCGGTTCCCACCTTTCCTGGAATTGCTCGAGCGCTGTTGAAAACCTCCGGATTGTGAACTGCTTCACATTGGCCGCCGCAACCGGATGCTACCTCACCATCCATGCCTTTCGACCGATGGCGGATCGACGACTGGCAGATGTGGGGCGGCTGCACCGGCATGTGTTCAGCCACTCCTTGGCGGGTCCCAGGCGGGGGTTTGGGGCCCGCCAGTCATTTTACGGCAGCCCTCAGATATCGGGCGCATTGCCGATCTTCTTTTTGAGCTCAAGCGCCCAGGCGCGGCCTTCGTCGCCGCCCCACAGCAGCCAGGCGATATGGCCGGCCGATGGATTGTCTTCATTGCCGTAATTCTTACCGCGCTTGTCGACCTCGTGGCGGGCGAAGTAGCTGACCATGCGGCGGATAGTGGATGGCGCCAGCTTTTCGCGGTTCTTGAGTTCCGTCGCCCGCGCCACGCCGATCTCGGTGCCGCCCCGGCCGAACTGCTTGCGCAGCCTCAACCCCCTGGCGGCGTTGTCGGCCACCACTTGCGGGCAGCGCAGATCGATCTCTTCATCCTCTTGCATGTGTCTCCCCAGCTCCGGAAACCTAACCTGCAGACGCAATACAGGGAAGTGCAACCGGCTCCACATGCCGCGCCGTCCATCGGGACCAGGATCCGCGCGCCATCGGCATCTGCGAGATCCTGTGGAACCTTATGGATTTCACGCCTGAGGGTCGGCCGAACTGGAACGAACAGCTGCATATGGCGAGGCGTGCTGTCCGCCAGGGGCGCCGGACGGCCCTTCGGCAGATGATCGCTGACGAATAGTTCTCCGGACGCAACCCTGCCGCCAATGCCGCGTTTGATTAGCCGAGGGAAATTTTCAAAATCGGAGACCTCAGATGAAAACGCTTCTCACCATTGCCGCCGTCGCCTTGTTCGCCGGTGCCCCTGCCGCCGTTGCGGCCAACTCGACCGCGGTCGCGCCTGCCATGGCCGCCAGCAAGGTCGATACCCCAACCTTCGTCAAGACAGTGCCCAGCTCCAACGAATTCGAAATCCAGTCGAGCAAGCTCGCCGAGGAGAAATCCAAGGCGGCTGACGTCAAGAAATTCGCCAAGCAGATGGTCAAGGACCACACCAAAGCCGGAAAGGAGTTCAAGGCGGCGCTGAGCCAGGGCCAGACCACCGGTTCGACCAAAGCCGCGGGACCGGCCCTGCAGCCGAAGGAGCAGGCAATGCTCGACGAGTTGAAGAGCGCAAGCGGCAAGGATTTTGACGCCAAGTACATCCAGATGCAGACGGACGCGCACAAGGAGGCAGTTGCCCTTTTCAGCAGCTATGCCAACTCGGGCGACGACCCGGCGATGAAGGAATTCGCCAAGAAGACGCTGCCGACGCTGCAGATGCACGAGAAGCACGTGAAGGAACTCGCGGCCGCGCATCAGGGTTGAGGGCTGGTGACTGGCCAGCAATAGCATTCTACGGCGCCCCCCTCTGTCCTGCCGGACATCTCCCCCACGAGTGGGGAGATCAGCAGCGTCGGCGCCGTGCTTTTCTTGCGACGGTGAAAATTGGCGAAGGCTGAGGCGACAGCCAATCTCCCTCCTCGTGGGGTAGATGTCCGGCAGGACAGAGGGGGGCGCCGTAGAGTGCGACGGCCGATGCCTGCCGTTGGCAAGGCATTGCGGCAAAGTGGCTCTGTGGGTGCGCCGGCAGTGACATACATTGCCGCCACCAATTCAATGGAGCTCCCATGCCCAAGATCGACCTGTCCACCGTGCCTGTCCGCAAGGGCTCCGGCTACCCCGCGCCCTTCGATGCCCCTTGCGCCGAGCGCACACGCCACCGCCTCGGCGATGCCGGCGGCCTCACCGATTTCGGCGTCAACCTGATGACATTGCCATCAGGCGGCTGGTCCAGCCAGCGCCACTGGCACAGCCATGAGGACGAGCTCGTCTATGTGCTGGAAGGCGAACTGGTGCTGGTCGAGGATGGCGGCGAGACGCTGCTCAAGGCCGGCGACTGCGCGACCTTTGCCAAGAACAGCGGCAACGGCCACCACATGATCAACCGCTCGTCCACAACGGCGCGCTATCTCGAAGTCGGCTCGCGCAATCCGGATGATCTCATCACTTGCTCCGACATCGACATGATGAGCCCGAGTTCGGATGGCAGGTTCCTGCACAAGGACGGCATGCCCTATCCGGGGCAGGGGTGAGCGCTGGACCATGCTTCGGCGCTGGTGTTCGCTGGGCGACAGGATAAGTTCCTCACGATTAAAGGTGGCGCCGGCCCCCTCATCCGACCGCTTCGCGGCCACCTTCTCCCCACTGGGGAGAAGAGGGAAGCGCTGGCGCTGACCGGCTCCTCTCCCCTCGGGGAGAGGTCAGCCGAGCGAAGCGGAGGCTGGGTGAGGGGGCCTTGGCGCCAGCTTGGCAAACAAAGGGAGCATCACCGTGAAAAAAGAAGTCATCGAAGTGCCCGTCATGTCGGCCAAGGTGCGGGCGCTCGGGCTGCCTTGCTCGACGGCGGTGAGGGCCAATGGCCTCGTGTTCATATCCGCGACGCCGCCGGTGGACATGGTGACCGGCGAGATGGTGCGTGGCGATATCGAAACGCAGACCGAGGCGTCGCTGAAGGCGCTGAAACACTGCCTGGAAGCCGCCGGCACCTCGCTGGAAAACGTGGTGATGGTGCGCATCTACGCCGTCAATTCCGGCTTCTACAACGCCATCAACCGGGTCTATGCCAGGTATTTCAGCGTCAACCCGCCGGCGCGCAGTTTTGTGCCGGTGGCATCATGGCCGATGGAGTTCGATATCGAGATCGAGTGCGTGGCGGTGGCGTGAGGGTGAGAAGCGAGAGCTCACGGATGCGGTGTGAGACTAGGCCTTCTTGGACTTCTAAGGAAATGGACGGTTAGGTAATCAAAATCGTTCGGGAGATACGCGATTTGTGTTGTATCTTGGGTTGTCTGAAGAGCGCTGAAATGAGTAGATTGCTGCCGCAAACTGAGGAATGCGTCCCTGCCTAGCGACATTGTACATACGTCTCGCTCAAGCCAAATTATGGACCCGGCGGACTTTAAGGTTCTCCTTGATATCTGCGACAGCTGCAGATGGATCAAAAGCGAATATGAAGCGCTTGTTAGACTTTGGAACGATTGTTCGGACGATGATGCTCGAGAGTTGATAGTAGACCTGATCAAAAGATTCAAGGTTTTAACCTCTTTTGAAATGACGGATATTACTAAGTCAATTTCGAGGCATGTCCAGGATACATGGTCGTTATCTGCCAAGAATACATTATTTTTTGCTGTAAGCGATGACTATGAATCGGATGGATCTCAGGCATTTTTGCAGCAGCTAAAGAATGATTTTAGCCCTGCTGCGGGCTGGCAGGAAAAAAACTTCCGAAATTCGTTAAAAGGATACGAAGCTGCCTTCGGGAATGGCAAAAATTATATACTCTTTGATGATTTCTTTGGGACGGGAAGAACTATGGAGCGCCAAGCGAACAAATTTATTGAATATGTTGCGGCCAGTGGCTTTCAGGACAATAAGATATATCTGTTGGCAATTGCCGGAATGAACTCAGCAAAAGCTCGCTTGGATGAGCTTGGGCTTGCATATCACTCCGAGGTTTGGCTAGATCGAGGAATATCAGACATATATGATGAAGACGTCGTTGATTCTAAAAGAAAGCTTATGAAATCTTTGGAAAAGATACTCGGCTCCAGGTATAATGGTCAGTTTCTTCCATCAATGGGCTATGGGGTCTTCCGAAGCACTTTTTTCAATTCACAATTACAATTGCCCTAACAACGTATTCCCAATCTTCTGGTGGCCGATTTACAGCGATTCCAAGCCAAGAAAAACCATATTTCGAAGGCTGAGATAGTGGTCTATCCGACCTTTATGGTGGAGATATTAAAGGAAATCTATCGCAATCGCGGATGGATTGACGTCTATCAATTTCACGAGAGGTACCGGCTATCTCCCGTCCAAGTGCTGGACGGGGTAGACTTCCTCCAGGCCAATGGGATTTCCGCAGTTGAGCGGAGTGAGGCGAGCTTTCGAATCAAAATTCTTCCTCAAGGAATAGCCTGGATTGATGCCCATGCGCCGGAGTTATTTCTAAGTCCAAGGGCCGACAAGGGGTGGCGATATTCCCCAGAACGGCCTTCTCGAGCTCCCGAGGACTTTTATGTTCCGAGAATGTCCAATCTCGAACTCGACTTCTTGACAAAATTGGGAGAGGAAGCAGAGTGAACACTCTGTAAGATCAGTTTGCATCGGCATCGGGAAGCCAGCGCAACGAGGTGCAATCGCCTCGGCGACTTAGGCTAAGGTTAGGCCCATTCGGCAATCGAAGAGATTACCGAGAGGTTCTACGAACCTCAGACAAGTAACATGGTTATTTGTCGATGAATTAGTTGATTGGTACAATCATATTATGTGGTAACCCGGTGCCGGTGCAGCTGTATAGTGAATTCTTGCGCGAGAGAACTTTTCGTTGGCCGCTCAAATCTGCGGCGAAACGAGGACTGGTTGTTTACGCAGAGCGGCTTGAAAATAAAAATTTACCTGTAATTCTAGACATGCAGCATTTGTCTTGGCACACAGGTATTAAGTCCCAATTCATTGCAAATGTAGTTTTAGATGGTGCCCGCTACTATCGCAGCAAAGTTATTCCCAAACGGAGAGGTGGGGAGCGCATTCTTTTTGTTCCTCGACCATTCCTCGCGGGCCTGCAGCGTTGGATTCTGGACGAAGCTCTCTCAAAACTCAAACCTCATTGTTCCGCTTTTGGCTTCATAAAAGGTCGGGGTATAGTTGAAAATGCGAAGGTTCACGTCAATTCGAAATGTATTGTAAAGGTCGATATCAAGGATTTCTTTGGATCAGTTAGTTATGTGACTGTGTACGATATCTTTCTTCAGGCCGGGTACTCGCCTAAGATATCTTATTTTTTGTCTAATATTTGTACGTTGAATGATGCTCTACCACAGGGAGCACCCACTAGCCCAGCTCTCAGCAACATGGCTATGTTTCAGGCTGACACGCAGATTGCAGAATTCTGTAGTCAGAATGCACTTCTTTTTACGAGATATGCTGACGACATTTGCCTATCTGGAGATCTAATTCCTGAAAGTGCATTTCCTTTTTTGAGCGATTGCTTAGCGAAGTTCGGCTACGAGGTCGCTGAGGACAAAACGGTCCTTGCATTCGCGGGCCAGAAAAAAATTGTTACCGGCATTTCAATTTCTAGTGGGAAGCTCAAGCTTCCTAAAGAGCAGCGTCGAAAATTAAGGCAGGCGATACATTATATTTCCAAGCATGGTATTAATTCACATTTAGCCAACTTAGCTATCTTAGACCCGATTTATAGGTATCGGCTGGCAGGTCAGATAGATTTTTGGCTTTCCATAGAGCCTGACAATGAAGTTGCGAAACTTGGCAGGAGGATAATTAGATCCACGATCTCGGCGGGGTAGTCAGGCAAAATACTCCTGCAGTGGCCTCACCTCCAGGCTCCCCGCCTTCAGCGCCGCAATCGCTTCCGCCACCGCGGCAGCCCCCGACAGCGTCGTGTAATACGGCACCTTCTGCATCAGCGTGGCGCGGCGCAGCGACTTCGAGTCCGACACGGCCTTCTGGCCGTCCGTGGTGTTGAAGACGATCTGGACCTGGCGGTTGCGGATGGCGTCTTCGATGTGGGGCCGGCCCTCCAGCACCTTGTTGATCTTCTGGGCGTCGACGCCATTTTCGGCGAGGAAGCGGGCCGTGCCGGATGTCGCCAGCACCTTGAAGCCCTGGCCGGCGAGGCGCTTGACCGCCGGCAGGATGCCGGCCTTGTCCTCGTCGCGCACCGAGACGAACAGCGTGCCGGAGCGGGGGAGATCGACGCCGGCGCCGAGCTGGCTCTTGGCGAAGGCCAGCGCAAAATCGCGGTCGAGGCCCATGACCTCGCCGGTCGAGCGCATTTCGGGGCCGAGCAATATGTCGACGCCGGGGAAGCGGGCGAAGGGGAAGACGGCTTCCTTGACCGAGATGTGGCCGGGGTTTCTCGGGTCGGGCATCGCGCCGTAATGGGCGAAGGCGTCTTCCAGCTTTTCGCCGGCCATGATGCGTGCGGCAATCTTGGCGATGGGCCGGCCGATGGTCTTGGCGACGAAGGGCACGGTGCGCGATGCGCGCGGGTTGACCTCCAGCACATAGACCGTGCCGTCCTTGATCGCATACTGCACGTTCATCAGGCCGCCGACGTTGAGCGCGCGGGCAAGCGCCGCCGTCTGGCGCTCCAGCTCGTCGACCAGCTCGGAAGGCAGCGAGTGAACAGGGAGCGAGCAGGCGCTATCGCCGGAGTGGATGCCGGCCTCCTCGATGTGCTCCAGAATGCCTGAGACGAATGTCGACTTGCCGTCGCACAGGCAGTCGACATCGACCTCGATGGCGCCCGAGAGATAGGTGTCGAACAAAAGCGGGTTCTTGCCCAAGAGCGTGTTGATCTGGCCGGTCTTGTCGTTGGGGTATTTCTGCTTGATGTCCTCCGGCACCAGGCCGGGCACGGTGTCGAGCAGGTAGCTCTGCAGCATGCCTTCGTCATGGATGATCTGCATGGCGCGGCCGCCGAGCACATAAGAGGGGCGCACCACCAGCGGGAAGCCGAGCTCGCCGGCGACGAGGCGAGCCTGCTCGACCGAATAGGCGATGCCGTTCTTCGGCTGGCTGAGGTTGAGCTTGTGCAAGAGCTTCTGGAAGCGGTCGCGGTCTTCGGCGAGATCGATCATGTCGGGTGACGTGCCCAGGATAGGGATGCCGGCCTTCTCCAGCGCATCGGCCAACTTCAGCGGCGTCTGGCCGCCGAACTGGACGATGACGCCGACCAATTCGCCCGAGGCCTGTTCGGCGCGCAGGATCTCCAACACGTCTTCGGCCGTCAGCGGCTCGAAATAGAGCCGATCGGAGGTGTCGTAGTCGGTCGAGACCGTCTCGGGGTTGCAGTTGATCATGATCGCTTCATAGCCGGCGTCGCGCAGAGCGAAGGCGGCATGGCAGCAGCAATAGTCGAACTCGATGCCCTGGCCGATGCGATTGGGACCGCCGCCGAGGATGACGACTTTTTTTCGCGACGACACTTGCGCTTCATTGGCCAGCGCGCCGGCGAAGGGCACTTCATAGGTCGAGTACATGTAGGCGGTGGGCGAGGCGAACTCGGCCGCGCAGGTGTCGATGCGTTTATAAACCGGATGAACGTCGAGCTTTTCACGAATCTTCGCAATCACTTCGGCCTCGTTCTTCGTCAGCGAGGCGAGGCGGGCATCGGAGAAGCCCATCGCCTTCAGCATGCGCAGATTGACGGCGTCCTGTGGGATGCCGTGCTCGCGGATGCGGGCTTCCATGGATACGATGCCGGCGATCTGTTCGAGGAACCACGGGTCGATCTTGCACATTGCGTGCACGTCTTCCAGCGAGGTGCCCATGCGGATCGCCTGCGCCACCATGCGCAGCCGGTCGGGCGTCGGCGTGCCGAGTGCGGCGCGAATGGCGTTGCGGTCGTCGGCGTGGTTGGCAGCTACGGCGCCGTGGCCGAGGCCGGGGATTTCGATCTCGTCGAGACCGGTCAGGCCGGTTTCCAGTCCACGCAAAGCCTTCTGCAGCGATTCCTGGAAGGTGCGGCCGATGGCCATGACTTCGCCGACCGACTTCATGGCGGTGGTCAGCACCGGCTCGGCGCCGGGGAATTTCTCGAAGGCAAAGCGCGGGATTTTTGTGACGACGTAATCGATGCTCGGCTCGAAGGAGGCGGGCGTGGCGCCGCCGGTGATGTCGTTCTCCAACTCGTCCAGCGTGTAGCCGACAGCGAGCTTGGCCGCGATCTTGGCAATGGGGAAGCCGGTCGCCTTCGAAGCCAAGGCGGAACTGCGCGAGACGCGCGGATTCATCTCGATCACCACCAACCGGCCGTCGGCCGGGTTGACGGCGAACTGCACGTTGGAGCCGCCGGTCTCGACGCCGATCTCGCGCAGCACCGCGAGCGAGGCGTTGCGCATCATCTGGTATTCCTTGTCGGTCAAGGTCAGCGCGGGGGCAACGGTGATCGAGTCACCCGTATGCACGCCCATCGGGTCGATGTTCTCGATCGAGCAGACGATGATGCAATTGTCCGCCTTGTCGCGGACGACCTCCATCTCATACTCCTTCCAGCCGAGCACGCTTTCCTCGATCAGGACTTCGGTGGTCGGCGAGGCGTCGAGGCCGGACTGGACAATGTCGTAGAATTCGGCGCGGTTGTAGGCGATGCCGCCGCCGGTGCCGCCCATGGTGAAGGACGGGCGGATGATGGCGGGCAGGCCGACATGGTCGAGCGCCTGGGCGGCAATCGCCATGCCATGGCTGATGTAGCGCTGCTTGCGGTCGCCTTCGCCGAGGTTCCAGCGGGTTTCCAGCGCGTCGAGCGCGGCGTCGAGGTCGGCAGGCGCCTCGGCCTTGACGGCGGCGCGCTCGGCCTCGTGGGTCTTGCGGTCGGCGTTCTTGACGTCGGTGGCATTGGCCAGCATCGACTTCGGCGTTTCCAGGCCGATCTTCTTCATCGCCTCGCGAAACAGCGCCCGGTCCTCAGCCTTGTCGATCGCCGTGGCGTCGGCGCCGATCATCTCGACATTGTAGCGCTCGAGCACGCCCATGCGGCGCAGCGACAGAGCGGTGTTGAGCGCGGTCTGGCCGCCCATGGTCGGCAGCAGCGCGTCGGGCCGTTCCTTGGCGATGATCTTGGCGACGACTTCAGGCGTGATCGGCTCGATATAGGTGGCGTCGGCCAGTTCCGGGTCGGTCATGATGGTGGCCGGGTTGGAATTGACCAGGATGACCCGGAAGCCCTCCTCCTTCAGCGCCTTGCAGGCCTGGGTGCCGGAATAGTCGAACTCGCAGGCCTGGCCGATGACGATGGGGCCGGCCCCGATGATCAGGATCGACTTGATGTCGGTGCGTCTTGGCATCGTTGTGAGTTCCGTTCGGCGAGCGGCTTGCACGAAAAACCGGGACGGGAAGACCCGGCCGGTTGTGCTTGCGATTCTGGTATCAGGCTAGGAGGGCCTTATAGGGAAGAGTTTTGGGAGATGTAACCCCGAAAATGAGGCTATGCAGTAGGGATTAGGCAGCAGGGATCAGGCAGCAGGGATTAGGCAGGAGCGAGGTTAAGCCGTCTATTGCCTATCCCTACTGCTTAACACCTAATCCCCCAGCGCGAGCTGATCCGTAATCTCAAACCGCTCGGCAGCGCCGATCCGGATCATGTTGAGGCTGCCTTCCCTTGTGAAGCGGAACTCGCTGGGCGAATCCGAGTTGGCCGGCATGCCGGCAGAGAAGGAGATGACGCGCGTGCCGCCATCGGGCCAGGTCACGGTGATGTCTGCCTTGTCGGCGCCATTGTGGACGATGTTGACGGTGCAGCGGGTCATCGGCTGACCGACATAGCGCGCGCAGGGAATGTCGGACGTGGCGCCGGGGGCGGGCGGGGGTTCCAGCCGTGCAACGGTTTGCGTAGCGGTCGCAGCTTTGGCCTGATCTGGCCGAGGCGTCGGGGATGGTACCCCGGGCGCGGACGCCGCATCCGGCGCTGCTCCCGCAGACGCGGTGGAATCCTGTACCGGCGTCCCTGTGGCCTCCGTCGCCGGAGCCTCCGTGGCGGGGATCTCGCCCGTCCTCGGGCTTTCATTGGCTGCGAAGGCGAGGCCGTAAGCATCCTGCATGGCGGTCCTGCCGATCTCGGCGGCGGACTTCGGCGCGCCCGGATCCGTGCCGCCAAGGCGCTCCGTCAGGTCGAGTGGGGCCGGCGCGGGTGCAGCCGGGGTGGGTGGAGCCTGAGTGGGTGCAGCCGGAGCGGCAGAGGCGGCAGGTGCAGTTGCTGGGGGTGTTGCGGCCACGTCGGCCGGCTGCGTCGGCATGTCGGGCGCGAGCGCCGGGCCGCCGGCTTCAGCGCTGGCGGTCACCTGGGGCGGCGCGGCGTCTACTTCGACCACGGTCGGATTGTCGGGGATAAGATAGCGCGCGGGCGCCCAGCCTTTGACCAGTGGATTGTCGATCTCCTCGACCTTGCACCAGCGGTGGCCGTCCACTTCGCTGCAGCCGAAATTCCTGACGCTCGAGCCGATCGGCAGGCGCGCCTGGGTTCTGCCGACCGGCGACGGCGTGGCGCGGATGTTGAGGAGATCGCCTGGGCCGAGCTCGGTCACTATGGAAACGATGTCGGCAGGCGCGTCCTCGGCATTCGCCGGCATGCTCACCAGCAACGGGCCCATGAGCAACAGCCCCATGAGCAACGGGGCCCGCAGGAGCGGAGCGCCAGTCAGTCGATGCAAAATGGTTCGGATTGTGCGCCTCATCATTTGGCCGTGCGCCGATTACCCTTGCGGCAGCAGTCCTGCCGTATGCCAAGGCGGTTTTATAAGGGACGATACGCGGCCATGTAAGTCTGAAAATGCGTCCGATGTTTGGTGCCGCGAGGCGGAAGCAGGGCGCAGCCGTGCGGTCAAGCGGAGCCTTGCCAAGAGGGTTTGGGCATGAAGCCGGTCCTCAGCGCATGCGCCCATTCCGGTCGGCCCGCCTGTGCGGCCTGTCTCGCCGCCGCTTCGTGGTCGTAGTCGACGGCGATGGTCTCGAAACGGTCTGGACCATCGCCATCCAAGGTGAGGATGCCGTAGCGCGCATGCGGGCTGCCTTGCTCCGAAACATGCGCCGGGGGCGTGTCATCTTCATAGGCGGGGGCGCCGACGCTGCCGGGATTGAAGAGCAAGGGGCCGCCGGGGATACGGACCAGTTCCGCGCGGTGGCTGTGGCCGCACAGCACGATGCGGCAGGCCGGGTCCAGCGCCTGCAACCGCCGCTGAATAGCGGCAAGCGGCGCGCGCACCAGTTGGCCATCGACGATCGCGTCGAGCAGGTATTTCTCGTCATGGTCGGGCCGCGCATGGAAAGCGACCACGCCGGGAACAATCTCCAGCGTGAAGGGCAGGGCGAGCAGGGCTTCGCGCTGCGCTGATGTCAGCCGTTCCTGCGCATAGCGGTCTGAAGCCCACATCATATCGTCGGCCGGATCGACCGCGACCCGGCGGTCATGGTTGCCGCGCACCGTCGGCAGGTCGAGCGCTTCGAGCCGCTCGAACGTCTCGCGCGGCCAGAGCGGGCCGGAGACACAGTCGCCAAGGTTGACGGTGAGATCGGCGCCGCCGCGCCGCGCTAGATCGGCGAGCACGGCATCCAGCGCCAGCACATTGCCATGGATGTCGGCGAGAACGGCAATGCGCATGCGGCGGGCTCCTTGGTGCAGCCCGTTGAGGCTTGCGGCCCGTCTTCGTTATCAAGCCCCTGCCTTCATTATCAAGCCCTTGAGATCGTTCGAGACAGCCGGGAGCCCCGCCTATCGCGGAAGCACTCCATCTGCTAGCGTCCACGCCGCTCCAGAGTTCATCCGGGGGAGGACAGGCGATGACCCGCGACCAGATGGTTGCCCACCTTCGCGCCGCCAATGACGTCGCGCGCGAGACTGCCGCGCACGGGCACCATCCTTTCGGCTGCGTGCTCGTCGGCCCCGACGATCGCATCCTGATGCGGCAAGGCAACATCAACACCGTGCGCCACGCCGAAACCGAGCTCTCCCGGCGTGCCGCGGACGCCTATCCGCCGGAATTCCTCTGGTCCTGCACGCTGGTCACAACCGGCGAGCCCTGTGCGATGTGCACGGGAACGCTGTACTGGGCCAATATCGGCCGGCTGGTCTACGGCTTCGAGGAGACCAAGCTTCTCGCGCTGACCGGCAATCACGCAGAGAACCCGACGATGAACCTCTCGTCGCGCACAGTCCTCGGCTCCGGGCAGAAGCCGGTCGAGGTCCACGGACCCTTCCCCGAGATGGACGAAGAGCTCCTCGCCCCGCATATCGGTTTTTGGCAGCGCTAGGACCTTGACTTCTAAACCGGTTAGGCCGGCATTTCGATGTCGTGGCCACCGACGATGGGCAGAGCCGGATCATCTCCGGCCGCCGCAATCACGCTGTCGAGCAGGCCGGGGAAGCGGGCGTCGAGGTCGGCGCGGCGCAGCGTGATCATCCGGTTGGTGCCAGCCACTTCGGCGCGGGTGACGCCGGCCTCGCGCAGTTTGGCCAGGTGATAGCTGAGATTGGTCTTGGAGCCGAGGTCGAGGAACCGGCTGCAGTTCAGCGGCACGCCTTCCTTGCTGGCGAGATAGCGCACGATGGCGAGCCGGGTCGGGTCGCCAAGCACGCCGAGCACAACCGGCAGGCTGATCTGGTCTGTATTGGGGTGCGGCAAAGTCATGGCCCGAAACTAAGCACAGTCGGTGGCGATTTCAACGCGTCCATGTTTCGCGGGCATGCACAGTCCGCTTCGCGATTGGCCCAATGGCTGTCCTGACACAGGGCTGTCAGCAGGCTTCAGCTATTTTCACCTGGCTTCATTGACATCACGCCCTGTTATGTCCAATTGTTCAATAACTTTTGAACTAAGGACACGCCCTATGGACAAGCGCCTCTTTTGGCTTGCGCTCGGATCGTTCACGATCTCGACCGAAGGCTTCGTCATCTCCAGCCTGCTGCCTGACATCGCCACCGACGCCCGCATTTCCATTCCGCTCGCCGGCACGCTGATCACCGCCTTCGCGCTGGCTTACGCCATCGGCACGCCGATCCTGGCAACGCTGACCGGCGAATGGGACCGGCGCCGCGTCATCTTGTGGACGCTGGCGTTCTTCGTCATCGGCAATGTGGTGGCGGCGCTGAGCTCGTCCTTCGAGCTGCTGCTCATTGCCCGCATCATCATGGCGCTGTCGTCAGGCCTGTTTGCCGCTACCGCTCAAGGCACGGCGGTGGCGCTGGTCGATGACCACCACCGGGCGCGGGCCATTGCAGTCGTCGTCGGCGGAACCACGGTGGCGGTTGCGCTGGGTGCACCGCTCGGCGCGCTGGTTGCCACGATAGCCGGCTGGCGCGGGACCTTCTTTGCCATTGCCGGGCTCGGCGCGCTGGTCGGCGCCATCCTGTGGTACCGGCTGCCGCGCGGAATTGTCGGCACCAAGCTGCCGCTCAGGCGGCGCCTGGCTGCGGCGCTGCGCCCCGGCGTCATGCCGATCCTGCTGACCACCGCTCTTGCCCTGATCGGCGCCTTCTCGGTGTTTTCCTATATCGCGCCGCTGGCCATCCAGAGCGGCGGCCTCAGCCCGATTGCGCTGCCCGGCATGCTGCTCGCCTTCGGTGTCGGCGCCGTCATCGGCAACATAGCCGGAGGCCAGGCGGCCGACCGTTTTGGTGCGACGCGCACCGTCGGCTGGTCGCTGGCGCTGAGCGCCGTCATGCTGGTGATGCTCTCGGTCATCCCGACCTTCCTGCCGCAGCATCTCGCCGGGCCGGCATTGATGGCCATGATGGTGCCGTGGGGCATGGTCGGCTGGGCATTTCCGCCGGCGCAGGCCAGCCGCATCATCAAGCTGGCGCCCGACGCCGCCCCGATCGTGCTGTCGCTCAACGCTTCGGCGCTCTATCTCGGCGTGGCGCTGGGTGCTGTGGTCGGCGGCGCCGTGCTGCGCTACGGCGTGCCGGCCGATCTCGGCTTGGTCGCCGCCATCTTCCCGCTGATCGGGCTTGGCGCGGTGCTGGCCGGCCGCTGGGCGGCCCGGCCGGTCGCCATGCCGGCCGAATAGATCTTTGCAAAGGACCGGCGGCCGCTCTTTCAGCTTGAAGGGGCGGCCGCGGGCACGTCGTAGTCCAGCGCCGCGACTTCATCCAGCATAGCGCGCAGATCTGCCGCTCGTTGCGGGCCGACCAGCGCCTCGAAGCGCTGCTGGGCAATGGTCCACAATTTCGTCGTCTCCTCGAGCTTGGCCAGGCCTTGGTCGGTCAGCCGCACCCGCTTGACGCGGCGATCGTCCTTGTCAGCGAAGGTGTCGACATAGCCGTCGCGGATCAGCGGCTTCAGCGTGTGGCCGAGCGCCGAGAGATCCATGACCATCGCTTCGGCTATCGTGCCCATCGCCGGCTCGTTGCTGACATGGATCTGGTAGAGCAGGCCGTACTGCGTGCCCTTCAGACCCGAAGGCGAGATTACATCGTCATAGAAGCGGCCGAGCTTGCGCGCGGCGCGCCGCAGCGTGGCGTTGTTGCAAAGGCTGAATCCCGGCAGCACGGTCTTGCTCATCACGACTCCTTGCCGGCAAAACCGCTGCCGGCCTGTCGCAGAAATAGTTTCTGCCGCCTCCGTTGACAAGATAGTGGCATATACCTACTTCCAGGATGGTTGCATATACCACTAATTGGAAGTCAGGGCGGGACGAGGGTCATCGACCTGTCTCGCCGGGCAGAAAAAGGAACAGGACAATGAGTGGACAGGACAACAAGGGTACCGCAGTCGTCACTGGTGCATCGGCCGGCATAGGTGCTGTCTATGCCGACCGGCTGGCCGGGCAGGGCTACGATCTGGTGCTAGTGGCGCGGCGCGCCGACCGGCTGCAGGAACTGGCTGAAAAGCTGCGTTATGCCTACAAGCGCAAGGTCAGCGTGATTGCCGCCGACCTCGCCGACGACAACGATGTGCGCCGCGTCGAGCAGGCGATCACAGCCGACGATAGCGTCACGCTGCTGGTCAACAATGCCGGCATTGGCGGCCAGGCCGTGGTGGCAACGGCCGACGCCGACGAGGCCGAGCGCATGATCAAGGTCAACGTCGTCGCCTTGACCCGCCTGACCCGCGCCGTTCTGCCGGGGCTTCTTGCGCGCAACCGCGGCGCCATCGTCAACATCGCCTCTGTGCTCGCCTATGATACCTCGTTCGGCGGCATCTACAGCGGTACCAAGGCCTATGTCGTCAACTTCACCGAGGCCCTGCACCGCGAAGTCGCCGGCACCAATGTGAAGGTGCAGGCGGTGCTGCCGGGCGCGACCCGCACCGATTTCTGGGAGCTCGCCGGTGGCGATATCCACAATCTGCCGAAGGAGATCATCATGTCCGCCGACGATATGGTCGATGCCGCGCTTGTGGGCCTATCCAGGGGCGAAGCCGTCACCGTGCCGGCACTTGCCGACACAGCCAAGCTCGACACCTTCCTCGGCGCAAGGCAAGTCTTCTACGGCAGCCTGCACGCCGACAAGCCGGCGGCGCGTTACGCGGCTTGAGAGTAGCTGGTTCGCTTCGCGAACCAGGACCCCCACCCCGCTCACTTCGTTCGCGGCCCTCCCCACAAGGGGGAGGATAAAGTGCGCGCTCCCCTACCTCCCCTTTGTGGGGAGGTCGGACCGCAGGTCCGGGTGCGGTACTGGCGCCGACCTCTGCGTTTACGCTCCCCGCCACATCGGTATGATCGACGCAGCCAGCACCAGCGCCAGCACGATGTTGAGCGCGCGCCATTGCCATTCGGTCTTGAGCAGCCGTGCCAGCACCATGCCCGCCACGCACCAGATCGACAGCGAGATGGCTGCGGTGAAGCCGAAGGTCGAGCCGAGCAGCAGCGCGAGTTGTCCCGGACCGTCGGCAAGGGCTGCGAACGAGGCCGCCGCACCCAGTCCCATCGCCCAGCCCTTCGGGTTCATCCATTGAATGCCGGCGCCGCCGAAGAAGCTGTTGGGTTTTGCCATCGCCACATCGAGATCAGGCGGCCCGGCGCGGCCGATCTTGATTGCCAGCCAGATGAGATAGAGCGAGCCGATGATTTTCATCGCCAGTTGCAGCGACGGCATGGCCAGCAGCAGACCGGCGAGCCCGGCGGCGGCAGCAGCGGTCACGGTGGCGAGGCCGGCAGCGCTGCCGATCAATAGGGGAACGGAACGGCGAAAACCGAACTGCGCGCCTGAAGCGGTTGACAGGGTGGTGGCGATGCCGGGCGTGACGGTGGCCACGAAGGCAAACAGGATGAGCGGAAAGATGGGCTGCAACATGAGGCGTCCTTCATCAAAAGCCCAATGGTAGACTTCCGCATACTTCAGTAAATGCAATGTTTGCGATGGTTGGCATTAGCAGATATAATGCCAACCATGATCCGTAACCTCGACACAGCGCTGATCCGTACCTTCGTCACTGTCGCCGACAAGGCCAGCATGACGGCGGCGGCGAACGCGCTGCATCTGACGCAAGGCGCCGTCAGCCAGCAGATCAAAAGGCTGGAGGAGGCGCTGGGCTGCAGCCTGTTCGAGCGCGACCGGCGTGGCTTGCGGCTGACGCGGCCCGGCGAGCGGCTGTTCGGCAAGGGCAAACGGTTGCTTGGCCTCAATGACGAGATCTGGGCCGAGATGGCGGGCACCGAGGTCGCCGGCCAGGTGCGGCTCGGTGTTCCCTATGACCTTGTCGGCACTTTGCTGGCGCCGGTGCTGAAGGCCTATGCCGAGACCTATCCGCAGGTCGAGATTTCACTGCTCTGTGCGGCTTCGCCGGACCTTGCCGCGGCCCTCGCGGCCGGCACCATCGACCTTGCCGTCATCGAGGAACCGGTCGGCCCGTCGGCCGGTGAGTGCCTGGCCATTCACCGGCTGGTCTGGGTCGGGGCCAAGGGCGGCGTCGCCCGCGCCAAGCGGCCGCTGCCGGTGTCGATCGTCGCCGATACCTGCGCCTTCCGCCCGGTGGTGCTGTCGGCGCTGAACGAGCACGGGCTGGAATGGCGCACCGTGTTCGAGAACGGCAACATCGACGCCACGACCGCGACGGTGCGCTCCGACCTTGCCGTCACCGCCTGGCTGGCCTCCACCGTGCCCGCCGACCTCGACATCCTGCCTTTCGATGCCGGGCTGCCGCCGCTGCCGAATTTTTCCATCAATCTGCATTTGCCGAGGTTTGGCGCGGCGCCGGCAGCGCAGGAGTTCGCGCGGTATATCCGGGGTGGGTTGGCACGGCGGGCTGTGGCGGCTTGACAGAACTTGCATTTCCTCTCCCCCCTCCGGAGGGAGAGGAAAGGTGCCAAGCCTGTCCCTGTCACTTCCAGTTCTTACGCCGCTCGAGCTCGGCCTCTGACGGCTCTTGCGTGGCGAACGACCCGACCTTGACCTCACCCCCGCGTTCGTAGGTCGCCATGATGACGCCGGTGGTAGTGGCCTGCGACTTGACCAGCTTGAAAGCGGCGGGCATCGCACCACCATCGAACAGCCGCTTGCCCTTGCCCAGCAGCAGCGGGAAGATCATCAACCGGATCTCGTCGATCAGCCCGTTGGCCAGCAAAGTCTGGATCAGCTCGCTCGAACCCTGGATGAGCAGGTCAGGCCCATCTTCCTTCTTGAGGCGGCGCAACGCCGCGACGATATCTTCTCCAAGCCATTGCGTATTTTCCCAGGTGAGCGAATCCGGCCGATGCGTCGCCACATATTTAGTCGCAGGGTTGAAGGCATCTCCGATGGCATCTTTCTGATACGGCCAGTAAGCGGCGAAGATGTCGTAGGTTCTGCGGCCGAGCAGCAGGGCGAAGGGTTTGGAGAACAATTCCTCCATGGCCACCCCCGCCACCTCGTCGAAGTAGTGGAACGTCCAGCCGCCGAATTCGAAGCCGCCAACCGGGTCTTCTTCCGGGCCGCCTGGCGCCTGCATGACGCCGTCGAGGCTGACGAAGGTGGAAGCGATGATCTTTCGCATTGGATTTTCCTTTTCCAGGATCCGCGCCGTCAGGGCCGGATTTCGATCTAAGGACGGACAGGCCGGCGGCCGCCCGACAGGCGTTGGCAAAAAAACGCTGCCGGCCGACAAGGGTACCTACCGCCGTCGCCCGCCGCCAAGCGCCTGCGACGAAAACCAGACGTCGCCGATGATGGCGGTGGCGGTCCGGTCCGGCGCCCTGTCTGACGTCAGCCAGATCGAACGGCTGCGCGCCGCCTTCTGGAGGTCGGGGATTTTGGCCGCCGAACCGGCCGCCGAGGCGCCGACGCAGGGGATGAACCACGAGCGCATGAAGGGGTCGCAGGCAAAGCCCTTGTCGTTGCGGGTTACCATCACGGCCAGGCCGACGCCCTGGGACGGACGCCAGGGAAAGATCATGCGGCCGCCCGCTTTCAGCGCCCGAAGCCAAGGAGCCGGCGGTGCGACGACACCGGCATTGACATAGATGATGTCGGACGGCGCCAGATCGCCGGTGACGGCATCGCCGTGGACGACGCTTACATTGCCGTAGGTCTCGAGATTCTTTGTCGCTCTGGCAGCAAGATCGGCCTCCATTTCGAAGGCGGTCACCGGGCCGGGCGCAACCAGCCGGGCCAGCAAGGCGGTGTAGTAGCCGGTGCCGGCGCCGATATGGGTGACGGCCTCGTCCGGCCTGGGAGCGATCCTGCCGATCCACATGGCGTGCAGGGAGGGTTCGCCATTGTTGATGCCCTTGTCGGCATCGAGCGCCACCAGCACGTCCTGATAGATGTGAACAGGATCGGCGCTCGGCGTCATGATCTTGCCGTTGCCGGCGGTGAGCGCCCTGCCGGCGACGACCGCCCAGGGTCCGGGACCGAGAAAGGCCTCGCGCGGCACGGTGGCGAACGCCTCTTCGAGGCGCGGATCGGCCGAGCCGGCATTGCCCGCCATCAGCTGCGCGTAAAATTTCCTGGCGTCTTCGACACTTGTCATGATGGCCGGTAAGATAGCGCAAGCCGCCGGTTTGTCGCGGTCGGGAATGAGAATCAGCCAACGCCGAAGACGGTGTCGTAGAGCAGCTTGAAGTTGAGCACCAGGATGACCGCCGCGACCACCCAGGCGAGGGCCGCCACGCCACGGGGAATGGCAAGGTCGCCCATCTTCTTCTTGTCGGAGACGAACTGCACCAGCGGGATGACCGCGAAGGGCAGCTGCATCGACAGCACCACCTGGCTGAAGACCAGCAACTGGCCGGTGCCCTTTTCGCCATAGAGCGCGGTGACGACCACCACCGGGACGATGGCGATGCCGCGCGTCAGCAGCCGGCGCGCCCATTGCGGAATGCGCAGGCGCAAAAAGCCTTCCATGACGATCTGGCCGGCAAGCGTTGCCGTAACCGTCGAGTTGAGGCCGGAGGCCAGCAGCGCCACCGCAAACAGGATGGAGGCGATGCCGAGGCCGAGCAGTGGCGACAAGAGCTCGAAGGCTTGGCCGATCTCGGCGACATCCTGATGGCCGGTGCCATGGAAGGCCACCGCCGAGACGATCAGGATCGAGGCGTTGACGAACAGCGCCAGGACGAGCGCGATGGTCGAGTCCGTCGTCGCCCATTTAATGGCGTCGCGCTTGCCTTTTTCGGTCCGTTCATAGGCGCGTGTCTGTACGATCGAGGAGTGCAGGTAGAGATTGTGCGGCATCACCGTGGCGCCGATGATGCCGATGGCGATGTATAGCATCGCCGGATTGGTGACGATCTCCGTCGACGGCACGAACATCGAATGCAGGATCGAGCCGACCGGAGGGGCAGCGGCAAAGATCTGGATGGCGAAACAGCCGAAGATGATGATCAGAAGCGCGATGACGAAGGCTTCGAGATAGCGGAAACCCTTGTTCATCAAGAGCAGCACGATGAAGGCGTCGAGCGCCGTCAGCAACGCGCCGCCGATCAGCGGAATGCCGAACAGAAGCTGCAGCGCGATCGCCGTGCCGATCACCTCGGCGAGGTCGCAGGCGATGATGGCGAGTTCGCAGGCGATCCACAGCACGAAACTGACGGGACGCGGATAATAGGCGCGGCAGGCCTGGGCGAGGTCGCGGCCGGTGGCGATGCCAAGCCGGGCGGCAAGCGCCTGCAGCAGGATCGCCATCAGGTTGGACAGCATGATGATGAACAATAGCGTGTAGCCGAACTGGGCGCCGCCGGCGAGGTCGGTGGCCCAGTTGCCCGGATCCATATAGCCGACCGAGACCATGTAGCCCGGTCCCATGAAGGCGAACAGGCGACGGAACCAGACGCCGGACTGTGGCACCGCGATCGTGGAGTTCACCTCGCGCAGGCTGGGAGGATTGTCCTCCGGCCTGTCAAATCGCCAGGATGATCCCAAGGTAGCGTCAGCTTCGGACATGGAGGGCTTTCCACTGGGTGGATCGGTTGACGTCATCCTATCTATGCCAGGGCTCAACATTATGCAATAGGCTATATTTCATTGTATGTGCTTCCTGTTGCGCCGACCGGCAGGCCGGCAGGGGATCGCAAACGCCGGTTGCGCCTGCCATGGAATGGAAATAAACGGCTGGAACAGTTAAGCCCGTGCTATGAATGGCAAAGGGCGATTGCTTTGCCCAAAGCCGATTCTTGTCAAAAGATAGGAAGGAGCGCGTGTTGGCGCTGAAGCACAGACCGGTTGGACGCGAGGAGCCGCTGCCGGACGCCGAGATTCATTCGAAAGGGTTCCGGCAGCAGCGCGAAGCGCGCCGCGGCGCGCTGGTCGAGGATTATGTCGAGCTGATCGCCGACCTGATCGAGGACGGCAATGAGGCGCGTCAGGTCGATATTGCTGCGCGGCTGGGTGTCGCCCAGCCGACGGTGGCCAAGATGCTGACCAGGCTGTGCGCCGACGGGCTCGTTTCCAGAAAACCCTATCGCGGTGTGTTCCTGACCGACGCCGGGCGCAAGGTGGCGGAAGAGAGCCGCATCCGCCACCAGACGGTAGAAGCGTTTTTGCGTTCGCTCGGTGTCAGCGCCGAGACGGCGCGCATCGATGCCGAGGGCATCGAGCATCATGTCAGCGCCGAGACGCTGGAAGCCTTTCGCAAGGCGATGATCGCGCCGCGCTGAGGGGTGCCGGGGCCGCACCACTGGAACCTCCGCACGTCAGGCTCGTTGCTCCTGACGTTGCGCGTGATTGTCGCGCGCCAAGGAGGAAAACATGGGCGTCGAACAGGCACCGACCGCGAAGGGCAAGCAGGCGGCCGAGGGTTTGAGGCAGGCAGTGGCAAAGGACGAACGCAAGACCGAGGTCGAAACCGGCCATGCGCTGAAAAAGGGCGCCGCGCGTTTCGAGGAACGCTCCAAAAGCTCGGACGGCAAAAGCGCCGGCACCAAGCAGAAGAGCTGAACCGGTTGAGACTACGGTTTATTCCTCCGTGTCCTGCGCCCAGCTGCTCGGATGGCCGTCGACGCGGAACTGGAAGATGAAATAGGGCGGAATGCAGGAGCCCTTGCCAGGCTTGGCTGCGGCCAGATCGTCGTAGCCAGCGGTGCAGATATAGTCCTCTCGGCAGGGATGCGCCTTGTCGCAGGCGCGCAGGCCGGCGGTCTTGGTGAATTCCTTGGTGCAGAATTTGTGGTCCTTGCCCGACGCGATGCAGTCGTTGAAACCGGTCTTGGCCAGGCGGCCGCAAGTCGCCTCGTCGGGAAGCTTGTCGCAGCTTGCCTTGCGCAGCATGCCCCCGGGAAAGCCACCGGTCTTCTGCTCGGGGTTGTCATAGCGTTGGCGCGCCGCGCCATAGCCGGCGAGCTTGATTACCGGTTTCTTGTCGCGCGCCGGATCGATGGCGCAGGCTTTTGCGGTGGCCGGCGACAGGCGGCAATATTTGTCGCTGCCCCAGCTCGACATCTTGATCTCGCCGAACTCGACGGGGTCGCCGACTGCGGTGGCCGCCTCGCTGACGCAGGTGCCGAAGCCCGGATGGATGTCGCTTTCATGGACGCCGGCGCAGCGCAGGCTTTCGCCGCAGTTCCAGTCCTTGAAGCTCGTATCCTCGCCACTGTAGCAGATCGACCCCCAGCCATTGTAGAGATCGGTGCCTTTCAGCGCTTCGGCGAGTTTGGCGTGCGGACGGGCGGCGAAGCCGCGTGAGAAATCCGGATGGCCGCCTGTGGCGAAGTCCTCGACGATCGCGCGGCGGCGCGGCAGGTCGGCGAAGAACACCGCCGAGCCGGGGACGAAGACGGCGTTGCGGCGCGGCTCGTTGGCCGGATCGGCGCCTGTATAGTGGAAGCCGGCAATGCCGTGCGTCTGGTGGCAGCCGGTGCAGGTCATTTCGTTGAGACGCAGATTGAACCCGGCCACCGATTTCACGCTGCGCAGCGTGTTGCCCCTGGCGACATAATCCTGCAACGCCCTGTCGATGTCAGCATCATCGAGCAGCCCATAGGCGATGTTGTTTTGCGATCTGGCCATGCCGCCGGGTGCGACCGAGACGGCGCTGGTCGCCAGGAATTTGTCGTCGATGACCAGCCGGCCGCGGTCGAGATCGTAGATGTTGCGGTCGGTGAGCAGCCATTTGGCGAAGGCCGGCCGGTCGGCCAGAACCACTTTCCGGTCGATCTGGTTCTCCATCTTCGATTCCTGGAAGGTGGACGTCGTTGGGTCCCATTTGAAAATCTTGAGGAGATATTCGGCGTGGCCACCGAAGTCGCGGCGGCTCGAGGCCGACAGCCGGAGAACCTGAATGTTCAGCTCAAGCCGCATGATCTGCGACGAATTCAGCATGGCGTTGGAGAGCGGCCCTTCGTCGGAGCGCAGCCAGGCTGCCAGTTGCTCGGGCGCAAGGTTCTTCTGGCCGGCGGCGAGCCAGCGCTTGGCGATTTCGGCACAGGAAACGGCGGTGGCGCTTGGACGGTCTCTCGAAGCGCGGGGGCGAGCCTCGCCGGGCCTGGCGTTGAAGACTAGACTCATGGTCAGCGGCAGCCGCGACGAGATGCGTTGCGCTGTCTTTCCCTTCGTGGGCTTCTCCGCCACCGAATAGTGGAAGCGGTAGATCAGCCTGATCTCGCCGCATTCGGTGTGGCCGAGATAGCCGCGGTCCATGCGGTTGACGACCCCGGTCAGGTCGAGCGTCGAGCCGTCATCGTCGATGTATTTCGGGTTGAATTTCTGGCTGGTGTCCTTCGACTTGGCCATGGCCGCGACGTAAGGATCGGGGCTATTGGCAGGCTCGTCGGCGATCTCCTGCTTTACGGCGTTGCGGACAGGGGTCAGCGCGCGCACCGAAAACAGGCCGCGATTGTCGACCTCGCGCGTGAGACCCAGCGCCGGGCCGAGCAGGCGGCTGATCGACAGGCCGCCACGCTCAAGCGCCTGCAATGTCTCGGGGTCGGTCACGGCGACGCTGGAATCGAGCGTCACGGCGCGCGCCGGCGACGGGCCGAGGCATAGCACCACGGCCAGCAGCAGAAATCGACCGATCGTCCGCAAGTCCCCGACACCCCCGTTCGAACCGGATGCTACAGCGCGCATGCCGCCTCGACCAGAGTGCGAACGCGATGCCGCCGCCACGAAAAATACTGTGACTTGGCGCAACCATTGCGATAATTGTCTGTTGGGTCGGACTGGGCCACGACAATCGGCCAGGCCAGCCGAAAATTTGCATACGGGGAGTTGCCATGCTCTGGAAGGGCCGCCGTCAGAGTGACAATGTCGAGGACGAGCGCAGCGACAGCGGCGGCGGTGGTGGTTTCGGCGGCGGCAGCCCTGGCCAGTTCCGCATCCCGATCGGCGGCCGCACCGGCGGCGGCGGCAGCATCCTGCTGGTTGTCCTCGTGGTGCTGGCCGGATGGTATTTCGGCTTCGATCCGTCGCAGATCCTGGGCACCGGCGAGGGCGGCGGCGTGCTGCCGGGTGGTGGTGGCCAGATTACCGACAACAGCGGCGGCCAGGACGACGGCGCTGGCACGCCTGCTTCCGACGAGATGAAGCAGTTCGTGGCGACCGTGCTGGCCGAGACCGAAGAGACCTGGACCGGCATCTTCCAGTCGCAGGGCCTGAAATACGAGGACCCGAAGCTTGTGCTGTTCAGCGGCCAGATCCGCTCGGCCTGCGGCTCCGCCTCGACGGCAGCCGGACCGTTCTATTGTCCCGGCGACCACAAGGTCTACCTCGACACCACCTTCTTCCAGCAGCTCGACCAGCAGTTCGGCGCCTCGGGCGATTTCGCCCAGGCCTATGTGATCGCGCATGAAGTCGGTCACCATGTGCAGAACCTCACCGGCATCCTGCCCAAGTTCAACCAGATGCGGCAGTCGATGGGTGAGGCGGAAGCCAACCAGATGTCGGTGCGCATCGAGCTGCAGGCCGACTGCTTCGCCGGCGTTTGGGCGCATTTCACCGCGCAGAAGGGCATTCTGGAACAGGGCGACATCGAAGAGGCGCTCAACGCCGCCAAGCAGATCGGCGACGATACGCTGCAGAAGAAGATGCAGGGCTATGTCGTTCCGGAAAGCTTCAACCACGGGACGTCGCAGCAAAGGCAGACCTGGCTGGCGCGCGGCTACAAGAGCGGCAAGCTGTCGGATTGCAACACGCTGACCGGTCCGGTTTGAGGCGCTCGCAAGTTCCAGCCGACCGCGGTTCAAAGCGCATCCGTCGGCGGGCCGATTCACCACCGGCAACAGATGTCAGGAGGAGAACGCCTGAGGCGTTCTCCTATTGTTCCAAAGTGACGCCTCGCCTATAACGGGCGCCCGCCCAAGGGCGGTCCCAGGGAGCAGACGCCATCATGATCGACCCCAAAACCGCCAGGCGGGGCCTTGCGCTCGTCTTCACCACGCTGCTGCTCGACATTATCGGCTTCGGCATGATCATGCCGGTGCTGCCGGCCTTTCTCAGGGAGCTTTCTGGCGTCGGCATCAGCGAAGCGGCGATCGAGGGCGGCTGGCTGTTCTTCGTCTATGCCGCGATGCAGTTCTTCTTCGCGCCGATCATGGGCGGGTTGAGCGACCGCTTCGGGCGGCGGCCGATCCTGCTTGCCTCGGTGCTAACATTCTCGATCGACAATCTGATCTGCGCCATCGCCTGGTCCTATCCGATGCTGTTCATCGGCCGCGTGCTGGCCGGCATTTCGGGCGCCAGCTATTCGACGACGTCGGCCTTCATTGCCGACATCTCGAACGACGACAATCGGGCGAAGAATTTCGGTCTGCTCGGCATCGCCTTCGGCGTCGGCTTCGTCATTGGGCCGGTGCTGGGCGGGCTGCTCGGCACGTTCGGGCCGCGGGTGCCGTTTTACTTTGCCGCCGGGCTTGCCTTCGTGAACTTCCTCATCGCCATGTTCTTCCTGCCTGAAACGCTCGATGAAAAGCACCGCCGCCGCTTCGAGTGGAAACGCGCCAACCCGGTCGGCACGCTGCTGCAGATGCGCCAATATCAGGGCATCGGCTGGATCGGGCTCGCCTTCTTCCTGATGACGCTCGGCCACATGATGTATCCGGCGGTGTGGTCGTTCGTGTCCAACTACCGCTATGGCTGGAGCGAGCAGCAGATCGGCTTCTCGCTCGGCACCTTCGGCCTGTGTGGGGCGATCGTCATGGCGACGGTGCTGCCGCGCGTGATCCCCAAACTTGGCGAGTGGAAGACGGCGGTGATCGGCCTGACCTTCACGGCGGCCAGCGCCTTCGGCTATGCCTTCGCCTCGCAAGGCTGGATGATCTATGCGGTGATCGTCGTCGGCTGCCTGGAAGCACTGGCCGATCCGCCGCTGAGAAGCCTCGCCGCCGCCAAGGTGCCGCCATCGGCGCAAGGCGAATTGCAGGGCGCGATGACGTCGATCTTCTCGATCACCTCGATCATCACGCCGCTGCTGTACACCGCGATCTTTTCCTGGTTCACCGGGCCGAATGCGCCCGTGGTGTTCGGCGGCGCGCCCTATCTGGTTGGCGCGTGCTTCCTGACGCTTGCCGTCATTGTCTTTGTAACGAAAGTTGCGAGGCCGACGGCGGTGAAAAGCGTTGCCACCGGCGCTGCGGAAGATGGAGCCCAGATATGAGCCATGACAGCCGCATAAAGCTGACCAAGGACGGTTTGTCGCTGTCGCGGCTGGTGTTCGGCGCCTGGCGCCTGCTCGACAGCGCCGCGCGCCCGGACGCCGATCAGGTCGCGCGGCTGATCGGCACTGCGGTCGATCTCGGCCTTACCAGCTTCGACCATGCCGATATTTACGGGCATTACCAGGTGGAAGCTGCCTTTGGCGCCGGCTTGTCGCGCTGGAAGGGCAAGCGCGACAGCATCGAGCTGATCTCGAAATGCGACATCATTCTGGCATCGGCCAACCGGCCTCAGAACCGGCTGAAGCATTACGACACCAGTGCGGCCCATATTGCGGCCTCGGTCGACCGTTCGCTCGCCAATCTCGGCACTGACTATCTCGACCTGTTGCTGCTGCACCGGCCGGATCCGCTGATGGATGCCGACGAGACGGCGGCGGCCCTTGCCGGGCTGGTCAAGTCGGGCAAGGTGAGGGCGGTCGGGGTCTCCAACTTCACGCCGTCGCAGTTCGACCTTCTGGCTTCACGGCTGCCGTTTGCCTTGGCCACCAACCAGATCGAGATGTCGGTGCTGAAAACCAATGCGCTGGTGGATGGCAGCCTCGATCACGCGCATAGGCATGGTTATGCGCCGATGGTCTGGTCACCGCTCGGCGGCGGCTTGCTGTTCACCGGCAAGGAAGGGCGCGAGGCGCGGGTCAGGGCGGCAATCGCGGCGGTGGCTGCCGAGATCGGCGCCGGCGACCTCGCCGCCGTCGCCATCGCCTGGCTGCTGCGTCATCCGGCGCGGCTGGCGCCGGTGCTGGGCACGATGAAGCCCGAGCGGCTGGCCGCCATGGTCAAGGCGCTGGAGATCAGCCTCGACCGCCAGCAATGGTTCGCCATACTGGAGGCCAGCGAAGGCCGGCCGGTGGCGTAAGGTCAGATACTAGGCTTCGATCCATTCGCTGGGCACGTCCAATGCCTTCGACAGCATGGTGCCGGTTTGCGCCGATGGCTTGCGGCGATTGGATTCAAGGTCCGACAGGAAGCCCTGGCTGACTCCGATGGCATCAGCCAACTCGGCCTGCGTCAGCTTGCGCCAGTTGCGCAGCGCCTTGAGCCGGCTGGAACCTCGCAAAATATCCATGGTCACCTCGGCGGGCAGGGGCTTTTCAGTTTTGAACTCGGCCTTCCGCTCATCGTAGATCGCCACATCCGCAGCGTCTTCTCTGGCTTCTTCGGCGGCATGCAGCAATGCCTCGTAGTCAGCCTTCGGGATGACGACCAGTTCTTCCCCGGTTGAAGTCCTTATGATTTGCGGAGCGTTCATGATGTGCTGTCCTATGGCCGGCTGTAGGTCGTCGTTTCGCGCTTGCCGATGTAGATCGCTAGGATTGTCGTGCGATCTTCATCAAATATAACGCGGTAGCGACCGATCCGAAGTCTGTAACCGTCTCGGCCGGCAAGACGTTTTACATCGCCACGCCCGCTGATGGCATAAGTGTTCAAACCTTCAGAGACCTGCTCGCGGACATCGGCCGGCAGGTTGTCGAGATCGCGAGCTGCCGACACCGAGAGGATGATCGTCTTCACTCGCGCAATATCGCAGATTTATCGCTCGAGGTTAAGCGATATTATCACTGGTACATAGAGGGCTCAGGCCCGTTCGGCCAGCAGTTCCTCGCCGCGCTTTTCGCGGATCAGATTGACGAAACGGCGGAACAGATAATGCGAGTCCTGCGGACCGGGCGAAGCCTCGGGGTGATGCTGGACCGAGAACACCGGACGGCCGGTCAGCGCGATGCCGCAGTTCGAGCCATCGAACAGCGAGACATGGGTTTCCTCGACGCCATCTGGCAGCGAGTCGGCATCGACGGCAAAGCCGTGGTTCATCGAGACGATCTCGACCTTGCCGGTGGTGTGATCCTTGACCGGGTGGTTGGCGCCGTGATGGCCCTGGTGCATCTTGGCGGTCTTGCCGCCGAGCGCCAGGGCCAGCATCTGGTGGCCGAGGCAGATGCCGAATACCGGGATGTCGGCCTTCAGCAGGTTCTGGATGACCGGCACGGCGTAGTCGCCGGTGGCTTCCGGGTCGCCGGGCCCGTTGGAGAGGAAGATGCCGTCGGGCTGCATGGCCAGGATCTCTTCCGAGCCGGTGCCGGCCGGAACCACGGTGACCTTGGCGCCGAGGCCGGAAAGCAGGCGAAGGATGTTACGCTTGACGCCGTAGTCGATGGCGACGACGTGCATCGACGGCTCGGCCTGTTCGCCAAAGCCTTCGTTCCACACCCAGGGCGTTTCACTCCAGACCGAGGACTGGCCCGAGGTGACTTCCTTGGCGAGGTCAAGCCCGATCAGGCCCGACCAGGCGGCGGCGCGCCGCTTCAAATCGTCGATGTCGAAGATGCCGTCGGGCACGTGCGCAATGACGGCATTGGGCATGCCCTTTTCGCGGATCAGCGCGGTCAGCGCCCGGGTGTCGATGCCCGACAGTGCGACGATGCCGCGCTTCTTCAGCCACTGGTCCAGCCCGGTGCCGGCGCGGTAGTTGGACGGGTTGGTGACATCGGCCTTGAACACCGCGCCAACGGCGCCTGCACGGGCGACCGGGTTCAAGTCCTCGATGTCCTCGTCATTGGTGCCGATATTGCCGATATGCGGGAAGGTGAAAGTGACGATCTGGCCGGCATAGGACGGGTCGGTGAGAATTTCCTGGTAGCCGGTAAGTGCGGTGTTGAAGCAAACTTCGGCAACGGCGGAACCGGTGGCGCCCAGACCGCGGCCCTCGATGACGGTGCCGTCGGCCAGCACCAGAAGGGCGGTCGGCTTTTCGGTTGCCCAAGGCGGGGTCAGTCCGGGGGTCATCTCGGCCATGGCGACGCTCCTGTCACGCTGCGCGCTTCGATGGCGGGCCATCTGCGCAGCAAACGGCGCAGCCGATCTCTCGAGCCTGCGCGCTTCAATTCGATTCTTATGCAAGGCCGAGTACATAGGGGAAGGCGCCAGAGCGGTCAATGATGCCGGGCCAAAACGGCGGGCATTTGTTTCGTCGAACAATATCAGAGGCTTGGCGTGTTTGCTTTACGAGTTCGCCACCGTTATTGTCCGCACCGTTCGAAGGAGAAAGCATCATGCGCGCAAAAATCGCCGAATCCCTGAAGAGCGCGATGAAGGCGCAGGACAAGCACCGGCTGCCGACACTGCGGCTCATCCAGGCCGCCATTCACGACCGCGACATAGCCAATCGCGGCTCGGCCAAGGACCCCGCCAGCGACGAGGAGATCCTGCAGATCCTGGCCAAAATGGTGAAGCAGCGCGAGGAATCGGCCAAGGCGTTCGAGGACGGCAAGCGCCCGGAACTGGCGGCGCAGGAGCGTGGCGAGATGGAGATCATCCGCGGCTTCATGCCGACGCAGTTGGACGAGGCGGCGGTGACTGCAGCGGCGCGCGAAGCGATCACTGCTACCGGTGCGACCAGCCAGAAGGACATGGGCAAGGTGATCGCTGTGCTGAAGCAGAAATATGCCGGCCAGATGGATTTCGGCAAGGCCAGCGGCATCGTCAAAGGCCTGCTGCAGTAGGAGCCGACACCACTTCAATGGCGAAGGAGAGCAGGGGCATTACCTCTGGGCAAGAAACGGTCCGCACCGGCTTAAGCGAGCAAGCCTTGACCTGCCGGAGAGACCCACCATGATCGAAATCGTCAAACCCACGCTCGAACATCTGCCCTCCTACAAGGCGGCGCTCGAGCGTGGCTGGTCGCCGGACAATGTCCGGCTGATGGAAGCGACGCGCGAGCAACTTGCGGCGATCGACGAGGATCCTGCGGCGTTCCTTGCCAGCCTCGACGATCCCGAGGCCAAAGGAGGCCCGATTACCTTGCCTAATGGCACGACAGTGCCGCGGCTGCCCGGCTTCCGGCGCTGGATCTGGGACGCGAGGCCGCCGGCTCGATCGGCTTTCGCTGGCAGCCCGGTACGGCCGCACTGCCGTCGCATGTGCTCGGCCATATCGGCTATGCCGTGGCGCCGTGGAAGCGCGGACGAGGCTATGCGACCGAGGCGCTGCGGCTGATGCTGGACGAGGCGAGGGCTGTTGGTTTGCCATATGTCGAGCTCACCACTGACCTCGACAATCCGGCCTCGCAGAAGGTGGTGCTGGCCAATGGTGGCCGTGTGGTCGGTCCGTTCATCAAGGACGCCGCGTATGGCGGCGCCGAGAGTTTGTTGTTCCGGATCGATTTGTAGTCCGACGCTATTCGGCCGGTGCCGGCAGCGGCGGCGCTGCCCGGCTGCGCCCCTCCCAGATGTAGGAGGCAAGTGCCACCACCACCGCCACCAGCATGGCGGCAGCGCCCACAACCGGCAGGCTGCGATAGCCGTAGCCGGCATTGAGCATGGCAGCGCCCACCGACGCGGCGAGCGCGATGCCGACATTGAAGCCGGAGGGGATGAGCGAGGAGGCGAGGTTGGAGGCGTCCGCCGTCCAGGCCAGGATGCGGGTCTGGATCGGCGTGCCGATGGCGAAGTTGAGGCCACCCCAGACGACGATGGCGATGACCATCGGCACGGGGTAGGGGCTGACGGCATAGATCACGCCCAACATCACCGCGTGCAGCGCAAGCATGGTGATCAGCGACGGCATCAGCTTCCAGTCGGAAAGCTTGCCGCCGAGAAAGACGCCGACGGTGGCGCCGACGCCGTTGAGCAGCAGCACCCAGGGGATCAGGCTCTCGTCGAGATGGGTCACCTCAAGCAGTGTCGGGGTGATGTAGGTGAACAGGCCGAACTGGCCGATCATCAACGTCAGCATCAGGATCAGCGAGGTCCAGACTTGCTGGCGCGCCAGCACGCGAACCTCGCTGCCAAGGCTGGTGGATGGGCTCGATGCGCCCGTTTTGCGCGGCAGGAGGGCGGCCATGGCGGCAAACGCCACCACGCCCAGCGCGCACATCACCCAGAAGGTGGCGCGCCAGCCCCAGAGATTGCCGATTGCGGTGCCGGCCGGCACGCCGATGACATTGGATACTGTGAGGCCGGAGAGGATCACAGCCACGGCCATGCCGCGCTTGTCCTCGGGCACGAGGCCGACCGCCACCACCATGGCGACGCCGAAATAGGCGCCGTGTGCGACGGCGACCGCAATGCGCAAGAGCAGCATCGAGGTAAAATCGGGCGCCAGCGCGCAAGCGGCCTGGCCGATGGTGAAGGCGACGGTCAGGCAAAGCAGCAGCGTCTTGCGGGAAATGCCCTTGGTGGCGAGCGCCAGCAATGGGCCGCCAACCGCGATCCCGCCGGCATAGCCGGAGACGAGGTAGCCGGAGGTCGGGATCGAAACGCCAAGGCCGTCGGCCACTTGCGGCAGCACGCCGGCAATGACGAATTCGGTGGTGCCGAAAGCGAAGGCGGCGATGAACAGGGCAATGAGCGGAAGCATGGCGCGGAAGCGATCCTTGAATGAGTTGGCCTCAAATCATGGATGGCGCTTGCCGGCAATGCAGAAATTTTTGCGGCCGGTTTAGGTTTTCTTGATCAGCTAGCCTTCAACCTGGAGCCGCCGAGCAGGCCGCGCTCTTCCAGCACCGGGTAGGCCATCGACGCCAGCAGCGAGTTGATCTGCTTCAGGTCGCGGATGGTGTCGAGATGGATGGAACTTGTCTCGACGCTCTTGGCGGTGCCGTCGCGCAGGCGCACGAAATGGCTGGCGCTGGTTTCCTTTTCGCGGTCGCGCAGCCGGTCCTTTTCCAGCACCAGCTGGCGGGCGGTCTCAGGATCGCGCGACACCAGCACGTTGAAGGCAAGCCTGGCATTGGCCAGCACCGAGGTGTGAAAGGCGAGCAGCTCGCTCCAGCCCTCGGGCGTGAACTCCAGCCCGCGCTCGAACTTCTTCTTCACATGCACCAGCATGTTGCGCACGATGATGTCGCCGACCTGCTCGAGCTTGACGCAGGCGCCTATCAGCTCCTGGCAGCGCAGCGCCTCGTCCTCTGTGAGCGAGTTCCTGGTCAATTTGGCCAGATAGAGCTTGATCGCCGCGTGCTTCCTGTCGACGCGGTCGTCAAGGGCGGCCAGCGCCTTGATCTTGTCGCCGTCGGCGCTTTCATACAGCTCGATGATGCGCTTGAGCATGATCTCGACCGTCTCGCAGACGCGCACCACCTCGCGGGTGGCGTTGGCCAGCGCCTGGCTCGGAACGTCGAGCGCGCCGTCGTTGAGGGCGGAGAGTTCGACCACATCGAGCTCTGTAGCCGGCGCTGGCTTGGTGCCCATTGCGACGATCTTCTCAGAGGCACGATAGATCAGGCTGGCAAGCGGCAGGCCGGCGAGCAGGATCAGCACATTGAATAGGATGTGGGCGTTGACGATCTGGTCGGGCACGGTGGCGCCGAGGAAGGCGACCGGTGGCTTCAGCGTCATGAACAGGATCAGCATCACCAGCGAGCCCATGCCGCGCATCAACAGATTGCCGATCGGCACGACGCGCACGCCAGGTTCGGCACTTCGGGTGAGCAGCGGCGCAATGATCGACGAGCCGAGATTGACGCCGAGCACAAGCACGATGCCGAGTTCGGGCGGGATGAAGCCGCGGCCGGCCAGCGTCACCATCAAAAGCACGGCGGCGATCGAGGAGTGGAAGAGCCAGGTAACGAGCGCGGCGAGCAGATAGGCGGTGACGTAGTCGCTGGAGAAATATTCGATGATGAGCGGCATCAGCGTGCTCTGCCGCAGCGGCTCCGAGGCCTGGCCGATCATTTCCAGCGACAGCACCAAAAGGCCGATGCCGACCAGGATACGGCCGAACTGGCGCCAATCGCGCCGCTCGGTGGCCATGAACATGACCGTGCCGGCGACGAGGCAGATCGGCACCAGCAGCGTCAGATCGAAGGTCAAGAGCTTGACCACCAGCGCCGAGCCGATCTCGGCGCCGCGCACCGCCAATTGGCCCGACATGCCCGAGACAATGCCGGCGCCGGCGAAGGAGCCGACGAGAAGCGTGACGGCGGTCGAGCTCTGCAGCGCGATGGACAGGCCGCAGCCGGCCAGCACCGCCATGATCGGATTGCGCATGGTGGAGCGCAGCCGGTGACGCAGCACGTCGCCATAGGCGCGCTCGACGCCTGTCTTGACCATGCGGGTGGCAAACAGCATCAGCGCCACCGCGCCCGCCAGATGCAGCAGGACGACGGAGCCACTCATTTCGAAACCCGCACGCAGACAGGGACCGCGACGCGGAGGGCGCGCAGTGCAGGAAGGAAAACGGGGCTGCGAATCATGGTCATGACAGTCTTGAACAATATCCGGAATATTTTAGCCGGGTAATAAAATCTTGTCGATTTCAAGAGCCGTCGCGGCGCGACAGGGCGTGTCGGAAAATGGACGGATGCGCAAATGGTTGCATGGCGGATCCCTGGTGATGGCAGCGGATCGTCCCGGTTTGCCGGACTCCCGGCAATCGCCTTTGCGATGATGTTCAAATATCCAGGGTAAGCACTGGATTTCATTACGTAAATGTAATGCTAGTGTTCAGTTTCGGTTCATCCTTCGGGGGCTATTCCCTAGGCATCGACAACCAAGGAGCCCCGCTATGAAACGTATTGTTCTTTCCGCCCTCGCTTTCTCGATGCTGGCCGCCACTTCGCTTACCGGCCAGGCCGCACCGGTGAACGCACCGGTCGCACCGCAGTCGAATTACACGCAGGTCGACTGGCAGAGGCCCGGCAAGCATGTCGATGTCAGGAAGCGCGTCGTGAAGAAGACGGTGGTCGTCAAGCGCAGCTATTGGCGCAATGGCCAGAAATATTCCAGCTGGAAGCGGCACCAGCCGATCCGCGATTATGGCCGCTATGGCCTGCATCGCCCCGGCCGCGGCCAGGAATGGATCCGCGTCGGCAACGACTATGTGCTGGTCAGTGTCCTGTCCGGCATCATCTTCGGCGCCATTGCCGCGCATTAAGCCCGGCCTCGCCGGCGCAATGCCGAGACTTGAAAGGAGGCGGCCCGAAACGGCCGCCTTTCTTTTGGCTGTAGAAACCGGGCTTTTTGGCTGTGGAAACCGGGTATGGTCCGCAATAAGGGTCGTCGGATTCCGCGAGCATGATTATATGAGGGACAAACGAGTTCCCCAATGCGCTTTCCGCCCGCCTTTCTCGATGAGATACGCGACCGTGTGCCGATTTCATCGGTCATCGGCCAGCGCGTCGCATGGGACAGGAAGAAGACCAACGCCTCGCGCGGCGACTATTGGGCCTGTTGTCCGTTCCATGGCGAAAAGAGCCCCTCCTTCCACTGCGAGGACAAGAAGGGCCGCTATCACTGTTTCGGCTGTTCGGTGTCGGGCGATCATTTCAAGTTCCTGACCGAGCTCGACGGATTAAGCTTTCCCGAAGCGGTCGAGAAGATCGCCGACATGGCCGGCGTGCCGATGCCGGTGCGCGACGAGCGGGAAGAACAGCGTGAGAAGGAACGCGCCAGTCTGACCGACGTCATGGAGATGGCGACTGCCTTCTTCCAGGAGCGGCTGCAAGGACCGGAGGGTGCAAAAGCCCGCGCCTATCTCAGGGATCGCGGGCTGACGCCGGCGACGCAGCAATCGTTCCGGCTGGGCTTTGCGCCCGACAGCCGCAATGCGCTGAAGGAACATCTTGCCGCCAAGGGTGTGCCCAAGGCCGACATCGAGGCCTGCGGGCTGGTGCGTCATGGCGACGATATCCCGGTCTCCTATGACTGGTTCCGCGATCGCATCATGTTCCCGATCCCGAATTCGCGCGGCAAGATCATCGCCTTTGGCGGCCGCGCACTGGCGCCCGATGCGCTGGCCAAATACATGAATTCGCCCGACACGGAGCTCTTCCACAAGGGCAACGTGCTCTACAATTTCGCCCGAGCCCGCAAAGCGCTGGCGAAAGGCGGCACGGTGATTGCCGTCGAAGGCTATATGGACGTGATTGCGCTGGCGCAGGCCGGCTTCGAGAATGCCGTGGCGCCGCTCGGCACCGCGCTCACCGAAAACCAGCTCGAACTTCTGTGGCGCATGGCGCCTGAGCCGATGCTGTGCTTCGACGGCGACCAGGCCGGGCTGAAGGCGGCGTGGCGGGCCGCGGATCTCGCGCTGCCGTCGGTGCAGGCCGGGCGGTCGGTGCGCTTTGCACTGTTGCCGGAGGGCAAGGATCCCGACGATCTGGTCAAGGCAGAAGGGCCGGACGCGTTTCGTGCCGTGCTGGCGGAAGCGCGGCCTCTCGCTGATTTGTTGTGGATGCGTGAGACATCCGGTGGCGTCTTCGACACGCCGGAGCGGCGGGCGGGGCTGACAAAGACGCTGCGCGAACTGACCAGCCGCATCCGCGATGAGAGCCAGCGCTACCACTACCAGCAGTGGATGCGCGAGCGGGAGCTGACCTTCTTCAGCGCCCAGCGCGAAGTGCGGCAAGGTCGCCAGGACTGGAAACCGGGGCAGGGCAAAACGCCCGCACCCGGCGGACAGTTCGCCAAAGGCAGCGGGGCAGGCGCGCGCGCCGCGATCACCGAAAGCCTCGGCCGCTCCGCCATGGTCAAACGCGGTGGCGAGATGATGTCGGTGCGCGAGGCGACGATCATCGTAGCCCTCGTCAACCATCCGGCGCTGATCGACGAGAACTTCGCCCATGTCGAGTTCCTCGATCTCGCCAACACCGATCTGCAGCGGCTGCACGCCGCCATCCTCGATGCGATGGCGCACGACATGGCCAATGACCGTAGCGCGGTGATCGCCACCATCGAACGTGCCGGCTGCAGCGATATCTGGGCGCGCGCCGTGGCGCTCATCCAACGGGCCAGGCAATGGCCCGCGCTGGAAACCGCAGCGCTTGACGATGCCCGCGACGCCTTCAACCAGGCGCTGCACTTGCAGCGCAGCGCGCGCACCTTACATAAGGAGTTGAAACAGGCGGAAGCAGCGCTCGCCAGCGATCCCACTGACGAAAACTACCGGCACCTCATCGAGATTCAGGCGCAGTTCCGTGATGTACAAGCAACGGAAGCGCTGATCGAAGGCTTCGGTGTGTCCTCGGGCAGGGGTGGGCGCGTGTAGGTCGAAACCTGCGCAAGAATGGATGATGTACGTGCTGCGCGTCGAATCGACGCCTCTAAGTCGGGTAATTGATTCGCTTTTTTGATGCGAATCATGCGAGAGGCGCTTGACCTTCTGGCAGAATGACGGAATCAGGACGATTCGAAACCTTAACCCGTGCCGGCGTCGATGGAAATGCACTGACGCGAGGTGCTGATCACTGGACAGGCTGTCAGCCTGCCACAGATATCAGGGTTAATCTGGACTTAATGCATATCGCCCAAAAGTGAAAACCGGTTTTGGGGGCACGATATGAACAAACAAAAGAGTTGATTCGGTTACCGGCCCGGTTAAGCGCCACCAGCGCATGTAGTTTGACCGGTGCGGCAGCTACGCGGCTTCGATGCTCGGCCGCTAGGAGAAGATAAAGACTATGGCGACAAAGGAAAAGGAAGAGGTCGAGACCGAACGTGAAGGCGCCACCGATGGGCCTCTGCTCGACCTTTCCGATGATGCTGTCAAGAAGATGATCAAGGCCGCCAAGAAGCGAGGCTATGTGACTCTCGACGAACTGAACGCGGTTTTGCCGTCGGAAGAGACCGATCCGGATCGCATCGAAGACATCAATGCGATGCTGTCCGACATGGGCATCAACGTGGTCGAGGACGACGATCAGAGCGAGGAGCCCGAGGCCGCCGACAGCAATGCCGACGCCGAGGAAGACGCCAACGAGCTGGCCGAGCAGACCGGCACCGCCGTCGCCGCTACGACCACCAAGAAAGAGCCGACCGACCGCACCGATGACCCGGTGCGCATGTATCTGCGCGAGATGGGCTCGGTCGAGCTCCTGTCGCGCGAGGGCGAAATCGCGATCGCCAAGCGCATCGAGGCCGGCCGCGAGACGATGATCGCGGGCCTCTGCGAAAGCCCGCTGACCTTCCAGGCCATCATCATCTGGCGTGACGAGCTCAACGAATCCAAGATCCTGCTGCGCGAGATCATCGACCTCGAAGCCACCTATGCGGGCCCCGAAGCCAAGCAGGCGCCGGTGGTCGAGCGCATCGAGGAGGCGCCCAAGGCCGAGGACAAGCCGAGGCGTGGACGCGACGAGGAAGACGACATCACCAATGTCGGCGCCGACACGCGCGGCCTGGTCGACGACGACGAGGAAGACGAGGACGAGGCGAGCCTGTCGCTGGCCGCGATGGAAGCGGAACTGCGCCCGCAGGTGATGGAGACGCTCGACGTCATCGCCGACACCTACAAGAAGCTGCGCAAGCTGCAGGACCAGCAGGTCGAGAACCGTCTGGCCGCGACCGGCACGCTGTCGCCCAGCCAGGACCGCCGCCTGAAGGAGCTGAAGGACCAGCTGATCAAGGCGGTGAAGTCGCTGTCGCTCAACACGGCGCGAATCGAGGCGCTGGTCGAGCAGCTTTACGACATCAACAAGCGCCTGGTGCAGAACGAAGGCAAGCTGCTGCGCCTAGCCGAAAGCTATGGCGTGCGCCGCGAGGAGTTCCTCAAGGAATATCAGGGCTCCGAGCTCGACCCGAACTGGACGCGCTCGATCGGCAACCTGACCTCGCGCGGCTGGAAGGAATTCACCAAGAACGAGAAGGACGCGATCAAGGATCTGCGTTCGGAAATCCAGAACCTCGCCACCGAGACGGCGATCTCGATCCTGGAATTCCGCAAGATCGTCAACCAGGTGCAGAAGGGCGAGCGCGAAGCCGCTATCGCCAAGAAGGAAATGGTCGAGGCCAACCTGCGCCTCGTCATCTCCATCGCCAAGAAATACACCAATCGCGGCCTGCAGTTCCTCGACCTGATCCAGGAAGGCAATATCGGCCTGATGAAGGCGGTCGACAAGTTCGAATACCGCCGCGGCTACAAGTTCTCGACCTATGCGACATGGTGGATCCGGCAGGCGATCACGCGTTCGATTGCCGACCAGGCGCGCACCATCCGCATCCCGGTGCACATGATCGAAACGATCAACAAGATCGTGCGCACGTCGCGCCAGATGCTGCATGAAATCGGCCGCGAGCCGACGCCGGAGGAACTGGCAGAAAAGCTCGCAATGCCGCTCGAAAAAGTGCGCAAGGTGTTGAAGATCGCCAAGGAGCCGATCTCGCTCGAAACCCCTGTGGGTGACGAAGAGGATTCGCATCTGGGCGATTTCATCGAGGACAAGATGGCGATCCTGCCGATCGATGCGGCGATCCAGGCCAATCTGCGCGAGACCACCACGCGGGTGCTCGCCTCGCTGACGCCGCGCGAGGAGCGGGTGCTGCGCATGCGCTTCGGCATCGGCATGAACACCGACCACACGCTGGAAGAAGTCGGCCAGCAGTTTTCGGTCACGCGCGAGCGTATCCGCCAGATCGAAGCCAAGGCGCTGCGCAAGCTCAAGCACCCGAGCCGGAGCCGCAAGCTGAGGAGCTTCCTCGACAGTTGATACCGGCAACAGACCAGCATTCGAAAAGGGCGCCGATGGCGCCCTTTTTGTTGCCGGGTGAAGGCTCTTGTCGCCCATCTCCGTCGGGAGGATACTTGCCTGGTCGGATGCATGTTCTGGGCGAAAAACCGGATGTCCGCCCCGGCTGATGTCCTCAGCCGTGCTCCGTGGCGCCGGAGGGAGGTGTGTGATGACAACCTACATCCTGCTGATGAACTGGACGGAACAGGGCGCCAGAAATATCCGAGAGTCGCCGAAGCGGCTCGATGCCGCCAAGAAGCAACTGGCCGACATGGGCGGCTCGTTCAAGGCGTTTTACCTGACTATGGGCGAATATGACATGGTGGCAATTATCGAGGCGCCCGACGATGCTGTGCTTGCTCGTTTCGCCCTGATGCTGGCAACGGGTGGCAGCGTCAAGACGCGAACGCTCAAGGCTTTCCCGGAATTTGCCTATCGCGAGATCGTCACTTCGCTTGGATAGCGCTGGGCGCGGGTCCGTGCGGCTCGGCGTCATATTGCGGGGCCGTGCCGTCAGGGTGATAGTCGCGCCATGTCCAAGCCTGCGCTGACCGTCTGGTACAACGCACGCTGCCCGGTTTGCGATGGCGGCATCACCCGGCAGAAACGGCGGCTGATCGAGGCGATCAAGGCCGGGCGGATCGAATTCCGCGACATCAACCTCGAACCGGCGGCGCTCTCTGGCTACAGCGCCTCGCTGGAGGACATACGCCGCCGGCTGCATGCCACCGATGCCGAAGGCAGGCTGCTGGTCGGCGCCGATGTCGCGGTTGCCGTCTGGCGGGCGACGCCGGGCGAGGGCTGGCTGGCGACGCTCTTCGGCAATCCGGTCGCGCTGCCGCTGACGCGCTTGGCCTATGATCGTTTCGCCGATCTTCTCTATGCCTGGAACCGGCGCAAGGGCCGCTGGTAGCGAGGCAAGGCCCGAAGATATCTGCGGGCCTTACCGTCATGGGCGTTACCGGGACGCCGGCTCGCAAAGCCAGCCGACAATGCGGCGCACCGCCGGCAGCACCATGAGCAACGTTGGGAACGCTACCAGCCAGGACAGGCCCCAGGCAGTGAGCCAGACAGCCGGCAAATCAGGTTGCAGTCCAAGGCTTTTCAGCGTCGATATGAACGAGACGATGAAGGTCATCAGCAGCGACAGCACCAGCGGGCTGACGATCGCGGCATAGCGCGCCGGCAGCTTGCCGCGCTTACGGTTCGTGGTCATTTTTGGATTTTCCTGAAACATCCGGTCCGTCGCATTTGGCATCCATTGCGCCGGGTTTCCGGCGGAACTGCCCGGAAAGACCGGGGTGGATGCGTTGCTTGACGTCAGACGCTTACGGAGAGGTTTTGGCCCTCACGAACTTTCTAGCTGCCGGCGGCGGCGAAATCAACCTTCTGGCGCCGCCTTTAGATACATCGTAAGATATATCTTGACTCGTCGGCGGGGCAAGCCTAATTAAGATGTATCGTAAGATATAACTCAAGGAGCAATTCATGCACAGACATCATCCCTTTGGCGAGCGCGCCGAGCGCGCATTCCTGCACATGGCAGGCAAATTTGGTGGAAGAGGGGGCAGCGGCTTTGGTCCGTTCGGCCACGGCGGACGTGGCGGTGGACGCGGCGGCCCGGGCGACATGTTTCGCGCCGGGCGCATGCTGGCCGACGGCGATCTCAAGCTGATCACGCTGTCGCTGCTGGCCGAGGCGCCTCGCCACGGCTACGACATCATCAAGGCGCTGGAAGAGCGCACCAGCGGCATCTACAGCCCGAGCCCGGGCGTCGTCTATCCGACGCTGACCTTCCTGGAAGAGGCCGGCTATGCGGCTTCAGCCGCCGACGGCAACAAGAAGGTGTTTTCGATCACCGAGGCGGGCCAGGCGCATCTCGCCGAGAACCGCGAGATGATCGACGGCGTGCTGGAGCATCTCGAGCGCTTCGGCCGCAAGATGGCGAAAGCGCGGGACTGGTTCGGCTGGAACGACGACGGCGAGGAAGGCGGACGGCGTGGTGGTCGCTCCGAAGCCCGCGACGAGTTCCGCGCCGTGCGCCACCGGCTGCGTGCCGCTCTCGGCGATCTCGTCGACGCGCCGGCTAAAAAGCAGGCTGAGGCGATTGCAGTCCTGGAAGCCGCCGCTGAAGCCCTGGAAGCGCTATCGCGCGGTTGACCCCTGGCGAGAACCCTTGCCCGTTCGACTGAGGAACGGTACTGAAAATCATCCTGCACCGCGAGACGTGGTGCAGGATGATTGCCGTTGGAGGAAGCCCGATGTCTTTTCTGAAGCGTCTTTTCGGTGGTGGCGGTGAGGGGGGCGAGCCCAAGAGCGCAGCATCGGCAAAGCAGGTTGAGCACAAGGGATTTTTGATCAGCGCTACGCCATACAAGGCGGAGGGCGGCCAGTACCAAACTTGCGGCGTGGTTTCGAAGGAAGTCGACGGCGTGATGAAGGAACACAAATTCATCCGCGCCGATCGCTTTGCCGGACTGGACGACGCCGTCGACATCTCGATCAAAAAGGGCATGCAGCTGGTCGACGAGCAAGGCGAGAGGATGTTCGGGTAAGGGCCGAACTGGTCGAGGCGCCGAACGTAGGTTTTGCGCCGGTCATTCGTCGCCAGAATCTCGAATAGCGGCAGTGGGCCGCAAGCAGAAAGTCTCGACAATTGAGCGTAGCATTTGCCAAGGAGGAAAGCGCCGAGGCTGCATCGGAAACCATCCTGCCGGCTCGCCCTATCTCCGATCGGATCAACCTTGTCACGGAAGCGGGCCTCAAGATGCTGCAGGTTGAATTGGCTCGCGCCCAGCGAGCTCTCGAGGCCGCTAGCGTGCTGGAAGATGTCAATGAGCGGCGACGCCAGTCAGCGGTTCCGGTTCGAGATATGCGTTACTATGCCGAGCGCGTGCGTACGGCTCAGCTTATGCCGGTGCCCACCTCTAATGAGGCGATCGCCTTCGGGCACACCGTTACCTTCAAGCGTGATGATGGCCGCACTCAGACCTTCCGCATCGTCGGAGAGGATGAGGCCAACCCGTCTGAAGCTTCCATATCGCATGGTTCGCCGGTTGCCATCGCGCTGACCGGAAAAACCGTTGGCGACTTTGTCCAGCTAGGGCCGCGCGAACTTGAGATCCTGTCCATTTCCTAGGACGCAGGTATGATGCGCGACCGAGGCCGGTGCACCTTGAGACGTGATCAGATGCCCGCAATTGCCAAAAGCCAAGCCAGGATGTCGAGCAGCAGAAAAACCAGCGCAATCTGCAACGCCAGCCGGAGCCGCTGGATAATTCGCCAGTTGCCGGCCATGTCCGCCTTGATCCGAAGGGCAAGCGCGCGGCGCATGGCCGACATTGTCGTCGGCCTGTCGCCGTCGACATATTGATCAAGCAGATCTTCCGGATCGAAGCGGAATGTATATTGGTGATAGGGCCAAAGCATGAAGACGATCAGCCCGCCGATGCCGAACAACAGGGCCACTGCGGTCCAATCCCAAAGCCCAAGCCCGTTGGAAAGCGCCGCACCGCCGAGTAGCGAGTTGGCAAATGCGGTGGCAAAGACAAGGCTGCCGGCGCGGGTGCTCATGTTCTCCACAAGCGTCTGCTGTTGAGTGAGACCTCTCACCGCCTCCTGATAGATGAACGCGAGACGCGGATCGTCGTCGGCAACAGCGCTTGCGACAATTCCGTTGTTCTCTCCTCCACTCCGACATTCGGCCATAAGTTGCCTCTCTGTTTTGACAGGGATGCACGAGTTTAGCCCGATCCGTCGGTGCAAAAACAGATTGGCCGTGGACCAACGGCAAATCCGATGGCGATGCCGGGGGCTCCAAGCCTATGAGGGCCAGCTGATGGACGGGCAAGAATAGTTGGCAGCCATCGAAAACCCCGCCACGAACACCACGCCATCTGCCGGTGGACCCTGCTCTCGGCCCCGGACAGCAAGAAGGCAGGCGCCGAAGCGCCTGCCTTTTCAATGCGAATGACGGGGTGTGCTTACGCGGCGATTTGCGCGCTCGCGGTCTTGGCCACCACGGCATCGACCTTGGCCGTCGCATTAGCGAGCGCGGCGGTCACGGCGTCGGGACCCATGCCGACGCCTTCGATCCGGATGACGTCGACGTCGGTCATGCCGAGGAAGCCGAGCACGCCGCGCAGATAGGGGATGGCGTGATCGAACTGCACGGCCGCACCTTCGGAATAGATGCCGCCCGAGGCGAGTACGATATAGACCTTCTTGCCGGTGACGAGGCCCTTGGGACCACCCTCGCCATAAGAGAAGCTCTTGCCGGAGCGGGAGATGTGATCGACCCAGGACTTCAGGGTCGAGGAGATGTTGAAGTTGATGAAGCCGGTGGCCAGGATCACGGTGTCGGCTGCGAACAGTTCGTCAAGCACGATGTCGGAGACGCCGACGACTTCGGCCTGGCGCGGCGTGCGGGCTTCAACGGCGGTGTAGATGCCGGTCGCATAATCGGTGTCGATATGCGGCAGCGGGTTGGCCACGAGGTCGCGTACGACGAGCGTATTCGACGGGTCGGCGGCGACGAGCTTTTCAGCGAATTCGGTAGCGATACGGGTCGAGTGCGAGGCAGCGCCGCGCGGGCTCGAGGTTACAAGCAGGATAGACATAGCGGTTCTCTCCAGTGGGAATTGATTTCTCCCGCCTGATATGGGCCTACCGACCCATTCAAAAAACTGGTATATTATCTATATGATCCATCCATAAAGTAGGTATGCCGTGCAGCCCAATCCGACGCTCGACCAATTGCAGATCCTGGTTGCGGTCGCCGACACCGGCAGCTTCTCAGCCGCCGGCCGCAAGCTTAACCGCGCGCAGTCCGTCATCAGCTACGGCATCGCCAATCTTGAAGCGCAGCTTGGCCTGAAACTGTTCGAGCGCGAGGGCACGCGCGAGCCGCAGTTGACCGAAATCGGCCGGGCGATGCTGGAGGACGCCCGGCGCATGGTCGGCGTGCTGCAGCGCATCCATTCGCGTGCCGACGGTCACCATCAGGGGCTGGAGGCTGAAGTTACGCTATCGGTTGACGCGGCGCTGCCCTCGCCGGTGCTGGTGCGGGTGCTGAAGGCGTTCGAGGCGCAGTTCCCGACCGTGATGATGCGACTGCATATCGGCACGCTCGGTCTGATCCCCGACCATGTCGTCAGCGGACAGTCGGATCTTGGCATCGGTGGCTTGCTGGGCGAGGTCGACGTGCATCTCGTGCGCATCGGCTTCATGTCGATCGTGCTGGCTGCCGCCCCCACCCACCCTCTGGCACTGCTGCCGAAACCGGTGGCGCTCGAGGATGCGCGAGAGCACACCCAGCTGGTTGTCACCGACCAGTCGGAACGCACCAAGGGACGCGACTTCGGCGTCTTTGCCTATCGTACATGGCGGCTGACAGATGTGCGTATCAAGCATACGTTGATGCGCGAGGGGCTGGGCTGGGGCGGGTTGCCGCGCTGGCTGATCGCGGACGATTTGGCCAGCGGCAGGCTGGTCGAACTCGACCTTGAACCTTTTAGCGAGGTGCGCTCATCGCTCTACGCCATGCACCGCGCCGACCGCAGCCCGAAACCGGCGGCGGCCTGGCTGATCGACCAGTTCAAACGCCAGCTCGGCTGCTTCAACGAGTTCGAACCGGACGACCTGCCTGAGGGCGAGCCGGAGACAGCCCATCGATCAGAGCCATGAGCACGGCGCGATAGTCTTCGGCCGAGGCGCCGGCCTCGACGGCAAGTGCTGCGCGGTCGAAGGCGGCGGCGAGCAAAGCGGTCAGCGCATCGGCAGGCAGTCTGGTCATCGACTGTTCGCGCATCGCCGCAACCAGGCCTTCGCGCAGCGACCGGTTGCCGTGGTGATTGTCGATCGCATCCATGGCGGCGCGGCCAAGCACGGCCGGCCCGTCGAGCAGCAAAAGCCGCGTGCGGCCGGGCGCGCGCATGGCGGCGAGATAGGCGTCCGAGCCGGCAATCAGCGCATTGCGGGCAAACAAAGAAGGCGGCGAGGCGCGCTCGATCTCTTGCGCCACCGCCGCCGCCTCCTGCTCGACCACGGCGGCAAACAGCGCCTGCTTGTCGGCAAAGTGGTGATAGAGCGCGCCGCGGGTGACGCCGGCGGCCGCAACGATCTCCGGCGTGCCGGTCTCGGCATAGGACTTTTCGATGAACAGTTTGCGCGCCGCAGCGATCAGGTCGGCGCGCGTCGCTTCGGTGCGGTCGCGGTTGGAGCGGCGCGGGGTTTCTCGTTGCATACATGCAGCCTGTATGTTATTTCGAATTACATGCAAACTGTATGTTGGCTGACGGGAGAAAGAAAGATGAAGACGACGAGCTATTATCCGGTGCTGATGACGGGCGACGTAGCCGGCACGAAAGCCTTCTATATCAATCACTTCCGCTTCAAGCCGCTGTTTGCGAGCGACTGGTATGTGCATCTGCAGTCTGCCGAGGATCGCCGGGTCAATCTCGGTATCGTCCAGGGCGACCACGAGACGATCCCCGAGGGGGGGCGCGGCCGCACATCGGGGCTGCTGATCAATTTCGAGGTGAGGGATCCTGATGCTGTCTATGAACGGATCGTTGCGGCCGGCCTGCCGATCCTGTGCCCGCTGCGCGACGAACCCTTCGGCCAGCGCCATTTCATCACCAGGGATCCCAATGGCGTGCTGATCGACGTCATCAAGCCGATCCCGCTCGGCCCGGAATTTCAGGCGCAATTCGCGGCGGGCGCGGCGGGCGCCTGAACGATGGCAGCAAATGTCGGCAGCGGCTCCGGCCGCTGTGGCCGGACCCGCACCATGCGGTCTATGTTGGTGACGTTGAAGCTGGGCCTGCCGCATGCGTGACATCTGCCTTGTTCGGGCGCCATCCAATCTCGGCCTTCGGCCCTTGGAGCCGGGCCATGTGCCCGGCACCTGGCGTGCGCCGCAGGCGCTGAGCCAAGCTGGTTTGATCGAGTCGCTGGCGCCGGGGCGGGTGGTCGATCTCGACAGACCCGCCTACAGTACCGAACCGCAACCGGGCACTAGGCTGCGTAATGGTCAGGCGATCCGCCGCTTCAACCTCGATCTTGCCGAGATCGTCACCGGTGCGCTTGGGCAAGGCGAGTTCCCGCTGATCATCGGCGGCGACTGCTCGATCCTGCTTGGCGCACTGGTCGCCGCGCGGCGCTCGGGCGCGGTCGCCCTGATCCATGTCGATGGCCACAGCGATTTCCGCCATCCCGGCAACTACGATGTCAATGCCTCACTCGGCTCGGTTGCCGGCATGGATCTGGCACTTGCCACCGGACGCGGCGAGGCTTTGCTGGCGCAATGGCCAGGTGTTGTCGGTCCGCTCGTCGCCGACGAGGCGGTGGTTCAGATCGGCGAACGCGAGAGCCGCGATGCCGATTTTGCCTGGCCCGACATCAATGCGACCGCCGTCACGCGCATCGACGTCTTTGCCGCGCAGGAACTCGGCGCGGCTGGAGTGTTGCAAAAGACAAGAGCGACGCTGGCGCGCGCCGGCTGTCCCTACTGGCTGCATCTCGATGTCGATGTGCTCGACCAGACGGTGATGCCGGCGGTGGATTCGCCCGGCAGCCCCGGCATCGATCCCGATGAACTCGTTGCCATTCTGTCGGCGCTGGCAGCGGACCAGCGCTGCACCGGCTTGGACATGACGATCTACGATCCCGACCTCGACCCGACCGGTGACCTTGCTCGACTGCTGGTGTCGCTGCTCGGGCGGGTGCTCAAGCCTCGATAAAGGCTCAGCTCGCCCTTGCTACCGGCGTCACCGTCACCTGGCTGACGCCGGTGCGGCGCACCACTGTGCATAGCGTCTCGCGGCCGATGCGTTCGGCGTCGAGCATGCGCACGAGGTCGTCGACGCCGGTGACCGGGCGACCGTCTATCGCCGCGATGATGTCGCCTTCCCTGAGGCCGGCCTTCGCCGCGGGTCCGTCTTTCTCGACGCTGCGCAGCCGCACCGCAGTACTGGTGGTCACCTGCGACAGGAGCGCTGCGCGGCGCGGCAAACTGGTGGTGTCGGCCGAGATGCCGATGAAGGCGCGCCGCACGCGGCCGAAGCGGATGATCTCCGAAATGACGAAGTTGGCGGTGTTGGAAGCGACCGCGAAGGCGATGCCTTGCGCGCCGTGGATCATGGCGGTGTTGACGCCGATGACTTCGCCTGCCGACGACACCAGCGGTCCGCCGGAATTGCCGGGATTGAGCGCGGCATCGGTCTGGACGACATCGTCGATCAGCCGCCCGGTCGAGGCGCGCATCGAACGGCCAAGTGCGGAGACCACGCCTGACGTTACGGTCCATTCGAAGCCGAGCGGATTGCCGATGGCAATGGCGATCTGGCCGCGCCGCAGCCGCTTGGAATCGCCGAGCGGCGCGACTTCGGTGAAGCTGCCATCGGCGCGCACCAGCGCGATGTCGGTGTCAGGGTCGCGGCCTAGCACGCGGCCTTCGCTGGAGGCGCCGTCGGGCATAGAGACGCGCACCGTTTTGGCATCGCCAACGACATGGAAATTGGTAACGACCAGCCCGTCCGGCGCGATGACGAAGCCGGAGCCATGGCCACCTTGGCCACCGACGCGCTCGATGCGGCAGACGGCTGGGCCGATGCGGTCGACGGCGTCGGCGACTGTCGTCGAATAGGCGTCGAGCAGTGTGTCGTCGGTTTCGAATTTGTGGGCGGCGAGGGCCATTGGCGGGGCTCCGTGTTTTCAGGCGCGATGATGACTATATGTGCGGAGCGGCTCGAACTGCCGCGACCTGACCAGATGGCCAGTCACACCAGTAACTAGCCGTCAGACGAGTACCTCCGGGCGCACTGCCGAGCGATATCTGGGGCATGAGAAAACCCAGGAGATCATCATGAGTGACTTCAACCTTAATGCATTTTCCGACGCCATCGCCGATCTCGCCGCCAAGGCTGCGCCGGCAACGGCAAGTTTCACCACCCATCACCATCGCACCGCCAGCGCCTTCCACTGGCGTGACGGCTATTTCGTCACCGCCGAGGAAGCTGTCGAGGCCGGTGAGGAGATCGAATTGACATTGGCTTCGGGCGAAGCGGTGAAGGCCGAACTGGTCGGTCGCGATCCGTCGACCGGCGTAGCGCTTCTGAAGCCGGCCGGCGCTGCCGCAGCGCCTGCGCTGGCCAAGGCTGACGCGGTACGGCCCGGCAATCTTGCCATCGCCATCGGCAGTAGTCAGGGTTCGGCGCTGGCCGTATCGGGTTCGGTCGGCGAGGTCGGCCCCGCCTGGCGCTCGATGCGCGGCGGCAGCATCGATCGGCGCATCAATCTCGCCGTCAATGCCGGCGGCCGTTTCGAGGGCGGGCCGGTGCTTGACGCCAAGGGCGCGCTGATCGGCATGCTGCTGTTTGGGCCACGTGGTCGTGCGCTGGTCATGCCTTATGAGACGATCGAGCGGGCCGTGGCGACGCTGCGTGAAAAGGGCCATGTCGCGCGCGGCTATCTCGGCGCCGGCCTGCACCCGATCCGTGACGGCGCGGCGCGCGGCGCCATCGTCATGAGCCTCGACGACAATGGTCCGGCCAAGGCCGCCGGCCTTGCGCTGGGCGACATCATCGTGGCGTGGAATGGCGAGGCCGTGCACGGCCCGCGCGAACTGATCCGAAAGCTTGGGCCGGATAGCGCGGGCGCCGCGGTGACGCTCGGCGTGGTGCGCGGCGGCGAGCAGCGCGACGTCGCGCTGACCGTCGGTGAAAAACCGCTGAGCTGAGAGGGGCGATGGAAAGCGACACGCTGACAAGGCCGGAGGCGGGTGGGCCGGAGGTGGGTGGGCCGGAGGTGGCGGGCGGCGGACGCCAGCTCGTGGTGCTGATCGCGCTGCACGATGCCGCGCGTGCCGAGCGCCTGTCAGCTTCGCTTGCCATGGCGGACGATCTGCTTCCGGTCGTGGCCGGCAGCGGGATTGCCGACGTCGCTGTCGTCGATGACGCTGTTGCGAACAGTCCGGCCTGGCTCGATCGGGCCGATGGTGGCAACAGCGCAATCCCACGGGTGCTGCTATCCGCGAGCGCTGGCCGGCCGGAAAACCGGGTGCTTGCCGTGCTGCCTTTGGCGTCGGATGCGAATCTGATCGCGGCTGCCGTCAGACTTGCGGCGGCCGGCTACCGGGTGTCCAGGGATGGGCGTTCGACGCCCGCTCGCCACGACGATTTCGATGGCGCCGCCAACGGCGGAAGCCATAGCGGGCTGTTCGGCGAGGAGCCGTTGGACGATGGCGCTACCGCCCGTCCGGCGCTGTCGCCGCGCGAGGCCGAAGTGCTGGCGCTGCTGGCCGAAGGCGCGCCCAACAAGGTGATCGCGCGGCGGCTGAACATCTCCGTGCACACGGCAAAGTTCCACGTCGCCGCGATCCTGATCAAGCTGGGTGCTGCGAACCGCACGGATGCCATCGCGATCGCGATGCGGCAGGGCCTGGTGCTGGTCTAACCCCCTTATCCATTTGAGCCTACGTTGCGTAACCCGTTGCAGGCTGCCGAGGCCTTGCGCAGTGCATTGCCGCCGCGCAATGGTTCGCGTCAGTGATGTAGCAAGGGAGGTGCCAAGACATGTCGCTCAAGGGAAAGACGCTGTTCATCTCCGGCGGGTCGCGCGGCATCGGTCTTTCGATCGCGCTGCGAGCTGCGCGCGACGGCGCCAATGTGACGATCGCGGCCAAGACCGCCGAGCCGCATCCGAAGCTGCCGGGCACGATCTACTCGGCAGCTGAGGAGATCGAGCAGGCCGGCGGCAAGGCGCTGCCTGTTTTGTGCGACATCCGCGAGGAGGCGCAGGTGGCTGAGGCGGTTGCCAAGACCGTCGAAAAGTTCGGCGGCATCGATATCTGCGTCAACAATGCCAGCGCCATCCAGCTCACCGGCACGCTGGAGACGGACATGAAGCGCTACGATCTGATGCACCAGATCAACACGCGCGGCACCTTCCTGGTGTCGAAAATGTGCATTCCGCACCTGAAGTTGGCAAGCAATCCTCACATCTTGAATCTGGCGCCGCCGCTCGACATGAAGGCCAAATGGTTCAAGAACCATGTCGCCTACACCATGGCCAAGTTCGGCATGTCGATGTGCACGCTGGGGATGAGCGCCGAGTTTGCCAAGGACGGCATCGCGGTCAATTCGCTGTGGCCGATCTCGACCATCGACACGGCTGCGGTGCGCAATCTGCTCGGCGGCGCGACGGTGGCGGCGATGAGCCGCTTACCCGACATCATGGCCGATGCCGCACACGCCATCTTCATGCGCTCATCGCGCGAGACATCAGGCAATTTCTACATCGATGAAGAGGTGCTGCGGGCCGAGGGCGTGACCGATTTCGCGGTCTATGCGCCGGGCGCGACCGGGCCGCTGGCCGGCGACTTTTTCGTGCCGGACGCGGTATTTGCCAATTCGCCGACGAACGTCAAAAGCATCTACTGACGGAAATCACGGGCCGACGGCGCTGCTTCCTCATCCACCTGCCGGCGTTTTTCGAAAAACCAAGCAATTGGCTTTTCGCCCGCTGTGCGGACCAGCCTCACCTCCCCATGAACGGGGAGAAAGGGGCTCATCACTCCTCGCCCTTCTTGCCTTTGCTCAGTCCCATCAGCCGGTCGATATAGGCCAGCATCAGCGCCGAGACGACGAAAGCGAGGTGGATGATGGTCAGCCACATCAGCTGGTCGATCGTATAGGAAGACGAATTCAGGAACACCTGCAACAGGTGGATCGAGGAAATAGCGACGATGGTCGAGGCGACCTTGACCTTCAGCGAACCGACATCGATCGTACCCAGCCAGTGCACACCGCCATCCTGGTCGTCGAAGCGGCTGACGAAATTCTCGTAGCCGGAGATGATCACCATCACCACCAGCGAGGCGACAAGTGCGGCGTCGATGAGGCCGAGCATCTTCAGGATGGTGTCGGTGTCGTCGAGTGTGAAGGCGACCATGACGAACTCGTAGAGTTTTTTGCCGAAGGACAGCGCATAGACGGCGAGCGCCAGGGCCAGCCCGATGTAGAAAACCACCAGCAGCCAGCGTGAGGCGAGGATGATCGATTCGATGGCGAGTTCGAGACGTTTCATGCAGCGGTTCCGGTCAGCTTTCTGAGGTCGACTGGGGTATTTCGATCAGCTTGCCGCAGTTTGCAAGGCAAATTGCGACGCAAAAAAACCCCGCCGGGAGGGCCGGCGGGGTTCAATGCATCCCGCTGGAGTCGGGACGGGGCAGGGAACGCCCAGGCTTGAATCTGGGGAGGGCGGCCGCTCTATTCAATGAGCCGGTTCTAATACCAGTACAATTCTTGCTGAACCGGGATTGCTGTCCGCAGCTCGACCCATCCCGATCTGCCGGGATGGGTCCTTGTTGTCGATCTGATTCCAGAAAGCTGCTCAAGCTATTGGAAAGCAGATCAATTGTTACTCGCCACCGGTGCCACCAGCGAGGTGATGCGACGGATGCCGACACGGCGGTTCTCGCGGTTGGGCGCCGTGGTGTTGACCTTCAGGTATTCCTCGCCATAGCCCTGAGTGGTCAGGTTTTCCGGCGGGATCCCGAAGGCATTGGTCAGCGCTTCGGCGACAGACTCAGCGCGCCGGTCGGACAGAGCAAGGTTTGCTTCCGGCGTGCCAACCGCATCGGTGTGGCCTTCGATCAGGAAGGTTTCGGCCGGGTTCTTCTTCAACAGTTTCTCCATGGCCGTGGCGACGCCTTCCAGTTTCTGCACTTCGGTGTCGGATATCGAGGCCGAGCCGAACTCGAAGTTCAATGTATCGAGGTCGACGCGACGGGCAATGTCGCGCACGCGCGCCGAACGCTTCACTTCGTCGATGGAATAGAGGCGCTGGACCTTCTCCACCGGCGGTTGTTCGAGGAACTCGTAATAATCGTCCGGGCTTTCGACATCTTCCGAATCGAGGATGTACTCGCGGCGCGGGATGGTGAGCCGCATCGGCGGCAGGTCGTCACCGGGATCGCGCCAGTCATTGTCGTCGTCATAGCTGCGCTCGTCGACATAGCTCAGCACATATTCGTGCCCATCCGGCGTGATGCGCGATCGCCTGATGACGTCGCCATTGCGGTTGCGGATGGTGACGATCTGGATGCCATTGTCGCGCTCGACGATTTCCCGAGAGCGATCGCCCGACAGTTCCTCATAGTAAACATTCCTGGCGCCGCGGTGCATGCGCGGAGCGTCATTGCTTTCCACGATCGTCTGGTTGTTGAACTGCAGGATGACGCGGTCGCCGAGTTCCTTGACGACGTCGACGCCTTTCGGACGCCGGCGGTCGCGGACGTTCTCATCGGGTGCACGCTCGACGCGTTTGCCTTTTTCCTCCGTCACCGGGGCGATCTTTTCTGGCTGAATTGCCTGCTGAGCTGACTTGTCGTCGGTGGGCGGCGGTCCCTGGTCGACCGGAGCCGGCTTCGGGGCTTGCGCCTCGGTGCCGCCCTGCGCGGGCTGCTCGCCCGTCTGGCCGCCAGCATTCTGGCCGTTCCCATTTTGGCCGTCGCCATTCTGGCTGTTGCCGCCCTGGTCCTTGCGGTGCTTGCGCCTGGCATCCTTCTGGCTGTCCAGGATGGGTGCTTCGTCGGGGTTGGCCGTGGCTTCGCCTTGCGCCGGCGTCTCACGTTGCGCGGGCTGCTCGGCATTGGCCGGTTGCTCCGCAGGCTGTGGTTCACCGGTCGCAGGCTGCTGTTCGCCCGTCACCGGCTGTTCGCCGACAGTTTTTTTGCCGTGCTTTTTCGCCTGATCCTTCGGCTGTTCACCTTCGGCGGGAGCCGCTTGCTGATCGGCCGGGGGCTGAATCGGCTCGGCCTGCGGCGCGGGCTCTCCGGCAGGCGCAACTTTGACGTCTGGCGCTTTGTCGGCAGGCGCGGCCTCAATCTGCTGATCCTGCTTGCGCTTTTTCTTGCCCGACTTGTTGTCGTTTGCCGGCGCCACCTGTTCGGTGGGCGCTGCCTGCTCGGCAGGCTGCTGGGCCGGCTGTTCAGCGGGCGCCGCTTCGATCTGCTGTTGGTCGCGCTTCTTCTTGCGTGGCTTTAGCGGCTGTTCTTCATTTGCCGGAGCTACCTGTTCGGCCGGTTGTTCAGCCGGTGCTGCCTCGATCTGCTGCTGGTCACGCTTCTTCTTGCGTGGCTTGAGCGGCTGCTCATCGGTCGCCGGCGCTGCCTGGGCGCCGCCCTCATCCGCAGGCGCCGCCTCGATCTGCTGCTGTTGATTGCGCTTCTTTTTGCGCGGCTGCTGTTCCTCGGCGGCAGGTGCGGCCTGTTCGGCCGGGGCCTGCTCGGTCTGCTGCTGATCCCGCTTCTTCCTGCGCGGCTGTTGTTCCTCGGCGGCAGGGGCGGGTTGCTCTGCAGCCGGTGCAGGCTGCTCGGCGGCCGGCGCTGCCTGTTCGGCCTGCTGGCGTTTCTTTTTGCGCGGCAGTTCCTGGTCGGTCTGCTGACCATCTGCAGCAGGGTCGTCCTGGACCAGGATCAGTGGCGCGGCCGTGTGCTGCAAGGGGCCGAAAACGGCGTTGCCCTGCAACGGGGATGCGCCCAACGGCGCGGATGCCATAAGCAGGCCAAGTGCCGTACCTGCCAGTACCCGTGGTTGGCGTTTCATCTTAAATTCTCCTTGTGGGGTCCCATCCCTGCCCAAACTGTCCTTGACCGGATTGGTTCCGGTTTGCAGGCATTACCCGCACCCAAGGACGATTGACCGGCGTTTTGAAGGCAACTTCATGTTTTTCCTATGGTGCGGCCGGAACTTGAAGTCACACAACAGCTTGACCTTGCCGCATGCGGAGGCCACATCTCGACCCATAATGGAAACGCCGTTCTGGAAGACCAAGACGCTGGAAGCGATGACGCCCACCGAGTGGGAATCGCTGTGCGACGGCTGCGGAAAATGCTGCCTGTCTAAACTCGAGGACGAGGATACCGGCGAGATCTACTGGACATCAGTCGGCTGCCGGCTGTTCGATGGGCAAAGCTGCCGCTGTTCGGACTATGCCAACCGGCTGGCGCGCGTGCCGGACTGTGTCGGGCTGACGCCGCAGAATGTGCGCACCATCACGTGGCTGCCGAAAACCTGTGCCTACCGGCTGGTTGCCGAGGGGCACGACCTCTATTGGTGGCACAGGCTGGTGTCGGGAAGTNACCTGTGCCTACCGGCTGGTTGCCGAGGGGCACGACCTCTATTGGTGGCACAGGCTGGTGTCGGGAAGTGCCGAGACCGTTCATGATGCCGGCATCTCCATGCGCGGCCGCGTCCGCGCCAGTGAGACCGATCTGGCCGAGCCGGACGATTATTTCGACTATATGCTCGACGACGAGCCCTGAGCATTCTGGAACGGACGTTGCCATAGGGCGTTCCGCGTCATTGGACGTTTTTGACGGTCAGGATCGTTTGCAGCGGTGGAAGGGGCGGTTGCTTTTGACCTGTCGGGCAGATTAACCGAAAATGAACGGCCGGTTCGCGAAGAGTTCAGATTGCAAGGAGCATTCTCCCCCCATCGGTTCGACCAAGACGGGCGCAAGCCCTCAACAAGGAGAGAAGACAATGTTCAACTCATTCAAGACGGCAGCCCTTTCGGGTCTCGTAGCTCTCGGCACCCTTGCCGCAGTGCCCGCCCAGGCGGACTCGATCTATCTCGGCTTCGGCAACAACCATGACCGCCGCGTCGGCGTCTACACCGGCGACGATGAGGACGGCTTTCGCCGTGACCGCAATTGGCGCCGCTGCTCGCCGGACCGCGCCCTCGACAAGGCCGAGCGCATGGGCCTGCACCGCGTCCGCATCGTCGATGTCAATCGCCGCGTGGTGAAGGTCGCCGGCCGCCAGTATGGCGATCGCGTAGTGGTCGTGTTCGCCAATGAGCGCGGCTGCCCGGTTATCTATCGCTAAGAGAACCAGACTGATCTTCTGCGAAGATCAGTCTGGGATACGACCTTCTGCGAAGGTCGATCCGGAGGCATGTTCCTCTGCCAGGATCAGCCTGGAGTACCTGGAGTAGCGGCATGACCCTTCTAGGGTCAGCCAGGAGCCCCTTTCCCTCCGCGGAAAGGTGCGGCTCGAAAAAACCCCGGAGGCCAGTCCTCCGGGGTTTTTCATGTCGGAAATCTGCGGTTCCGGCCGACGGGTTCAGCAGAACCGCGCCCAGCCCGGCGGCCTGCTACTTAAGCTCGAATGTCACTGTTACCTGCACGGCGTAGGCATTCTCGCCGGCCTGCACGGGAACCGCGGCGCCTGCCGCATCGAAGGCCTTTGCATTGATCGGCATCGGCGCCGGCGCAACGTTCTGGTCGGTGATTTCCAGCACCCGGCCTATGCTGACGCCGGCGGCTTCGGCCAGCGTCTTGGCCTTGGCCATGGCATCGGCGACCGCCTTCTTGCGGGCTTCGGTGACGGCAGCTTTCGGATCCTCGTTGGAGAACGAAATGCCTCCGCCCTGATTGACGCCGAGCGACACAGCCTTGTCGAGAATCTCACCTGTTTTGTCGATGTCGCGGATGCGCACCGAGAGTGTGTTGGTCACCTGGTAGGCGACAAGCTCGGCTTCCTGGCTGCCGTCCGGTTTGTTGGTGTAGTTGTAACGCGGGTTGATCTGGATGCCGGCGGTCTGCAGGTCGCGGTCCTTGATCCCTGCCGACTTCATTGCCGCGATCACGGCGGCCATGGCGTCGTTGTTGGCGTCGAGTGCCGCGCGTGCGGTCTTGGCCTCGCGCATGACGCTGAGCGTCAGCAGCGCCAGGTCAGGCGCCACGGTCGACTGGCCTTCACCCGACACGATGATGCGGGGCGGGGGCAGCGAATCGGCAGCGCTTGCCATCGCCGGAAAAGCGATCGCGGCGGCAAGTGCGAGCGGCAAAATATGTCTGGTCATGAAAATCTCCTCGGTGTGCGATCCAGTCGCGCCTGTCGACTAGGGCGCGAATATGGGCTGATTTGGGCGATCTCGGCCAGCCCGTCCGGAAAGCCTTGTGCCGCGCAAGGAAAAACACTAATCCAGCGCGCGTGGGGCCTGTAGCTCAATGGTTAGAGCCGGCGGCTCATAACCGCTTGGTTGGGGGTTCGAGTCCCTCCGGGCCCACCATCGTCCTCTAAACCACTTGTAAATCCTACAAACTGCTGTTTCCAAAGCGCTTTCCGTCCTGTATGGTTCCAACATCGGCTCCAACATTTGGACGGTTTTGGGTGGCAAAAGTCGCTGGTCTGATACGAAAGAAGAGTGCCTATTTTTACGTGCGCAGGATACCCGAAGAGGTCCGTTCGTTGCTTGGCGGCAAGCAACAGGTAACCCGGAGCCTCAACACCACGGACTTTCGTGTCGCTTCCGATAGGGCGCGGAGGATGGCAGCCGAAACCGACAAGGTTTTCGCGGATGCTCCTCTGGGAAAAGCGCCAAGCGCGGTGGCAAGCCGTGGCGTCACGCGCCAACAGCTTTTCGATGCTGCCCGGCTGCACCTCTACAATCTTGAGCGCCGGACAACGGATTGGGGAGACACCAGCCCGGAAGCCGCGAAGGAAATCATCCATACGGATTTGGCGAACATTGGTTCGCCGCACGAAGAGGTCTGGGCAAGCGCTGTCCAGCCGGCGACTGCAAAGGTGATCAAAGAGCTTGGCTTAGAACTTGATCGCGGTGACCGCCTTTGGTTCGAGTTCGCGTCCCTCATCCGCCGTGCGGAGCAAGAGCACCTAGAACGGGAGCTAAGCCGCATCAATGGGGTGATTGGATCAACGGCGACAGATGCATTATTCTCCAACACATTCGCACACAGCCTGCCGCCGAAATTGTCCCTGCCATCCGGGCAGTCACTCGGCCAAGTCATAACTCGATTTGAGAATGATCCGACGCGAGGTCATCTGACCGAAAGCGCGGGCAAGAAATACATTCTGCCGTTCGCGGTCCTTCGCGAGGTCGTTGGTGACGACAAGCCGATTGGCGAGATTACCCGAGCGGATTGTGCAGCCTGCCATGAACTCTTAGCCGCGCTGCCCCGCAACTATAACAAGCTGTCTGCATTTCGCGGGAAGGGGCTTAAAGAGTTGGCCGAACTGGCGAAGTCGACCAGCGCCAAACTCCTCTCGCAAGGCACGGTGCAGGTCTACGCTCATCATCTGTCGGCGTTTTTCAACTACGCCGTTCAGAAGGGCATCATCGATCACAATCCGGCCTCCCGCTTGATGGCCGGACAGCCCAAAGAGGGATCGTCCCGGCTGACCTTCAACGACGATGAACTGAAAGGCTTACTAGCGGAGTTGCCCGGTTGGGCCGGCAATCGACGTGGTGGGAGGTTCTGGGCACCATTGGTCGGACTGTTTTCTGGAATGCGGCTTGGCGAAGTCCTGTGGCTGCACACTGACGAATTCCAAACGGTTGACGGCATTGACGCTATCGTCCTGCGTCGGACGGATGACCGCAGCCTGAAAACCCGTGGCGCGGCTCGTGTCGTTCCTATTCATGCCGAGCTAAAACGGCTCGGGTTGATGAAGTTCGTTGAGGATCGAAAGCGGGCTGGCGGAAGGCTGTTCATCGATCTGCCGGGAGACGATCAACAGCATTGCGTCGATATGTTTCAGAAGCGGTTCAGCTACATGCTGAAACAGAAAATAGGGGTGCGGGCGGGCGTTTCCTTTCATTCCCTTCGGCACAACTTCCGCGATGGGCTGCGCAACGCGGGAAGCCCTACCGATGTGACTCGGGCGCTGGGAGGCTGGGGCCGTGGCGGCAGCATCGAAGAGCGCTATGGGCAAGGCGCGCGTCCTGCGGTTCTCAGCCAATGGATGGACAAGGTGACGTATCCCGGCCTTGATCTCAGCCATTTACACATGGCGAAGGCAGATCAGCCGGAAGCAGCCTGAAACTTTGCAACTGGGTGCAAATCCTGTGAACCTTAATGAGCCGACTGATCTTCCAGATTGGAAGTGGCGTCGAATGCCTTTCTATAACGGCTTCACTCACGAGGAGCGAGTTCGCGGCTGGCAACTCATACACCACTTCACCGACAATGGCTGGCTGGCAAAGCCCGAGCGATGCTCAATCTCGGGCTCTGTAGACGATCTCCAAATGCACCTCGAAAACTACTATTCGCCATGGTCGCCATATCCAGTCAGCCGGTCAATTCACATGGCCTTGCATCGCCGGTTCCGGCAACCCGTTCCTTGGAACCGCATCGTAGAAAGATATGGCGTAACTGGTGTGGAGTGGTTTTGTGCCCTCGCCATGGAGCCGATTGACTCGGCCGCAATGCTACGCGCCCAGCACGGGGCTCATATCGTCGATGTTTTCCGGAGAGCCCCTTTCTTTACGAACAATATTGCCGCTGTCCAGCGGGGCTAGCGCGGCCCGCCACGACCCTATCGCCAAGCGTGAGTCGGTAGGCAAATAGTTTGTGATTGCTAACTCTCGCAAGGTTTTGAGAAAGCCTGCGCTCTTGCAGCGAGAGTGATCCTCGTGGCCGCAGCATCACGGAATTGGCATGACAGCGCATGCCAGTTAGCCAGTTTCCTTATGACGGAATAATTTTGTTCTTGTTAGGCCGCAGTTAGCCAGCATGACCCTTCCACGGAGGGGATCACTCCCGTATATATGGCCCATGGTGCTTCGGAGCGAAAAATTTCGTTGGATTACGGCGGGGGAGCATTGCGCCCGCCCGGCATACGATTTGCCTCTCAGGCAGACGCAATCGTTCGTAGTACTGCCGTCCCTCGGGAGTTTGTGCGTGGGCTGGGTGCTAGTAGTACCTCGGCGACCGATGCCCAATCTTTCCCATCTCAACCATGAAGAGCGTAGTGAACTTCGTGGCCTTACGGTGGAGCTATCTCGTCAGGTCTCCGACAAAGGCAAAACGCCGTACCAATTTGAGCACGGCGGCCATATCGGCAGTGCTGTAAATTGCGGAGTCGAGCAAGCACACCTGCACATAGTTCCGCTGGAGTTCGATCTCGTGGGACTGGCTAAAGATCAACCGGATGTGAACTGGCGGGTCGTTGACGACACGCTTGAGGCGGCCGGAGGTTTCGTCGGTTCTGAATACCTATCTGTTTCTGACGCCAAAGGTCGTGGGGCGATTGGCGCGCCTGTGACGCCACAGTCTCAGTGGTTTCGACGTTTGATCGCGGCAGAACTCCACAAAGGGGAGCTTTGGGACTACAAGCAGTTCCCGGAGCTACCAGTTTTACGGCAAACGGCTGCCCTCTTCGGGGGAGCCGATGGCGGATACCAATAAATCTGCAGATGAGGTCGACCTCACGGACGGACGCGATGCAGGTCAATGGCGGAGCCGCTATCCGATGTCTGCATGGTGCCAAATTGGGCTGGAACTAGTCTATCTACTGACGTTCTTAGCACTTGCTGGCACGGCCATACTTTACCTTGGTATCTGCATTTCAAATACTCCCAAGGGTGTTCAAAGCATTCAAATCGGAATATTCAACCAAGCCTTTCATCGACAAATGATCGATTGGGTGCTCGTTGTACTCTCAGGTGCGGTCGGCGGTCTCACATTTGATCTGAAATGGCTGTATCACTCTGTTGCTCATGGCTTTTGGAGCCGAGACCGGGTTTTGTGGCGTTTGCTCGTGCCTCTTATCTCCGGCGTCGTTTCTGTATTTTTGGCGTTTATCATTGTGTCCGGGCTGGTTCCGTTTGTCAAAAATGAGAGCTTTCGAACCACCTATTTTTCCCTCGGATTTGGCTTCCTGTTCGGTTATTTTTCGGACAACGTAATAGCCGCCCTGCAAAATTTCGCTCAGCGATATATTGGCACGACGCGGCAGGACGACTCTGAATAGGTAATGGTCTGGATCGAGCCGCAAAGCGATCATCATCTAAGGCAAAGCTTTGAGGATTTCTCGGCTTACGCTGAACGATATGGGGCAAAGGCGGCCGGGCTGCGTTCGATACCTCCCCCATGGTGTCCACCTTACGTCGCGATTGGTGTTGAGCTTAACGTCTTGCGTAGGGACGGGAAGTCAGCGCCGCTGGAACTCTCGGTCTCGTTGGATCAATGGATTGACGCGAGGCGACCTATTTGCAGCGACGGCTTGATTGTGCGGTCTAGCGGCATCGATGAACTAATCGCCGATAGAGGTCGATACCTATCTATTCGAGTCCCTCAAAGCTCTACTGCGAGTGACGTCTTAAACGCTGCTGACGAGATTTTCGCTCATGCAAGAGATCGAGGTGAAGCGAAGGACATAGGCCTAATAGTCCAAGCGTACATTGCAGCAGAGGGTTCGGGTCATTTATCGAACGAGGTCGGGGTAAGTCCGACCCGGAACCAGTGGCAGTATGAACTCGATAGACCCGTTTGGGCTGCTCCAAGAGGCCTAAACTCAAAGTTCGCTACTGGGCCAGACCCGATAAGGGCCTTGGCTACGCCGCTCACGGTGCCGCACCCTACTCTGCGGTCCGTGGGCAAATGGCTTACAGAAACCTGTGCGCCGCGTGTCCATGTCGAATGGGTCGTGGCGCACAAAAGGCTCTGGCTCGTTCAACTTGACTTCGAGTGGAGCCAACTTGATAGCGGCATTGACCCGTTGGATCACATGCGTTCAACTCTCCGCCGCGCGCCCGAAATTGAAGCAGCGCGAGTGTTCGAACCGTACATCGTCGGAAATCCAACGCGCTGGAAAAAGCTTCGGAACCTTCAAGATTTCGATTTTGACACGGCGAGCGCAGCACCTCGCCTGTATTCAGCGACGGCTGATCGGATTGACCTAGAGCTAGCAACAGACGCCCACGGCTTGGCTCGTGAAATTGAAGCCATAACGGCGGGCAGTGCTGTGATCCGCATGGAGATTGCCGAAGAAGGTGCGGCCAACTTCAACCTTCCTCGCACCGAGACAGTAGATGGCAAACAAGCGGTTGACTGGTTAGCTCATCAAATAGGCCATTATCGAGATAAGGTGAGTTCCCTCGGCAACGTAGCTTTTATCACGCACGCGTTTCTGCCGGCTCATGCGGGCGTTTGGGCTTACGCCGATCCCGGACAAAAAATAGCATTCGTGGATGGTTTGTGGGGCCTTCCGGATGGCCTTCAAGTCCTTCCCCATGACACATATCAGGTGGATGTTAAGCGTCAGAAGATCGTGTCGGAAAAAATCCGGTACAAACCGCGTTTTCTTTACGAGACGCCAAGCGGTGAGTGGAAATATGTAGACGTTCTAAAGCGGAAAAGCCGAGCATCTACGTTGCCTCGCTCCGATGTTGTCGAAATCGGCATAAGGACCGCCCGTATAGCGGAAAAGCTCGGGGAACGGGCGCAAATTATGTGGTTTTCAGGCATTCCGTCTGACTATCAGGTAGGACGAAATCTACCTTGGTTTAGAGCGCGAGAGACTGTCGATCCTGCACCGCGTCAAGGGCCGAAATTTCGTCCAATTACAGTATCTACTGCTGAAGACCTCACACGCCTGCCGTCGGGAAATGTAACCATTAGACTCGATCCGGATGCTGATCTTATCCGGAGTGAGCAATTCTTAGATCAAGTCATCGCTGTTGCCCAAGCTAGGTCACTGCCAGTTGAAATACTCGGATCAGCGTTAAGTCACACTTACTATCGGCTATTTCAATCCGGTGTGGTGGTTAACCCGCCAAATTATGCGAATTACTCTCGTTCACGCGGAAAAAGAATATTTGGAAAGCTTGTCAGAGACAAAATACCCGAAAACATCAAAGGTGGCGGTGAAAATGTTGTAGAAGGCCGCTTGGCGAAATCTGATCTCATAGATGCTCTGTTCGGCAAGCTTTTTGAAGAGGCTTTTGAGCTTCGCACCGCTACACAACTGCCGGGTGCCGTCGAAGAAATCTCCGACCTATTTGAGATACTTCGGGCAATTGCACAGGCGAAAGGGGCGAATTGGCAGGATGTCGAGGAGGCCGCCAACCGGAAACGCGCGGATCGCGGAGGTTTTGTCGAGCGCCGGGTTTTGGTCGAGACCTCGTTCGCTCAGCCCGGCCAGAAGCAAGCCGGACTTTCCGAGATACGTTTGCACGAGCTTGATGCTCCTAGGTCCACAGGAGAAGGCAGTGTTATTTTCCCATTCTCCGCATTGCTTGAGGGAAAATTGCCAATCGAGACAACCCTGCGCAATAATAGGATCGCGTTGTCTGCTAGAATGTCGCGTAATGGTTTGGTTGTCTCATTGAAGATAATCGATGAAGATAACAGTCGCGAAGAGCAACTGAGATTGTTTGAATAGAAAGCGATCTAGCGCGCGGCGCATAATACTTCGATAGGAAAAAGGAGTCCAAGCCTTTTCGTCGATGAAAGCGCCAGTTGCTGATGATCATCACTCGGCGATATCTTGAAGATCGCGCAACAGCGCAATCACATCAAAATCGATTATCTTTGCGATATCCATAAGCTCAACAAGATCGACTCGACGTTCGCCACTTTCGATGTTCGCGATAAACGGCTGATGCCTACCGAGAATTTTGGCAACCTCGGCCTGCGATAGCCCTTTTGCCCGGCGCTGACTTGCCAGCGCCGATGCAATCATTCTGTGGCGTTCGGAGTGAACCGACTTCGGCATATGAACGGTTGACCAGTGATCAACCCGCCGGTAATCCGATATCTGGATTATCCAAAAATTAGATATTGGTAGGCGGCGAGATTGCCGCTGTCGGGCAATCAACTGGAGGGGAAAGTGAACCGATCACTCGTGAACACGCTGTCTGCCATCAATGTCATCTTGGCAGTCGCCATCATCACTATCTTCGCATTCGGCGGAAATGTGCTCTTGGGCAACAGCGGCGGGATGATCGGTCTGGCGCTCGGCTTCGTCGTAGCCTCGATCCTGTGCGGCGGGCTCGCGGCGCTCTGCCTAATCGAGAAGCACTTGCGGGTGCTCGCCGACGACGTGCGCAAGCGCCAGAAGGGGGCCGCCTCTGCTCGGGTAGAACCTTCCGTCAGATAAGCCATATCGATCCTGATCGGGCGGCGCGTGGAGCAAGTGTACAAGGCCGCGCAAAAGCGAGATCGCACTTGCTCCCCTAAGGCAGCTATGGAATTAAGTGCGTGCGGCGCATTAGGGGGCAATCGAAATGGGGAGAGTCGGCACCATTGTCGGCCCTATAGTTTTTTGGGGCGCAGTCATCTGGTACTTCACGTCTGGGGGAACTTCGACAACGTCGGAAGCGGCCAATCCATCGGTGCCAGCTAAAGTCACGATAGTCACGATGCAGACCGGGTACGGAGCATCTAGCGATGTTCCCGAGGAGGTTCGGCACAAGGCGCTGATCGTCCTAGAAGCAACGTATGAGGGCCAGCTAACTAAGTGCCAAGGGCACGACATCGACGGCGTCTACTTGGCGTATTGCCTAAGGAAGGGCTTAGAAGAGCAAGGCGGCGGCCTTTACGCGGTGCTGGGTGCGATGCCAAGCCTCTTCTCCGTCTACCCGATAAATGGCAAAGCCAAAGGCCATCTAGAAGGCCGGGAGCGCATCGTTGACGAGTTTGGTCAGCCGACACGCGTCGGAAGTTGGGATCGCAAGCCGATAGATATTGGCTTAGCGACTAAGATGCTCGCCACGCATTTCTAATAAGCAGCAAGCGATCCGGCTTCTCCGGGTCGGATCGGAGGGCCTGATCATGAATATGGCAATTAGCAAAGTTCGTGGAGCATTTTTTAAGATGAATGTTCTTGCTACGCGCGCTGCCTTCCGCGCTGCCTGCGCTACGTTCGTCAACCAAATTGAAGACATCGAAAAAGATGGCAACGATTTTCAAACAAGGGTCGATGCTGATGAAGCTCAGTGGTCAGAGGTAGACGAGGATACTGGTATAGGCTTTGACTACGGGGACGAATTGGCAGAGCGACGCTTTGAGGCCGAAGAAGCGCTGTCGACGCTTCGGAAAGCTTTTGCCATCTTAGCGTACCATCAGTGGGAGCGTGGAGCACTTAGCTGGGCCAAATACGAAAAGAAAAGGCCGAACCACGGCGATTATGTATCCGCCTTAACTACGAGCGGCATTCAAGTTGATATAAACGGACTAGCCGACCTGAACAGAATTGTGAACTGTCTAAAGCATAACAACGGCAAGAGTGGTGCTGAGCTTCACTCCGCTAGACCCGATCTTTTTGACCCATCCTTCGACCCGAGCGCGCTTCATCCGGTTACAGGAAAACCACTTTCGCACATCAAATGGGAAGAAAATCTCAAGTTGACCGACGAGAACGTGGAAGAGTTCTTTCGCACAATCCTAAATTCGGCACCTCGGTGATCTCCTCCCGGAGAGAACGATGGGCTAATACGATCTCATTCGAGATTACAATCTAGTCTGGGTGTGCCCCGTCTAAACACACATCTTCTAGCCGGATAATCCCGATAGTTTCGGCCGTTCCCATTAATCTCACTATGCGCAACGGCCGCCCTGCCATCTTCCTGAGAGCCGGGGGCGTGGCCTAATTCCTTGGCAGCGGTCGCTTCTTCCTTTCTTCTTGATGATTGGCTATCTGAGCGCTCCTTTGACTCGCCGGAAGAATATTCATGAACAGTGACAGCGCGGCCTACCGCCGATCGGCTAGCCGCCACAAGGTAAAACAAGCTGACGGAGTGGTGACAAAGTGCTCGTCCCGCGTCGCCAAAAGCGGAAATCAAGCTCATAGCTTCTATATAGGCAACGATCAGTTCAGCATCTTTACCGACGACCAGCTTTCACCTGTTGCTGTAGGGGATCGAGTGCGCTTTGAATATGAAATACGACACCTGCGCTCTGGCTACCGCAGGGAGTATTTCTCAATCATCCCCGAGAGCCTCATCATATATGCCCCGAGCGAACTCGGCGCTGCTATTGAGGGAAACGTATATGTTCTCAGCAACCCGTCGATGCCGGGGTTGCTCAAGGTCGGTTACACTACAGGCACAGTAGCAAAGCGAGCGTCCGAATTGTCGGGTGTCACGAGTGTCCCGACAGGCTTTAGGATCGAGTGGTCGCTGCCTATCGTTGGTGATCCCAAAGCTGTCGAGCAAAGGGCCCATGCCCATCTAGCTCCTCACCGTCATGGCAAGGAGTTCTTTAAGGTTTCGCTTGACGGGGCCAAAGATGCCTGCGCTCGGGCCTTTGCGGAGTTATATCCCGAGCATGCTTTGATCATGGATGACGCTTTCGCCAAGCGAGCAGAGGCCGAAATCCAACGCCGCAAAGACTTGGAAGAGCGTGCAGCGGAGCAGCAGAAAGAGCGAGAGAAACTAGCCGAGCGGAAGGCCTTCGACGCTACTAGAGAAGGGCAATGGCACAAGGAAGGTGCATGTGAAGTCGTTCTATTCGACTTCCAATATAAGCCCAACTTCGACTCTCCTTCATTTTTCTCGAAGCTTTTCGGCGGAAAATTCGAAGACTTCATCATCTTCAAAGTCGAGGTCCGTCAGCACGGCGAAGCCATCTACTGGTCCCTCATGATATCCGGCCGCCTTCGGGAAAAGTCGATTTGGAAACCGCAGACGTTCCCGACACAACAGGAGTGCATGGAGCAACTGGCGTCTGCCACGAAGGACTACGCGGCCTCCAACCGGCGAGCATCAATCCATATCCCCAACGCCTTGATCGAAAATCCACCGCCCTTGCCGGAAGAGTATCGCAATCCGAGAGTGACGCTCTCGCTGAATTCTCTTGATGGACTGGTTATCAGGCCGGCCCCGACAAAACAGAGACACTCTAGGTACTCCTGACCCCCCCCGACTCGAAGACAATCGTCAGGTGACGATCAACGTACGTTCGGTTTCGGGGGGGCAGCATTACCTTTCATCGAAGGACATTTGGGTATGCCTTTAGCAGACCGCCTTTTGGCGTGGTTCGATAATAAGGTTTGACCACCCTAATCGTACCGGGCAATATGAGACCAACCATATCGAACCGGGGTCACATAATGTTCGTGCGTGCATATCTTCGAGCATCAACCAAAGAGCAGGACGCAAACCGTGCCAAGGGCGATCTCCTTGCGTTTGCCAAGGAACGTGGTCTGCAAATCGCAGCTACCTATTTGGAAAATGAAAGTGGCGCCTCGCTCGCGCGTCCTGAACTCTTTCGGCTTCTCTCGGATTGCCAGCCGGGAGACGTTCTACTGATCGAACAGGTGGATCGGCTGAGCAGACTGAACGGAGCAGATTGGAGCAAGTTGAAGGATGAGATCAGAGATCGACGCGTCAAGGTTGTCGCTCTCGATCTCCCGACATCTTGGGGCATGGCATCCGTGAACGCCGACGAGTTCACTTCGCGGATGGCAGATGCAATCAACAACATGATGCTCGACATGATCGCCGCGATTGCCCGGAAAGATTACGACGACAGGCGCCGTAGGCAGAAGCAAGGCATCGAAAAGGCTAAGGACGAGGGCAAATACCGAGGCCGCCCGGAAGACAAGAAGCGCAACAACGCGATCCTGAACATGTTAAAGGGCGGGCAAAGCTGGAATACTATCGTCGCCGCAACGGGATGTAGTCGGTCCACGCTCGCAAGGTTGGCAAAGAGCGGTGCTACCGATCGTGGTGTTAACGCCACCAACGCGTAGGTTGAAGGTGGGGGAATTTTGCAACTGGGTGCAAACCTTGGAGAAGCGTGGAATTGCGGCCCCGCTGCCACGGAAGGAATGTATCGATTGTGAATTAACTTGCTTCGCCAAGCAGTGTATAAATCAAAAAATTACTAGCGAAAACAGTAAGTTAGAAGCCCTTATTTGCGGTGCGATTGACAGGCTACGCCTTAGTAGGTAGCACCATATACAGAGCTTCAAAGGCGGACTTGTGAAAAGGCAAAAACTGAGGCCTGCCATCGCGAAGCGGTGAGCAGTCCGACATCGCGCAGCGATGGAGGATCTTTTCCCCTCTAAAGAACTCCCGAGCGAGGAAACGTCTCGCAGGTACACAAGGCGTTCACGCGGGCCCAGTTCGAGCTTGTACTCTTTTCGCGGCTTCCGCTCGCTCGCGCCAGCGCTGAAGCGCAAACTCGCGCCCGCCAATTCTGTAATCGGTCGTCCAGTTCGTCCATTCAGAGGCCCCAATGTTCTCGGCGACACCGACGCGTTTTCCGGCGATAGGCCCTTGTCTGGCTGGCCTCAGCCCAAAATCGTTTGCGTCTAACGCCGAAATGCCCTTGAGCACGTATCTAGTCCATTCCCGCGTTTGTTCATCGCTCTTCGCACGCAGGACTAGGACAGGGGTACCGCTATCGCGGCCGGCCCTGTCCGGAACTTCGCCCAGAACAATTCCGGCCTCGCGAGGGATCAGCGCTGCAAAGCGGCTGTTAGTGAGGCGAGCCGAAAGAGGCAAGTGAAAGAGCAAATGGACGTGACTGGCCTGATCGGGTCTTCTCTCGCGAACCCAAAGATGCGTGGTCTGCGCACCCGATATACCGCGTCGACGTAACCACTGCCGAAGGTTCTTTATTGTCTTTGCGATGTAAATCGACGCTTTGTCTTCCGCGATGCCACTCGGAAAGTTCACCGTTGCGTGGGTGTTCAATGGTATCCCAACTAGACGAGCAAACTCGGAAGCGCGCAGAGCAGTGCTGACATCCTTTAGTGTCAGGAAGTAAGTGGTCTTAGTCGAGCTTCGTTTAGGTCGCCCGCCTCTATAGCTCTGGGGATTTCGAAGCGGCATTCAAGAACCATGAGAAGTTGGCGGCGGCCTAAATGTGGCTATGCCATCGGCTAGCAAAATTGCAACCGCAGGTCCCAAGTTGCTCTGATCCAGAACTGTGTCTCCGAGAAACTCCTATAGGTTTTTTACGTCGATAAGGTAGCCCTGTTCAGCCATCTCCTTTGCAAGAAGCGGCCCCGCCTCTTTCTGCAATTCAGTCTTGAATGGGATGTAGATAAGGCCTTGGATGTCGGACGGTCGTTCCATTTGCACTTGAGACCCGAGCAAGATCGCGACCCTCGGGCGGCCAAGTTTCACAAGAAGCATCCCCAACTCGAGCACGACATTTTGCCGGGCTCGATAGGCCTTTTGGTCCTCATGATCCTTTGGGTATCCGAAGTCATCTGGTGTTGCCAGAACAACCCCGAAGCCAACGTCCTCGGTGTAGTCCTCCAGCTTTTCAATGATCGTCTGCCCTTTCGAGGGTAACTCATCGAGGATGACCGGTTCAAGACGCCAACGACGCAGCATGGCGTCAAGCTGAGTTCTTGAGTCTTTGTCATGGCCATACACCACGAAAATCTTTTTGCTTGGCTCCGGTTGAGCGGGCTGTCTATCCGCCACGGCCACAGGTCGCGCTTTTCCGTCTAGGATGGCTTCGAGTTCGTCTTTACCCGGTGACTTGCCCTGTATCGTAACGGTAGCGGTACCGGGCCAGAAGGTGAGAACACCGCCCCTCGTGCATCTGAATTGATGGCTTCCGTTATTTTCGATCCAAGCCCCCTTCTGCCCCGCGTCTTCAATCAGCGCCCGCAAGGCGTCGAAACCATCGTAATACTTTCCGCTCATTTGATGCTTCCCAATCGTTGCGTGCCACTCAACTACGCCATGTAACTCGCCGCGGTAATCATATTTGGACGAACGGTCAATCCGAGTGGCTAGGTTCACGTGCAGTTACAAAAACCAAAACACTCGCAACCGGCTTCAAACATTTGGTAAACATGTCCGGTACGCGACGTCTCCGATTGGCTCTACGGAATTTGAATTTTGCACCCTGTTGCAAATTGATCATTTCAGGCTGAGTGGCATCTGTTTCAGTGCGCCGCGAGTAGGTCTCACGGGAAATCGCTAACCGTCTCAGTTAGGCTTGCTGGCTCTCCGGCATGCTGCGATACAAGATATGGATGGCAGAGGGCGCGGTAGATTGCATGGCTTATTGGTGGGTGTCGCAAAACCAGACGCATAAGCAGGAACGTGAAGGCGGCTATCTATGGGCGCCGAAGAGTGGCAGTAGCGGGGCCGTCTTCACTCACTGGTCGAACATGACGCTGGTCAGGCCGGGCGATGTAATTTTCTCTTACGCTGATCAGTCCATCGGGGCGATCGGCGTAGCATCGTCCGCAGCCTACGACGCCCCTCAACCGGAAGAATTTCAGGGCGGATGGAACAATGATGGGCGACGTGTTGATGTTGTTTATCGCACGATCGCACCCGCGGTTCAGCTTTCCGCCTTTGTTGACGGTCTCATACCTCTACTGCCGGATCGAAATTCCCCGATCACGAAGCAAAAGAAGGGTGTGCAGGGATATCTGTTCTCCATCCCACCGAAAGCCGGTCAACTGATCTGTGATAGGCTCACTTTCGTGGCGCCTGTCGACCAAATAGTCGCAGACGCGCTGGAGCGAACGGTTCCGGACGAGACAACCAGAGAAGCGTTGGTGAAAGCCCGTGTTGGACAAGGGCGATGGCGGCGGGACCTCTTGAGGCACTGGTCAGGCAAGTGCGCTGTGACCGGACTTGAAGTAGAGGGCCTGCTCCGGGCATCGCACATAAAACCGTGGCGCGACTCCGACAATCGTGAACGACTGGACGTGTTCAACGGTTTCATGTTTGCACCCGCCTATGACGCCGTGTTCGATCTCGGGCTGATCACCTTCGAGAATGACGGCAGCATAGTCCTATCCGATCGACTCCCCGCGAACCAATTGGTTGCAGCAGGCATATCCGAGCTTGCCGCCCTGACCTCTTTAGTGGATCAACAGCGAGCCTACCTCGCGCATCATCGGGGAAGCGTTTTCAGAACATAGCCAATCATCTTGCTGGCTCACTTTCGTATCCACGCAGAAATGCTGTGGGATCGTTCCAACAAAGGCTCCAACATTCCAGACTATATCGTTGAAATTGCTCGATAAATCTCACGCCGGTAGGTTTCCCTCCGGGCCCACCATCCCGTCCGCCCGATTTCCGGGTTTTTCGACCGTCTCAGAATAGCGTTGACATTTCCTTGGGTTAGCGCCGAGTAGTTGGCAACACTTGGCTGAGACACCGCAGGGAGCGCCGAAAACACCGGACTTTTGGTCGTCCGTCTCTGTCGAGTGAATTTCGCAGCCAAGTGTTTAGCAAAGCGATGGTCGGTGATGCGGGTTAGATGCACTGTTGATGCTGTCAGAAGCCGAGAAGAGTGACCTGGCTACCCCAGGTGTGCGGCAGCTCCGAGACCCGTGAGAGTCGGTGCGTCGTTAGTTCGATTGGCTGATCACCTGCAACGATGCTGGAGGTGATTTTGGGTGCGAGGAAAGCGAAGGGCAGGAGGCGGCTTACCTCAGAGGTATCGGTGCCGTTGAGCATGGCAACCTCGGTGAGGCTGCGGTTGGCTCCGTCCGTAAGTTGGACTAGGTACAAGTGGGCTCGACGCAGAAGGTCGATCAAAGCGCCATCGGGTTCTCGGTTGCTGTTAGATCCGTCTGTAAGCACGATGCGTGTTTCGACGCCGCGACGCTTCATACCGATTGGACATTCGATGGAAGCTATATGGGCACCATCGCTGGGTGGCAGAATCCGGTCGAGAGGCAATTCCGATAGGCAGCGGCGATCCAGGTCGATGGTCAATGATCCGGGCTTGAGGGTGATCCTATGAACGATCTTTTGGAGCAGAGATCGCTTCGCGTCCGCCGTGCCTGATGCCCAGCACGACCGCATCTCATCGGCTCGCCGCATCGCTGACTGGATTTCGTCAGCGCCGGCCCATTGCCGAATCCAATCAGACAGTTGGGCATGATCATTCAGAACCCGATTCAGGCGATGCTCAACAACTGATTCAATAGCCTGCGCTGGAAGACGCCAGCCATCGGACCCGTTTCGGCGCTGGTCGACGAATTGCTTTGAGACATAGTAGCGGTAGTGAACACCTTGCTTGTTGGCATGAACCGATCGCAGTTTTTCGCCTGCTTCATCGAAGAGTAAACCGGTGAGCAAATGCGCTTGCGTGACATTCGACTGGCTACGTCGCCGCGGCGCCTGAGAGGCGAGAAGTACCTGGGCATCCTCGAACATGGGCGACGTGACGATCGGCTCGTGCTCTCCATCGTAGACTTGATCCTTGTGTCTGATTTTGCCGATGTAGATCGGGTTCGACAGCAGGTGGTAAAGGTTGCCGCGACCAAACGGCATGGTGACGGCAACGGAGCCGTCTTTGCGTTGTCGCGATCGTGTCGAAAATCCGTCACTCGCAACCTCGTCGACAAGATCCCGGACCGACTTCAGGGTGAGATAGCGAGCGAACAGGTGTCTGACTGTTTGCGCTTCAGCTTCGTCAATCACCAGCTTACGATTGTCGACGTGATAGCCCAGCGGCACCACGCCACCCATCCACATGCCTTTCTTCTTCGACGCCGCGATCTTGTCCCGGATACGTTCGGCTGTGACCTCTCGCTCGAACTGAGCAAAGGACAAAAGCACGTTGAGGGTGAGCCTGCCCATCGAGGTCGTGGTGTTGAACTGCTGCGTGACCGAAACAAATGAGACAGAGCTGGCATCGAAGATCTCGACGATCTTGGAGAAATCCATCAGCGATCGGGTAAGGCGGTCGATCTTGTAGACCACCACGACATCGACTTTCTTGTCCCGGATGTCTTGCAGGAGTCGCTGCAGGGCGGGGCGCTCCATCGTGCCGCCCGAAATGCCGCCGTCATCGTAGTGGTATGGGACCAGCTTCCAGCCAAGACCTAGCTGCGATGCAATGAAGGCTGCACAAGCTTCGCGCTGAGCATCAAGCGAATTGAATTCTTGCTCCAGGCCCTCTTCAGTGGACTTGCGAGTGTAGATGGCACAGTTGAGGCGGGTCATCGTCATAGCCCAAAGAACCTCGGGCCAGACCAATGGGCGCCGGTGATACGGCGGGCGACCGCCGACAGCGACCCGTACATCTTGCCATCAAGCACGAAACCGTCGTCGACAACTTCGACGATGTGCATCCTACCATTCCATTCCCGCATAAGGCGGGATCCGATTTTTGGCGGAAGAGATCGTGGCGGCGAGGTGGATGCCTGATCCGATGATGCGGCCCGGAGCGACGGAACTCCGTCCTGGCAGGTCTGACGCGCGTTGCCTGTCCACAGTGTTTTCCTCACGGTCGAAGGCAAACCACCCAATCGCTTGGCCTGGAGATGCCAGGCAGCCGACCGCTCAAGCAACCCCCGTTTGACCCTTTTGGGCGGTGCGCAGCCATAGGCCTTTGTCCAGGCTGCTGTGAGTTCGTCTCGCGTGAGATCGCCGATCTTGGCGATCTCACTATCCATGTCCTGTCGCTTACGCATCGAGGTCAACCGGCGTTATTTGCCTCGACAATGCGATATCGCCGCTGTCCGTCCTTGCCGGTTTCGCTGAGCAGTTCGTGGCAAAGCTTCTTTTTGACGGTGCCGGAGAGGAAGCCGCGCACCGAATGCGCCTGCCATCCCGTCGCATCCATCAAGACTTGGATGGTGACACCCTTGGCCGACTTCAGCTTCTTGAGCACGATGTCGGTTTTGGTAGGCGTTGCGGGCGCTTCGTCCTTTGCCTTCTTGACGGTCACTGAGACGGTCACATCGGACTTCTCGCGCAGCTTCCGGGTTGGGGTGCTGTTGTCGACGCTGGACGCCGTCTCGCCTGCTTCGGTGTTGTCGGCCTTGGCGGTGGTGTTATTGAGGATAGCCATTTCAGTTCTCCATCAGTTAGAAGCCCGGACCATTCCGGCGCTTGTACTGACCGAAGCCCGCTGTCCTGGCGGGCTGGAGATTTTGCTTGGTCTTAATCCGCTGCTCTTCTGCTGCGCTGGGAACACCAATGCTTCGTTGTCATATGAAGTCCAGTCGATTCTCGCCCCCTCGTGGTCATTCGACAGGTTCCCCCTTGGGCTGCTTTGCGCCTCCTCTCGGACATTCAAAAACCACTGGTGATCGGTCCGCTCCTTGGACTCCTAATCGGCGACACCAAGTGGTACCGGGTCATGCCGACCTCGAAGATAGGCTGCTACGGACCATGGACGCGGGCGTTATCCCCGAGGCGATCCGTGATCTTCCGGTCACGCCTCCACCATGACTGAGTTGCGAAGGCCGAGGCCAACCGAAGGCACTATGGATGAAGTGTTGGACAACGCGGAGCGCCTGCAGTGGGCTAAAAACCTTCGGGTTCGGCCAGTACCGGTTCCCGAAGTTACCCAGAGCTAATCGCTATTTAGCAATCCTCAACTCCGAGAGACGGATTGTCTGGCATCGCCCCCATCGTACCAGAAGACGAAGCGCAATCACTCGGAAGGTTCTGAAAGATTGTAGGTCAGGATACATGCGAATGCCGCCACGATCTCGTCTTGAGAAGCCCGTGCAGACGCTCGGAGAGGGCATGTACAGCTTGACCGTATCTGGATACACGATCGGGTGTCGGGAGACCGATCAATTTCAATCATCACTCGCTACCAAGGGCTACATTTGTGAATAGAAGCGTCGATGCCGTACTACGTTATTGGCGCACTTCTTTGGCTGACGGAGCCTTGGGAGAGGGCAAGTTCAGTCAACGGGATCGCCAACGGTTTATCGAACTATCTCCGGAGACCCTGAGGAATGGCCTGTTGCCTAGAGAGTGGGTCAATCGACTATTCAACGAGGAACCAAAAGCTAAGACTGTTGGGGTCCGCTTTTGGCCACTAGTAGTGGCAAGGCGCGTGTCGCATGGTGCGGTGAGCATCGACGGCCTTCCCGAATTGGTCGCGCCTGTCGTTACCGAAGCACTGCTTGATCGCGAGGGCAAGATCTCGCCGCAACGCAACGCCATAGCGCGTGACTTGCTGACGCCGCTACCTTCTGACGAGTTCACTATCGGTGCTGTAGATGCCTTAGATAGCTTCTTGACTGCGGAGCCGCTGCAATTGGGCGACTCTTCGGATTGGGCGGCCTATTTGGCGCATTGTCGCAAAATGGTGGACGCCGTGGCCAAGGGCTGGCCAGAAGGAGATCAGTATTACCGCGCAGCCGGTTTTGGCCTGCTGGAGCTAGCCGAGGACGCTTCGGCGACAGTGCGCAATATCTTGCACCTATACGACAAAATCCTAGCCGATCGTCCGGACGAGCTTCCGCTCCTCGCCAAGATTGTCTCACCAGCGCAGGCTTTAGTCGCTGACCGCAAGATAGAGAAAGCACTTGCCCGTCGTCTGGGTCATTCCAATCCCCATTTCCCATTGGCTGAGCAGCAGCGACAGGTTCTCGCCTGGCTGGACGCTGCAGCGCCAGGCGATGTAGTCGCCGTCAACGGTCCGCCGGGGACGGGTAAGACGACCCTCCTTCTTTCGGCGGTGGCCGGACTTTGGGTTCGTGCAGCATTGAATGGCGGCGATCCACCTGTGATCGTGGCGACGTCGTCCAACAATCAAGCTGTCACGAACATCATCGACGCTTTTGGCAAGGATTTCGCCTCTGGCGACGGGCCGATCGCGGGGCGTTGGCTGCCCGAAGTCGGCAGCTTTGGTATATTCTTGCCTGCAAATTCTCGACGGCAGGAGGCGGCAGAAAAGTATCAAACCGAGGACTTCCAAACTCGGATGGAAACCATCGATGGCTTTCAGGCAGGGAAAGATGCGTGGCTAGTTTCTGCCAGAGCGGCTTTCCCGGACATTCAGGGGGAGGTCGCCGACTATGTCGCCGCCATTCAGCGAGCTATTGCCCATCAGGTGGCAAAACTTGAGGAGGCTGACCGCAGCCTCGAAGACCAATCTTTGGCGATGGACAAAGCGCAGCTACTTGGAGGCGACCCGGCGGTGGCAGAAGCGCGTGCCCAGGCAAGTGTCAGCGACTGGGCCCTTGTGGTCGAAAGCATGCAACGCCACCGCGCTGCGTTCGACCGCCAACAAGCCCACGAATCCAGCCTCCTAGCCCTGTTCAGCTTTCTCCCGGGCATTGAACGCAAGCGAGTTCTCAGGGCGCGCTTAACTCTGGGAGGTCTTTCCGGGTTTGAGGGGCTGAGGCGTGTCTCTGAGATCGACCAACTCCTAGGTCAGACGCTCCGAAAGGCCGAAGCCGAGCATGCCTCGGCAAATGAAGCGTTGACTCGCATCAGGAAGGTGCTGGCGGAGATCAGCGCCGCCCAATCCGCTCGAAAACAGGCATTGATGTCGTTCGGCGCAAGGGATGCGCTGGAGGAGGGCTTGGAAGATTGGATTGACCTCAACCAACGTTTCGAGCTTTTCCGACTTGCCACCCATTATTGGGAAGGCCGCTGGTTGATGGCGATGGAAGGCGACTTGGCAGCGATCGTCGCCTCTGCCGCGAAAAGAGGCCGATCCGCTTTGGTCCTGCGCTGGCATCGGCGCATGATGCTGACCCCTTGCGCAGTTTCAACCTTCGCCAGTCTCCCTTCGAAGCTCTCTTACAGCCGCCGGGACGGAAGCGAGTGGTCCAATGAGTTCCTTTACAATTTTATCGACCTACTGATCATCGATGAGGCGGGCCAGGCCTTGCCCGAGGTCGCGGGCGCCGCTTTCGCTCTGGCCAAGCGCGCCCTGGTCATTGGCGATTTGAGGCAGATAGAGCCGATCTCCGCCGTACCTCGCCCTGTCGACGTTGGGAATCTACGCGAGGCTGGTTTGCTCCGTGCGGATGCAGACATTCAAAACATCAGAGCCACGGGCCTTTGCAGCACGTCAGGCAGCGCTATGCGGCTGGCCCAGCAAGCCTGTCGCATTTCGCCTTGGCCAGACCTAGACCCGGGCCTTTGGCTGTTTGAACATCGCCGTTGCTACGATGAGATCATTGAGTACAGCAATGCCCTTTGCTACCAGGGCAAGCTTCGCCCCCGTCGCGGGGCGGTGCCAAGCGATGCGCTCTTGCCTGCCATGGGATATGTTCACATCGACGGAAAGGCGGTTCGTGCGAGCAGTAGCCGCTCAAACTCCACCGAAGCTCACACCATCGCAACTTGGATCGCTCAAAATCGTCTCTCGTTGGAGGCGCGGTACAATCGCCCAATAGAGCAAATCGTTGGCATTGTTACACCATTTGGAGCTCAGGTCCGCGACTTAAAGCGGGCTTGCTCCGCACAAAAGATCCTGGTCTCTGGGCGCTCGGGTATAACTATCGGCACCGTACACGCACTTCAAGGTGCCGAGCGCCGGGTGGTAATTTTCTCTCCTGTCTATTCCAAACATGCCGACGGTGGTTTCATTGACGCTTCTCCCAGCATGCTGAACGTAACCGTGTCACGAGCCAAAGACAGTTTTCTAGTGTTCGGAGACATGGATGTGCTTGCGAGCGCGGTACCTGGTTCGCCGCGTGCATTGTTGTCGGCCTTTCTTGATCAACCTGGTCGAGAGCTCAATATCGATCCGGTGCCGCGCGCCGACCTACACGGGAGCCAAGGACAGTTGCAAAGTCTACGTGACGCTGCACAACATGACGCGTTCCTGTTGGACGTGTTGTCTGCCGACGCGAGCCGCTATCTGATAGTAAGCCCTTGGATCAAGCTGCGAACGATGGAGCGTACAGGCATTTTGAAGGCCTTGGAGTTAGCCGCCGCCCGGGGTGCCAAGATCGACATCTACGCCGACCCGTTGTTGAATGCCGACCTGACGGCTAGTGGCGCCAAGCAGATAGACGAAGCTGAAGACGCCCTGAGACAGATTGGCGTCACGCTGCACCGTCTTGAGAAGCTTCACAGTAAGATTGTCGCCGTCGAGGATGACCTTCTCTGCGTAGGGTCATTCAACTGGCTAAGTGCCGACCGAGAAGGCCAATATGCACGTCATGAAACCAGTTACATCTATCGAGGCGACGATGTAGAGGCCGAGGTGCGCGTGACGAGGGAGGACTTGAAACGGCGCATTAAACAACCGGTGGGTCCCTATAGCGATAACCCTTAGCCAAAACGAGCCACACGCAGCAACGCACCGTCATTTCGGTCGTTCAGACGAGCTTTGCCCTCGCCTCGAAACGGACTTTGCGCCGGAGACTCGGAACCGCCGCTTCGCGCCTCGTGTCGGTCGTAGAGATCGAATTTACTATCGCCCGAAAGCGGACATGTTCGCTCACCTCTCCGGCTTGTCGCAGCGCGGCTGGGGGCATCGCCGGCCACCCTGTTCCGAACGCGACCCTCGATTGATGAAGAACGCCGGGTGTGCGATCGTGGCAAAACATTCACAGTCTTGCCCGGCGAGGACGATCCGAAGTGGCCGAGTTGGTGGCCCCAGTCGCTCGCTTCCGAGATTGGGCAACTCGTAGCTGCCTTCTCGATCGGATTCGATCAAGCGAGTAGAAGATCGAACCAGTTGGAGGCCGATCTTTGAGGCTCGGGGCACCCTGGTCTGAAGGCGAGCCGATCGTGCCCGAGCCGAGCCTTTATCTTAAACACACGTCCAGACGATCGACATCGTGACGGATCTGAGGAAGGGCGTCATGCGCCGCTAACGATCCTGGCGCCGCGTTCGCGCTCGCGTCAGGTTTATAGTCACTTTTTGACAGCTGGCCGGGTCAGCCCCTTTTTGCGTAGCGAGTCCACGATCTTTTCGTACGAAAGAGGAGGCCTTGGCTTGCTGGTTGGAAGAGCGGCAACACGTTGGCTAGAAATCGGGAGAAGCATTTCAATCTGCTGATTCCTAGGCAGTTTGCTCATTAGATATCTCCCGTAGCAGTCGTGCGACTTCCATCTCCTCCCGTGCGACCAGAGAGTCAATGGGAGGCGCTGCAATCGGCATAGCCGATTTTCTTGGTTTTAAAATGAATGCCCCATCCCTTTTCCTTACGGGATTCGGCTTGAAAATTCTAGAGAAGCTACGGGGCGCTGCTCCCTGATACTGCAAAAAGACCACTTTCTTTCCCTCATCTGCCGCGTCCGTTGATATGGCATCGTGGTGAAGGTTGAGGGCCAAGCTTTTTGGATACGGCTCGATGTAAATGACTTTGCGTAAGCCGGCTGCAACGATGTGACGGGCACAATTGTGGCAAGGGAACGTAGTTGTGAATAAGGTAGCTCCTCTCACCTGGCCTAAGCCGTCCCTTGCGCACGAAACAATAGCAGCCATTTCGGCGTGAACCGCCCGAGAGAACTCGATCAATCCCTTAACACGTGATTTCCGGACGTTCTTTAGAAACTCATCTATTTCTGTCTGGGAGCTCTCCTTGAACGATTCCCTTGCGACCTTGGCGATCTGGTTGAAGATTGCGTCCTTCTCGGCGTCGTTGTGGCAAATCTTCCCCTTCCAATTGTAGCACCGGTGATCGTCGGTAAGTGGCAGGTTTGATGAATAGAGGCCGCCGTTGAACCTCGGCACATCGTTCGCGCCCTGGCCTATTAGCTCGCCATGAGGGTTTTGGATTACGGCCCCCACCTGGCGTGACAGACACGCGGATTGAGTGGCGGCACTCGCAGCGGCGAACATAGCAGTCTCATCACTGGTTGGTGTGCTGACACCGACCTCAAAAATTCTGTCTAGATAGGTTTGGAGAACATTTAGGAGCTGGACAGTGTTGTCGGCATCGTTTCGGATGAACATGTCCGCCATGCTCATCGTGTCCTTCACGGATTGCCCGTGTTCGGTACCCTCATCGTAATCCTGATCGCTGATCCGATGGATGTATGCGTTGTTGGGCGTAGCGGCTTTCAATCTCGAGACGCGGATATCCTCCGGCGCAAATACGCCTAGCAGCCAAAACATGTCCCCATAGACCGTGCGCAGCCGTTCGACCTCGCCTGGGTTTTTGAGCGAGTCTACTATTGTGCAGTACCGCCTAACTTTAACGGCCTCGTCATCACCACGCCCTGCGTGGATATTTTCAACACAGAAGTTTGCGAGCACGTCTTCTCCAAATCTTTCGCGCAGCGCCGACCCAATCTGCTGCAAATTGAGAATGCGTTCGTCGTCGGTGGCCGCGACCGGCTGACGACCAACCAGCGAGGCCTTTTCGTTGATGATGTCGCTAACTTTGACCGTAGCGACCTCATATCCAAATTCGCCTTCAAGGATTTCGGCAAGAGCGGTTGCCGTGGTGCTCACGCCAGAGCCCACTGGTCCGACGAGAGCGATCACAAGTTCGTCGGTGCGCCGCTCTTCATTCGTCGCAGGAATTTCACTGAGTAATTCCTCGTTGTCATTTCTCGGCATTTGATTGCTGCGTTTAGCAACCGCGATTGATTGAATAGCCATATTGTCTTGACTCCCCCACGCCTTATGGAAAGCGGACGATTTCGCAATCATAAGATAAGATTCGATGCTCTCCAGAGATGATTAGCACTGGCGAACGTCTGACGCGCAATTCTTTCAGCATTTTGGGATATCAAACGTTCTGCAGTGCGAAATCTGGACACGGATTTCGAAGAAGCCTCTATTTGGCGTCGAGCAAAGGGTAGAGCAATGGCTGGGCACAGATACGGCGGACCTTGGTCCGAAATCAAGGTTGCAGCGGTCGAATACTATCTCCAATGCTATACGGCTGCATTGACACCAAAGGCGATGGAGCTTTGGTATTTTGACGCTTTCGCGGGATCGGGTGACAGAGAAGAAGAGCGTCAGACTGGCGGGCTGCTAGATGGCAAACCTTATGAAACTATAATCGAAACGACAGACGGATCGGCGCGCAAGGCTTTAAAGATTGATCCGCCGTTCAAGCACTACGTCTTCATGGAGACCGATGGAGTGCGATTGAACGCGCTGACTGAGCTGAAGGTAACTTATCCGTCGAAGGACATCCGTATCCACCCAGGCGATGCGAACGAAGAGCTTGCCAAAGTCGTCTCGCAGCAGCCATGGACAAGGAAGGCTAAGAGTTTCCATAGGGGGGTGGTATTTTTGGACCCATTCTCCCTGCAGGTCGAATGGAAAACACTAAAGGCGCTCGCCGCAACGGAAGCACTGGACGTCTGGTATCTCTTTCCTATTCGAGATGTTACGCGGCAGCTTGCGCACAAAATCTCGGGGATAGGGCCGAAGGCTAAACGATTGGATCTGGTGCTTGGTCCAGAGTGGCGAGAACTGTACACTATGCCGCCTACGCCCACGACGACACAGTTGGACATCTTTGGCAGTGCGCCACCAGACGAACTGGCTCGCGTCGGTCAGTGGCGGGACATAGAGGCTTGGTTTAAGCGCCGCCTCGAAGGCGAATTCGCCTACGTTTCGGATCCCGTTCCAATTCTTAAGAGCAAGGGACGACAAACGTTCTCTCTGTTCCTTGGAGTCGGAAATCGGAAGGAAGCTGCTACGAGATTAGCTAAGCATTTTTCCAGTCATGTTAGAAAGAACTTTGCGGTTGAGTAGGCATCTCGTCGTAGGTTTGGCCGTTGAGCATCCTGCCCGCTGCCTTCTTATTTTTACCACCCCATTGCTTGAAGAAAAATGCTGTTCCCGCCCCACGGCAAGCTGTCTCAATCTCCTCGACCCAGACAGGATCCATGAATCGGGAATTCGGACCGCTTTCTCCACCCACAATTGCCCAGTCAATGTCCTTCAGGTTTGCCCTAGCAACACTCCCGATCAACGGTTCGAACGAGATGAACCGAACAGTTGCAGGAACCTTTCGCAACTCATCAATGCGGTAGAGGACACGGCTGTCCTCGACGCTGGTCCCAAGCCACACGTTGGCCAGCTTGGCGAGATCCGGAACGATTTCGATCATTCGGTCGGGGCGCTTCGTAAGGATCTGATAGGTGTGCCGGGGTGTGTCCGCCATAACCCGCCACACATCGGCAATGAAGTCAGCTGGTACGTCGGAGTGGAACAAATCTGACATCGAATTGACGAACACGCGGCGCGATTTCGACCATGTCTCGGGGATCGTCAACGCCTTCCGATCCAGATAGATCTTTCCCGTCCATTTGGATCTGCCTGCCGACTTGCGGGTCAAGCCGGTATATTTTTCTTGGCCCATCGCCTCGAGCCGCGCAGCCATGCGCATCGCGTAGCAGTTGGTACACCCTGCAGTCAGTACCGTGCAGCCTGCCACCGGGTTCCAAGTCGCGTCGGTCCACTCGATAGATGTCTCGGCCATAGGAATTTTCTCCCTTTGTCATCCGGATAGTGGACTTTTAAGCTTACGCCAAGATGAAGGTACTACTTACCACATGGGTACGCTCTCTGCGTTCAATGCATCAGCAATCGCTTTCAGGCAATGTGGCGGGCCGGCGGGAGGCCGAATAGGGCCAGCCGGGGCGACAACGAGGCGCCACCACATTGCAGCGCCTCACGCGGAGCCGAGCCGTTGGTCTCGGCCGATCTCGCTGCCGCCGCCGATCTTCTGGAGCGAGGCATTCTTGCCGCGGAAGACGAACAGATGACCCGAGAAGGGACACTTATTCAGATGCTCCTGGATCAGCGTAGCCAGCCCATCAGGACCTTTGTGCATGTCGGTGTGGCCCCATGCAAGATGCAGTTTCACACGCGCCGGAACGACGATCATGATGCCTTCTCCTTGCTTGCCAGGTGCCGCTTGACAATTCGAGACTAAAAGCCGACCGACCGCTTCCGGCCCAGATCTGCCTAGGGAAATCGTTTCCCCGCTGCGATCTGGCCCAGATCTGCCTAGGGAAATCGTTTCCCCGCTGCGATCGGTTGGGTCGACGCCAGCGACCGGGCCGGGGTGGGGAGCGGATGGCAGTTTCGGGCGGAGGGTCAGAGAAAGCGGCCATTTCACATGGCGGCCGCGTTGCGACGGTAACAGGCTCGAATCTTCCATTGAAACGGCGCGAATCCGAATCGACTTTCACGACAAAGACGACGTAGCCTAAGGCTATCGTGGCTGAGGCACGTATGGCGAAAATCGTTCTGTCCGATCGAGAAGTTGGGCTCATTAAGGGGCTGATTCATCACCGGTCGTTGAATGACCAGCAGGTGCTGGCGATCTTCAGCTTTCTTGACCGCAATTTCAACCATCGTGAGATTGGGGCAATCCGAAAGGGGAAAAAGGCTCGTTATGTGGGCATTCCGGCTAGCTCGGTACCTGAAGTGGATGAACTACTTTATCAGTATTCCAAGCTCGCAGCGCTAGCGGAGAAGCTCGGCTTTTATCCGACGACACACACTGAGGCTCAGGTTCGCAAAGCGGTGGAAATCGTCAAGACCGCAGTCCTCGTCTACAATAACAATATCCTTTCCACACGCACCGAAACATTTATCGTCCTCTCGATCATCGCGTGGACCTACCTCCTGCACGCTCGGCTGATCAGAGAGGGCGTCACCCCGGTGTTTAAGAATGCTGATGGGACATCGGTTTTGGTCGATGGCCAGGAAAAGCTTTGGGAACTGAGCTACTGCATTGAGCGGCCGGAGGGGGGACTTTCAGCAGGCGAGAAAGCCAATCTGAAATATTTAATCGCGATCCGCAACGCGATTGAGCATCGTTCCGCCGAAGATATCAACGATGCGCTTCAGGGCAAGATACAGGCGAATGTGCTTAACTTTCTCAAGTACGCGAAGGAGAAGTTTGGCACCAAGTACGACTTCTCGAACGAATTGGGGTTTGCCATTCAGCTTCAGGCGCTGACGCTGCAAGCTGCGAACGCTCTGAAAGGGGCGGCCCCCGTCGCCAAATCTGTTGCGGCTGTAAACTTGCTTCTCGAAGGACCGATGACGCAGGCCGAATTTAATGACCCAGCCTACTCGTTCCGCGTCTACGTCGTGCCGAAGGTCGTCAATAACGTGAAGAAGGCGGACCAAGCCGTGATCTTCAGTCCCGTCGGCTCGGATGTCGAAGTAGCAATCAAGCTCGTTGAGCGGCCAAAGTACCGGATGACGGAAGCAATCAAGAAGCTGTTGGACGATCACGGACTCACCGTCTCCAGCTACGAGTTCCAGCAGGCGTGGAGGCTCAACGACCTGAAGAATCCAGCCAAGGGTCTGTCGGTCCAACTCGGCGGACAGTGGTTCTGGTATCAGGAAGGCATCGACAAGATCAGGGACATCCTATCCGCATAAGTGTTGGCGAATGACGGCCGCGTCGGCTCGAAACTTCAATGGGGTCAGTTCGCCATCGGACCCGCTAAAGCGGAACTGCGCGTGCTGAACCAACGGCAGGTTTCCAGCGCTCAGCAATTCAAGAATGACGGCAACGGGGCCGCAAGCCGTCGTTGAAATAATCCTGTATTCAACGGCAGCCATTCGATCCTCGGCGCCAGGAGCAGACCGTCCGTTGTCGGCCCCAAAACAGGACGTTCGGTACGCCGACTCCTGATGTCGGCTTCGATGCGCAATTCGGTACGGATGCGCGATCAGGCAGGCAACGAGCTTTGCACGATCGACGTCGCCGAGGCCGAAGCCGCCCGGCAGGCCAACGACAACACGCCGCTTTAGGCAAATGGCAATTGCGGGACAGGGGAGTTCGTGACCGCAGCTCGCTGCCTGTTCCACGGTACCTAGGCGAAGCCACCGCTCACGTCTGTGTCGATACGCCAGCCCTAATTCAATTAGATCGTCGCCGGTCGGAACTTTTGTGATGTTGAGCCCTTGTCCATTGAACAGTGGAGGTACCAATGGCTAACCTCGGAAAATTGGCGATCGCGATGCTCGGCGTCTTGGCATACCAAAATCGCGACAAGATCGGCGACATGATCCGTGGAGCGGGTGATCGCAACCCAAATGATCCGCAAGGCGGGATTCTGGATCAGCTTTCAAAAGGCGTTTCGGGGACCGCGCTTGGCGATATTCTCGATCGGTTCAGAGGGGCAGGCGCCGGATCGAAGGTCGATTCGTGGGTAGGCACCGGGCCGAACGAGCCGATCCAGCCAAGCGAGGTNCCTTGCTCGACGACGTGCCATCGCACAGGACGCAAGCGAATTCAGGCGGTCAAAGCGATATCTAAGGTGACGGCTATCCATCAGGGAGAGATACTAAATCGTACTGGCGCGCGAGTTGGCATGATCGGGCAGGGCGGTCACGGTGGTCATACAGCAAACGTACTTGCCGAGTTGGATCTATTGGCCGCGCTACTCGATTCCCGCTGGCGCATTCCAGGCACATCAATTCGTTTTGGACTGGATGCGCTCGTAGGTCTGGTTCCCGTACTCGGAGATGCGGCGACGGGCATTGTCTCGGCCTACATCGTCTTGCGAGCTCGAAACGTCGGTGCCGNCAAGCGAATTCAGGCGGTCAAAGCGATATCTAAGGTGACGGCTATCCATCAGGGAGAGATACTAAATCGTACTGGAGCGCGCGAGTTGGCATGATCGGGCAGGGCGGTCACGGTGGTCATACAGTAAACGTACTTGCCGAGTTGGATCTATTGGCCGCGCTACTCGATTCCCGCTGGCGCATTCCAGGCACATCAATTCGTTTTGGACTGGATGCGCTCGTAGGTCTGGTCCCCGTACTCGGAGATGCGGCGACGGGCATTGTCTCGGCCTACATCGTCTTGCGAGCTCGAAACGTCGGTGCCGGAAACGGCTTGGTCGCCCGCATGCTAGGCAACGTGCTGCTGGATACGCTCGTAGGAAGTGTTCCAATTCTCGGCTCGATCTTCGACGTCTATTTTAAGGCGAACAATCGCAACATCAGACTGCTGCGCCGTCACATCAACAGGTGAGGCGGATAACCAATCGTCGCGATGCAATTCTTCTAAAAGGCTCGGAACCGACAGGGGCGCTGGGGCTTGAGTCGCGATTCCTGGAGTCGCGAGCATATGACCAGTGCCATTGACCGGCTTTCGTTCATCGAGTTCCAATCGCCCACACTGGTCGAGAAAGCTCCCGAAGGTGGAGATTGGCTTCACGAGATCAAATATGACGGCTACAGGACGCAGCTGGTCGTTGAAGGCGGAAAGGCGCGAGCATTCACGCGTCGCGGCTACGATTGGTCCCACCGTTACAAGAGGATTGTTCAGGTCGCGGCAAGCCTGCCGGTCAAATCCGCTATCATCGATGGTGAAGCTGTCGTCCTGGGCGACACCGGCCTGCCGGACTATCAAGCCCTGGAACGTGAGCTGGGCAACCCAAGTTCACTGCGGATGACTCTCTACGCTTTCGACCTCCTGTACCTCGATGGCCGTGATCTACGGGAACAACCGTTAGTGAAGCGCAAGGCTGCGCTGAAGAAGCTGCTGACCGAAACCGAGCCAACCCTGACTTATGCCGAGCATCTGGAGGTGAACGGCAAGGATATGTTCGACCATGCCTGCCGGATGGGCATAGAGGGAATCGTATCCAAGCGAGCGGATGCTCACTACCGCTCGGGCGTCCAGACCAGTTGGGTCAAGGTCAAATGTGTCAAGAGCGACACTTTTCCAATCGTGGCTTTCGTCGAGAAACTTGGCGCGCAGCCACGCCGCATCGCATCGTTGTACATCGGCAGGCGAGAGGGCGACCGGCTGCTTTATGCCGGGAAGGCCCAGACCGGCTATACGCTGGACGCAGCCCGGCGCGTTAGGGAACGGCTTAATCCGCTCGTAGTCGCCAAGTCACCGCTGTCGGAGCCGATCAAAAAGCCCAAGGCAACATGGGTCAAACCAGACGTTCTCGCCGAGGTGCAATTCAGTGGCGTGTCGGACCGGGGCATCTTGCGTGAGGCGGTCTTCAAGGGACTCCGCGAGGACCTTCAGGCAATCCCGCCCAAGCCTCCATCGCCGTCCAAGCGGAGGTCGGAAGGCCAACACGGCGTCCCGCGCGAGAACATTCTCCAGCTGCTACCCGATGCGGTTGCACCTTCCAAGGAAGAGCTGGCAGACTATTGGCGGCGGGTCGCTGATCAAGCTCTAGTTCATCTGGTTCGGCGACCGCTGAAGATGGTCCGCCACGCCTCCGGCGCAACCTTCTATCACAAGGGACCGCTACCTCGGATACCGGCGTCCGTGCACCAGCTCCGCGTTCAAAAGCGCGAAGGCGGCGAAGGCATTCGGGTATGGATAGATGACATGGATGGTCTGCTTGGCTTGGTCGAGATGGATGCCGTTGAGCTTCATCCTTGGAACGCGACGATTGACGACATCGAACATGCGGACCGGCTCGTCCTCGACCTCGATCCCGGAGAAGGCGTCCCATGGGACGCTGTGATCGAGGCCACGCTGGCGCTACGGGGCATCTTGGAAGCGGCAGGCTTGGAGAGCTGGCCAAAGGTCACTGGCGGCAAAGGCATCCACTTGATGGCACCGCTCGTTGCGAAGATGACCCATGACAGCGCCCGGAAACTGGCCAAGTCGCTCGCCCACCGTCTGGTTGATACCGATCCTGACCGATACCTGTTGTCAGCTGACCCCGCAGCCCGAGGAGGCCGGATCTTTCTCGACTACCTGCGCAACGGACGGGGCAATACCGCAATAGGCGCTTTTTCCCCGCGAGCGCGGCCCGGCTTCCCAATTGCCCACCCGGTCACATGGAAGCAAGTCGAGGCGGGCATCCGGCCAGACGTTTTCACGTTCGCGCAGCCTTTCAGACCCGCTCGTCGAAAAGCCGCGTGATGCGTCGCGACCATCAGCCGATATCAGCCCGTTTTCTTGCCTCGCGTTCGGCTTCCCTTCGATGAGATGGGAGCGGTTCCTGGCGTAGCCGCCACGAAGAATGTAGTCGAGCCCGCTAACTCCAGTTGCGATCGCTGAGGCGTCGTCTCTGTCCAACTAATCCCCCAATGTAATTTCGAGAACCAGATAACGACGGGCACCTTTGGCGGTTCCACGTCTCTCGGTGAGCGCTCTTGTCGTGAGACTCACGAAAAGGTGACAGGAAACGCGGCAAAAACGTACTCTCGGAGCCCTTTTTCAAGTTCAGTTTGGAACCGGCGACCTACCAGCCTTGCCGGCCATACCAGTCATCGATGTCGCGCTGAGCGCGGTCCTTCTCAATGCCGTAGCGCTCCTGAATCTTGCCTTCCAGCTGATCGCGGTGATACAGCGCGACATTGAGGGCGCCAGCGAACCAGCTCGAAACCGGTCGAGCTAGTAGCCGGGCCGGGTCAATCCGAGACAATTTCGTAGTGAAGAAGCTGGGCTTCGTCGAGTGCCGACTTCACTCCAGGCGAGATGACGCCGGAGCCGAAGAGGACAATATCTTCACGGCGTACGAATACTTCATGGCCGAGTCCCATGGAAACAAATGTGCCCGAAGAGCTTCGTTCGAGAAGCCGAGCTCTGCCATTCAATATGGTGAAGGCGGCGTGGCGCCTCGATACCCAGGGCCGCTCGACGATGATATCGCATTCCGCCGATCTGCCGATTGTCACGGATTCGCCGTTTCGACAGGATCGCAGCTGATCTCTGTAGCGGATGACCAGATGAATCTGCCGCGGCAGGACCGAGCGTCTATCTGTAGTGGCGCCATGGCTGGTGATCTGCGTACCGGGGGCCCCATCGTCGCTCCACAGGGTATAGACATCGAAGAACTCTTGCTTCCCTTTCAAGGCCATTTTGTCGAGGAGCCGCAGGCCCTTGCGGCTTCTCGGGGAAAGGGCTTCGCAGAAGCTCTGGCTGATCAGCACCTCTCCGGGGTTCGCCGTGGTGGACAACCTTGCGGTGACATTGACAACGTCACCGAATATCGCGCCCCGCGCGCGAATGACCGCCCCGAAATGCAATCCGATACGGGCGCTCAACGGCCCTTTAGTCAGTTGATGGGTAATTTGGCAGACGGCCCTCAGCGCCATTTCCGGGCTCTCGAAGAGGCTGAGTATGTCATCGCCTTTCGAGTAAATGAAATCACCACGGTGCTTGGCGACAATCTCGCGCATTGTGTCCAGGCAATCCGAGACCTGCTGTAGAGCGGCATCGTCTCCGATCCGCTCATACAGCGGCGTGCTGCCCACGACATCAGCTAAGAGGACTGCGGCAAGAAGCGTCTCCTGATCCATCGATCTCGTGTCCGACCCGAAAACTCAGCGTGCGTGTGTAACACACGAGGTCGCCTGCAACATATCTGCTCGAGCGCCTTTGATCGGGGCGATGCTTCAGGTGATCGTGGCGGACGGACGGGCGTATGCCATTCGTCGGCTTCGTGCCGGCGACATCCAGAACCGTCTTCGCCCCAATCGTTCGCGACCTCGGTGCTATGAGTGGACTTGGTCTTTTTAGGTTCGGAAAGGCTGACCGAGGTGCAACGGGCGACGGCCTTCTCATGCACCATCAACCACGACCCGATCTCGTCCCTCCGACTTCGCACGGAATAGTGCCAGATCGGCGGCTTTGACGAGATCATTCGGGCTCTCGTTCGTATTTGTGACCGGTGGCGACGCCAACGCTGTGCTTTGCGATAAGATCACGGATCCATTGATCAGATTTCAGGTATATTCTCTTTGAAGATGACCTGAAGTCGTGGTTGATGCGGTTCATAGTTCAGGTGCCTGACGGAGTGGCTTAAAATGTTGAGCGCTTCCCGCGCCTCGACGCGCGGATTTTGATCTATGACCGCATCGAGCGTCCCATCCAACAAAAGTTCCTTGGTGCCGTCTGTCACCTCGTGGCCGAGAAAGAGAATGTCTTTGGCGCGTCCACGCTCCTTGAGCGCCCGAGCGATGCCGGTGTTGCCGGCGCCGACATTGTAGATCGCGGCAAGATCGGGGTGCCGGTCCAGAAGCGCTGATGCTTCCGAATAAGCCTTCTCTCGGTCATCCAGCATTTCGCGCATCTCGACGATCTTGAGATTGGGCGACTCCTCGGTCAAGATGTGCCGGAATCCCATCTCGCGTTCCTCATGGCCGCGATAGGACAGCGAGCCGGCGAACAGCGCCACCTTGCTTGGGCGTTCCGATCCCATGAAGCGGTTAAGCAGATAGCCGGCCAGCCGCCCCGCGGCGCGGTTGTCTATGCCGATATAGGCCACTCTCGGAACATGCAGGATGTCGGAGGCGATGGTCACCACCTTGACGTCATTGGCTGACAGCGAGCGGATCGCCTCGCGCACCGTTGGATGATCCAGCGCGATCACGCCGACGCCTTGTGTCTGTCCACGCAATTCTTGCAGCAGGCGGGCGAGCCGGTCGGGGTTGAAGCCCTCTATGGTGGCGATGTGGACGTCGAGATCGGGGCGCGCTAGGGCCTGCGCTTCGATGTGTCGATGCAGCATCTTGATGAAGGAATTGGTGCCGGCCGGCAGAGCGAAGTCGAGACGGATGACCTCTCCAGGTGAGGGCCTGGGCGGCGCTCCGTTCGGGCCCTCCGCGATGTAGCCGAGGCGCTGCGCCATTTCGAGCACGATCTCACGCGTGCGCGCCCGCACACCGGGCCTGTTGTTCAGCACGCGGTCGACGGTGGCGGCGGAAACGCCGGCTTCCCGGGCTATGTCAGTCAAGGTCGAACGCACCGTCTTCATCTCCTCAATGCATCAGATCGCACAATGCCGCTAGCCCGTCCGACGGCCACAGCTGCCAGCCATCAGCGATTCTGATGGGAAATGATGTATCGAGCCTTAGCCGATGCGCAAGGAGGTTGGGCTAAATCGCGTCGCCCGGCGTGATAGTCGCGTGCCAGAAAGGCAGATTTCCCATCAAATCGAGGCATTGAGCCCGTGTGTCGACCTTTGCATGACGTATTTTCTCCGCGGTTGCGGTGTTACGATGTATTTTGAGTATTTATGATGTTGACAGCCTTCCGGTGCTGCCGTCAATATCCCTCAATGGGCTCGTGGAGGAAACATCGGCCCTGAGGGAGGAATTCCAATGTCTGATCTGATCCGCATATCGCGACGCGGCTTGTTGGCGTCCGGAGGAAAGGCCGCGGCGTTCGTGGCTGCGGCCGGTATCGCACCGCAATTCATCCGTCCCGGCCGTGCCGTTGCGGCCGACGCGCTGGCGCCAGGCATGGTCGGCGGCCCCACCGGTTTCGAGGGCGCAGAGCGCTATCAATATGGCGCCGACACGCCGGAAGGCCGTGCCGTTGAGGCGGCCAAGGCCTTGAGGGGAGCTGGCAAGGCACCGGCCAAGATCGTGCTTGGCCTGTCGGATGGCTCGATTGGCCAACTCACACAGCCTTTCCCTGCGGGTGCGCCGTCGATCAAGGAGCTGTGGGAAAAGGAGACCGGCATCCAGATCGAGATCGTCGGCCTGCCGAACGGCCAGGAATTCACCAAGACGATGCAGGACATCTCCACCAAGGGTGGGGCCTATGACATCTACTCGACGGAATGGAACCGCCTCGGCGACCTTGCCGAGACCGGCGGCATCGCCAAGCTCGACGACTTCGTCGCCCAGTACAAGCCCGAATGGGACGATCCCAAGACCGGCTATGTCGACGGCGCCAAGGGCGTGTCGCTGCTCAACAAATATCGCGGGTCCAACTATGGCGTGTCGCTGGACGGCGACTTCCAGACCTGGGTCTACCGCACCGACCTGTTCGGCGACGCTGCCGAGCAGAAGGCGTTCAAGGACAAATTCGGCTACGATCTGGCGCCGCCGAAGACCTGGAAGCAGCACAGTGACATCGCGGGCTTCTTCCAGCGGCCCGACAAGGGCCTGTTCGGCTCCACCGACCTGCGCAACCAGGGCTGGGGCTACACCAACTGGTATCAGCGCTATGTCTCGATGGCATCGCCCAACCAGTTCCTGTTCGGCGACGACGGCAAGCCGCTGATCAATTCCGAGCACGGCATTGCCGCCACCAACGAATATGTCGGCTCGCTGGTTCATCACTCGCCGGACGCGATCTCCTGGGGCTGGCCGGAGCAGTATGGAAATTTCGCCAAGGGCGGCGCGGCGATGACCTGCGCCTTCTCGAACCTGCCGAAATTCCTCGACAATGCCGGCAACAAAGATTCTGCCGTCACCGGCAAGATCGGCTCGATGCTGCCGCCCGGCCGCGAAGTCGACGGCAAGCTGATCAGCCGTTCCGTGCTGTGGTTCTCGCTGACCGGCATGGTCTCGTCGCAGTCGAAAAACCAGGAGGTCGCCTACCTTTTGCTGCAGTGGCTGGGCTCCGCCCGCATCTATGCGCAAGATCCTGTTTGGCGAGCGCGACATGGCCGGCGTGCCCATGGCCCGCCGCGGCGTCGGCTTCGTTTTCCAGAACTACGCCATCTTCACCCACATGACGGTGCGCCAGAACCTTGCCTATGGGCCGCGGATGCGCGGTGCGGCGAAAGCTGAGATCGACCGCCGCGTCGGCGCCACCGCCGAGCTGCTGCAGTTGACGCCGCTGCTCGACCGCAAGGCCGACCGGCTCTCGGTCAACATCCTGCAGCGGGTGGCGATCGGGCGCTCGGCAATCATGGAGCCGGCGATCTTTCTGCTCGACGAGCCGCTGTCCAATGTCGACGCCGCCTTCCGGGCGGTGATGCGGACCGAGCTCAAGCAGCTGCAGCGCCAGTTCAGGCAGACGATGGTCTACGTCACCCATGACCAGCTCGAGGCCATGACCATGGCCGACCGCATTGCCGTCATGGATCACGGCGTGCTGCAGCAGGTGGGAACGCCGCTGGAAGTCTACAACAATCCGGCCAACGTCTTCGTCGCACGCTTCATCGGCGCCCCGGGCATGAACCTGCTGAGGGGGAGGCCGGCGGAGAGCGATCGGGGCCTGGTGGTCGATCTCGGGCCGCTGGGGGTCACGCCGACGCTGCCGGATGAGCTGGCCGCCACCTTGCGCGGATCGCGCTCCGAGGTGCTTTACGGCTTCCGGCCCGAACAGGTGTCGCTGGTGCAGAGCGGGCAGGGCCTCGCCATGCGGGTGAGCTTCGTCGAGCGGATCGGCGCGAGGACCGTCGTCCATCTCGGCGATGGCGAGACCGCCGTGAAGGCGGTGTTCGACAATAATGTCGGACTGTCGATCGGCGAGCTTGCCGTCGTCGCCCCCGTGGCATCGTCCGTGCGTGTCTTCGATGCCCGCAGCGGCATTGCGATGAAGGCAGGTTGACGTGGCCGATATCGTCTTTCGCAATGTCAGCAAGCGCTACGGCACGACGCTCGCCGTCGACGACGCCTCGTTCACCGTCAATGACAACGAATTCTTCTGCTTCTTCGGGCCGCCGCTGGCGGGCAAATCGACAATCCTGCGCCTCGTGCTCGGGCTGGAGACGCCTGATGCCGGAGAGATCCTGATCGGCGGCAAACCGGTCAACACCGTCTCGCCGGCCGAGCGCAATGTCGCCATGGTGTTCCAGAACCTGGCGCTGTTCCCCCATATGAGCGCGCGCGACAATGTGCGTTTCCCGCTGGTCGAGCGCAAGGTCGCCGAGGCCCAGATCGAGAAGCGTGTCGCCGACGTGGCCGCCAAGCTCCACATCGGCCATATCCTGCATAAGCCGCCGGCGCAGCTTTCCGGTGGCGAGCGGCAGCGCGTGGCCATAGCCCGCGCCCTGGTGCGCGACCCGAACGCCTATCTGATGGACGACCCGATCTCTGCGCTCGATGCGCGGCTGCGCGAGGAAACGCGCGTCGAGCTCAAGCGCATCCAGCGCGAACTCGGCAAGACGCTGATCTACGTCACCCATGACCAGGAAGAGGCGATGTCGATCGCCGACCGCATCGCCATTCTGGAGAATGGCAGGATCCGGCAGATCGGCGCCCCGTCCGAGATCTACGACCGCCCGGCGAACACCTATGTGGCGCGACTGCTTGGTTCGCCTGTCATGAACATCCTCAAATCCGTGCGCGGCGACGGTGGCATCGAGGCCGCCGAAGGCGCGGTCAGCATCGACGATCGCGCTGCTCCGGCCGACGCGATCGAAATCGGGCTGAGGCCGGAGGACATCAAGGTCCGGCCCTGGGTCGACGGGGGCGTTGGCCGCCCGGCACGCGTGTTCGAGGTCGAGCCGCTTGGCGGCTACACGGTGGTAACGCTCGCCGCCGGAGAGGCGCGGCTGAAGGCGCTGCTGCGCGGCCAGCCCGACATCAGGCCGGATGCCGTGGTAGCGATATCCTGCGAGCCGGCCCGGGTGCATTATTTCGGGCAGGACGGAGGCGCGTTGGCGAGATGATCGCGGCTGCGAAAACAGAATTTCGGGAGGAAGACATGGCGAGCGAAGGCTTCGAGCCGGACGTGAAGGTCCGCACGAAAGAATACCGTATCGGCTGCATCGGCGCTGGCATGATCATGGCCGAGTGCCATCTGGCAGCCTATCGCGAAGCGGGGTTCAACGTGGTGGCGATCGCCTCGCGGACCCGTTCCAATGCGCAGAAGGTCGCCGCGCGTTGGGACATCCCGACCGTCCACGACACGCCGGAACAGCTGATCGAGGATTCTGAGGTCGAGATCGTCGACCTTGCCTTTCCACCCGATCTGCAGCCGGCGCTGATCCGCCATGCGCTGAAGCAGCCTCACATCAAGGCGATCCTGGCGCAGAAGCCACTGGCGCTGTCGGTCGATGAAGCCGTGAAGCTGCGCGACGAAGTCGCAAAGTCAGGCAAGATCCTCTCGGTCAACCAGAACATGCGCTACGACCAGTCGATGCGCGTGCTGAAGCAGATCATCGACGGCGGCGCGCTGGGCGACATCGTCTTCGCGCAGATCGACATGCATGCGATCCCGCACTGGCAGACTTTCCTTCAGGACTACGACCGGCTGACGCTCGCCAATATGAGCGTGCATCATCTCGACGTGCTGCGCTTCCTGTTCGGCGATCCCTCGGAAATCACCACGCTGACACGCAAGGACCCGCGCACCACATTCGAGCATACCGACGGCATCACCGTGTCGACGCTGCGCTTTCCCTCCGGCGTGCTCGCCGTGTCGCTGGAGGATGTCTGGTCCGGACCGCGCCAGGAGGGCTATGTGGACGACCAGCACATCAACTGGCGCGTCGACGGCACCAAGNTCGACGCTGCGCTTTCCCTCCGGCGTGCTCGCCGTGTCGCTGGAGGATGTCTGGTCCGGACCGCGCCAGGAGGGCTATCTGGACGACCAGCACATCAACTGGCGCGTCGACGGCACTAAGGGTGTCGCCAAAGGCACGATCGGCTGGCCGAAAGGCGTGGCCTCGACGCTGACTTATGCGTCGACCGAGACGACNACTGGCGCGTCGACGGCACTAAGGGTGTCGCCAAAGGCACGATCGGCTGGCCGAAAGGCGTGGCCTCGACGCTGACTTATGCGTCGACCGAGACGACGGATGGCAAGTGGGTCAGCCCGAGCTGGGACACGATGTGGTTCCCGCATGCCTTCATCGGCGTCATGGAGCAATTGCAGCACGCGGTGAAGACCGGTGCGCCGCCGGCATTATCGGTGGCCGACAACGTCAAGACGATGGCGCTGGTCGAGGCCGGCTACCGCTCGATTGACGAGGGCCGCACCGTCAAGCTTTCCGAAATCTCGATAAATCAGCCAACTGAATCGCTTAGGGAGGAGTTCACATCATGATGCAGGCAGGTATTTTCACGGGCTATTTCCCGTACGGCCTCGAAGAGACGGCAAAGAAGATCCGCGGGCTCGGTTTCAACACGGTGCAGCTCGACCTGCATTTCAGGGATATCGATCTGTCGGCCGGGCAGATCACTGAGGAAAAGGCCAAGCAGGTGCGCGACGTCTTCCGCGACAACAACCTGCCGATCTGCTGCGTGTCGGGCTACACCAACATCATCCATCCCGACAAGGCCGAGCGCGACAAGCGCGTCGGCTATCTCAAGGAGATCATCCGCAATGCGCGCGCCTTCGGCTCGCCCTACGTGATCTCCGAGACCGGTACCTACAACACCGAATCCGACTGGGTGCATCACCCGAAGAACAAGACCGAGGAAGGATTCGAGGAATGCCGCAAGGTGATCGCCGAGCTTGCCCAGACCGCCTATGACCACGGCGCGGTCTTCCTGCTCGAGACCTACGTCAACAATGTCGTCGGTTCGGTCGAGGAGACGGTGAAGATGTTCGCCCACGTCGACCATCCCGGCCTCGGCCTGCTGATGGATCCGACCAACTATTTCGAAACCCACAACATCGACAGGATGGACCAGATCCTCAACCAGGTGTTCGATACGCTGACCGACAAGATCAAGATCGCGCATGCCAAGGACGTCAAGCGTTCTGGCGGCGACAAGTCCGAGAAACACGCCGATATCGGCGACGAGGACGCGCTGGAAAGCCACACCTTCCGCGGTGTCGGCGAAATCGAGCTGCCGGCGCCCGGGCTGGGATCGCTGAATTACGATCTCTATCTGCAGCGGCTGGCGGAAAAGCACCCAAACATCCCGGTCATCATCGAGCATCTCTCGGAAGACGACGTGCCGCGCGCGAAGAAATTCCTCGACGGGAAGTTCCGCGCCAACGGCCTGTGAGCGCCGGTTGCGCCGCCGGCGCATGGCGGCGCAACTCCAACCAAGGGAGGAATGAATGTTGAAATTCGCATTGAAAGTGGCTGCCGCGGCAACGCTGGTAGCCGGGGTCTCCATGAGCCTGCCGGCATTCGCGCAGGACGGCCAGAAGACCTTCTATCTGCTGTCGCATGGTGGCCCTTCGGACGCGTTCTGGATCGACTGGAATGCCGGCGCGACCAAGGCCTGCGACCAGCTCAAGGTGACCTGCAAGATCTCGTTCAGCGGCGGCGACATGGCGGCGCAGAAGGAGGCTTTCAACTCGGCGCTCGCCGCCAAGCCGGACGGCATCGCCACCACCTCGGCTCAGCCCGGCCTGTGGACGGAGGAGGTGAAGGCCGCCAAGGCCGCCGGCATACCGATCGTGTTCTTCAACACCGACGATCCGGCGACCGGGCGGCAGGCCTATGTCGGGGCCGACCTCAGGGAAGCGGGCGTCATCTGGGCCAAGTATCTCGTCGACCACAAGATGGTGAAGCAGGGCGACAAGGTGTTCCTGCCGGTCGAAGTGCCGGGCGCCAGCTACCAGCAGCTCGAGACCGAGGGCATCGCCAGCGTCTTCGATCCGCTCGGCATCAAGTACGACGTGGTCGATTGCGGCACCGACCCGGCCGGCATCATCGCCAAGATGACCGACTACATGGTCGCCAACAATCCGCCGGCAATCATTGCACTGGGCGATTCCGTGGCAGCAAGCATCAAACGCGTCTTCGACGGGGCCGGTGTGTCGGCCGGCAAGGTCCCGGTCGTCGGCTGGGGCAACTCAAAGGAGACGGCCGAGGCGGTCAAGTCCGGCTTCGTCAATGCTGCGGCCTGGCAGTACCCGTCGGCGCAGGGCTTCATGCCGGTGGCGCTGCTCGGGCTTGCGGCCTCTGGCGAGCCGATCGGCTACGACATTCACACATTCAGCCTCTACGACGCCTCGAGCGTCGAGCCGATCCTGAAACTCTACAATAAGTGACGACAATCGGCGCCCGCCGCGAAATGGCGGGCGCCGGACGAAACGCATGGTCCTGACAGATATGGCAATCACAGCAGACGACGACACGCAGCGAGCGAAGGGCAGGTCTGCGCTGCTGCGCTCGCCGCAATTCTCCTCGCTCATCATCCTCATCGTGCTGCTCGTGGTGTTCGCCATCGCCGACGGCAACTTCCTGTCGCCGCTCAACATATCCAACATGATGGCGTTCCTGCCCGAGCTCGGCATCATCGCTCTCGGCATGACGCTGCTGCTGACGGCGGGCGAGTTCGATCTGTCGGTCGGCGCCGTGTTCGGCCTTGCGCCCGTCGTGGTGATGCTGCTGGTGCAGAATGGCGGTATCGACATCGGCGTCGCCCTCCTGGCCGGGCTTGTGCTGTGCATCGCGATCGGCGCCATCAACGGGCTGATCGTCACCAAGATCGGCATTTCCTCGTTCCTGGTCACGCTGTCGATGCTGCTCGTCGTGCGCGGCGCGGCGCTCTACATCACGCAGGGATTCCCCCTGAAGTCGTGGGACCAGCCCGGCTTCTTCGTCACGCTGCTTGCCGGCAGCTTCAATGTAGGCTCGTTCCGGTTCTACACCTCGCTCTGGTGGTTCATCGGCCTGTCGCTGCTGGCGATTTACATCCTGCGCTACGCCAAGCTCGGCAACTGGATCAGCGCGATCGGCAGCAACCGCAACGCAGCGGTGGCGCGCGGCGTGCCGGCCGACGCGGTCAAGATCTGGCTGTTCATCCTGACCTCGGTGGTGGCCGGGCTGGCCGGCATGATCAGCGCGTTCCGGATTTCGGCCGCCTCGCCGGTGGCCGGCACCGGCTACGAACTCGAAGTGATCGCCATGGTGGTGGTCGGCGGCACGGCGCTCACTGGCGGGCGCGGCACCATCCTCGGCACCATCGTCGGCGCGCTGATGCTGCGCGCCATCCGCAACGGCATCGTGCTGATCGGCGTGCCGGGCTTGGCATACAACATCTTCGTCGGCGTCATCATCCTCGCCATGCTCATCCTGCACGCTTTGCTGCAGAAGAACGCCGCAAGGAGCTGACGATGGAAGTGCTGCGTCTGCAAGACCTGCAAAAGTCGTTCGGCAACGTGCGTGCGCTGAAGAGCGCCTCGTTCACCCTCAACGAAGGCGAGGTGGTTGCCCTGCTCGGCGACAATGGCGCCGGGAAATCGACGCTGATCAAAGCGATCTCCGGCGTCTTCCCGGCCGACCACGGCGACATCTTCGTGCGCGGCGAGAAGGCATCGATCCGCTCGACGCGCGACGCGATGGACCTCGGCATCGAGACCATCCATCAAGACACATCGCTCGCGCCGGACCTCAGCATCGCGCGCAATCTTTTCCTGGGCCGGGAGCCGGTCAATTTCGGCTGGCTCGGCGTGTTCGCGCCGCTCGATCTCGCCAAGCTTCGCAACGCCGCCTCGGCGCTGCTGAAGCGGGTCGGCATTTCGAAAAAGCTCGATGCAGATGCGCTGGTGAGCACCCTCTCGGGCGGTGAGCGGCAATCGATCGCGATCTCGCGCGCCATGCAGTTCGCCGCCAAGGTGATCATACTCGACGAGCCGACCAACAATCTTGGCGTCGAGGAAACCCACGGCGTGCTGCGCTTCGTCAAGGAGGTGCGCGACGCCGGCCACTCGGTGCTGCTCATCACCCACAACATCCACCACGTGTTTCAGGTCGCCGACCGCATCATCGTCATGCGCCGCGGCGAAATCGTCGCGGAACAGACGGTCGCCGACACCGACCTGTTGACGGTGGAAAGCATCATCACCGGCGCCGACATGTCGGCCTTGCTCAAGGAGGCGAGGGCAAAGTGAAGGACGTCGCATGGTAGAGCTTTACGGCAAGACGCTGTCGCGAAGGCAGGTGGCCGAGCGGTCCGGCATGCTGTCGCAGTTTGCCGGCGTGCGGCTGATGACGCTCGGCGACGGCGTGGAGCGCGGCATCCGGATGCTCGAGTTCCGCACCGGCTCCGGCCTGCGCTTCACGGCGCTGGTCGACCGGGCGCTCGATATCGCCGATTGCGACTTCCGGGGCCAGGCGATCGGCTGGCATTCGCCGAGTGGCTTTCGCCACCCCGGACTGCACGAGCATGAAGGGGAGGACGGTTTCGCCTTTGGCCGGTCGTTTTCGGGGCTGCTCGTCACCTGCGGCCTCGACCATATACTGGGCCGGCAAGACGTGCCGGCCGAAAGCTACAAGTATCCGGGGCGCAAGCGGGTATTGCACTCGCTGCATGGCCGCATCGGCACCGTGCCGGCGCGGCTGACCGGCTACGGCGAGGCCTGGGACGGCGACCGCTGCGTGCTGTGGGCGGAAGGCATCGTCCAGCAGGCAACCGTGTTCGGCGAGGATCTCCATTTGCTGCGCCGCATCGAGGCCGATGTCGGCGGCACCGAGATCCGGCTGTCGGACCGCGTCGTCAATCATGGTTTCAGCCGCACGCCGCACATGTATTTCTATCACGTCAACGTCAGCCATCCCCTGCTCGACGAGGGTTCGCGTTACCTGGCGCCGATCCGGGATGTCGTCTGGGCGGCGCACGCCGGCGAACGCTACGAGGCGCAGAAGGTCGGCTACCGAACCGTGCCGGCGCCGCAACTCGGATTCAGCGAGCAGGTCTGGGAGCACGAGCTTGGCGCCGATGCGGCGGGCGAGGTGCCGGTGGCCGTCGTCAATGACCACCTGGGCCTCGGCTTCGAGGTCGTTACCCGCAAGGATCAGCTGCCATGCACGTATCAGTGGCAGAACTTCCAGGCCGGCCTATATGCGTTGGGGATCGAACCCTCGACGCATCATGTTCTGGGCAATCTCGCCGCGCGGGAACGGGGCGAGATGATCTGGCTGGACCATGGCGAAAGCCGCTCCTATGACGCCGTGTTCCGGGTGCTCGACGGTGCCGGCCAGATCGCCCAAGCGGAAGCGAGGATAGCGTCGATCGCCCGGCAGCCGCAACAGGATTACCCTGCGCCGTCGGGCGCTTTTGCGAGACTGCAGGCGTGACCGGCTTGAAACGCACGATCGGTTGCCGCGGCGGGCGGGAAGTGCGCCGGAATACGGAAGCAGGCGCGGCCCGGCCGGCCCCAGGCGGCCCTTGCGGAGAGCAGGCGGGAAAGCGGAGATGACGATGACGGCAAGCAGGAAGCGTGACTACTGCCTGGTCGGTGAAAGCACCAAGCGCGCCATCGAGACCGGATTGGCTTCGGCCGAATGGTATCACACCGATGTCCCGCGCAAGGCGATCAAGGAGTTGATGCAACGCTCCGACGGGCCGGCAATCCGCGACACGATCATCTGGGTCGCGGCGATCCTGGTGTCGGCCGCCGGCATCGTATGGTTCTGGGGCACGTGGTGGGTGGTGCCGTTCCTGTTCGTCTATGGCGTGCTTTACGGCTCGTCGAGCGACTCGCGCTGGCACGAATGCGGCCACGGCACCGCGTTCCGGACGCGCTGGATGAACGATGTCGTCTACCAGATCTCAAGCTTCATGCTGATGCGCAACCCAGTGCAATGGCGCTGGAGCCATGCCCGCCATCACACCGATACCATCATCGTCGGCCGCGATGCCGAAATCGCCGTCATGCGCCCCCCAGATCTGCTGCGGGCGGCGCTCGCCTTCACCGGTATTCTCGATTTCCGCTATTCGCTGCCGGCGCTGGTGCGCCAGGCGTTCGGCAAGCTGTCCGATGAAGAGAAGAGCTATATCCCCGAGATGGAGCAGCACAAGGCGGTGATCGCTGCGCGCTGGCATGTCGCCATCTATGCGGCGACAGTCGGGCTGGCGTTGTTCACGTGGTCGCTGCTGCCGCTGGTGCTGATCGGCCTGCCGCGCCTCTATGGCAGCTGGCACATGGTGCTGACAGGGTTGCTGCAGCATATCGGCTTGGCCGACAATGTCGTCGACCACCGGCTGAACACGCGCACCGTCTACATGAACCCGGTCAGCCGCTTCATCTACTGGAACATGAACTACCATGTCGAACACCNAACACGCGCACCGTCTACATGAACCCGGTCAGCCGCTTCATCTACTGGAACATGAACTACCATGTCGAACACCATATGTTCCCGATGGTGCCCTATCATGCGCTGCCAAGACTGCACGAGCTGATCAAGCACGACCTGCCGGTGGCGAACCCGTCGATGTGGCATGCCTATCGCGAGGTCTGGCCGGTGCTGCTTCGACAGCTGAAATATGAGGATTTCTATCTCAAGCGGAAGTTGCCGCCGACAGCCAGACCCTATCGCGGCGAATTTCACCAGGTGGATATGTCGGCGGCCGCTGAATAGCGATAGCGAATTTTGCCGGAGCCGGAGATGGCTGACTGGATTGAAGCGTGCGCGGTGGACGACATCTCCAAGAGGATGTCATCTGCTTCGATCCTCGCGGTTTGCCGCTCGCCCGATGACGAGTTCTTCGCCACCGACGGATATTGGACGCATGAGAAGGCGCATCTAGCCGAAAGCTGGTGATCGACGACGTCATCGATGTCCGAAGCACAATGGCCGCTTCAATTACAACACCGGCCAGGCCAGGGCGCGCCGGTCTGCGTCAATCTCGCGATCTATCCGGTGAGAAGCGAGGCCGGCAACGTGATGATCCAGATCTGACGGTGCTATCGCCGACGTGGTCCTTCGGTCGTCTTGCGATTTTAGCTAGTCGGCTGCTTCTGCTCATGGCCCGTTCCGGCTGACGTGCTGAGAACGGGCCGGTACGATTCCTTTTTCGTGGCAAACGCAATCCATCTGTCCAAGGGCACTCATCAGCAGGGCCGACGGACCTGACTTACAGCTTGGTGGTGTCGCTGTGGTGCGCCAGGAGCGGTCTGACGATCCCTCTTCTGCAGCCCTTCGGCTGTCGCCAGCCTGGGAAAGCTTTTCGGAACGTTTGGTTTGGGCCGTTAGGCCACGGGGCCAAGCTCAGTCATCAGGACACCCCGCAAGCGATGAGCAGCGGGGCCTGGCAAGGCCCGGCGACCTCCTTTTGACATACGGTGAGAAACCAAGAAGGGCGCCGAGCCTTACCGGCGCTGCTTTGAGGGAGACGACGCCGGACGAGATGAGAGTAGGCGATAATGCTAATCTCTGCGAACCATGCGAATGAAGGAAAGTGTGCGATTCTTCGCTATCCAGCCACGAACCTCTGCCTTTCGGACATGGCGGTCCGTCGCTCGATCGAAGATGAAGAACGCCTGATGTAGCTGCTCGACTTCGTAGAGCGACCCGGATCTCGAACCCTGTCTGGCCGGTGGCATCGAAGTCACCGGGATCGATGACAGGGGCGGCGACGACTATGGCGAAGCGGACGACGAGCGCGAAGCCAACGATGCCGAGTATGGCTTCATGGAGGGAGGGCAAGGCCTATAAATGTCCGGTCGAGAATGAATAGCCCGCTGCCTCACGGTGGCTGGCTTCAGTTTTTGTGTGGCACGATGTAGCGACTGCTCACCGCACCCGCCCCTGTGCCCCGCGTGACGACAATCGTGCTGTACCCGGCTGGAACGGAACCTGTAGCGGAGGGGTCGATCGAACTGCATCGCCCCACGATCTCCCCGTTGGGAGCGCCCTCGAGCCTCACGGCTAACGCCAACTGGCATGTGTCAAGGGATCCGAACATGGACGGTGATGTATCGAGTGGCTTGCAGACTCCCTGGGCGGGACTGCAAGAAAGCAAAATCATCACAGCTGCAGTTGCCGGATCCATTCGTGAAGCTCCGTTGTTCGACGAGCCTCAACGCGGAATAGTGAGCTTTGTTTCGCAGGTGCTAAAATATGAGTTTTCTGGTCTGGCTCTCGGTGGCGGGCTTTTCGTTGTCACAGCTTTCGCCTCTCAATTGTCCCGATCCCGATCACGATGGCCAAGCCGCTGCTGGATGCCGCCGGACCCGTGCGATGCCTGATCGCCGACAAAGGCTACGATGCCAACGCCTTGCGCAAGCACCTGAAGTCTGAAGGGGCGCAGGCAGTAATCCCGGGACGATCAAACCGCAAGGCGACGATCAGCTACGATGAGACCCGATACAAGGGCCGATGGCGTATCGAAGCTGCCTTCTGCAGGCTCAAGGATTTCCGCCGCATCGCAACCCGCTACGACAAGCTCGCAAGGAATTTTCTCTCCGCCGTCGCACTCGCAACGCTCATCGCATTCTGGGTCTGACCGATCACGCTCTTCTCGTCGTACAAGCAGAGTTCGAAGCGTCAACCGTTGGAAGTTTCAGAGCCAGTCTCAAAACCATTGTCGGACAAAAACCGCTCAATATTACCCAGTCGTTCGATAACATCGAGCAAAACGCTCACACTCTCCTGGCTCGCGACACCTTCGGATCGGCGAATTTCACTGATGACCTCGGAGAGACGGTTGCGCACGCTTTTGCCACCCGCCCAGAGCCCCAACTCCATTTCGATCAAGTCGATCAGACCAATCAGGTCGCTTACCGGGTCAGCGGCGCCAACTGGCACTCTCTGAACTATTTTCTTGAACATTGATCCTCACGAGACCGCCCGATACGCAGAGAATGTGCCTTCTCGGAACTGAAGGCAAGATCAGCCCTATAGGTTGATTGAGTCTGAACCCTAGCTCTCGTCGCAACAAATTGACACACAAGGACTCGACGGAGTCGAACGGGAAGGGCAGGGACGCCATCAAGCGAATTTCAAAACCGGTGCCTTGGCCGACGGGCAATCGCTGATAACAAAGGTATGCCCTGAGGCGACGTTCCAAGGCAGTGTACTTGGGTGCAGCCGGCCGCAGGCGGCGGACCTCTCGCCTTCCAGAGGTCCTGGAGTGCGCCGACCGACCCCGTCGTGCTCGTCAAAGTGTAGGTTTGCAGTGTGGTGTTCCTTCAAGGCAATCAGCAGCTTATGCATGGAGGACCACGGCAAGCGGCGTTTTATTCCCGGACAGCGCAAATTCTGTCTCGGCAATGTGATTGGTCCGGGCGCCTCGTTTTTAACGCTCTTTGGCCCGCAACATCGGCCGTCCAGTTCGGGAATATCGGGGCCCTTCAAGAATTCGGATATTGTGAGAGCTGCGACGCGTCGGGCCACGAAGGGGAAACAACTTCGCAGTCTCGTGCGACAGCGGCAAAGCTGCCTTCCTCAGCAGCGTCGAGTAAGTGGCAAAGCAGGCTTGTGTCCGTCACTGTAGCCAATTTCCACCCGAGCCGAGATGAGGCGCCTGGCTCAGCGTCTGCTTGCCGGCATCCTGTGTGGGGCGGGAGCGCGGGGGGGCAGTCCAGGCGACCGGCAGGCAACGCTCGCGTCTGTCTATCGCGGTGATGGGAGCCTCGTCGAGTCCAGCAGCGTTGTGGAAGTAGTCCGCTACGCGCGTCAAAACGCTATTGCTAAGCGCAATGCCGGGGTGCCCGATGATCGTCACATTGAGTTCCGGATTAGCATTCACCTGGGTGACGTCGTGCAGGAGCACGATGGCGACCTGATGGGTAATGGCGTCAACATCGCCGAGGGTATCCGGGTTGCCCGGGCGTAGCGGCTTCGAAGCCGCCGATTATAAGTATTCTCGCCCTGTGGCCGCCGATTCTGCGAATTAAGGATTGGACGAATAGGCATGGGGGAAAAAGGCCGTTATTCTAAGCCTCATTCACCCTCGATGCAGGAATAACGAGATCACGGAGTAGGAAAATCGCATGCTGTGCGGCGGAGGTGCTGACACGGGCGAAATTCACACCCGCTCAACGACAAGCGCCCATCCGCCGTCCCGATGGACGGTGGATAGAGTTTTGGTGCCATGAGCCAAACCCACACATTACAACCGTCATCTATCCGCTTCCCGGTACAGCCGCGGCTCGTGCCGGCGATCAAGGCGGCGCGTTATCTCCACCTGACGCTGCGGGAATTCATGGAATTGCTGCCCGCGTTGCAGGATCAAGGCTTTCCCAAGGCCTGCCCAATTACCGGCAACTACGACATGGTTGCGATCGACGCCTGGCTCGATCGACGCTCGGGTCTTGCAGGATCAGGATCCGGCGCGCAGTCTAGCATCGACATTGCAAGAGCGAGGCTGGCGACCCTTGGGTAAGATCAAGTTGAAGCACTACGTCATCCGTAAGGGCAAATACGGCTACTGGCTGCCGACGCCGAAGATGGTCGAAGCTGGCTTCAGATGCATTTCCTGTGGGGTCGACGGGCCTGAGGCCTGGACGATCGCCAAGGAGTGGGAAGACCGCTGGCAGGAACTCCGCAAGGGCAGGGAGCCGTCGCGCCTGCATGTATGGCCAAAGGATTCCATCGGAGACGCCTTTGCACGCTATCGCCGCATGGATGCATGGAAGCGCAAGCCACCGCGCACCCGCGAGGATCGGGAGCGCGGCTGGACCTTCATCGAGCCGTACTTCGCCGACCTGCCGCCAGCCGACATCACCCTCGAGCTGCTCGACGACTGGTATGGCCGTCTGCTGCGGGTCAAAGGTGTCGACATCGCCTACCGTGCCGTAAAGACGTGGCGTTCGCTCTATAATGTCATGGCCGGCATGAAGCTATGCCCGCCCGGCTCCGACCCATCGCAGGCGATCCGCCGCCAGACGCCACCACCGCGCCACCAGACCTGGACGGCAGGCGAGGCGGTGCGCATGGTCAAGGGCGCCTGGCGCGCCGGCTACCGCGGACTGGCCTGCATCATCGCCGTTGCGTGGGACACGAGCTTCTCACCCGTCGACGTGCGCACGCTCACACCGGCGCAGGCAATGCAGACAGCACAGGAATGGGGTTTTCTGATTGCACGCAGCAAGAGTGGCGAGGCGGCTGTCGGCACGCTGTCGTCACGCACGCAGCGCCTGGTGCTGGCCTATGTCGAATCACTAGGCGTCACCCTGCTTGACGATGCGCCGATCTTTCGCTCGCGCGGTTTCGCGCCGGGCCCGAAGGGCGGCCGGCCGCGCGCCGGCGTGCCTTACACGAAGGATTCTCTGGTCGACGACTTTGCCGATCTGCGCACGCTGGTGTTCGGGACATCGGAGAAGCGGCGGCTGATGGACATGCGGCGTTCCGGCGCGGTCGAGGCGAATGCCGGAGGCGCGTCGGTCGAGGCAATCTCGGCCAAGATGGGCAATTCGATCGACGGGAACAAGGGGCTGCAGAAGACCTATATGCCGGTCAATCTGGCCGCCGTCCGCTCAGCCGATGCCAGCCGCCGCAAGGGCAGAAAGCTGCTTGGCCTGGAACGGAACGAATACAGAAAGTTGAAACTCTCCGCAGAATGAGAGTTGAAACTTTTCAAGGGGCGGTAGCTAACCCCTTGAAATTAATGGCGCGAGTGACGGGGCTCGAACCCGCGACCTCCGGCGTGACAGGCCGGCACTCTAACCAACTGAGCTACACCCGCGCATTGGACGAGCACGTGTCAGCCGTGTTCGTCGTTGGGGCGGTGGATAAGGGGTTCGCCACCGGGTGTCAAGCGCAGCTGGACAGCATAAACGCAAACAGGAGAAGGTTTTTTGACGGGCGGCACTTTGCCCGCGAAAACCACTGTGCGGCTAAGCTCGCAGCTGTTCATTTGGCCTTGCGAAGCCGGTTGCGACCGCTTAAAGGTCCGGCCGGAGCGGGCGATTAGCTCAGTTGGTAGAGCGCTTCGTTTACACCGAAGATGTCGGCGGTTCGAGCCCGTCATCGCCCACCAAGATCCCGGATTCCGGGCGCGGCCTCAAAGAGCCACACCCCCTTTCATGCCGGCACCTGTCTACTTCCTGATGTAGCAGGTCTTCTTCGCACGCGGAGCGGGATCCTCGTCAAAGGCATCGTTGCCGCAGCGCACGCCGTTCCTGAAAACGCCTTGCGTGAACCGACCGCGCGCTCCGTATCTGACCACTTGGCGGCCACGGAAATCACAGAACTGATTCTCCCGGGCGCAGGCCACCCATCTGCCGCGGCCCTGGCCGTAATCATCATCGCCGTAATTGTCGTCGTCGTCATCACTGTCGCCATAGTCGTTACCGCCGCCGCGCCTCACGATGTAGCAAGCCTTGTCGCGGCCAGGCGCCGGGTCCCCAAAGACGCGATTCGTACACGGCACGGCACGACGATCGATGAAGCGCGAAGTGGTCTGCCCGCGCGCGCCGTAGACCACTTCCGAGGGGTAGGGCAGGCGGCAGATTTCGCCTTCGTCGGCGCATCGCTGCATCCGCTGGGCGGATGCGGTGGCTGGAAAAAGAATAGAGACGGACGAGGCCAGGCCGACCAGGCAGATGAATGTAAACGTCATCCGGATCAAAGCATTGAAGGTTTTTGACACGATTTGTCTCCCGTTCGATTCGACCAGCATGGTACAGCAGCCTTGTTAAATGCAAGATGAACGAAAGCCCTCCGGGACGGCAGGACAATCATGGATCATCCAGGGCGCCTGATGCTGCGGTTGCTGTTCGCATTGGCAATCGTCGGCACTGGACGCTTCGCCTATGCAGGGAATGCGGGCGACGGCGTCGACCAGCCGGCCGCCAAGGCTGCCTTGCTCAAGGCCTATCCCGGACTTTTCACCATCTCGGGCAATGTGCTGTCCTGGACCGACGGCACCACGATGATGTGGGACGACGGCAAGGCGCGCGACGCCGACGCGCTGCTTGAGAGCCCCGACATCGAAGACATGTTTCGCTACGTCTATCCCAGAGCAGCCGAGGGCGCGCTGGTCCCGGCGGAGGATTTCGATCCCGGCCGTATCCGCAATGAACCTTTCTTCGAGAAGCTCTACGGGGCAAGTGCCGCCGAGGTGGGCAAGCACATCGCCAACGTCAAATGGTTGCCGAAGCTCGGCAAGAAGACCGTGCAGGTCACCAGGATTTTCGGCATCAACGACCGGCTGGGCAAGGTCTCCGCTGCGCTTGAGGCGATGCCCGCGGAGCTGAGCCGTTACGGGCTCAAGCCCGGCGGCGGCTTTGTCTGGCGGCCGATCGCCGGCACCGACCGGTTGAGCGTTCACTCGTTCGGAGCGGCCTTCGATATCAATGTCGGCTTCTCCGACTATTGGTACAACAACAGGAACAAAACCAACCCGAAGGCCCACATTCCCTTCAAGAACCGGATTCCGCTGGAAATCGTGGAATTGTTCGAGAAAAACGGCTTCATCTGGGGCGGGCGCTGGTATCACTACGACACCATGCACTTCGAGTACCGGCCTGAGTTGCTGCTGTACAAGAAATCCGGCTGATCACGGCGGCAGCAGCCGGAAATCCTTGCCTTCGGGCAGCAACTGGCCGCCGTCGACGACGATGGTGGTGCCGGTGATGTAGCTGGCATCGTCGGAGGCGAGGAACAGGAAGGCGTTGGCGACGTCGCGCGGACTGCCGAGGCGTCCGAGCGGGATCGAATCCTCCATGTTCTTGATATAGGCGGCGCCGCGATGCAGCTCGATCGCTTCGGTCAGGATGTTGCCGGGCTCGACGCCGTTGACGGTGATGCCGTAGCCCGAAAATTCCAGCGCCGCCGAGCGGATGAAGCCGTTGATGCCGGCCTTGCTGGCGGCATAGTGGCCGTGGCCGGGGCTGGTGACGTGCGGACCGGTGATCGACGAGGTGTAGAGCATGCGCCCGTAATGCTGCGCCTTCATCGGCGCCAGCGCTGCCAGCGTGGCGTTGAACGTGCCGCGCAGATTGACCGCCATCACCCGGTCCCAATCGTCCGGGCTGGTATTTTCGATGAGCTGCCAGGGATAGATGCCGGCATTCTGCACGACGATGTCGAGGCGGCCATGGCGGCTCAACGCCAGCGCTACCGCGGCTTCTGCATCAACTATTTGCGAGATGTCGGTGCGGATGAAGGCAGCGCCGAGCTCGTTGGCGGTCGCTTGACCGGCCTGGGCCTCGCTGTCGGCCAGGACCAGCCTTGCGCCTTCCTCGGCAAAGCGCTGGGCGATGCCCTTGCCGATGCCGCGCGCGCTACCGACGATAAGCGCGACCTTGTCTTGCAGCCGTCCGGTCATGCCAGCTCTCCTGTCATGCCAACTCTCCTGTCATGCGGGTCGTTCTCCTATGCCAGTCTTTGGCGAATGGTTTGCTTGAAGGCGTCGAGCAGCACGGCGGCGAGCACCAAAAGGCCGTGGATGACCTGGGTGAAGTTGGCCGGCAGGCCCATCAGATTGATCGCCGTGTTGATGGAGGAGAGCAGCAGCACGCCGGCATAGACCCCGGGCAAGGTGCCGACGCCGCCTTTCAGGCTGACGCCGCCGATGACGACGGCGGCAAAGGCGTTGAACAACAGCCCGGTGCCGAGATTGGCGGTGGCGCCCGAGGTGCGGATGGCGAGCAGCCAGCCGGCGAGGCCGGCAATGGCGCCGGCAAGTACGAAGGCGATGATCAGATTGCGGTTGACGCGGATGCCGGCGCGGAAGGTCGCGGTCTCGTTGCCGCCGATCATCACGAGGTGGCGGCCGAACGGCGTTTTGGCCATGATCAGCGAGAACAGGACGAAACAGGCGACGGCGATCCAGGCGGTCAGCGGCAGGCCGGCCATTCGCTGGATGCCGAACCAGCGGATGGCCGGCGCCAGATCCTGTGCCGAGCGGCCGCCGGAAATCACCAGCACCAGGCCGCGCACCCAGATGTAGGACGCCAGCGTAATGATAAAGGCGCTCATCTTCACCTTGACCACGAGATAGCCGTTGAAGGCGCCGATGAGGCCGCCGACGGCCAGCGCAACCAGCAGCGAAACCGGAACCATCAGCCATTGCGGATTGAGCTGTATGCCCATGCCGATGCCCGATGAGCAGAACAGGATGCCGACCGCCATGGCGCTGAGTGCGGCCACCGATTCCACCGACAGGTCCATATGGCCGGCAATGATGACCAGCGACAGGCCGATCGACATCACGCCGAGAACGCTCGAGGCCTCGATGATGTTGGCGAAGATGCCGAGCTGGAAGTAGTTGGGGACGAAGACGGAAAAGACAACCAGCACAAAGATCAGCATGAACCAGACGAGGTTGTCGAGGACGAACTCCAGGGCTTTGCGGCTGCGCGGGTTCATGGGCTGATCCGGTTGGCGCCCCCGAGAAAATCAGGCTGAGAAATCAACTCGATTTCGGGTTCAGGCGCGGGTTTAGGTTCGCCACGGTGTCCTGGGACGCGGCGTCGTGAATGGGCAGGCTCCGGGCCGCAATGGCCCGGAGCGCTTCGCTAGGCGACTATTCGACAGACTTGATCGTGTCCGTCGGCGGCTTCTGGTTGCCCCAGAAGGCCGGATTGTCGACGTTTTCCTTGGTGATGGCGGCGCCCGGGATCTTGATGTTGGGGCCCCAGCTCTCCTTGGTCACGGTCGACTTCAAGCCGAGCACGTCATACTCGCCAGGCTTGATTTCCTGCTTGCCGGCGATCTTGTCCATGAACATCGCCACGGCCGCGGCCTGCGCGTAGAGCGGCTGCTCGACTTCGACATTGAGCCAGCCCTTGCGGATCAGGTCGAGACCGACCGGAGCGCCGTTCGAGCTCATCAGCATGACGTCGCCCGGCTTCTTGCCGGCGGCCTCGAGCGAGGCGACGGCTGCGACCGACAGGTGCGCGGCATGGCTGAAGATCAGGTCGATGTCGGGGTTGGCGAGCATCTGGTCGGCAACGATCGTGCCGGCGTTGCTGGCTTCCCATTGCATGGCCGGCAGCGAGATGATCTTGACGTCAGGAAACGCCTTCAACTTCTCCTCGAAACCCTTCTGGATGTCGAGCGTGTAGGGATCGCCGGGATCGCCGAGCACCTGCAGGATCTTGCCCTTCACCGAACCGTTCTTGGCGGTCAGAAGCTTTTGCGCCTGCTCGGCGGCGACGTAGCCGATCTCGACCGTGCCCGCCACCGAGGTGAAATCGGACGGGGTCGAGGTGATCTGGCGGTCGAACTCGACCACCGGGATGCCGGCCGCACGCGCCGCTTCGATGGACGGCTTCAGCGCGTTGAAATCGACGGCGGCTAGGATGATCGCCGCCGGCTTCAGCGCAATGACGTCGTTCATCTGCGATTGCTGCGCGTCGGTCTTGTTGTCGGCGTTGAGTGTTTTCACCTCATAGCCGACCTGCTTGAGGAACAGCTCCAGCGCGCTCACCGAGCCGGTCTGGAATTCATCGAGCAGGGTCGGGACCATATAATAGACGGTGCCCTTGGTCTGGGACATTGCCGGCGTGAGCGAGGCAAGAGCCAGTGCCAGGATACCGAAGACAAGAACCAGTATTCGCTTCATGTCGTTCGCTCCTCTTTTATACCGGACCCCTCTTTTGTCCCTCAACCTGCCGGTCCGGCACCGGCAAGCGTCTCACCGGTGATCATGTTGATCACCGCATCGGGACTTGTTTTGTTGCGTGCGACATCGCCGGCCACGACGCCTTGCCGGATCACCACGATCCGGTCGGCGACCTGGAAGGCCTGTTGCATGATGTGGGTGATGATGACGACGCCGATGCCCTGGTTGGCCACTTGGCGGATCATCTCGAGACCGCGCCGCGTCTGCTCGACGCCGAGGGCCGCGAACGGCTCGTCAAGCAGCACAAGCTTGCCGCCCCAGTGCACGAAGCGGTTGAGCTCGATGGCCTGGCGTTGGCCGCCCGAGAGATGCTCGACATTGGTGCGCAGCGACGGGATGCGGGTGCCGGCACTTGCCAGCGCCTTGCCGACGACGGCCTCCATGGCGCGCTCGTCGAGGATGGGGACACCGAGAACCTTGCGAGTGATTTCGCGGCCCATGAAGAAATTGGCGACGACGTCGACATTGGTGCAGAGCGACAGGTCCTGGTAGACGGTCTCGATGCCGGCAGCCTTGGCCTCGGCCGGCGTCTTCGCCAGAAACTCCTTGCCCTCGAACAGCATGCGGCCGGAGCTCGGCTCGAGGCCGCCGGCAATGATCTTGACCAGCGTCGACTTGCCGGCGCCGTTGTCACCGAGCAGCGCCACGACTTCACCCTTGCCGATCGAGAAGCTGATGCCCCTCAGCGCATGAATGGCGCCGTAATTCTTGGTGACGTTTTCGAGTACCAGCAGCGGTTCGGTCATGCCGCCACTCCCTTGCTGTGCATGAGGTCTGGCCGGCGCTCGCGCTCGGCAATGAACATCTGGCCGAAGCGCGGCGAAAGCACACCGGACACGGCCAATGCGGCAGCGCCCCGCAGCACCGAATGCTTGCCGCCGGTCGCCACCGTCACGCGCGGTGTCTTGCGGTCGCGCCGCGCCGAGACCGAATTGGGGAACTGTCCGGCCGCGCCGACCAGCTTTTCCAGCAGGTCTGTGGGCGCAAGCCCGCCGAGGATGACGGTTTCCGGGTCGAATATATTCTCGATGGTGACGATGGCGTTGCGGAAGATCGGTGCGATCTCGGCCACCCAGGCGGCGTCGCTGATGTTGCGGCGGCGACGTGCTTCCAGCGAGAGATACCGTTCGAGGCAGCCGCTGTTGCCACATGGGCAAGGTTCGCCGCCGGGAACGGCAGGGATGTGTCCGATTTCGCCGGCATTGCCCCAGGCGCCGCGCATCACCGCGCCGTCATGCACGATGACGCCGCCGAGGCCGACGCCGAAATAGAGGTAGTAGTATTCGGAATAACCGGAGCCGAGACCGTAAAGCCGTTCGCCCATGGCCGCCGCCGCCATGTCGGTTTCGAAGAAGGCCGGCAGCCCGGTCGACGCCGCCAGCCGTTCCGGCAGCGCGACATCCTTCCAGCCGGCCATGGTCGTCGGGCCGACGAAGCTCATCGACTCCACGCCGAACGGTCCAGGCAGCGCCATGCCGATGCCGAGCACGCGCCCGCCGGGCCGCAGCGCCGTCAACTCCGGCACCATCGCGCCGATCAGCTCGAAGGCATGGTTGGGCGTCGCATGCGGCGCCTCGCGATGCATGCTCTCGATGACATCGCCGCTGAGATTGATGAGCGCCGCGTCGATCCCCAGCGGGGTGAGGTGGACGCCGACGGCATAGCCGCCCTCGGGGTTGATCCTGAGCGTCGCCGGCGGCAGCCCGCGTCCGCGCGGCTCTTCGCGCAGCGACAGCACATAGCCGTGCTCTTCGAGTTCGCGAACGATGGTCGATACGGTCTGGACGGTGAGGCCGACCCGGCTGGCAATGTCGCCGCGGGCGATGGGACCGTGAAGACGGATGGACTCCAGCACGATGCGCCGGTTGTAGGGCCGTCCGAACTCCTGATTGGTTCCCCGCAGTGCCATGTCCCGCGCCCCTTAGGAAGACCAAGACTTGCACAGGCAATTTATTCAGTCAAATGGAATTCAAAAATAATTCGGAATGGTTCCCGGACGCGGTGCAGGACCTGTCCCATGCGCCGCGCTGGCCGATTGCAGCCGGGCTGAAACCACCGCAATGATGAATGACGTCAGGCGGGCGCGGGCTCGCCGGCCAACAATCCAGCAGGAAAACCGATGATCGAATTGCCTTTTGCGCGCGATGAGTACCAGCGGCGGCTCCAGAAGATCCGCGCCGAGATGGCGGCGCGTGGGCTGGAACTGCTGGTCGTCAACGATGTCGCCAACCAGCATTACATCACCGGCTATGACGGCTGGTCGTTCTATACGCCGCAGGTCGTGCTGGTCCCGATCGAAGACGAGGCCGAGCCGGTCTGGATCGGCCGCGCCATGGATGCGGCAGGCGGCTTGCTGACGGCCTGGATGAAGCCGGAGAATGCGGTCGGCTTCCCCGAAGACCACGTGCAGCGAGCCGATCGCCATCCGATGGACTGGATGGCGGCCTGGATCGTCGCCAAGGGCTGGGGCGCGAGACATATCGGCATCGAGCTCGAAGCTTATTATTTCTCGCCGAAGGCGCATGCCCGGCTGGTCGCTGGCCTGCCCAATGCGAAATGGCACGACGCCGATCTCCTGGTGAACTGGATCCGCGCCGTGAAATCCGCTCCGGAAATTGCCTACCTGCGCAAGGCGTCGACCTTGGCTGAAGCAGCTGTTGCGCGGGCCTTCGAAGTCATCGCGCCAGGTGTGCGCGAATGCGATGCGATTGCCGCGATCCAGGCGGCGCAGATCGCCGGCAGTCCAGACTTCGCCGGCGACATCACGGCACTGCCGCCGACGATCCTCGGCGGCGAGAATGCATCGGCTCCGCACATCATGTGGAGCGACCGGCGGTTCGGAAAGGACGAGACGATTGCGCTCGAACTCGCCGGCGTTTGCCGCCGCTATGCCGCAGGCCTCGCCCGAACGATGCAGCTCGGCAAGACGCCGGCCCGTGTCGCCGACACCGCAAAGGCGGTGATCGAAGGTATGGATGCGGTGCTCGACGCGGTCCGGCCGGGCACATCGGCGGAAGCGGTCGAGGCCGCCTGGCGCAAGGTCATCCAGCGCTACGGGCTGAAGAAGGAATCGCGCATCGGCTATTCCATCGGCGTCGCCTATCCCCCGGATTGGGGCGAGCACACGATCAGCCTGCGACCCGGCGACAAGACCGCGCTGCAACCCGGCAACGTCCTGCACTCCATTCTTGGCATGTGGATGGATGGCTGGGGCATCGAGATCAGCGAGACCATTCTGGTGACCGAGACCGGCCATGAGACGCTGACCAAATTCCCGCGAGACATCCATGTCAAATCCTGACCGGTCGGCAGCACCGGGCGGTGCCGCGCCCCCGCATCGATGCCGGAATTCTCGATCGGATGGTCGAGATCCGCCGTCATCTGCACCGCCATCCCGAATTATCGAACCGCAAGATTGGGACGGGAGCTTATCTCAGGCCGATGCTGGCCGGGCAGGGGATATCAGACATCCGCGACGTCGCCCGCTACGGCCTGGCCGTCGATATTGTCGGCTCCGCGAGGCCGTCAATCGCAATGTGGCGATAAGGTGATGCATGCCTGCGGCCATGACGCCCATGGCTCGATGGGCTTCGCAGTGGCCGTGCATCTGCCTCAGCCCAGGGACAGTTTTGTCGGCACGGGTCCGCGCTTGGTGCGACCCTGGATCGTGGAACCAGCGGGCAGGGCGCGGCGAAGTTGGGCAGCAACCAGCCCGGCTTGACCTTACAAATACTGTTCGACCTTCTTGCCGACGGTCAGGAAGCGCAGCGGGTCGATGGCCTCGCCATTGTGGCGGACTTCGTAGTGCAGGTGCGGGCCGGTCGAACGGCCGCTGCTGCCGGTTTTGCCAATGATGTCGCCGGCTGCGAGTTTTTGGCCGACGGCAACGTCGATCTCGCTCAGATGGCCGTAGCGCGTGGCAAAGCCGTTGCCGTGATCGACCTCGACCATGCGGCCATAGCCGCCGTTCCAGCCGGCCTTGGTAACGATTCCGGCCGCCGTGACCTTGGCTGCCATGCCGACCGGCGCGCGGAAATCCATGCCCGAGTGCAGGGCAGCGGTGCCGAGGATGGGGTCAGTGCGCACGCCGAACGGGCTGGTGACGGAGTGGCCCGGCGCCGGGTTGGCGAGCGGCAGCCGCCGCGCCTCTTTCTTCAACTGGTCGAGCGTATCCAGCGCCTCGTCCAGTTCCTTGACCTTGCTGTCGAACATCATCGAGCTGTCAAGCGGGATCAGCGGTCCGCCGACATCGCTTTCGTTTTTGCCGAAATCACTGTCGACCGGCAGACCGGCCGCTTCCAGCGCCTGGGTGATGGCATCGGCGTTCTTGTAGGCGTTGTCGGCCAGGGTTTCGATGCGGGTGAGTTGCTGGCTTTCGATAGCCTTCAGTGAATCATTGATCGAGACGAACAATTTGTCGGCACGGTCCGCAGCCGTTTCGCTGGGCAGCGGATCGGAACGTGTCGACCACAGCGAGAATGGCCTGGTGTCGCCCGAACCAAGGCTGGCGACCGAATAGGCGAGTGGCTCGCCGCCAGTCAGTTCGGCATGTTCGTCGGGTTTTGTTGTCGCTGCGGCATCAGCGGTTGGCGGCGTCCCGACCTCGTTTTCGGCCCGCTCGAGAATCGGGCCGAGGCGGCCATGGCGCTGGCTGAGCTGGCTCTGCCGCTCGATCAATTCGCTGACCTTGGTCTCCATCAGTTTCTGGTCGAGAAGCTGGCGGCTGGTGATGCGGTCGACCTGCGCGCGAAGCGCCGAGATGCGATCCTCATAGGCCTGCTGCATGCGCGCCTGCCGGGCCGTGGTGGCGCCGATCAGATCGTCGCGCAGCACGAGATAGGAGGTCGCCAAGAGATAGCCGATGGCGATCGCCGCCAGTGCCGAGCCGAGAAAGGCGACGAGCCACGGCCGGATGGTGAAATGTCGTATTTCATTGCCCCGCGCAATGATGACCGTATGCGGCTCCTTGCGCCTGCCGAAGACCGCTGACTGACCGGTTAGGTTCACGGGACCAAGCTTTCGTTACGACACCAACGAAGCCCGATTACACATTATTAGGGTTAACAAAGTTTTGCCGTTCGCGGGCGCGCTAGTGACCAACGGTGTCAGCCAACCGCATATATGTCTTATGCCCCTAATGCACTGCGCGGCGTTGGCCAGATCGGTGGCGCCTCAGAGCGCGCGGACCGCCTCCAGCACTGCTTCGGCATGGCCTTTCACCCGGACCTTGCGCCAGATCCCGGCGATCCGCCCGTCCTTGCCGATCAGGAACGTCGCCCGCTCGACGCCCATATAGTTGCGGCCATACATCGTCTTTTCGACCCACAGATTGTAAGCCTCGATCACCTTGCGCTCCTCGTCGGCAACCAGGTCGACGGTGAGATCGTATTTGGTTTTGAACTTGTCGTGCTTCTTCACGCTGTCCGGCGACAGGCCGATCACCACGGCGCCGGCCTTTTCGAACTCCGGCTTCAGCTGCGAAAAGCTGATCGCCTCATTGGTACAACTTGTGGTGTCGTCCTGCGGATAGAAATAAAGTACAACGGGCTTCCCCCGCATCGAGGCAAGGCTGATCGAGCCGCCGCCGTCGCGCGGAAGATCGAATTGCGGCGCAACGTCGCCAACGTCGAGATCAGCCATATCGATGCCCTTGTTTGAGGTTACGCGGCCCTAAATCAAAGAGATAGAGCATGATGTCTGGACAAACGGAAACCGTTTGTCCGAGAAAACCGCCTCACACTTTTCGGCATCATGCTCTAGCCTGCGTCGTTATAGTGTCGGGCGGGGATTCGTCCACGATCGAATTCGCACAACGGAAAATTGCGTGGATCAGGAAGAACCGCAGCACGAGAAAATCCGGTTCAGGCGTGACGAGATCACCGACCTGGGGGCTTTCCCGTCCGCTTGCCGCGTGCCGCCGCTCGGCAAGGCACGGATCGGCCGCGGCTTTCGCATCCTTGCCCGGCTGTTTGCCGGCATTGGAGCCCTTGTGCTGCTGGCGGCGGCCGCCGTCTACGTCATCGGCGCCACCGGCATCGGCAGCGAACGGCTGCGGTTGGAAGCCGAAACGGCGATCGAGAAACTGGCCGGTTTCGACGTCAAAGTCGCCGTCGGTCCTGCCAGCCTGACACTTGACGGATCGAGCTTCATTGCGCTGCAGGTCAAGGATGTCAGCGTCGAGACGGCCGACGGCAAGCCGATGGCCGATGCCGGGCGCGTCCGCTTCGGCATCCGGCTGGTCCCGCTGCTTTCGGGCGAGGTTCGGCTGACCAGCGCCAGGATTTCCGACGCCCATATCGTCACCGCGGCAATGCCGTCGGGTGGTGACTGGATAGCGCGCCTGCGCAATCAAGACGGTCTCATCGATCCGGAAAAACTGGCCGCCGTCGTCTTCAGTGACGTCAATCGTGCACTCGATGCCGTGCGCGAGGATTCGATGCGCCGCATCGATCTCAAAAATGTCGCGTTCGAGCTGCCCGAGGCCGGATCGGTCAAGCTGGTCACGATCGCCAACGCCACGGTGCTGCAGTCAGGCCCCGGCAGCATGGAGTTCTCGTCCGAGGCGGATGTCGATGGCCGCGCGCTCACCGTCACGGCCACCGCCACCCGCGATACGAGCTCGATGCGCGTTACCGCCTTGAACGCCGCCATCGACATGGCGGATGTCGCGGAGACAACGCCGGCGGCCGGCGGGCGAACCGGCGCGATGGCTTTGAAGCTCACGGGATCCGAAGGCTCGGGCGAGACCGATTCGCGGCTGACGGGCTCGCTGTCGCTAACCGGCTCGGTGCTCGACCTCGGCACACGCGGGCTGTTGCCGGCCGATGTCGATGTCGACGCCGCCCTTGTCTCCGGCTCCAACAAGATCGATGTCGGCAGGCTGGTTCTAAAGACCGGGCGCTCGGCGTTCAATTTCGCCGGCTCGATCGGGCCAAAGCCGTCGACCGGCGCGGCCGGCGAGGAGCCTTCCTATCGTTACGACCTGACCAGCGACGGCTCGACGCTGGCGCCTTCGGAATCGCCCGAGCCGGCGCTGAATTTCTTCGCCCGCATCGCCGGCGTCTATCAGATCAAGAGCCGCAAGCTTGTCGCCGACCAGATCGGTATCAGGTCGGGATCGGGGAGCGAAGTGCTGGGAACCGCTGCGGTTTCCTTCATCGACAACGGACCGCCGGGTATCTCGGTGTCGCTCAACGTCCACGACATGGCGGTCTCGCACGTCAAGCAATTGTGGCCCTGGTTCTCCGCCAAGAATGCGCGGCTGTGGGTGCTGCAGAACCTGTTTGGCGGTCGCGTCGTCGATGCCAGCCTGCAGTTCCAGGTCGTGCCGGGGCGTCTCGGCAACGGCGTGCCGCTTTCGGCCGACGAGGTGTTCGGCCGCTTCCAGGTCGAGGGCTCGCGCTTCGACACCGCCGGCCGCATCCCGCCGATACGCGATGCCGTCGGCGTCGTTTCCTTCCACGGCAACGATGTCGACGTCGCGCTGTCCTCCGGCAGCGTCTATATGCCGAGCGGCCGCACCGTGGCGGCAAGCAATGGCACACTGTCGGTAAAGGCGGCAAACCACCCGCCGGTGATTGGCGCGCTCGACATCGACGTCGCCGGCGAGGCGCCGGCCATCGCCGAACTTGCCTCCTACGAACCGATCAACGCCATGCGCCATGTCGGCATCTTGCCGGACGACCTGTCGGGCACGGTGACCGGCCACGTCAAGGCCGACATTCCGTTGCAATCCGGCGTCGACACGTCGAAGCTCGATTGGCTGGTATCGCTCGACTACAAGGACCTGTCGCTCGCCAAGCCGTTCGAAGGCCAGATGGTGACCGATGCCGACGGCTCGATCGAAGTCGGGCCCGGCAAGGCGGTGATCTCTGCCAAGGCGCGGCTGAACGGCATTCCAGCCGAGCTCGNGAGCTCGATCTGGTCGAGCCGCTCAGGGATGACGGGCCGCCGCGCAGCCGCAAGGTGGCGCTTGTGCTCGACGAAAAGACGCGCGCCATGGCCATGCCTGGCCTGTCGCCGCTGATTTCCGGCACCATCAAGGTGGCAATCGACAAGAGCGGCGAAGGCGGCAGCCAGAACGTCGACGTCGACCTGACGAGCGCCAGGCTGGACATTCCCTGGGCAGGCTGGAGCAAGGGGCCGGGCATTGCCGCCAATGCCACTTTTACCATGACCAAGTCCGGCGATACCACGACGCTGTCTGACTTCGACCTCGACGGAAAGAGCTTTTCGGTCGAAGGCAATGTCGTCCTGGTCAAGGGCGCGCTGTCGTCGGCCCGCTTCAGCAAAGTCGCCTTGAACCGGGGCGACGATGTCGCCGTGACGGTGAAGCGGTCGGGCAAGGGCTTCGCAGTCGATGTCAGCGGCAACGCGCTCGATGCCCGCTCGCTGATCAAGCAGTTCACCTCCGATGTCGATACCGCCACCAAAACCACCGGCACGGACGCGGTTTCGGTCAGCGCCGACGTCAATTCGCTAACCGGGTTCCATGACGAGGTCCTGTCCAATTTGAAGCTCGACTACAGTGCCGCCGGCTCCAGGGTGAACAGGCTCAAGGTCAGCGCCGCGGCAAGTTCCGGCGCCGCCATCACCATCAGCAATACGGCAGGCAATGGTGCTCGCGCGCTCACCATGAAGTCGGCCGACGCAGGCGCCATATTGCGCTTCCTCAACATCTACGAGCATATGGAAGGCGGATCGATCACGCTGGCGCTCAGCGGCGCAGCCGACGGCCCGATGCGTGGACAGGTCGATTCGAGCAACTTCTTCATCGTCAATGAACCGAAGCTCGCCTCGATCGTCTCGACCACGCCAACCGGCGACAGCCGCAGCCTGAACGAAGCGGTCAAGGGCAAGATCGACACTTCGCGGGTAAAGTTCGAGCGCGGCTTTACCGAGATCGACAAGGGGTCGGGCTATTTGAAATTGGCGAATGGCGTGCTGCGCGGCCCGCGCATCGGCACCACCTTCCAAGGCACGCTCTACGACCAGAACAACAATATGGACATGACCGGAACCTTCATGCCGGCCTATGGCCTCAACCGCATCTTTGGCGAACTGCCGCTGGTCGGCGCGCTGCTCGGCAATGGCCGCGACCGCGGGCTGATCGGCGTCACCTACCGGCTTAAGGGCAACGCCAACAAGCCGGTGCTGGACATCAACCCGCTATCGGTAATCGCGCCGGGCATTTTCCGCTCGATCTTCGAATATCGCTGAGGATCCCAGAAGACGGGTCAGACCGGCCGCACCAGAACGTGTTTTTTCTTGCCCACTGAAAGCTTTGCGACGTTTTCCGGACTCAAATCAAGAGGCGTCACCATCCGCCGGTCGTCCGCCACCGGCTGGTCGTTGAGGCGCACGGCGCCACCCTGTATGTGACGCCTTGCCTCGCCGTTTGACCCGGCAAGGCCCGCGCTGACCAGCAGCGACAGGATGCCGATGCCGGCTTCCAGCGCGGCGTCGTCCACTTCCACGGTCGGCAGCGTTTCGGCCGTCACGCCTTCCTCGAATGTCTTGCGCGCGGTTTCCTCGGCCGCGAGCGCCGCCTCGCGGCCGTGCACGATGGCCGTGGTTTCGGTGGCCAGCACCTTCTTGGCCTCGTTGATCTCCGAGCCGCCAAGGGCGGCCAGCCGCGCGATCTCCGACAGCGGCAGCCGGGTGAAGATCTTCAGGAAGCGCTCGACGTCGGCATCCTCGGTGTTTCGCCAGTACTGCCAGAAATCATAGGGCGAGAAGAGGTCGCCGTTCAGCCACACCGCGCCCTTGGCCGATTTGCCCATCTTGGCGCCCGACGATGTCGTCAGCAGCGGCGTGGTCAGCGCATAAAGCTGCGGCGTGCCCATGCGGTGGCCGAGATCGACGCCGTTGATGATGTTGCCCCACTGGTCCGAACCGCCCATCTGCAGCCGGCAGTCGTGGCGGCGGCTGAGCTCGACGAAATCATAGCCTTGCAGGATCATGTAGTTGAATTCGAGGAAGGACAGCGACTGTTCGCGCTCGAGCCGCAGCCTGACGCTGTCGAAGGTCAGCATCCGGTTGACCGAAAAGTGGCGGCCGACATCGCGCAGGAACTCGACATAGTTGAGCTTCATCAGCCAGTCGGCATTGTTGACCATGATGGCGTCATTGCCAGTGTCGCCGAAGCGCAGGATGCGGCCAAAAATTCGCTTGATGCCTTCGATGTTGGTGGCGATCGCCTCGGGCGTCAAAAGGCTGCGCTGGTCGTCGCGGAAGGACGGGTCGCCGATCATCGAGGTGCCGCCGCCCATCAGCGCGATCGGCCGGTGTCCGGTCTCCTGCATCCAGTAGAGCATGGTCGCCGATATCAGATTGCCGATGTGCAGGCTGGTCGCCGTGGCGTCGTAGCCGACATAGGCGGTCACGGTTTCCTTCGCGAAAAGTTGATCCAGCCCGGTCTCATCCGAAATCTGGTGGATGAAGCCGCGCTCGCTCATGACGCGCAGGAAATCGGACTTGAAGGCGGACATTGTTTCTTCCTGAAAGCGCCGGGTCCGAACGGCCCGGCATGGCCTGAACGCGGGCGTTTAGCATCCAAGCGCGTCAAGCAAAAGTGGTTTCCGATTTTGCGCCGGCATGGACAGCCTATTCTGCACTGCCGCGCATGCTTGCTTCATCCTGTCGGCTGGCGTAATGAGGCGCCGCGCCAACGGGTTCGATCCGCTGGAACGGCACCGCACGGCATCCACCGAATGCCATATCTTGTGACAGAGCCCGACGCGATATGCCGGACGCATTGATATCCATCGTCATTCCCTGCCGCAACGAGGCGGCGAACCTGCCGCTGCTGATCGACGAGATCGAGGCGGCGATGACCGGGCGCGATTTCGAAATCATCGTCGTCAATGACGGTTCGACTGACGACACCGCTTCGGTGCTTGCCGCTGAAGCCGCCAAACGTCCGTTTCCGCTTCGGCAGCTGCGGCACGAAAAATCCGCCGGCCAGTCGCTTTCGGTGCGCTCGGGCGCTTGGGCGGCGCGCGGCTCGATCGTCGCCACCATCGACGGCGACGGCCAGAACGACCCGCAATATATCCCCGTTCTGGTCGATGCGCTGCGTCGGGCAGGGCCCGATTTCGGCGCCGCGCAGGGGCAGCGATTGAAGCGCCGCGACAGCAAGATCAAGCAATTGGCATCGCGTTTCGCCAACTGGCTGCGCGGCGCGATCCTGCATGACGACACCCGCGACACTGGCTGCGGCCTGAAGGCGATCCACACCGATATCCTACGCAAACTGCCCTTCTTCGACGGCACGCATCGTTTCGTTCCGGCCCTGGTCATCCAGGAAGGCTACCGCGTCGTCCATTGCGACGTCGTCGACCGCTCGCGCCGCCACGGCAAGTCGAATTACGGCATCTTCGATCGCGGCCTGCAGGGCGCGCTCGATCTCGCCGGCGTCTGGTGGCTTCGGCGCCGGCGCCGCAGAATGCCAAAGGTAGAGGAAATCACGCATGGCTAACGTGTTTCAGGAATTGGCGACCTGGCTGCACCAGGTTTTCGTCAAGCAGTTCGACGCCTGGGTTCTGCTCGGCTTCGTTGCCCAGTTCTTCTTCACCATGCGCTTCCTGGTGCAGTGGATCGCTTCGGAAAAGGCCAAGCGCAGCGTCGTGCCGATCGCTTTCTGGTTCTTCTCGCTGTTCGGCGGCGGGCTGCTGCTCGTCTACGCCATCCAGCGTGAGGATCCGGTGTTCATCGCCGGCCAGGCCATGGGCATGGTGATCTATGTCAGAAATTTATGGCTCATCGCCAATGAGCGCAAGGCGGCGATGACCAAGGTCGACTGAGCCACCAGTCCCGCCAAATTCAGTCTGTCCGGTGTCGAAATGAGCAGGAACTACATCTTTCTCTTCCTGTTCAGCCTGATGATGACGGCGTCGGGACTGGCCTCTTTGCCGCCGCTCGACCGCGACGAGCCGCGCTTCGTCCAGGCGACCAAGCAGATGACGGAGACCGGCGACTATGTCGACATCCGCTTCCAGGACGCGTCGCGCTACCAAAAGCCGATCGGCATCTACTGGCTGCAATCGGCGGCGGTGACGCTGAGCGGCCAGGGGGCACAGGCGCCGATCTGGATTTACCGGCTGGTCTCGGCGCTGGGCATCGCCATCGCCGTCGTCGCAATCGCCTGGACCGGGGCCAATCTGTTCGGCGCCAATGCCGGTCTTGCCGCCGGCCTGGTCATGGCGGCGATTTTCGCCACCGCCTTCGAAGGCCGCGACGCCAAGACCGACGCGATGCTGCTTGCCTGCTGCGTTCTGGCGCAAGGCGCGCTGGCGCAGATTTATCTGGCATCGCGCCGCGACGAGCCGGTCGCCGGCCATCTGCCGTGGATTTTCTGGGCGGCGCAGGGGGCGGCGATCCTCATCAAGGGGCCGATTGCACCGCTGCTGTCGGCGCTGACGGTGCTCGCGCTGGTTGCCTTCGAGCGCGATTGGTGCTGGCTGGCAAAGCTGAAAGCGGCGCGAGGGCTGGCTCTGGTTCTGCTCATCGTGCTGCCCTGGCTCGCCCTTATCACCTGGAAGAGCAACGGCGCCTTCCTGCAGCAGGCCGTCGGCAAGGATATGCTCGGCAAGGTCGCGCAAGGCGAGGAGTCGCACGGCGTTCCGCCGGGCTTCTACGTGCTGACCTATTGCCTGTTCATGTGGCCGTTCGGCCTTGTGGCGCTCGGCGCCGGACTGCAGGCGCTCAACCGATTGCGCGACGATCCGCGCCTGCGTTTCTGCCTCGCCTGGTACATTCCGTTCTGGCTGGTCTTCGAATTGATCCCGACGAAACTGCCGCATTATGTGCTGCCGGCCTATCCCGGCATGGCCCTGCTCATCGGCTGGCTTGTGACGCTGACACCGCAAGAGGCAAATGCGCCGCTCAGGCGCTGGCAGACATGGCTGTGGTGGGCGACCGCATTCGGCACCGTCCTGGTGACAGTCGGTCTCGCCGTGCTTTGCGTCGGTGCGCCGATCTATCTCATGAAGACATTTTTATGGTGGAGCGTTCCGGCCGCCGCGGCAGCATTGGGCGCCGGCTACCTCGCTGTTTCGCGCCAGAAGCTGGTGCCGCTGGTCCGCATCGGCGGGGCTGCGGTTTGCGCCGGTATAACCTACGCCCTGCTGTTCGGTGTCATCGTGCCGTCACTGAAACCGATTTGGATGAGCCGGGAAATCGAGGCTGCGGTTCGCGCCGATCGTCCCTGTGAGATGAGCGTGCTCGCCTCCGCGCAATATCACGAACCGAGCCTGGTATTTCTGGTGGGCACAAAGACGGTACTGACCGATGTCGATGGGGTTGCGCAACATCTGCTTGGCGATCCGGCCTGCGCTTTGGGCCTGGCGCCGGTCGGCGATGAAAAACGGCTGGATGACCTGCTGGCAGGGCAAGGCAAGAAGGCCAGCCGCGTCGCTGAAATCGACGGCATCAACTATTCGTCAGGTGATAAATTGTCGCTCGGCCTGTACCGTGTGGCGAACTGATATCTCTTCGATGATCGCTTCGAGCTCCGCATGTTGACGAAGTCGCCATCACCGGCGCGTGCCGCTATGCCTGCCATGCTCCGGCAGTCTGTCGATAATTTCCGCGATACTTTCGGGATTGTACGGCATCGCCTGGCGACGCGCCCGGCGCGCTACCCGAAAATCCTGTGGTCGGTCTGGGTCGTGGCCTGGCTTTTGCTGACGATCGCGGTGTCGCTCCGGTTCGACCATCTTGCGGGCACCATGGCGAGGCAGTGGGCTTCAGGCTCGACCAATGTCTTCCGCATCGCCGAGTTTTTTACCTTCTTCGGCCTAGGCGGCTGGTATCTTGTCCCGTCGGTACTGGTGCTGATTGCTGCGAATCTGACGGATTGGCGCAGCCTTTCCCGGCGCGCGCGGATGACCTTCTACAACTGGACCTGCTTTGCTTTCATGGTGCTGGGTTCGATCGCACTCTCGGCCATGGTCGTCAACGTGCTGAAATATGGCGTGGGCAGAGCCAGGCCAATGAATTTCGACAAGCTCGGCGATCTGTCGCTGCATCCTTTTTCCATGGAGGCGCGCTTTGCCAGCTTCCCATCCGGCCATGCCACGACCATGGGTGTCATTTTCGGCATTGCGCTGCTGTTGTTGCCCCAGCGCAGATGGGTGCTGCTGGCTGCAACCTTGTCGGTCGCATCGACCCGAATCTTTATCGGCGCGCACTATCCGAGCGACACTGTCGCCGGATTCGGCCTTGGCTGTGCTGTTGCCATCGTCTGCGCGATGGTGCTTGGCCGGCTGGGATGTATCTTCCGCTACACGGCGTCGGGGTTGCCGGTGGCAAAAACTACGTTCCGCCTATTCCGTCGGGCTCGCAAACCAAACCAAAACGATGCGCCGAGACAGACGAATTTCCGCATTGGAGCAGCGCCGGCAGGCAACTGAATTGCTGACGCCTTTGGAACCATCTAAGACCACCCCAGCTAGCTGTCGATGCCACCCCAGCTCCGCACCAGCCGAGCCATGTCGGGCGCGCCGGCGGCGTCCTTCTCCAGCCCTTCGGCGACACCGACGCGGTCGGCGACAGGCCGGTTCTGGCTGACTTTCCACTTGCCGCTGATTTCGGCGATCTCGATCTCAAGCCCGACAATGCCCTTGATTTGCGACTGGATGAAGGTCGGCGGCGCATCGGTCACCGCCCAGGGTGCCTCGCGGGCGCCTTCCTGCGACAGCGTCAGCTCGGTGATCTGCTGTGCGATCCAGGCGGAATCCTCGATCACTCTGACGGTTCCTCGCACCTGGACAATGGCGTAGTTCCAGGTCGGCACGACCTTGCCGGTCTCGCGCTTGGTCTCGTACCAGGACGGCGTCACATAGGCGTCGGCGCCCTGGAAGACGACCAGCACCGGCGATGTCGGATTGTCGGCCAGCTGACGCCATTGCGGGTTGGCCCTGGCCAGATGGGCGCGCAGCCGGCCATTCGGCCCAACCTCTGCAGCAAGCAGGAAAGGAATGGCATTGGCGACCGGGCCATCGGTGCCGTTGGAGATCAGCAACCCCAGCGGATGCGTCCGGATCAGCCCGTGCAGGACGTCCGGCCGCGTTTCCTGGAAATGGGGAGGCTGGTACATGATCGNCATGATCGGTCATGCCTTCTTGCGCTGGCTGAACCGGCATTGTGCACCGTTCAGCCGAGCCGCGCCACATGTCAGGCTGGCTTCACCGTTTGGATCAGCCGAAATGGCATTGTCGCGCCCATGATGGCCACGACTGTGACGGCATCGGACCGGGAGTTTTTGTTTTGACGCAATTCCGGACGGAAAACCCGTTTACACTTTTCCTGGAATTGCTCTTAGCGCAGCCGCTTCGGCCGCGGATCGGACAATTCGCCGGCCAGCCGTCGGTCGAGATAGTCGGCGCATTCCTCGAGCAGCAGATCGGCGTCGTTGGCGAAGAAGTGGTTGGCGCCTGGCAAGGTCTTCTGCGTGATGGTGATGCCCTTTTGCGTGTGCAGCTTGTCGACCAGGCCCTGCACATCCTTGGGCGGCGCCACCTTGTCGGCATCGCCATGGATGATCAGACCCGATGACGGGCAGGGCGCCAGGAACGAGAAATCATAGGTGTTGGGCTGCGGCGCGATCGAGATGAAGCCCTCGATCTCGGGCCGGCGCATCAGAAGCTGCATGCCGATCCAGGAGCCGAAGGAATAACCGGCCACCCAGCAGCTCTTGGAATCCGGATGCAGCGACTGCACCCAGTCGAGCGCTGCGGCGGCATCCGACAATTCGCCGGTGCCGTGGTCGAATTCGCCCTGGCTGCGGCCGATGCCGCGGAAGTTGAAGCGAAGCGTGGTGAAATCGCGCTTCTGGAACATGTAGAAGAGGTCATAGACGATCTTGTTGTTCATCGTGCCGCCGAATTGCGGATGCGGATGCAACACGATGGCAATCGGCGCGCTCTTCTCCTTGGAAGGCTGGTAGCGGCCCTCCAGGCGGCCGGCCGGACCGGTGAAAATGACCTCAGGCATGAACTACTCCAAATGGCATACGAATGCGCGGCGCCCGGAACAACTCTTTACTCTAGCCCCAGCCCTTCCGGGCCTTGACGCAGGGCAAGCGTCTTCTTAGAAGCTAGTTTAGAATTGTTCAAAACTGGATAGCCAGCCGTGACGGCCCGGCCATCCTCGCCGCAAGCCGCGTAAATAGGACGTCTTGCCTTGCAATTTCAAGGAAATAACGCGCTATCCTTGCGGAAAGGGTCTTGACGGGATCGATTGGGTGAAAATGGCCGCAGCACGCGCCTATCTCGACTACAATGCCAGCGCGCCGCTCATTGCCGAGGCGCGCGAGGCGATGATTGCCGCGCTCGATCTCGTCGCCAATCCGTCGTCGGTGCATGCCGAGGGGCGCGCGGCGCGGCGCCTGATCGACACTGCCCGGCGCGATGTGGCGGCACTTGTCGGCGCCAAGGCCGAGCATGTCGTCTTCACCTCCGGCGCGACGGAAGCCGCATCGACGCTGCTGACACCGGATTGGCGGATGGGCCGTGGCACGGTGCGCATGAGCCGGCTCTATGTCTGCGAGGCCGACCACCCTTGCCTGTTGAACGGCGGCCGCTTCCCGGCAACACAGGTTTCGCGGATCGGCGCCGACGCCGATGGCATCGCTGACCTCGCTCAGCTGACAGCCGCTCTGGCCGCGCATGACAAGGCCGAAGGCCTGCCGTTGGTCGCGATCCATGCGGCCAACAACGAGACCGGCGTCATCCAGCCGATTGATCGCATCGCCGCGATCGTCAAGGCGGCGGGCGGCATTCTGGTGGTCGACGCGGTGCAGGCTGCGGGCCGTGTTCCCATCGATATGTCAGCGGCTTACGCCGACTATTTGATTCTGTCTTCGCACAAGATCGGCGGCCCCAAGGGTGTCGGCGCCGTCGTTGCGGCAGCCGATCTGATGATGCCGAAGCCGCTGATCAATGGCGGCGGCCAGGAAAAGGGCCATCGCGGCGGCACCGAAAACCTGGCGGCCATCGCCGGCTTTGGCGCCGCGGCGCGGCAGGCTTTGGCTGGACTGAAAGACGTCGAAGCGATCGCGCAACGCCGCGGCGAGGTCGAGAAAACACTCAAAACACTGGTGCCGGACGCAGAAATCTTCGGAACCGGCGCGCCAAGGCTTGCCAATACGACATTCTTCGCTATTCCCGGCATCAAGGCCGAGACGGCGCAGATCGCTTTCGATTTGGCTGGCGTTGCGCTGTCGGCGGGATCGGCCTGTTCGTCGGGCAAGGTCGGGCCGAGCCATGTGCTGAAAGCCATGGGTCATGGCGACAGCCTGGGCGCTTTGCGCGTGTCCATCGGCCACGCAACGAGTGCCGGGGATATCGAACTGTTCCGTGCTGCGCTGGCCGGTATTGCCCAGCGCCGGGCGGGCAGGGAACAAGCCGCCTGAGGCGGCGACAAAGAATTCAGGCCTCGCGGCCTGGTAGAGCCGTGCGTTTGCAAGTGGCCGGGTGAATTCCCGGCCGAGACGCACTATATGAAACTTACGCCGCCTTCGGCGCCTCATGGGCAGCCCTCGGCGATGCCATAGTTTGAAAACTGTCGGGCCTTGACCCCGGCGTGGATGGAGAACGCTTATGCCTGCTGTGCAGGACACGATCGATCGGGTCCGAAAGATCGACGTCGACCAGTACAAATACGGATTCCAGACAGAGATCGCGATGGACAAGGCCCCCAAGGGCCTGAGCGAAGACATTATTCGCTTCATCTCGGCCAAGAAGGATGAACCGTCTTGGATGCTGGAATGGCGTCTGGAAGCCTATCGGCGCTGGCTGACGCTGGAAGAGCCGACCTGGGCGCGCGTCCATTATCCGAAGATCGATTTTCAGGACCTCTATTACTACGCGGCGCCCAAGAGCACGCCCGGCCCGACCTCGCTGAGCGACGTCGATCCCGAGCTGTTGAAGGTCTACGAGAAGCTCGGCATTCCGCTGCGGGAACAAGAAATCCTCGCCGGCGTGCAGAAGACCGACGTCTCCGATCTCGAGGAGCCCAGCGACAACGTCTACAAATCGGGCCGTGTCGCGGTCGACGCGGTGTTCGATTCCGTTTCCGTCGTCACCACGTTCAAGAAGGAGCTGGCGCAGGCCGGCGTCATCTTCTGCTCGATCTCGGAAGCCATCCGCGAGCATCCGGAGCTGGTGCAGAAATATCTCGGCTCGGTCGTGCCGACATCCGACAATTTCTACGCCACGCTGAATTCGGCTGTCTTCACCGACGGCTCGTTCGTCTTCGTGCCCAAGGGCGTGCGCTGCCCGATGGAGCTGTCGACCTATTTCCGCATGAACGAGAAGAACACCGGCCAGTTCGAGCGCACGCTGATCATCGCCGAGGAGGGGGCTTACGTCTCCTATCTCGAAGGCTGCACGGCGCCGCAGCGCGACGAGAACCAGCTGCATGCCGCCGTCGTCGAACTGGTGGCGCTCGACGATGCCGAGATCAAATATTCGACGGTGCAGAACTGGTACCCCGGCGATGCCGAGGGCAAGGGCGGCATCTACAATTTCGTCACCAAGCGCGGCGACTGCCGCGGCCACCGTTCGAAGATCTCGTGGACGCAGGTCGAGACCGGTTCGGCGATCACCTGGAAATATCCCAGCTGCATCCTGCGCGGCGACGATTCCTCCGGCGAGTTCTATTCGATCGCTGTGTCGAACGGCTACCAGCAGGTCGATAGCGGCACCAAGATGATCCATCTCGGCAAGAACACGTCGAGCCGCATCATCTCCAAGGGCATTGCCGCCGGCTTCTCGCAGAACACCTATCGCGGCCAGGTCTCGGCGCACCGCAAGGCGACCAACGCCCGCAACTTCACCAATTGCGATAGTCTCCTGATCGGCGACCAGTGCGGCGCGCACACCGTGCCCTACATGGAAGCCAAGAACTCGACGGCGCAGTTCGAGCATGAGGCGACGACGTCAAAGATTTCCGAGGACCAGAAGTTCTACGTCATGCAGCGCGGCATCCCGGAAGAGGAGGCGATCGCGCTGATCGTCAACGGCTTCGTCAAGGATGTCATCCAGCAGCTGCCGATGGAGTTCGCGGTCGAAGCGCAGAAGCTTATCGGCATCAGCCTCGAGGGCTCGGTCGGCTGACCGGACAATATATCCAGGAAAGAAAAAATGCTTGAGATCAAGAACCTGCATGCCCGCATCGTCGATGACGGCACCGAGATCATCCGCGGCCTGAACCTGACGGTGAAAAACGGCGAGGTCGCTGCCATCATGGGTCCGAACGGCTCGGGCAAATCGACGCTGTCCTACATCCTCGCCGGCCGTGAGGACTATGAGGTCACCGAAGGCGACATCCTCTATAACGGCCAGTCGATCCTCGAAATGGATCCGGCCGAGCGCGCCACCGCGGGCATCTTCCTCGCCTTCCAGTATCCGATGGAGATACCTGGCGTCGCGACCATGGAATTCCTGAAAGTGGCGATGAACGAGCAGCGCAAGGCGCGCGGCGAGGAGCCGCTGAAGATCCCGGAATTTTTGAAGCGGGTGAAAGAGGCGGCAGCCTCGCTCTCGATGGAGATGGCGATGCTCAAGCGGCCGCTCAATGTCGGCTTTTCCGGCGGCGAGAAGAAGCGGGCCGAGATCCTGCAGATGAAGCTGCTGGAGCCAAAGCTCTGCGTGCTCGACGAGACCGATTCCGGCCTCGACATCGATGCGCTGAAGATCGTCTCGGACGGCGTCAACGCGCTGCGTTCGGCCGACCGTGCCATCATCGTCATCACCCACTACCAGCGCCTGCTCGAGCACATCGTGCCCGATAGCGTGCACGTCCTATACAAGGGCCAGGTGATCAAGTCCGGCGACAAGTCGCTGGCGCTCGATCTCGAAGCCAATGGCTATGCCGGCGTGATCGGCGAAGCCGCGTGAGACGCCAGAAGGCCATTTTATGCTGAAAGGCGGGGCAAAACTGATGAATATGCATACACAACCCCAGCGCACGCAGGCCGAAACGGCGCTGATCGACGCCTTTGGCGAGCGTCTGTCGTTGCTGCCGGGTGACGGCGCGGTGATGCTGAAGCGCGACGACGCCATTGAGGCAATCAAGCACGGGCTGCCGACGCGGCGCATCGAATCCTGGCATTACACTGACCTGCGCCGGCTGTTGACTGCGGTGCCGGCGTTCGATCCGACGGCCGCCGCCAAGGGGCTGGCGCCCATCGTCGAAGGCTCCGCCGTGCTGGCGGTTCTGAACGGCGTCTCCGGCGCGAAATTCCCCGCGATCGAAGGCGTGACCATCCAGCGCCTGTCGGAAAAGCTGACTGACGGCTCGATCGCACCGGGCCTCGATCCCTATGGCAGCGATGACGCCATCGGTGCGCTGAACACCGCCTTTGTCGCTGACGGCTATTTCGTCGACATTGCGGATGGCACAGCACTGGAAAAGCCGATCGAATTGCAGAATTTGCAGGCCGGTGGCCAGGTGCATGTGCGCTTTCCCGTGCGTGTCGGCGCCGGCGCCAAAGCTGCTCTCGTCGAGCGTCAGGCCGGCGAGGGCGCGGCACTGGGCAGCTCGGTCAGCCAGCTCGTTCTGGGCGAGGGTGCGGACGTTACCTGGCTGATCGTGCAGGAGCAGCCGGAAACGGCCACGCATCTTGCCCAGTTCAAGGCGCATCTCGGCAAGAATTCGAAGCTGACGCTGTTTTTCATGAATGCCGGCGGCAAGCTTGTGCGCCAGGAGATCGTGGTGAAGACCACGGGCGAAGGCTCCGACTTCAAACTGCGCGGCATCAACCTGCTCGCCGGCGACACCCACACCGACGTGACCATGGTGCTCGACCATGCCGTGCCGCATACGACGTCGACGGAAGTGATCCGCAATGTCGTGACCGGCAAGGCGCGCGGCGTCTTCCAGGGCCGCATCAACGTCCACCAATACGCGCAAAAAACCAACGCCAAGATGGCCTGCAACACGCTGCTTTTGTCGGACGATGGCGAGTTCTCGACCAAGCCTGAGCTGGAGATCTTCGCCGACGACGTCATCTGCGGCCATGGCGCGACCGTTACCGAGATCGACCACAACCATCTGTTCTACCTGATGGCGCGCGGCATCGACGNATCGACGAGAAGAGCGCCCGCGGCTTGCTGGTGAAGGCGTTCGTGGCCGAAGTGATCGAGGAACTGGACGACGAAACCATCGTCGAGGCCCTGGAAACAAGGCTGGACGACTGGTTCGTGGCGCACGGGTAAGCGCCTCTTTCCCTTCTCCCCTTGTGGGGTCCGAAGGACGGGCGAGGCAAGTGACTCGCCCCGGGCGGTGGCCGAGCGAAGCTCGGTCGGATGAGGGGTGCGTGACGAAGTGAGGCGGTGCCTCAAGAGAGCTTGTAATGGACCAGAAGATCGAAACAACCCCATACGACGTCGAGGCGATCCGCCGCGACTTCCCGATCCTGTCGCGCGAAGTCTACGGCAAACCGCTGGTCTATCTCGACAATGGCGCCTCGGCGCAGAAGCCGCAGGTGGTGCTGGATACGATCCAGCACGCCTATTCCCAGGAATACGCCAACGTCCATCGCGGCCTGCATTTCCTGTCCAATGCCGCAACCGACGCCTATGAGAAGGCGCGCGAGACGGTGCGCCGTTTCCTCAATGCGCCAAGCACCGACAACATCGTCTTCACCTCCAACACGACAGCCGCCATCAACACCGTGGCTTACGGCTATGGCATGCCCAATATCGGCGCGGGCGACGAGATCGTGCTGTCGATCATGGAGCACCACTCCAACATCGTGCCGTGGCATTTCATCCGGGAACGGCAGGGCGCCAAGCTGGTCTGGGTGCCGGTCGACGATCTCGGCATCTTCCACATCGAGGAATTCGAAAAGCGCCTGACCGACAAGACCAGGCTCGTCGCCATCACGCATATGTCGAACGCGCTGGGCACGGTGACGCCGATCAAGGAAATCGTGCGCATCGCGCATTCGCGTGGCATTCCCGTACTTGTCGATGGCAGCCAGAGCGCCGTGCACATGCCGATCGACGTCCAGGACCTCGACTGCGATTTCTTCGTCTTCACCGGTCACAAGGTTTACGGGCCGTCCGGCATCGGCGTGCTTTACGGCAAGAAGGATATTCTCTCGGCCATGCGCCCTTTCATGGGCGGCGGCGAGATGATCGAGGAAGTGACGGAAGACGTCGTCACCTACAACGAGCCGCCGCACCGCTTCGAGGCCGGCACGCCGCCGATCGTCCAGGCGATCGGGCTGGGTACAGCATTGGAATACATGGAAAAGATCGGCCGCGAGCGCATCGCCGCGCACGAGGCCGACCTCAAGACCTACGCGCACGAGCGGCTGCGCGCCATCAACTCGCTGCGCATCTTCGGCGACGCGCCGGACAAGGGCGCCATCATTTCCTTCGAATTGCAGGGCATTCATGCCCATGACGTGTCGATGGTGATAGACAGGCAAGGTGTTGCCGTCCGCGCGGGCACCCATTGCGCCCAGCCGCTGTTGAAACGCTTTGGCGTAACCTCCACATGCAGGGCATCGTTCGGCATGTATAATACCAGGGCCGAAGTCGACGCTTTGGCCGATGCGCTGGAAAAAGCGCGCAAGTTCTTCGGGTGACAGGTTCTTTGGATGACGACCATGGATGATGCGAGCCACACCACCGCGCCGGAAGCGGCCGTCAATCCGGTGGTTTCCGCCTCGGCAATTCCCGCCGACGAGCTGGCGCGGCTGACCGACGACATCGTCTCGGCGCTGAAGACGGTCTATGACCCGGAAATACCGGCCGACATCTATGAGCTCGGCCTCATCTACAAGATCGACATCGAGGACAACCGCGCGGTCAAGATCGACATGACGCTGACCGCGCCCGGCTGTCCGGTGGCCGGCGAAATGCCCGGCTGGGTGGAAAACGCCGTCGGCGCCGTCGAAGGCGTCTCCGGCGTCGAGGTCAACATGACCTTCGACCCGCCCTGGTCGCCCGACCGCATGTCGGAAGAGGCGCAGGTGGCGGTGGGCTGGTACTAGGTTGACTGAGGTTGGTGCACTTGCACCAGTGGTAAAACTTCACCATTTTAGGTGAGGAATCATTCGGCAGGCCTTGAACCTGCATGGAATGGAAGAGGAAAAAGAATGGGACGCTTCGCCGTCATCACGATGACCGAAAAGGCCGCCGACCGGGTGCGCGAGATCGTCGCCACGCGCGACAATGCGCATGGCATTCGCCTCGGCATCAAGAAGGGCGGCTGCGCCGGCATGGAATACACGGTCGACCTGGTGACCGAGCCCAATACCAAGGACGACCATATCGAACGCGACGGCGCGCATGTCTATGTCGCGCCCGAGGCTGCCCTTTTCCTGTTCGGCACCGAGATGGATTTCGAGCAGACGACGCTGCGCACCGGCTTCACCTTCCACAACCCGAACCAGAGTTCGGCCTGCGGCTGCGGCGAATCCGTCGAACTGAAGCCCGCCGACCTGAAGGCGCTGGCTGAGGCGCGCGCTTCGGCCTGATCTTCCTTCTCCCCGTTCACGGGGAGGTGAGGAATGGTCCACGCAGCGGGCGAAAAGCCAATTGCTTGGCTTTTCGAATGACGAACGGCCCGAAGGGCCGGATGAGGGGCAGCGCTGACCATCGGAAGTCGCGCTCCGCGCCTCCCTGCTTACTTCACCCACATCTTCGTCCGCTTGTGCCAGTCGGCGATCGATTCCTCGGGATAGACGTCGAAGACCTTGTCCTTCTTGCCGATCACCGGCTCGACCCAACTCGCCTTGTATTTCAACATCAGATGCACCTTCTCCGGCGGCTTCGGCAACTCGCTGTCGATTGCCGAGGCGAAGGGGTGGACCAGGTCCGGCCATGTCGGATCGTAGAGCCAGAGCGCCGAACCGCACTTCTTGCAGAAATTGCGCTCGCCCGTCGAAATCTCACACTTTGGATGCTCGTCGTCCGCGATCTCGGCCTGGTAGACGCCGAGATTGCGCTTGCCCTTGATTTTCAGCGTCTTGTAATCGGCGCCGAGATTGATGGCGAAGCCGCCGCCGCCCTGCTGCTTGCGGCAGATCGAGCAGTAGCACAGCATGAACGGCACCGGCGTGTTGCTCTCCACCTCGAAATGGACGGCATCGCAGCGGCAGGATCCCTTGAGCAGCAGCGGCATGACAGAACTCCGACGGATGGCTCTCAACTTGCCAGCATGGTTTTTGGTTGCAGCCATGGCAAGCCCGGTGACATGATTGCGGCATGGACAATGAACGCATCGAAGAGCTGTTCGAAGGCCTCGGCCCGGTCAGTATCCGAAAACTGTTCGGCGGCAAGGGTATCTATTTCGACGGCGTCATCGTCGCTATCGTGCTGCGCGGCGAATTGCTGCTCAAGGCTGACGAGCAAAGCGCGCCCGACTTCGAAGCCGCCGGCTGCAAGCAATGGACCTATACCGGCACCCGCCACGGCAAGCTGGTCGCGATGCCGTACTGGAGCATTCCCGACGACGCGTTTGATGATCCTGACGAGATGAGGGTGTGGGCGCGCCGGGCGTATGAGGCGGGACGAAGGGCGGGGAAGTGAACCGGGACCGCCGCGTTTCTTCCCACCCCCCTCTGTCCTGCCGGACATCTCCCCCGCAAGGGGGGAGATCAGTTGTCACATTGGCCTTCGCCAATCACCAACGTTGAAAATGGGAGCCTGCGGCTAAGCTGTTAATCTCCCTCCTTGCGGGGGAGATGGCCGGCAGGCCAGAGGGGGTGCTGTCCCGCCGACGTAGGCGATCCTACAGCGCCGTCGCAATCCTCGCCGCCAACCGCGCATTGTTCTCGACCAGCGCGATGTTGGTCTTCAAGCTCCGGCCGCCGGTCAGTTCGAGGATTTTGCCCAACAGGAACGGCGTCACCGCCTTTCCGGTCACATTCTGCACTTCCGCCGCCTTCTGCGCGGCCTCGATATAGCCGGCCATCTCGTCGGCCGGAATTTCATCGTCCTGCGGCACCGGGTTGGCGATCAGCATGCCGCCGACCAGGCCAAGTGCCGCCCTGGTCTTGTAGAAATGCGCGATCTCTTCCGGTCTGTGCAGGGTCAGCGGCGCGCGGAACGGCGAATGCCGCGACCAGAAGGCCGGCATCGTCTCGCAGCCATGGCCAATCACCGGCACGCCGCGCGTCTCCAGCACTTCAAGCGTCTTTTCGATGTCGAGGATCGCCTTGGCGCCGGCCGAGACGACGATGACCGGCGTGCGCGCCAACTCGTCGAGATCGGCCGAGATGTCGAAGCTCTTTTCCGCGCCCTTGTGGACGCCGCCAATGCCGCCGGTGGCGAACACCTTTATCCCGACCATGTCAGCGGCGATCATGGTGGCGGCGACCGTGGTGCCGCCGGTGCGGCCTTGCGAGACCGCAAAGCCGAGGTCGGCGCGCGACAGCTTCATGGCATCGCCGGTCATGGCCAGCGACTCGCGCTCGCCGTCGGACAGTCCGATCTTGATGCGGCCGGCGACCACGGCGATCGTCGCCGGCACCGCGCCATTGTCCAGGATGATCTTTTCGACATTGGCGGCCATGGCGCCATTGTCGGGGTAAGGCATGCCATGGGTGATGATGGTGCTTTCCAGCGCCACGACCGGGCGGCCAGCGGCGAGCGCCTCGGCCACGGGCGCGTGGATGTCGATGAAGGGGCGGGCGCTTTGCGGTGTCATGATGGTCTCCGATCCGGAGATCCGCGCGTCCGCTTGGACGTCGCGCTCCGGCAATGGCAATTGGCCGCCCTCATGCCATTTCCTGCGCGTCGGGCACAAGAGCCAGTGCCTCGGTGAAGATCGCGGCGGTGAAGGCCGGCACGGCATCCGAACTTTCGATGGCGAGCGTCGCCGCGGCAACGCCTTCGCGGAGGGCTTGGCGCAATGCCAGGCCGCGCAGCAGGGCAGCGATGGTGGCGCCGGCCAGCGCGTCGCCGGCGCCGGTGACGTCGGCGACTTTTCTCGGCGCCGGCGGCAGGATAGAGAAGGCGCCGGCTTCGTCGAATCCCAGCACCGGGCCGTCGCCCGCCGTCACCACGCCACTGGTGAGGCCGCTGCAGCGCAGTCCGTCGACGGTCTCGCGCTCGGTGGCATTGGCATCGACGCCGGCCAGCACCATGGCCTCGCGCCGGTTCATGAAGACCTGCGCGAGTTCCTTCAGCACCGGTATCAGCCGCACCACCTTGGCCGGCGAAATGGCGATGGCGAACACCGGCTTGCCGGCGGCGAGCCCCACCAGCCGCTCCAGCGCCGTTGATGGCAGATTGGCGTCGCAGAGCACCGCATCGGCCTCGGCGACCACCTCGCGCACCTTGGAGCGGCGGATCTGCTTGGGGAACGCCAAATCGTAGAGCGCCATATCGGCAAAGCCGGTGATCAGCTCGCCGTCGCGATCGATCAGCGCCGTGTAGCTCGGCGTCGTGCGGTCGAGGAAAACCGCCGACAGGTCGGCAATGCCGGAGTCGGCGATGGCGCGCGCAACCGTCTCGGCCGAGGCATCGCCGCCGCGCACCGACAAAAGCGAGGCCGAGACGCCGCGCCGCACCAGGCTGCGCAGCGCGTTGAATACGCCGCCGCCGACATCCTCGCGCATCGTGCCGGGGTTGGACGCCGCGGGCACGTACGTGCCCGACACCTGGCCGCGGCGATCGATATGGGCGCCGCCCACCGCCAGTATCTTTGCTGATTTCACCATGCCGGCGATATGACCTTTGTTATTCGAACCAGACAAGCGCTAGGCTGTGCGGCGGAGCTTCGCAGGCAAGCCGGCGATTCGGCCGATCGAAACAGCCGGCGCGTCTGGCCCAATGGTGGATACATCCGGAAACGAAACCATGAGACAAAAAAAGAACAAATCCGGATAAAATTTGACCCCTCTTGCCAAACGAGAACAAAAGTAGTACAAAATGGGCAGGGATTACGGATTGTCCGGCCTTCATTGACGACCAAGGGGTGATGTATCATGGCTCAGAATTCTTTGCGGCTTGTAGAGGACAAAGCGGTGGACAAATCAAAGGCTCTGGACGCGGCGCTGTCGCAAATCGAGCGCGCCTTCGGCAAGGGCTCGATCATGCGGCTTGGCGCCAATGAGCAGGTCGTCGAGATCGAAACCGTGCCGACCGGATCGCTGGGCCTCGACATCGCGCTTGGCGTCGGCGGCCTGCCGCGCGGCCGCATTGTCGAGATCTACGGGCCGGAAAGCTCGGGCAAGACGACACTGGCGCTGCACACAGTTGCCGAAGCCCAGAAGAAAGGCGGTATCTGCGCCTTCGTCGATGCCGAGCACGCACTCGATCCGGTCTATGCCCGCAAGCTCGGCGTCGATCTGGAAAACCTCTTGATCTCGCAGCCGGACACCGGCGAGCAGGCACTGGAAATCTGCGACACGCTGGTGCGTTCAGGCGCCATCGACGTGCTGGTCGTCGATTCGGTGGCGGCGCTGACGCCGCGCGCCGAAATCGAAGGCGAGATGGGCGATTCTCTGCCCGGTCTCCAGGCGCGTCTGATGAGCCAGGCGCTGCGCAAGCTGACCGCCTCGATCTCGCGCTCCAACACCATGGTCATCTTCATCAACCAGATCCGCATGAAGATCGGCGTCATGTTCGGTTCGCCCGAAACCACGACCGGCGGCAACGCGCTGAAATTCTACGCTTCGGTGCGCCTCGACATCCGCCGCATCGGCTCGGTCAAGGACCGCGACGAGGTCGTCGGCAACCAGACCCGGGTCAAGGTGGTCAAGAACAAGCTGGCGCCGCCCTTCAAGGTGGTCGAGTTCGACATCATGTATGGCGAGGGCGTCTCCAAGACCGGCGAACTGGTCGACCTCGGCGTCAAGGCCGGCGTGGTCGAGAAGTCGGGCGCCTGGTTCTCCTACAATTCGCAGCGTCTCGGCCAAGGTCGCGAAAACGCCAAACTGTTCCTGCGCGACAATCCCGACACGGCGCGTGAGATCGAACTGGCACTCAGGCAGAATGCCGGGCTGATCGCCGAGAAGTTTCTCGAAAATGGCGGCCCCGAGCGCGGTGAAAGCGACGACGGCTTCGAGGAAGAATCCGGCGCCATGTAGGGTACGGCCAGAGTTCGGCCATAAATCCGGTCTATTATCCGATGCTTAAGTAACCGAGTTCTTTAGTATTGCGTTTCAAACCGCCGGCCTTCGCGCCGGCGGTTTTCGTTTTTGGGCAGCGTGAAGCCGGCTTGGCAGTTGCCGGATTGGCCCAATTCCGTGTTTCTGGACAGGGTGGGGCGTGCCCGCTAAAAGGCCAAGTCGATTTTCTAAAAAGCAGAGACCAGTGTCCGCCGGCCGTGCCGGCGGTTTTCGCGAAAAGGCAGCAGTCATGAGTGGCGTGAACGAGATCCGGTCGACATTCCTCGACTATTTCCGCAAGGAGGGCCACGAGGTCGTGGCCTCGAGCCCGCTGGTGCCGCGCAACGACCCGACGCTGATGTTCACCAATGCCGGCATGGTGCAGTTCAAGAACGTCTTCACCGGCCTGGAGAAGCGGTCCTATTCGCGCGCCACCACTGCGCAGAAAAGCGTGCGCGCCGGCGGCAAGCACAACGACCTCGACAATGTCGGCTACACCGCGCGCCATCTGACCTTCTTCGAAATGCTCGGCAATTTCTCCTTCGGCGACTATTTCAAGGAGCGCGCCATCGAACTGGCCTGGAACCTGATCACCAAGGAGTTCGGGCTGAACAAGGACAAGCTGCTGGTCACCGTCTATCACACCGATGACGAGGCGGCCGGCTTCTGGAAGAAGATCGCCGGTTTCTCCGATGACCGCATCATCCGCATCCCGACCTCCGACAATTTCTGGGCTATGGGCGACACCGGACCGTGCGGGCCGTGCTCAGAAATCTTCATCGACCGTGGCGAGCACATCTGGGGCGGCCCTCCCGGCAGCCCGGAGGAGGACGGCGACCGCTTCCTTGAATTCTGGAACCTGGTGTTCATGCAATATGAGCAGGTCACCAAGGATGAGCGCATCGACCTGCCGCGGCCGTCGATCGACACCGGCATGGGCCTGGAGCGCATGGCCTCCATCCTGCAAGGGGTGGAGAGCGTCTTCGAGACCGACCTGTTCCGTCATCTGATCGATGCGGCCTCGTCAGCGCTCGGGCAGGGCCCGGACAAGGAGACGGTCGCCTCCTTCCGCGTCATTGCCGACCATCTGCGCTCGTCCTCCTTCCTGGTTGCCGACGGCGTGCTGCCGTCGAACGAAGGCCGCGGCTATGTGCTGCGCCGCATCATGCGCCGCGCCATGCGCCATGCGCAGTTGCTCGGCGCCAAGGAGCCGTTGATGTGGAAGCTGGTGCCGGCGCTAGTGCGTGAGATGGGCCAGGCCTATCCCGAACTGCTGCGCGGCGAACAGCTGATTACCGAGACGCTGAAGCTCGAGGAGACCAGGTTCCGCAAGACGCTGGTGCGCGGCCTCGGCCTGCTCTCGGAGGCGACGGATACGCTGCACGCCGGCGATATGCTGGATGGCGAGACGGCGTTCAAGCTCTATGACACGTACGGCTTCCCGCTCGATCTGACGCAGGACGCACTGCGCCAGCGCAACATCTCGGTCGACCTTGCCGGCTTCACCCATGCGATGGAGCAGCAGAAGGCCGAAGCGCGCAAGCATTGGGCTGGCTCCGGCGACGCGGCCACCGAGACCATCTGGTTTTCTGTACGCGAGAAGGCCGGCGCCACCNCGCCACCGAATTCCTCGGCTACGAGACCGAACAGGCGGAAGGCCTCATCCAGGCCCTGGTCAAGGACGGCAAGACAGTCGATAGCGCCGGCAAGGGCGACGCGGTGGCGGTGGTCGTCAACCAGACGCCGTTCTATGGCGAGTCGGGCGGCCAGATGGGCGACACCGGCATCATCTCCGGCGAAGGTTTCTCGATCGAGGTTTCCGACACGCAGAAAAAGGCCGACGGCCTGTTCGTGCATCTGGGCAAGGTGACGAACGGCACGGTCAAGCCAGGTGCAGCCGTCGAGCTGAAAGTTGACCATGCGCGCCGCACCCGGCTGCGTGCCAACCATTCGGCAACGCATCTGATCCATGAGGCGCTGCGCGAGGTGCTGGGCACCCATGTCGCGCAGAAAGGTTCGCTGGTCGCGCCCGAGCGCCTGCGCTTCGACATCTCGCACAACAAGCCGATCTCGGCCGAAGATCTCGAAGAGGTCGAGCGCATGGCCAACGAAATCGTCGTCCAGAACAGCCCGGTGACGACGCGCCTGATGTCGGTCGATGACGCCATTGCCGAGGGCGCCATGGCGCTGTTCGGCGAGAAATATGGTGACGAGGTGCGTGTCGTCTCGATGGGCACCGGCGTGCATGGCGCCAAGGCCAATAGACCCTATTCCGTCGAACTTTGTGGCGGCACCCATGTCCGGGCGACCGGCGATATCGGCCTGGTCCGTGTCGTCTCCGACAGCGCGGTCGCCGCCGGCGTGCGCCGCATCGAGGCGCTGACCGGCGAAGCCGCGCGCAAACATCTCGATGAGCAGGACAGGCGCCTGAAGGCAACTGCGGCCGTGCTGAAGATCTCGCCGGCCGACGTGCCGGCGCGTGTCGAGACGCTGCTCGAGGAGCGCAAGAAGCTCGAGAAGGAGCTGAGCGAAGCGCGCAAGAAACTCGCGCTGGGCGGTGGTGCCGCGGCCGATGCTCCGGCCACCACCGAAACCGTCGCCGGTANCGGTATCGGCTTCCTCGGCAAAGCGGTTTCCGGCGTGTCGCCGAAGGATTTGAAGCCGCTGGCCGATGCCGGCAAGACTTCGCTCGGCTCAGGCGTCGTCGTCTTCGTCGGTGCGGGCGAAGACAACAAGGCAAGTGTCGTGGTCGCAGTGACGGACGATCTCGTCGGCCGCTTCAGCGCTGTCGATCTTGTGCGCGTTGCCTCGGCCGCATTGGGCGGGCAGGGCGGTGGCGGACGGCCCGACATGGCGCAAGCCGGCGGCCCGGACGCCTCGAAGGCCAATGATGCGATCGCCGCGGTGAGGGCGGCGCTGGAGGCAGCCTGAAAGCCACCCTATGCCTTATCTGGTTTTGTGTGCGGCTTTCAGGCCTTCGCCGCCGTGCTTGCCATTCTGTGGCTGATAGTGGCAAGCCGGCAATCAGCTCTTAGACGGTCCGTCTAGCTAGTTCTTTTCGCCGCCTTCAGGGCGCGCGTCATTCTGCTGGAATCGCCCCAGGTGGACAGCCAGATCAGCACGTCCGTGGCGATCGAAATCAGCGACCGTAAAAAGTTCAGCGCCGGGCCGGGCGATTTCAGCTGCTCTTCGGCGTGATGGAGATGGGCGAGCTCTTCCTCGCGGATCGCCAGGATGATGCCGTGCAAGTCGTGGTCGCGATTGGCGAGGAAAAACAGCTGATCGTCCAGATGGCGATGCACCGCCGCTTCAACCGCCGCCGTGCAGGCCCAGATGCCTTGCGGACCGAGCAGGGCGGTGACAAAACCCAGCACCCAGCCACCCCAGCTCCAGAACTGCATTACCCGGCACGGTCGCGACCGCCGCGCCGGCATGGCGGCGCGGAACGCAGCGCAATGCGTGCGCTCGTGCCCAAGCATCTCCGACAAGGATGGCACGCAATCCGGCCATAAGCGCCTGGCGACAAGAATCTGCGCCGAATAGATCCTGATCGCACCGAACTCACCGGCGTGGTTGACCCTGACAATTCTGGCGACGGTGAGCGCGTCCTGGCGAGATGGGTCAGCCATGGCCCGAACCCATATCAGCCCGCCGCCAGGCTCGGACGTTTTGCGATGCCCTCCCACCAGGCCTGGATGTCGGCGAACGCCGCAAGCAGCTTTTGCCCGTCGGCGACCTTGACGAAATAGGCGATGATGGATGCCGCATGCAGGTCGGCCAGCGTCAGCTGGTCCCCGAGCAGCCACGGCCCGGGAGGCTTGAGTGCGGTGAGCACCCGCAGCACCGTTTCCGCCTGGCGCAGCCCGTTGGCGACCAGTGCCTCGTCTGGCGCTTCCTTCTCAAGCCGCTCGACGGCGACGTCCCAGACCATCGATCTGTAGGCATAGGCGTCGAGCATGCCGATGATCTGGTTCATCGTTGCGCGGGTGCGGGCGTCTTTTGGCTGCAGTGCCGGGCCGTCGAACGCCTCGTCGACATAGCGGGCGATTGCGCTGGTTTCGAACAGGCGAAACCCGCCGTGCTCGAAGGCCGGAATGCGGCCGAAAGGGTGATGCTCGAAGTACCAGGCGGGAGTGCCCTCGGCGGCAAAGACATCGATCGGCACAAGGTCGTAGTCGATGCCTTTTTCCGCCAGCACGAGGCGGACGACGCGCACATAGACGCTGTAGTCCGCCCCGTAGACGACCGGCTTGGCCATGGCTGCCGGCTTACGCCATCGCCTTCTGCAAATTCTCGTCGATCTTGTCGAGGAAGCCGGTGGTCGACAGCCATGGTTGGTCGGGACCGATCAAGAGCGACAGGTCCTTGGTCATGAAGCCGCTCTCAACCGTCTGGATGCAGACCTTCTCCAGCGTGTCGGCAAATCGCTTCAACTCGGCATTGTCGTCGAGCTTGGCGCGGTGGGCGAGGCCGCGCGTCCAGGCGAAGATCGAGGCGATCGAATTGGTCGAGGTTTCCTCGCCCTTCTGGTGCTGGCGATAGTGGCGCGTCACGGTGCCGTGCGCGGCCTCCGCTTCCACCGTCTTGCCGTCCGGCGTCATCAGCACGGAGGTCATCAGGCCAAGCGAGCCAAAACCTTGCGCCACCGTGTCGGACTGGACGTCGCCGTCATAATTCTTGCAGGCCCAGACATAGCCGCCAGACCATTTCAGGGCGGAGGCCACCATGTCGTCGATCAGCCGGTGCTCGTACCACAGCTTCTTCGCCTTGAACTCGGCCTCGAATTCAGCCTCGTAGACCTCCTGGAAAATGTCCTTGAAGCGGCCATCATAGGCTTTGAGGATGGTGTTCTTGGTCGAGAGATAAACCGGATAGTTGCGCAGCAGGCCGTAATTCAGCGAGGCGCGGGCGAATTCCCGGATGGAGTCGTCGAGATTGTACATCGCCATGGCAACGCCGGCGCCGGGTGCGTCGTACACGTCATGCTCGATCACCTTGCCGTCCTCGCCGACGAACTTGATGGTCAGCTTGCCCTTGCCGGGGAAGCGGAAGTCGGTGGCGCGATACTGGTCGCCGAAAGCATGACGGCCGACGATGATGGGCTTGGTCCATCCCGGCACCAGACGCGGCACGTTCTTCATGATGATCGGTTCGCGGAAAATGGTGCCGCCGAGAATGTTACGGATGGTGCCGTTCGGCGACTTCCACATCTTCTTCAGCTTGAATTCCTCGACGCGCTGCTCGTCGGGCGTGATCGTCGCGCATTTCACGCCAACGCCCCATTTCTTGATGGCATTGGCCGAATCGATGGTCACCTGGTCGTTGGTGGCGTCGCGGTGCTCGACGCCGAGGTCGTAATATTCGAGCTTCAGGTCGAGATAAGGGTGGATCAGCTTGTCCTTGATGAACTGCCAGATGATGCGGGTCATCTCGTCGCCGTCGAGCTCGACGACCGGGTTCGCCACCTTGATCTTCGCCATGAAAAGAATGCCTCGCTTTTGGGGAACTAAACGGCCTTGCCCGCATGGCTTCGGCCGGGGATGCGGAGCGTATATCAAAGCCTATTTGGCCGCGCAAACGCCGATCCGTGCAGAATGGGTCGTCGGTGCCGCGACCGGTGTTTTGCAAAAGCTTCATTTTGCCGAGCGGATGTGGCAGGGAACGCTGAAATGCCGCAAACAGCAGTTCATTGAGATCATGTCCGCCGTCGATCATCCTGAAAACGCATCCGCCGCCGGGCCGGCGATCATCCTGGTCGAGCCGCAGCTCGGCGAGAATATCGGCATGGTTGCGCGCGCCATGGCCAATTTCGGCCTTGCCGAACTGAGACTGGTCAACCCGCGTGACGGCTGGCCGAGCGAGAAGGCGCGCGCCGCCGCCAGCCGCGCCGACCATGTCATCGATGCCGTAACAGTGTTCGGCGATCTGGCGTCCGCCGTCGCCGACCTCAACTTCGTCTTCGCCACCACGGCGCGGGAGCGCGACGGCTTCAAACCCGTGCGTGGTCCGGTCGAGGCGGGCAGGGCGCTGAGGGCGCGTCAGATGGCCGGCCTGCGCACCGGCATCTTGTTCGGCCGCGAGCGTTTTGGGCTCTACAATGACGAGGTCGGGCTGGCCGACGAGATCGTCACCTTTCCGGTCGATCCCGGCTTTTCGTCGCTCAACATCGCCCAGGCCGTGCTGTTGATGTCCTATGAATGGATGAAATCCGGCCTGGAGGACGAGACGGCGACTAATTTCTCCAGTCCTGAAATGAAGCCGGCGAGCAAGGAAGAGTTGCACGGCCTGTTTGCCTATCTCGAAGGCGCGCTCGAAGCGCGCGGTTATTTCCGCCCGGCGCCCAAGAAACCCAAGATGGTCGACAATCTGCGCGCCGTCTTGACGCGCGCCGGTTTCGCCGAGCCGGAACTGAAAGTGCTGCGCGGCATCATCTCGTCGCTCGACCGGTTTTCGCCGGCCATGCCGCGCGGTGACGGCTCGCCGGGAGACGATCCAAGGCGTTTGCCGGCCGCTGCGCGAAAACGCCAGGCAGACAAAGAAGATTAGAAATCGCTAAGCTTCGAACGGCTGAAGTAACCGAATTTTATTTGCCTCTCGTCCATTGTTGTCAAAACGGTGGGGTGGCAAATGTTCACGTCCAAAATCGGCCGTATGCGCTTCTTCTTCTATTCGCTCGGCGTAGCCCTGCTCGAGGCCGTTCTTGCTGTGCTGTGCATCGTTGGCACGATCGGCTTTGAGGGGCTGGTCAACTCGGCGCCCGGTCCATCGCGGCAAGGCATGGCAGGCGCGGTTCTGGTCGTTTCCCTCCTGGCCGTGGTCATGCGTGCCAACATCGCCTGGCGACGCAGCCGCGACGCCAACGGCAAAGCCTGGATCCTGTGGTCCTACATCGTGTTCTGCGCCATCTACGCCTTTCTGCAGGCAGGCACGCTGCTGGTCATCGATTTCAAGAACCCGGAAAGCACGTCCAGCGGTTTGAACCTGCTGGCGCTGTCGATCTTTGGCCTTTGGTGCACGATCCTGGTGGCTAAGCCGGTGGCGGGCATCAATATCGACGAACTGACATCGGTTTTCGATTTCGATGGCGATACGCCCATGCCTGCGGGATTCGGCCGGATGGCCAGCAGCACGGCACAGTCTTCTATGCGCAACGCCAAACCGGCCACGCGCTCGGTGCCGTCCGCCCAGCCTCTGGGCCGTCCGCGGCCCGCCGGCTTCGGCAAGCGCGGGCTCTAGAGCAACCGAGGCAAGGTCGTCTTCGCCGGCTTTGCATGGAAGTTGCTAACATTCGCCACTTCAAGGCCATGATGGTTGCAGATAGAACGGCATTGGCCAATGACCGCCAAGCCTTCTGATCCAGCCTCTTTCATGGTCCGATATCAATGAGCCACCGTCCGATCCTGATGTTCGATTCCGGCGTTGGAGGATTGACCGTGCTGCGCGAAGCGCGCGTGCTGATGCCTGACCGGCGCTTCGTCTACGTCGCCGATGACAAGGCCTTTCCCTACGGCGCCTGGGAAGAGCCGGCGCTGCAGGCCCATATAGTCGAGCTCTTCGCCAAGCTGCTCGACCGTTTTGATCCGGAAATTTCGGTCGTCGCCTGCAATACCGCTTCGACGCTGGTGATCGATGCGTTGCGGGAAAAGTTCCCGGGCCATCCCTTTGTCGGCACGGTGCCGGCAATCAAGCCGGCTGCCGAGCGCACCCGGTCCGGGCTGGTCTCGGTGCTGGCGACGCCGGGCACGGTGAAGCGCCAGTACACGCGCGACCTGATCGGCAAATGGGCGCAGAAATGCCATGTCCGGCTGGTCGGCAGCAACAATCTCGCCGGACTGGCCGAGGCCTACATGCGCGAGGGCTTTGTCGACGAGGAGGCCGTGCGTGCCGAGATCGCACCGTGTTTTGTCCAGCATGACGATTTGCGCACGGACATCGTCGTGCTCGCCTGCACGCACTATCCGTTCCTGGCCAATCGCATGCGCAAGACCGCGCCCTGGCCGGTCGACTGGATCGACCCGGCCGAAGCGATTGCGCGGCGTGCTCTGTCTCTGCTTCCGGCTGTCGACGGGCCATTGCCGCAAAGCGAGCCCGACATCGCCGTCTTTACCTCGGGAAAGGCGGACTTCGCAATCAGCCGGCTGATGCAGGGTTTTGGATTGAGCGCACGCTAATGCATGTCGCCCAAAAGTGCGCAGCGGTTTTGGGACAACGACATGCATAAAAACAAAAAAACTAAAGCGCGTCGCCGACGCGCTTTAGACGGGTTCGAAGACAATGACGCGCCGATCCGGATCGGCCGAAACAAGCCTTAGCGTCAGGCCATCGCCCTGCCTGAACCCTGAGGCCTTCACATTCGCAACGACAGGCATGTCCGAGAGCTGAACGCGCGCACGCTGATCACCGACGTCGGTGACGACGGCCTTGAATGTTTCACCCACGCGCCCCCTCAGCATCACCGCCTCGGCAAGGCCGATGGCCGCGTGGTTGATCTGCGAGGCGCGGGCGCCTGCGCGGCCCATCACCTTAGGCAGTCTGGAAAACGCCTCGGTAACGGCTTGCGGCACCGGCTGGCCGTTGGCGATGGCCAGCACGCAGCGCACGACGTAGCGATCGGCCAGCCGCCTCAGGGGCGCGGTGGCGTGGGCATAGGTCGCGGCCATCGCCTCGTGCCAGGGGACAACGCCTTCTTCATAGGGTTGGTAGGACGCACCGGAGCCGGCGCGGCGGATTTCCAGCATCAGCGCTGCCTGTTGCATGTTCGTCGGATCGAGGGTTCGCTGATAGTCGGACAGGTTGGTCGAAGGAGGCCAGGACAGGCCTAAGGCCCGTGCCGCGCTGCGCAGTCTTTGTACTTTGGAAGCATCGGGCGGCGCCATCACCCGGAACAAGCCGGTCCGGTGTGCCAGCATGGCGTCGGCAATCGCCATGTTGGCGGCCAGCGAAAGTGCTGCGTTGTCTTGCTCGGATTGCAGCAGCGGCCTGAACGCAAGCTGGAACGTGCCATCGGCAAGCTGTTCCACCTCCTGCTCGGGCGGGTCGACGCGCGAAGCGCCGCGACGGTCTTCGGCCGCCGCCATGCGCCGCGCGATTTCGGCGAAGCCGACTGGGACGTCGGCGGCCTGCACGCTGTCATAGGCGAGCTTGGCGCGGCTTTGAATGATTGCCCGCTCCGCGCCATCCAGCCTTACCGCTCCGTCGTCGGCGATCCGGACCGTGAAGATGACAGCCGGACGCGGACCGCCGGGTAGCAAGCTCGCGGCGCCCTCGGCAATGACCCGGGGATAGAGCCCGGCCTTGCCGTCCGGCAAATACAGGGTTTCGCCCCGCGCCCAGGCTTCGCGATCCACCGCGTCGCCGTCCGCGACGAACCAGGCTACGTCGGCAATCGCATAGTGCAACAGAAGGTCGCTACCGCTCGCTTCGATCGAAAACGCTTGGTCAAGATCGGTGGAAGTCGCGGGATCGAGCGTCACGAAGGGCATCGCCGTGCGGTCGGCATGCTGGTCGGGCACGCGCCTGGCCGCCGTCTGTGCCATGGCCATTACATCAGGGGGAAATCCCTCCGGCACATGGAACTCGGTGCGGATTTTCGCGAGGCCGGTGGCGAGTGCCTGCGAGGGATCGTTCAACGATTTCATGGCGCCGTCCTACACCGGCGTTGCGGGCACGGGAAGGTGGTTTTGCCGGCAGTGCCGGCCGACCATGGGCAGGCATGAGCGCGGAACGGAAGTTGACCGCCAGCGCTGGAACCGTCGCCGGAGCGCAACGTTTCTTCCTCTGGCAGCAAAGGAGGAGCCGATATGCCTGCAACCTCAAAAGCACAGCAAAAGGCCGCTGGCGCAGCCCTGTCGGCCAAGCGCGGCGGGACCAGGAAGAGCGAACTTCAAGGCGCGTCGAAGTCGATGTACAATTCGATGAGCGAAAAACAGCTCGAGGAATTCGCAGAGACCAAGCGCAAAGGCCTGCCGGAGAAGAAATCGGCAGACTGAAACCACGGGCTTCTTCGGTTCAGGCCAAGCCCGAAACCCCTGACGTCACCAGCAGCGCTTCACCTTGTAGCGGATGACCTTCTTGTGGCCATGCCGCCAGATGACCTTCTTCTTCACCACGACATGGCAGGTCTGACGATGCTTGTGGCCCTGCCAATGCTTGGCCATCGCTGGCTCGGGCACGGCGATCGACATCGTCCCGGCCAGGACGGCTGCACCGACCAACGAGAGGAAAAACTTCTTCATGCGACTTCGGGCTCCTTTGGCTCCAGTCCCTTCCTAAATGCCGTCGGCGGGACAACCTCCCGCCGCATCCGGCACGGCACTCAACGCCAAAGACGTGATATGGTTGCCGGGCCCAGCGCGAGCGACGCGCTTGACTCTGCTCAAATCTCCGTTTAACGAGCGCACCAACACCGGGCCGCAATGCCCGGTTGTTTCTTTTGCATGGCAAGCCCGGGAAAGCAGGTTTATCGTTTCCTGGGTTTTGTCTAGACTGACGTGTCCCGTGGGTTTTCCGCCGCGTTGCGTGGGAAAACCCTGTCAGGCCTCGAAAACGGAGGCCAGAGGAGGGCGCGTTTCCTTCACCCGGACCATGAGGCTCCGGGTGGTTTGTTTTGAAAGGGAATGCGATGAGCAAGCGCGAATCCGCGAAGTACAAGATCGACCGCCGTCTCGGCGAAAACATCTGGGGCCGCCCGAAGTCCCCGGTCAACAAGCGTGAATACGGCCCCGGCCAGCACGGCCAGCGCCGCAAGGGCAAGCTTTCCGATTTCGGCCTGCAGCTGCGCGCCAAGCAGAAGCTGAAGGGTCACTATGGTGATGTCTCCGAAAAGCAGTTCCGCAAGGTCTATGAAGAGGCTGATCGCCGCAAGGGCGACACCTCCGAGAACCTGATCGGCCTGCTCGAGTCGCGTCTCGACGCGGTCGTCTACCGCTCCAAGTTCGTGCCGACCATTTTCGCGGCTCGCCAGTTCGTCAACCACGGCCACGTCAACGTCAACGGCAAGCGCGTCAACATCGGCTCGTACCGTTGCAAGCCGGGCGACGTCGTCGAAGTGCGCGAAAAGTCGAAGCAGCTGGTCATCGTGCTGGAAGCGGTCGGCCTCGCCGAGCGCGACGTGCCGGACTATATCGAAGTCGATCACAACAAGATGGTCGCGACCTTCTCGCGCATCCCCGGCCTGGCCGACGTACCGTTCGCCGTGCAGATGGAGCCGAACCTGGTCGTCGAATTCTATTCGCGCTGATCGATCGCTTTTCTGCGATACCGGAAAGGGCCGCCCGTCGAGGCGGCCTTTTCTTTGTCGGCCATGTCCGCTAATCCGGCACTCTCGGCTATGGAAAGCGACAAGCCATGAACATGCTGGCAGACATCGACACAGTTGAACCGATTGCTGAAGGCGGCTTCCATCCGCTGTTTGCCGACGTGCCGTCTTCCGTCGAGTTCAACAAACTGCGTAAGCGGCTGTTGCGGTTGACCCGTCAGGCGGTCGAGGATTTCGCCATGGCGAGGCCCGGCGACCGCTGGCTGGTGGCTTTGTCCGGCGGCAAGGATTCCTACGGCCTGCTCGCCGTGCTGCTCGATCTCAAATGGCGCGGCCTTTTGCCGGTCGATTTGCTGGCCTGCAATCTCGACCAGGGCCAGCCGAACTTTCCGAAGCACATTTTGCCCGATTACCTCGATGCGCATGGCATCGCCCATCGCATCGAGTATCAGGACACCTATTCGGTGGTCACCGACAAGCTGCCCCGGGGCGGCACCTATTGCTCGCTGTGCTCGCGGCTGCGGCGCGGCCATCTCTATCGCATCGCGCGCGAGGAGGGCTGTTCGGCGCTGGTGCTCGGCCACCACCGTGAGGACATTCTCGAAACCTTCTTCATGAATCTATTCCATGGCGGCCGCCTTGCCGCCATGCCGCCAAAGCTGCTCAATGACGACGGTGACGTCATGGTGCTGCGGCCGCTGAGCTACTGCGCCGAGGTCGATCTGGAGAAATTCGCCGCCGCGATGAAATTCCCGATCATTCCCTGCGATCTCTGCGGCAGCCAGGAAGGCCTGCAGCGCAACGCCATGAAGGCGATGCTGGACGATATGGAAAAGCGCATGCCGGGCCGCAAGGACACGATGCTGCGCGCGCTGTCCAACACCAGGCCGTCGCATCTGCTCGACAGAAAGCTGTTCGACTTTGCCGCCCTCAATGGCAGCCTCAGCACAGGACAAGACATTTCCGATGATATTTGATGACCAAGCGATCGACTGGCTGGCCGAGCTTCTCGCCGATGCAGCCAGGGCCGAAATCATGCCACGCTTTCGCCGGCTGGGCGAGGGCGACATCAGACAGAAGACCTCGGCTGCCGACCTGGTGACCGAGGCCGACATCAACGCCGAGCGGCTGATCACGGCCAGGCTGCGCGAGCGCTATCCCACGGCGATGATCGTCGGCGAGGAAGCCTGTTCCGACAATCCGGCGCTGCTTCAGGGGCTCGGTGATGCCGACCTCGCCTTCGTCGTCGACCCGGTCGACGGAACCTTCAACTTCGCCTCCGGCGTGCCGCTCTTCGGCGTCATGCTGAGCGTCGTCGTCAAGGGCGAAACCGTCGCCGGTATCATCCATGACCCCGTAGGCCGGGACTGGCTGATCGGCGCCAAGGGCGCCGGCAGCCATATCCGCCATGCGCATGGCGCGCTGGAGACGGTGCATGTCGCCGATGCCGTGCCGATCTCGCAGATGACCGGCTCCGTCTCCTGGCAATATCTGGCGGAACCGCAACGCTCGCTCCTGGCGCGCAACCAGACCAAGACCCTGTCGCAGTTCGGCTATCGCTGCGCGGCACATGAATACCGTCTTCTGGCCAGCGGCCATGCCCATTTCGTCGTCTACAACAAACTGATGCCGTGGGACCATCTGGTCGGTGTGCTGATCCACGCCGAGGCCGGCGGCTACACCGCGCGGATCGACGGCAGCGCCTATCTGCCCTCGCATATCGACGGCGGCATTCTTGTCGCCCCGGACAAGGAAAGCTGGCAGGAGTTGCGCAGGGAACTCTGGGCGCAATAATCGGTCCAACTGCTGGTAGAGGCTTTCGTCAAGTATATTGGCTCTGTTATAGTGTCCAATCTCTCGCGAAGTCGGAAGCTGCGAAATGAAACATCGGTCCGCAATTGTTGCAACGGCGCTTGCACTTGCCTTGGCCGCCGCTGGCGCCACTGAGGCAAGATCGCAGGAACGCGCGTGCGGCAGTCGCGATCCCGTCGATACCATAGACGAGATGTTTTCCGCGATCTTTGCCTGTTGGCAGCCGCCGCCTGGAAGTGCTGGCATGACCCTGACGCTGAGTTTCTCAATTCGCAAAAACGGCACGCTGATGGGCAAACCGCGCGCCACTTTCTCCCATATGGGAGATGATGCCTCGCTCAACCGGGTCTTTGTGTCATCCGTGCTCGAAGCGCTCGACAAGGCTCTGCCGATGCCGCTGTCGGACAGCATGGGTGGCGCCATCGCAGGGCGCCCGCTGTTCCCTCGTTTCACGGCAGTGATTGGCGGCGCATCCTGAAACGCGTCGCATAAAGGTGGATGCGGTTTTGAGACCAACAATCTCAAGGCGCGTCGCTCAATGCAGGTCGGTAACGTGCCCTGAAATGGGTGGGTTGTGCGGCTGGAACATCTTGCCGCGCTCGGCGATCAGGATCATCAGGAGGGCCGCGACCGAGACGCTGCAGAAGCCGGCGGCAAGCGGCGTCACCGTGCCGTTGAAGGCCTGGCCGATCAGCGTGCCGAGGATGCCGCCGAGAAAAGTCTGCATGAAGCCCAGGATGGACGACGCGGTGCCCGCCAGTTGGCCGAGCGGCTCCATCGCGAGCGCGTTGAAATTGGCGCCGAGCGCGCCGAACGGGAGCATCGCACTGGCGAAGAAGGTGATGAACAGCCAGAGTGGCATCTTCATTTGAAGCGAAACGGTGAGCCAGGCAAGGCTGATCACCAGGAACAACAGCAGTGCGCTCTGCGACAGGCGGCGCATGCCGATGCGGCCGACCAGGCGCGAGTTGAGGTAGTTCGAAAAAGCGAGAACGCCGGCGACACCCGCGAAGATGACAGGAAACAATTCGCCGACATGAAAAATGTCGACATAGATCTGCTGTGCGGAGGCGATGAAGCCGAACATGGCGGCGAAAATGAAGGTGCTGGCAAAGGCGTAGCAAAGCGCCATGCGGTTGGTGAGCACGATGCGGAAACCACCGACGACGGATGAGACTGTCAGCGGCCGGCGGTACTCCGGATGCAGCGTCTCCGGCAGCTGCAGCAGCGACCACGCCGACACGATCAGCGCCCCGACGGCCATGGTGACGAAGATCCAGTGCCATGTTGCGAACAGCATGATGACCTGGCCGATCCCAGGCGCGATCACCGGGATGGCCATGAACACCATGAAGATCAGAGACATCACCTCGGCCATGCGCCGACCGTCGAACGTGTCGCGCACGATCGAGACGGCGATGACGCGGGTCGCCGCCGCACCGATGCCTTGCACCAGCCGGCACAGCAGCAGGACGGCGAATGACGGGGCGATGGCCGCGGCCGCAGCCGCCACGACATAGATCGCCAGCCCGGCAACGAGCGGCGCGCGGCGCCCGAACCGGTCCGAGATCGGTCCGAAGAAAAGCTGTCCGCCACCGAAGCCCAATATATAGGCGGTGATCACATACTGGCGGTGGTTTTCATTCTCAACGCCAAGCGTGGCGCCGATTTGCTGCAGTGCCGGCAGCATGATGTCGATGGCCAGCGAGTTCAACGCCATCAGTGCCGCGCACAGCGCGATGAATTCCCAGCGCGGAATAGGCAATTTGCGTGCCTGTTGGGGCGCTTTTGCTGGCTGGTCCACGGCGGGTCCGATCTTCAAAACGAATATGCGCCGGCATGCCGGCGCATAAGTTCGTCCTCACTCCGATAGGGGGAGGTAACATTTTGCCGGGGCGGGGCTGCCCCGTCTCAACTCAGAATCAGGCTGTCGCTTTGACGCTGACGCCCTTGTCGACGAGCAACGTCTGCAGCTCGCCCGCCTGGAACATTTCGCGGATGATGTCGCAGCCGCCGACGAATTCGCCCTTGACGTAAAGCTGCGGGATCGTCGGCCAGTTCGAATATTCCTTGATGCCTTGGCGCAGTTCGGCCGAGGTCAGCACGTCGACGCCCTTATAGTCGGCTCCGATGTAATCGAGGATCTGGACGACCTGGCCGGAAAAGCCGCACTGCGGAAAACCGGGCGTGCCCTTCATGAAAAGGACGACGTCGTTGCCCTTCACTTCGCTGTCGATGTAGTCGTTGATGCCGCTCATGAGATATCCTTTCACGCCTGTGGGAGTCAGGCTCGAAGCATAGCCATCAAATAAACCCATAGATGGGCCGAAACAAGATGTTTGCGCCGCCGTCGCGGAAATGGCGCAAAGGATCGCCTGTCTTGGGCCAAGCATCCGAGCCGATTGCAGCCTTCGGAACATGATGAAAAGACGATATGGCGCCGCCCTTCCGATCGCCATCCTGCTGGCGGCGATTGCCGTTGTCTGGTGGCCGAGACGCCCGGAGCCGCCGCCGCTGGTCATTGGCGGTGACCTGCCCGCGCCTTGCCGGAATGTCGCCTTCGAGGCGGTGACCTATGTCGTCTGCGAGATCGATCTTCGCGCCGACAGCATCGGTGTTTTCCACGCCAGCGCCGATGGCAAGCCTTTTGGTTCGCTCGAAGCCTTCGACAAGGCGGTTGCGGGCGAGGGGAGGCCGGTGCTGCTCGCCATGAATGGCGGCATGTATCACGAGGATTTGTCGCCGGTCGGCCTGCTGGTCGAGAACGGCAGCGAAAAGTCACGGCTCAATCTTGCCGACGGCGAAGGCAATTTCTTCCTGAAACCGAACGGCGTCTTTCTGGTGGGCAATGACGGCAAGGCGGCTGTCATGGAAAGCAACGCCTATGCCGTCGCCAAACCCGATGTTGCCTTCGCCACGCAGTCCGGCCCGATGCTGGTGATCGATGGCGTGCTACATCCGCGCTTCGAGGCGAATGGCACCTCGCGCTACATCAGGAACGGCGTCGGGGTGCGTGACGAAAACACCGTCGTGCTGGCGATCTCGCGGTCGGAGGTCAGTTTCGGCAGCTTTGCGCGGCTGTTCCGCGACGCGCTACAATGCCGCAACGCGCTGTTCCTCGACGGCGCGGTCTCCGCGCTGTCGGATGGGAAAAGAATGATCGTCGGCGGAAAATACCCGGCGGGCCCGATCATCTCAGTGTCGGCGAAGCCGATCACGTCAGTGTCGGCGAAGCAGCCGCAGAAACAGTAGGCCAGTCTGGCTTCAGTCCGGCACGCTGGTCTGCAGGGCCAGCGCGTGCAGCACGCCGCCCATATTGCCCTTCAGCGCATCATAGACCATTTGGTGCTGCTGGACGCGGCTCTTTCCGCGGAAGCTCTCGGCCACCACTTCGGCTGCATAGTGATCGCCGTCGCCGGCGAGGTCGCGGATCGTCACCTTGGCGTCCGGAATGCCGTCCTTGATCAGTTTTTCGATGTCGTGGGCATCCATTGCCATGGCAAAATCCTGTTCTGGGCGGCTAGGCACGAGTGACTCGCACGGCAGCCTAAAGCCTTTCTGGTCCGGGTTGAAGCCGTTCTGTCGGCGACGCAGTGTCTAAGGGCCATCCTGCCGCGGGTGAACCACACCATCTTCGGTAATGTCGTCGCGGGTCGAGAACCCCCGGCCAAGGCTGAACACCAGGACATAGAGCGGGATGTTGAGCGCCAGGTTGATAATCGGGAGATAGCTGGTCATCTGCCACAAGGGCGAAAAGAATGGTTGGCCATAGCCGTCGCAGATCAGCGATGACCCGTATTCCCACAGCGCGCCGGTAATGACCGCAATGGCAAAGAGCTTGATGCAGGTGGCGACATGCCTTGCGCGCGCCGGGTTCGGCAAAAGGCGGCTCCACAGCACCAGGCAGACGATGGGGATCGCATAGATCAGACTTTGCAAGGCCAGCATCTGCAGTGTGCCATTGGCCGCCTCAAGGAACTGGTCACGCCTTTCCAGCAGCGGACAGACCTCGCTCGAGGTCGTCGACAGCAGGAAAAAGACGAACGGCCCGAGGAACCAGAAGAAGAACAGCGACGGCCAGAAGACGACTGCGATCAGCGTCCGGGCTGCCAGGCTGGTCAACTGGACTTGTCCATGAAGTTCGGGAACCAGCCTTCGTGGGCGGCGGTCAATTCGCTGACCGGGATCGCCCTGGCATCGCCGAGCTTCAGTTCGTTTCCACCGGTCGAGCCGATCCATGGCGCAAAGATGCCGAGCTTGCTCTGTTCCTCGCGGATGGCGTCCCATTCCTTGCTCTGCGGATCGACGGACAGCGTCAGCAGGTAGCGGCCCTGGTCTTCGCCGAACCAGACCGGGATCGGGTCGGTGCCGGCGAGCCCCGGAACTGTGGCGCCGATGCCGGACGCCATCGCCATTTCGGCCAGGGCTATCGCCAAGCCGCCATCGGAAAGGTCATGGGCCGCGGTCACGACGCCCGACGCGATCAGCGCGCGGACATGGTCGCCGACGCGCTTTTCGTGCGCGAGGTCGACGGATGGCGGCGGCCCGTCGGTACGGCCATGGATGTCCCTGAAATAGGCGGACTGGCCGAGATGGCTGCCCCAGCTTGCGGGTGCGCCGACCAGCAGGATCATCTGGCCCTCGGCGGCAAAGCCGATACGGGTCATCTTCGACCAGTCGGCAATCAGCCCGACGCCGCCGATGGTCGGCGTCGGCAGGATGCCCTGGCCGTTGGTTTCATTGTAGAGCGAGACATTGCCCGACACGATCGGGAAGCCGAGCGCGCGGCAGGCATCGCCAATGCCTTTCACCGCGCCGACCAGTTGGCCCATGATCTCAGGCCGTTCCGGATTGCCGAAATTGAGGTTGTCCGTCGCCGCCAGCGGCAGCGCGCCGGTGGCGGTAAGGTTGCGCCAGCATTCGGCCACCGCCTGCTTGCCGCCTTCATACGGGTCGGCCTCGCAATAGCGCGGCGTCACGTCGGAGGAGAAGGCGAGCGCCTTGGTCGGATGGCCTTCGACGCGCACCACGCCGGCGTCGCCGCCCGGAAGCTGCAGCGAATTGCCCTGGATCAGCGTGTCGTACTGCTCCCACACCCAGCGCCGCGACGACAGGTCCGGCCCGCCGAGCAGTTTCAACAGCGCATCGGCGACATCGGCCTTCGGCGCATCGCCGGCTGCGAGCGCCGCAGGCTTCTTCGGCTCGACCCAGGGGCGGTCATATTCCGGCGCCTTGTCGCCAAGGTCCTTGATCGGCAGGTTGGCGACCTCGTCACCCTGGTGAATGACGCGGAAGCGCAGATCGTCGGTGGTCTTGCCGACAATGGCGAAGTCGAGGCCCCATTTGTGGAAGATCGCCTCGGCTTCCTTTTCCTTCTCGGGGCGCAGCACCATCAGCATGCGCTCCTGGCTCTCCGACAGCATCATCTCATAGGCGCTCATGCGCTCTTCGCGCACCGGCACCTGGTCGAGGTGAAGCTCGATGCCGAGGTCGCCCTTGGCGCCCATCTCGACCGCCGAACAGGTGAGGCCGGCCGCCCCCATGTCCTGGATGGCGATAACGGCGCCAGACGCCATCAGCTCAAGACAGGCTTCGAGCAGGCATTTTTCGGTGAAGGGATCGCCGACCTGCACGGTCGGGCGCTTCTCGTCGATCTTGTCGTCGAACTCGGCCGAGGCCATCGTGGCGCCGCCGACGCCGTCGCGGCCGGTCTTGGCGCCGAGATAGACGACCGGCAGGCCGACGCCCTTGGCTTCCGACAGGAAGATCGCATCGGTCTTGGCGAGGCCCGCGGCAAAGGCATTGACCAGGATGTTGCCGTTGTAGCGGGCGTCGAAATTGACCTCGCCGCCGACCGTCGGCACGCCGAACGCATTGCCGTAGCCGCCAACGCCGGAAACCACACCGCTGACCAGGTGCCTGGTCTTGGGATGGTCGGGTGCGCCGAAGCGCAGCGCATTCATCGCCGCAATCGGCCGCGCGCCCATGGTGAAGACATCGCGCAATATGCCGCCGACGCCGGTCGCCGCACCCTGGTAGGGCTCGATGTAGGAGGGATGGTTGTGGCTCTCCATCTTGAAGACGACGCAGTCGCCATCGCCGATATCGACCACGCCGGCATTCTCGCCCGGACCCTGGATGACCTGAGGCCCGGTGGTCGGTAGCGTGCGCAGCCATTTCTTCGAGGATTTGTAGGAGCAGTGCTCATTCCACATCGCCGAGAAGATGCCGAGTTCGGTAAAGCTCGGTTCGCGCCCGACCAGGTCGAGGATGCGCTGGTATTCGTCGGGCTTCAGCCCATGCGCGGCGATGAGTTCCGGGGTGATCGGCACGGAATTGGAAATGGTCATGGGCGGCGATTGATGTCCATGGAAGAGGGGAATTTGAGTCCCCTCATATCGCAAGCTTTGGCGTGATACACCCCATTGGATGACGAAAAACGCCGGAAAACCACAGGGCGACGATGGTAGCGGGAGCCGCTGGGGAACGCTATGGCATCCCGGCCGTTAGGCCTCAAAGCAATCAGGAGATTTCGACATGGCCACCAAGCAAGGCAAGAAAGACAATCGCCTCTCCGACAAGGAGGCCATGCATATTGCCGAGACCACCGACGTTTCGCCCAAGCAGGCCAAGGACCTGGCCGAGAAGCACGGCAAGGACAAGGGCGCGAAGGAAGCCAAAAACTTCAAGGCAGAGGGCTGAACCTAAGATCGGTACGCAGGGGCACGGTTTAGCGCCAACGATTCAGGACGAACTGTCGTAGCCGGCGCGGCCTTCCTCCAGCAGCCGCCGGATCACCGCGACGCCGCCGGTGATGTCCTCGCGCCGCCTTGGCTGCGAGACGCCGAAACGCACGCCGTGAAAAACCTGCTCGGAACGCCCCGCCTTGAACTCGTCCTCGTCGTCGAGGAGCACGCCATTTTCGAGGCATGCGCTCCTGAACGTGCCGGACAGCCAGGGATCGGGCAGCGTCAGCCAGACGAAGGGCACGCTGCCGTGTGACTTGAAGGCGAAACCCGCCAGTGTCTCGCGCACGATGGCGATGCGGGCGGCAATTTCGGCAATGCTGCGTTTGCGGATATCGCCAGCCTGCCCAGACAGCACCAGCCGCGCGTTCACCTCCGCCAGCAGGAACGGCATCCCGCCGGTCATCATCTTGTGGGCGACGCGGATGCGATGGCGATAGGCGGGCGGGCAGGAGAGCCAGCCGCCGCGAACACCTGCCGCGACCGATTTCGACAGACCGCCGGCGACAATGGTGCGCTCGGGTGCATATTCGGCGATGAGCGGCGTCGGATCTTCGGTCAGGCCGCCATAGAGATCGTCCTCGATGACGATGACATTGTACGCGCGCGCGACACGAGCGATCGCCTCGCGGCGCGAAACCGACAGGATCGCCAGCGTCGGGTTTTGCACCGTCGGCATCAGGAAGATCATCTTCGGGTGCTTTTGCGCGCAGACGCGTTCGAAATCCTCGGGATCGAGGCCTTCTTCGTCCGATGCCACCAGTGCTATGCGCCGCCCGATCAGCCCGGCGCTGCGGGCGATCTGCGAATAGGTGAGGTGCTCGAAGGCGACATAGTCGCCCGGTGTGGTCAGTGCCGCAATCGCCGCCATCACCGCGGCATGTGTGCCAAGCGTGGGAACGATGGTGTCGGCCGCCGGACGGAACGAATTGCGCGACAGCCAGCGGGCGCCGGCCTCGAACCAGCGCTCCGGAAAATCCCTGGTGTAGCTCGAAATCTCGTGCGGGTGATCCTGCACCGTGCGCGAGAGCATGTCAGCGACAATGGCGCCCTGGCCGATGTCGGGCGCGGCAGTGCTGTCGAAACGCAGCTTGCCGGGCGGTGCATCGACATAGCGCGTGCCTTGCACGGCCGGCTCGGCGAATTCGGGTGACGCCGCTTCCGATTGCTGCGCCAGCACATAGGTCCCGCGTCCGACTTCGCCGCTCACCAGCCCGCGTTCGCGCAGCAGCTGATAGGCCCGGCCGATCGTGCCGACCGTCGTGCCGATGTCATAGGCGAGATCGCGCTGCGGCGGCAATTTTGCCCCGGCATCGATAACGCCCTTGTCGATGTCCGACTCGATGCTGTCGGCAAGGCGCTGGTAAAGCGGGCCGGAACCGATGGTGAGGTCAGGGAGCCAATTTGTCATGGTGACAATTCTGTATATTGCACCAGATCGGGTGTCAATGCATATCAGAACCGTACCAAGATGGGTACAATTTGCAAGGTTGGCAGAAAAACAATGGATACAATCGAGACAATCCGCTGCGCGGGCATTGAATTGGTCGGGCCGTCCAGCCGGCGAGGCTTTGTCGGCCGGATCGTGCATGTGGTCAGATCGCTGGCGCGATGGATCGAAGCGTTGATCGAGCGCCGTCGCGGCCGCCTGGCCTTGCTGGAAATGACCGACGAGCAGCTCAGGGATATCGGTGTTTCGCGTGGCGACGCCTACCGTGAAGGGATCCGACGGCTCTGGGACTGACCCGGAGCCGGTTCGTCAACGACGGGTGCGCGGAGCCCTGAGGCGTGAGACGCCCTTATCGGCAAGCACGGCGAGGATGCACAGCACCAGGAAAACACCGGTGACGGCCAGCGCCGCAAGGGCGACGTTGGCCGCGCCGTTTTTCGCAACGTCGAGGAACGGGTAGGGCACTTCGCCTGCGATCGGTGCGCGCGCCAGCGCATAGGCGAGATAGGCGATCGGATAGGCCATCCACCACGAAATGTCGCTCCAGCGTGTCCTGCCGTCAGCGCCTGCAACAAGCCACCACAGCACGAACAGCACCGGCGTCACATAGTGCAGCAGCACGTCACAGAGCAGGAACAGCCCCTGCGGCTGCCAGAGCTGCGCCAGAACTGTCGCGTAGACGATGAAGACCAGGGCGATGGAAGCCGCCACGCCCGCCCGCATCCGCGGCCCGGCAAAGGCCGGCAGCCAGGCGTAGCCCGAAGGCGACAGCAGCGAGACATGGACCAGCACTGCACCGATGTTGGTCAGGATGGTGAAGAAGCTGAACAGAAAGACGATGGAGCCGAGAAAACTGCGGCCGGCTTCCATCGATGCCGGGATGGTGATGCACGCTTGCAGGACAAGCCCGGCCAGACCGATGATCAATCCCGCAAACTGCAGGAAGCGGCCCATGGCGTCAGGCGGCCGCGTTGCAGGAGGGGTTGCCCGTTTGCCAGCGCGCAATGTCGGATCCGATGCGCGCGCCGAGCGGATCGTCCATCAGCGGACCGAACACGTCGACGCGGCTGGAATTGCCTTGCGCCTGGACGACCAGCAGCGGCTTGCCGCCATAATGCTTGGCCGGCACCAGCAGGAAGCGGGGCGTGCCGCTGAACGAATTCAGCTCATTGGCCATCTGATAGGATTTGAAGGCGGGATCCTTGCTGGCGATCCAGCATTTGTGGGCCGATATCGCTACCTGTTCCATGGCCAGCAGCGAAGCGCTCTTGCCCGTGGGGACCGGCGCGCTCTTCGGGCTGGACTGGCAGGACGCCAACGCCAAGCCGGCAGCAGCCAGGAGACCTAGGCGAACAATCGTCAGTCTCATGGTCAACCGCCCCCGCGTTTTGAAAGGAATTCGAAGAGATATCAGGCGGCGATGCCGAGTGCGCCTTCGAACAGCGCCCGGCCGTCACTGCCGCCATGCGCGGCCTCGATCAGGTTTTCCGGATGCGGCATCAGGCCGAGCACATTGCCCTTCTCGCTGATGATGCCGGCAATGTCGTTGATCGAGCCATTGGGATTGGTGCCTTCGGCATAGCGGAACACAACCTGTCCTTCGCCCTCGAGGCGCGCAAGCGTGTCGGCATCGGCGAAATAATTGCCGTCATGATGCGCAACCGGCGTGCGGATGATTTGGCCCGGCTGATAGCGGCGGGTGAACATGGTGTTGGCGTTGGCGATCTGCAGCTTCACCTCACGGCAAACGAATTTCAGCGAAGCATTGCGCATCAGCGCGCCAGGCAAAAGGCCGGCTTCCACCAGAATCTGGAACCCGTTGCAGACGCCGATGACCATGACGCCCTTGGCCGCCTTTTCCGCCACCGCCCGCATGACCGGCATGCGCGCGGCAATGGCGCCGCAACGCAGATAGTCGCCGAACGAGAAGCCGCCGGGAATGGCGATCAGGTCCACATCAGGGATTTCGGTGTCGGTCTGCCAGACGGTCGCCGGCGCCTGCCCAGAGATCTTGGTCAGCGCCGCAATCATGTCGCGGTCGCGGTTGAGGCCGGGGAGAAGAACGACAGCTGATTTCATATCAAGCGATCTCCACCGCGTAATTCTCGATCACCGTATTCGCCAGCAGCTTGTCGCACATGGCTTTCAGATCGGCTTCAGCCTTGGCCTTGTCGGTCTCTGAGAGCTCGAGGTCGAAGACCTTGCCCTGCCGCACCTGGCCGACGCCGCCGAACCCCAGTCCGGACAGAGCGTGCTCTATGGCTTTTCCCTGCGGGTCGAGCACGCCGTTCTTGAGGGTGACGGTGATGCGGGCCTTGATCATGCTGGACAGGTTCCTGTTCGAAGACTTAGCAATTCCAGGAAAAGTCTGAAGCGGTTTTCCGTCCGGAATTGCGTCAAGAAATGAAGACTTAGTGCGGCTTGCCTTTGAGGCCATCGGTCGAGGCGACGAGCACCGGGCCGGTCGGGCGCGGCGGCTCGTTCTCGTTCATGATGCCAAGGCGGCGGGCAACTTCCTGATAGGCTTCGACGAGGCCGCCCATATCGCGGCGGAAACGGTCCTTGTCGAGCTTGTCCTGCGTTGCCACGTCCCACAGCCGGCACGAATCCGGCGAGATCTCGTCGGCAACGACGATGCGCATCATGTCGCCCTCGAACAGGCGGCCGCATTCGATCTTGAAATCGACGAGCTGGATGCCGACACCCATGAACAGGCCGGAGAGGAAGTCGTTGACGCGGATGGCCAGCGCCATGACGTCGTCGATCTCCTGCGGGCTTGCCCAGCCGAAAGCGGTGATGTGCTCTTCCGACACCATCGGATCGTCGAGCGCATCGGCCTTATAATAGAATTCGATGATCGAGCGCGGCAGAACGGTGCCTTCCTCGATGCCGAGGCGCTTGGACAGCGAGCCGGCGGCGACATTGCGCACCACCACTTCGAGCGGAATGATCTCGACTTCCTTGATCAACTGCTCGCGCATGTTGAGCCGGCGGATGAAGTGGGTCGGAATGCCCATGCGGTTCAGATGGTTGAAGATGTACTCGGAAATGCGGTTGTTGAGCACACCCTTGCCGTCGATGACCTCATGTTTCTTCTTGTTGAATGCGGTCGCATCATCCTTGAAGAACTGGATAAGTGTGCCCGGTTCCGGTCCCTCATAGAGGATCTTGGCCTTGCCTTCATAAATGCGGCGGCGATTTTTCATCTGATTTTTCTCTGGATTTGCGGGCAGGCGGCAAGCGACCAGTTCCTGTCCGTCTGCCTAAATTGGTGCGGCGACGGGTGGGGTTCAATGCCGGGTCTATCCCAATCACAGCGTTTGCTCAATCGGCAAATCCTTTCCATCGACCGCTTTCAGGAATGAAATGCCGCAGCGCAGCAAGCGATGTAGCATATTGACCGGCCCGCGCCCTTTTGGTTTGTGCTGCGGCAGCACACATATCCATCATCAACGCGAATCGATTTCATCGGAGGGAAGCCATGAGCAGCATGAAAGACCGCGAAGAGGGTTTTGAGCGCAAATTCGCCTTCGACGAAGAACTTCGCTTCAAGGCTTCGGCACGCCGCAACAAGGCGCTTGGCCTGTGGGCAGCCGAAAAGCTGGGCAAGTCCGGCACTGACGCCGACGCCTATGCCAAGGAAGTTGTGGTTTCCGACATCGAGGAAGCTGGCGATCACGACGTATTCCGCAAGATCCGCAAGGATTTCGACGCCGCCGGCGTCGACCAGTCGGATCACCAGATCCGCCGCACCATGGACGAACTGATGGCGCAGGCGATCGAGCAGATCAAGAACACCTAGAGCGAGTAGCGCTGGACCAATCGACCGCCCGGTCCAGCCGGGCGGTTTTTCTTTGCCTGTTCAGCCTTTTCCGGCTGAAACTGCGCGTAGGCCTGTTACAAGGCTCTACCCAACGAGGAAAGCACCCATGTCCCTGAAGTCACGCCTGGCGGCGGATGAAACGCTGTTCACCGCCTGGTCCGGCGTTCCGGACGCTTTGACGGTCGAAATCATCGCCAAGCAGGGTTTTGACGCCGTCACCCTCGATATGCAGCATGGCGGACACCACGAAGACTCGGTCTTGCGCGGCCTGGTGCCGGTGCTGGCCGCCAACAAGCCGGCGCTGGTGCGCATTCCGGTCGGCCGCTTCGACATGGCCAGCCGCGCCCTCGATTTCGGTGCCGAGGCGGTGATTGCACCGATGGTGAATTCGGTGGCCGATGCAAAACTCTTTGCCGCGGCGATGAAATATCCGCCGATGGGCGAGCGCTCCTGGGGCCCGACCTATGCTTTTCCGCGCCATGGCAAAGGCGACCACGCCGAATGGCTGCGCGACACCAATCAACGCACCATGGCCTTTGCCATGGTCGAAACGCGCGCCGCACTCGATGCGCTGGACGGCATCCTCGACACGCCGGGCATTGACGGCATCTTCCTCGGCCCATCGGATTTCTCCATCGCCTGGTCGAATGGCGCCACCGTCAATTCGACGCTGGAAAGCATGATGGAAACCGTCACCTCCATCGCCGAGCGGACGCGCAAGGCGGGCAAGCATGCGGCAATCTACGTCGTTGAGCCGGCGATTGCCGGCCGCGTCGTGGCGATGGGCTACCGGCTGCTGGCGATGGGCTCGGACCATGCGCTGATTTCGCTCGGCGCAAAGACACTCATCAAAAGCATGAACGATTCGATAAAGGGCTGAGGCGTTGTGCCTTGCCCGGTCAGGCCTTGAGGTCGGTCAGGAACTTGGCGAAGGTCATCGACCCTTCCGGCCAAGGGCCGAAGCCGGCATCCTCATTGAGGTGACCGGTTTCGCCGGCATCGATGAACAGCGAACCCCAGGCGCCGGCAATGTCCTCGGCAACCTCGAAGGCGCAGAACGGATCGTTGCGGCTGGCGATGACGATGGACGGGAAGGGCAGCGGTTCGCGCGCATAGGGGCCAAAGGTCATCAGGTGACGCGGCCTTATCTCCGGGTTGGCGACGTCGGGCGGCGCGACAAAAAACGCGCCGGCGACCGGCTTCCTGAACTGCGGAATGGCCTGCACCGCGGCCGCCACACCGAGCGAATGGGCAACGATCACCACCGGCCGCTCGGCCTCGTTGACAGCGTTCGCCACGCTCGCCGTCCAGTCCTCGCGCACCGGCTTCGACCACTCCGCCTGTTCGACCCGACGCGCCGTCGATAGTTTCGACTGCCAGCGTGTCTGCCAGTGTTCGGGGCCGGAATTGGTGTAGCCCGGCACGATCAGAATATCTGCGTCTTTGACTTTCATGGCGCTGAGATAGCGAGCGGCCGTGTCTCGTGCAACCCGCGCTGACGCATGCGGTGCATCACAATCGTGAACAACCTGTTCGATTCTTTCCATCTTGTGTGAACGACCAGGATCGACGATTTGAGGCGGGGAGAGATGGACAACAAGAATAGGCTGGTGGCGCGCCCTAGGGATAACGCGCTGAACGGAGAGTCTTATGAGCGAACTGCCTTTTGCCGCGACGACCCCCGTCAGCGTGTCACGCGTGGGCCTGAAGGCGCGCGACGCCGAAGGACTTGCCGATTACTACCGGGCTGTTGTCGGCCTGCAGGAATTGAGCCGCGCCGATGGCGCCATCACGCTGGGCGCTGCCGAGCGCCCGCTGCTGGTCATCGAGCCTGACGCAGCGGCCAAGCCCGACGATCCGCGCAGCGCCGGCCTTTTCCACACCGCTTTCCTTCTGCCCAGCCGCGCCGATCTCGGCCGTTGGATAAACCATGCCGCCGCCAACAAGATCCGCATCGAGGGCGCCTCCGACCATCTGGTCAGCGAGGCTCTCTATCTGACCGACCCCGAAGGCAACGGCATTGAAATCTATAGGGACCGTCTGCCGCAGGAGTGGAAGTGGAACGGCGACAAGATCGCCATGGCGACCGAGCGGCTGAATCTGGCCGCCGTGGTTGGCAGCGTGCCGGCCGGTGACGCCGGCTGGCAGGGCGCGCCGCAAAACAGCATTATCGGCCATGTACATCTGCGCGTCGGCCGGCCGGAAGATGCCGAGGCCTGGTGGCACGACGAATTTGGCTTCGACACGGTCGCTAAGTATGGAGGGCAGGCGGTGTTCCTGTCGTCGGGAGGCTACCACCATCATATCGGTGGCAATTCGTGGCACAGCGCCGGCGCCGGGCGCCGCGATCCGTCCCGCTCAGGGCTGGCCTGGGTCGAGATGCGCTCGGACAAGACAACCGAGGAAACGAGCCGTGAAGATCCGTGGGGCACGGTTATCCGCACCGTGCCGGGCACCGCAGGCTGAGCGGCGGTTCGGGTCCTACACCGAGCCGGCGGCGTAGCCCGTCAGCAGCCCGTGCGCCCAGTTGTCGAATCCGGTCGCCGTGGCGCGGCCGGATGCTTCGGTCCAGTCATAATTGACCACGTGATGGCTGAACGACCATTGTCCGTCCTTGCGCGTAGCGAGGGCGTAGCGGGCATGCGGACTGCCGGTCACGGTCAGGCCGGGGAATGCCTGGACGCCGACGCTGCCGGGATTGAGGATTGTCCGGTTGTCCGACAAGCGCACAACGCGCGGCGTATGTGTATGGCCGCACAAGGTCAGCCCGGCGCCGGCGCTGCCCAGCTTGTGCCTGATCTGCTTTTCATTGGACGGGTGGAAGTGGCTGCCTCCGTCTTCCTCGAGCAGGAACACGTCGTCGTCACTGGGGCTGCCATGGCAAAGCAGGATGTCCTGGGCAGGCGACAGGGCGACCGGCAATGCCGAGAGCCAGGTCAATGACGCCTGGGACAGGCGTTGGTGAGTGAAAGCATCGACGTCTTCCAACCCGGAAGCAGGCGGCTCGACCAGCACACGGTCGTGATTGCCGCGCACGGTCGGCCAATTCTGCGCCATCAGATATTGCGCGGTTTCTTCCGGCCATAGCGGCCCGGAAAGACAATCGCCCAGATTGACGATTAGTCGGGAGAAGCGTCTTTGATCTGCGCATGAACCGCCTCAAGCGCGCGCAGGTTCCCATGGATGTCGGAAAGGACAGCCAGCCGCATGGAAGATCCTATCCGAAAACCCGCTTGAAGATCGTGTCGACATGCTTGGTGTGATAGCCCAGGTCGAATTTCTCGCGGATCTCGGCTTCGGGCAGCGCTGCGATGACTTCCTTGTCGGCCAACAATTCCTCAAGGAAATCAGCGCCATGTTCCCATACCTTCATGGCGTTGCGCTGCACCAGGCGGTAGGCGTCCTCGCGGCTGACGCCGGCTTGCGTCAGCGCCAAAAGCACGCGCTGCGAATGCACAAGGCCACGGAACTTGTTCATGTTCTTCAGCATGTTGTCGGGATAGACCAGCAATTTGTCGATGACGCCGGTCAACCGCGACAGCGCGAAATCGAGTGTTATCGTGGCGTCCGGGCCGATCATGCGCTCGACCGAGGAATGCGAAATGTCGCGCTCGTGCCAGAGCGCGACATTCTCCATCGCCGGCAAGGCCATGGAGCGCACCATGCGCGCAAGGCCGGTGAGGTTTTCGGTCAGCACCGGGTTGCGCTTGTGCGGCATTGCCGACGAGCCCTTCTGGCCCGGCGAAAAATACTCTTCCGCTTCCAGCACCTCGGTGCGCTGCAGATGGCGGATCTCGGTCGCCAGCCGCTCGACCGACGAGGCGATGACGCCGAGCGTGGCAAAGAACATGGCATGGCGGTCGCGAGGGATGACCTGCGTCGACACCGGCTCCGGCTTCAGCCCAAGCTTTTTCGCCACATGTTCTTCGACATAGGGATCGATGTTGGCGAAGGTGCCGATCGCGCCGGAGATAGCGCAGGTGGCAATATCCTCCCGTGCGTGCACCAGCCGCTCGCGGCAGCGTGAGAACTCGGCATAGGCCTGCGCCAGCTTGACGCCGAACGTGGTCGGCTCGGCATGGATGCCGTGGCTGCGGCCGATGGTGACGGTGTCCTTGTGCTCGAAGGCACGGCGCTTCAGCGCGGCGAGCAGGCCGTCGAGGTCGGCCAGCAGGATATCGCTGGCGCGGCTGAGCTGCACCGCAAGGCAGGTGTCGAGAACATCCGACGAGGTCATACCCTGGTGGATGAAACGCGCATCCGGTCCGACGAATTCAGCGAGATGGGTCAGAAATGCGATGACGTCGTGCTTGGTGACGGCCTCGATCTCGTCGATCTTGCCGACGTCGAATTGGGCGGCGCCGCCTTTTTCCCAGATGGTCTTGGCGGCTTCCTTGGGGATGACGCCGAGCTCAGCCAGCGCATCGCAGGCATGGGCCTCGATTTCGAACCAGATGCGGAAGCGGGTTTCCGGCGACCAGATGGCGACCATTTCCGGCCGGGAATAGCGAGGGATCATCCGTCAGTCCTGATGTGTCGGTGGTTAAGTGCGCCTCCTATCAGAGGCGGACCGAATGCTCAACGCTGCTGGCGTGCAAACCACGCGCTGGCGGCGGCAAGCGCGATGAATCCGAGCGGAAAATAGAGCCTGATACCCAGCACCACGAACTGGTAGAGCGCCGTCAGCGAGGTGAAGACCAGTTCGAACGCCCACCGGGCGGTGAAGGCCTCCGCGTGCCATTCGGCATAATAGGAGCGGTATTGCAGCGCAAACAACCCGCCGGTGAAGGCGAGCGTCGTGGCAAGCAGGCAGACGAAGGCGGCGGCGAAAGCCACCTCCCAGTGCCGGTCGAGCGAGACCAGCCGCGCCGCGAACAACCCGACGGGAAAGGCCAATGCCGCGCCGGTCGCAAACAGCAGGGCGACGAAGCGGATCTTTTCCGGGGTCTCCCAATTGTCGAGCCAAAGGCCGGTCAGCGCGCTGGCGCCCATGGCCATCGCCCACAGCAAGGCGCCGACAAGCGCCGCGCCCGTCGATGGTATGGCGCGGCTGACGCGATTTCCGGCGCGCTTGCGCCAACTGGATTGATCGAGCGATGTCACAGGCGTCCGGTCACGGCGATCCAGCGAAAATCCGGTCCTTCGAAGCCGTATTGGCGCACCGCGATCAGCACCGCATAGGCGCTGATGCTGTCCATCGAGAACGTCTGCACCGCGCCGATCCTGTAGCCGTTCGGGCAGCCACGGCTTTTCGGGATCGATTTATCCTCATGCAGCAGATGGGTCCGGCCGCCATCACTGGCCTCGATCCGCAGCAGGCGAAAACCGTTGACCTCGCCCTGGCTCTGGCAGCTTTCGGTGTCATTCATGCCGATCTCGTCCAGCCGGAATTCCAGCGGCGGGTCGACCGGCGAAAAGATCGGCCGTGGGTTGACCACCATGCGGAACGGGTCGGCCGACAATTCGGTCACCGGGTTGAAGCCGGCGGTGATGCCGCGGTTGGCGGTAAGCTCGGCCTGGGCAATGATTGCTTCGCTTTTTTGCCTGGCTTGCTGACGGGCCGTCTCGAGCGAGGCGGTCTCATCCTCTAGCCGGACCCGGATTGGCGTGCCCTTCAGGAACGTGTCGTCGGCGGTGTTGATGTAGTAGCGATTGGCATAGGGAAAGCCCGAACCGTCTGCCACACCATATTCCTCGAAGGCGAAGACGCTGCCATCCTTGCTGAAGCCGAGGATTTCAAGCTCGGCGACATCGCCCGCTCGGGCGGCCATGGCGGATGCCAGATGGACCAGCAGGCAAACGCCAATCAGGACGAGATTTCGCATCGGGGTTCCGCTCCGCCTGCCTTGGTTCGATCGTTCCCTATCACGAGACAGTCAAAACATCGTGCTATTCAAAAGGCGATGCATCCAATTTCGCCTCTGTTTGTTATCGTCGATCGTTTTCAAAAGGAGAACACCCCATGACTGAGGCCAGCAAGATTCGCGAGCATATGGAAGTGGTCGGCGCCGACGGCGTTCACATCGGCACCGTCGACAGGGTCGATGGCGAGCGGATCAAGTTGACCAAGGCCGACAGCGGCGAGGGCGCCCATCAGGGGCATCACCACTACATTCCCTTGAGCCTGCTTGCCGAGGTCGAGGGCCAGAAAGTCTGGCTGTCGGCGAATTCGGATGTCGCGGTCAGCTTCGAGGAAGAGGAGTCCGACCCGACCTGACTGAAAGTCAGCGCGACGACCACACCGGAAACAGATCGCCATCGGCCGGCGTCGCGGCATGGATGCCGCGGCTGATGGCGCGCGCCATGGTGGCGCCGGCGGCGGCAAAGAAATCGACGGCATCGTCGGCGCTGAGTTCTATGCCGCTCTTGCCCGTCGCCAGCGCGAACACCAGATCGCCGTCGGCCGGCGTGTGCACCGGCCAGATGGCGCGCACGAAGCCGTCATGCGCTGAAATGGCCAGCCGCTTGGCTGCCGCCTTGGTCAGCACGGCATCGGTGGCGATGACGGCGATGGTGGTGTTGCCACCGGCCTCGGCTTGTCCACCGACACGCTTGTCGCGGTATTTCAATAGGATCCGCCTGGCGTCGTCCGGCATCGGCGAGGGATAGCCGAGGCCTCCGAATTCATCGCCGATCTCGAAGGGTGCTGCCCAGAAATAGCGGGTCCGCGCGATCGTTACCGAGCCGGTCGGGTTGGCGGCGGCCAGTGCGCCGATGGTGACGCCGCTGTCGAGCACAGTCGAGGCAGAGCCAAGGCCGCCCTTCAGCCCGGAACTCAGCGCCCCGGTGCCGGCGCCGATTGTGCCGAGCGCAAAGTCGACTGTTGCCGCCTGGGCGGCTTCGTAGCCGAGGTCGCGGTAGGGAGGATAACGGCCCCAACCCTTGTCGCCGCCATTGCGCAGGTCGAACAGGATCGCCGCCGGCACGATCGGCACCCGAAAGCCGCCGACATCGACGCCAATGCCTTTTTCACGCAACGCCGCCTGCACGCCCGACGCGGCGTCGAGGCCGAAGGCCGAACCGCCCGAAAGCACGACGGCATGAACCGCCTCGATGGAATTGTGCGGTTCGAGCAAATCGGTCTCGCGCGTGCCCGGCGCGCCGCCGAGGATCTGCACGCCACCGACCGCCGGTTCGTCGCACAATACGGTGGTGACGCCCGATTTCAGCCTGGCATCCGACGCGTTGCCGACGCGCAAGCCGGCGACATCGGTGATCAGATTGCGCGGCCCGGTGCGAAACATCAATTCGTCTCCGCCGGCACGAAACGCGTCCCGTCGAAGCGGAAGGCGCGATAGAGGTTTTGGCTCAGATCGCCTTTGTCGTCGAAACGCAGCGGACCGATCGCGGTGGTGAAATCATGCCCCGTTAGCGCGTCGGCCAGCCCCTTGCCCGAGGTCTCGGGCGCGGCGGAGGCCGCCTTGGCAATCTCCACCGCCGCATAGGCCGGCAGGGCATAGCCATCCGGCGCGATGTTTTTGGCCGTAAACGCCGCCAGCACCTTGGGATCGGCGACATCGGCCCATTCCGGCGGCGCGATCATCAGCGTGCCGACGGCGTAAGGCACATCGCCGGGTGGCGTGCGCAAATTCTCGCCGCCGGCAAAGACGATGCCGGCCTCGAGCTGGCCGGCGTCGCGGCCCATAATGGCGATGTCGTCGCCGTCGCCACCGGCAAAGACATGCGTAGCGCCCGCCTTCTTCAGCCGGCCGATCAGCCCGATCTGGTTGTCGAGCTGGGGCCGGAAGGTGTCTGTGAAGACCGGCTTCAGCGCCGCCTGTTCGGCCGCTGCGCGCAGCGTCTCGGCGATTTCGCGGCCATAGATGGTGCCGTCATCGACGATGGCGAACAATTCGCTCTGCCACAGCCGGGTCAGGATGGCGGCCACCGCATTGCGCTCGTCATCGCCGCGCGGGCCCAGCCGGTAGACCGGCCAGCCGGTTTTGGCGCGGCGGTCGGTCAGGCTTTCGGTGCGCACGCCAACGGTGATGACCGGTATGTTGGCGTCCTTCAGGATCGGCAGCGCCGCCTGGATCGCCTCGGTGCAGAGGAAGCCGACGACGATATCGGCCTTCGCAGCGGCGAATTCCCTGGCGGCGGCAGCCCCGCCATCGGCGGTGCAGGCATCGTCGACCGTCCTGATCTCGGCGCCGTTGGCTTCTGCTGCCAGGGCAGCACCCGCCTCGATCTGCTTGCCAAGTATCGCCGACGGACCGGACAGGGGTGCGGCGACGCCGACAAGCAAAGTCTGCGCGCCGGCGCTTGCCGGCAGCAGCCAGAGCAGTGCCGCTATTACAGCTGTTGGGGGTTGCATTCTGACGACGAATTCCTCCGTGCCGGTCGCATGCTTCCAGCGTCTCTTCCGCCAAGACCTAAAGGCTGCCCGCCCCAGGCGCAACACGGGAATTTGCGGATTGGCGTCAACCACTTCGCTTGTGGCCTATTGTGTGCCGCCATATATAACGCTTGGATTCCCGCTTATGGAAAATCATCGGTGTTGAAGTTGAACGACATAGGGCCTCAGGCCTATCGCGACGCGATGGCGCATTTTGCCGGCCACGTCCATGTGGTGGCCACCGACGGGCCCGCCGGCAAACGCGGCACGACGGTGATTGCGGCCTGTTCGGTGTCGGACACGCCGCCGACGGTTCTCGTCTGTCTCAACCGCGAGAATGCCAAGAACGAGCTGTTCGTGCAAAACGGCCGGTTTGCGCTGAACACCCTGGCTTCGCACCAGCAGCCGCTATCGGTGGCGTTTTCAGGCCTGACCGGCCTGTCGGCCGATGAGCGTTTCGGGCTCGGCGAGTGGGACGTCATATCGACGGGCGCGCCTACCCTGAAGGGCGCTCTCGCCGTGTTCGACTGCGAATTGATCGACACCAAGGATCTGGCCACCCATCGTGTGCTTTTTGGCAAGGTGACAGGCCTGCGCATGGGCGATAATTTGCGGCCGCTGATCTACCACGCCCGCGACTACCACGTGCTGCAAAGCGGGGCAGAGGCGGCAACGGAGAAAGAATGACCGAGCTGAAACCGCGCCCCGCGCCGCGGACGATCGACGAAACGCTCGATCTCCTGACCGGCGCGGACTATGTCGCGGACCGCTCGCTGGCCACCGTGCTGTTCCTGTCGCTGCGCATGCAGCGGCCGCTCTTCCTCGAGGGCGAGGCCGGCGTCGGCAAGACCGAGATCGCCAAGGTGCTGGCGCAGGCACTCGGCCGCCGGCTGATCCGCCTGCAATGCTATGAAGGGCTCGACGTCTCGTCCGCTGTCTATGAGTGGAATTACGCCGCGCAGATGATAGAGATCCGCATGGAGGAGGCGGCAGGCTCGGTCGACCGCTCCGACATGGAGCGCAATGTCTTTTCCGAAAAATACCTGATCCGCCGGCCGGTGCTCGATGCGCTGACCGGCAAGGCGGGTGCGGCCCCGGTGTTCCTGATCGATGAGCTCGACCGCACCGACGAGGCTTTCGAAGCATTCCTGCTCGAAATCCTGTCCGATTTCCAGGTGACGGTGCCCGAGCTCGGCACGATCAAGGCGGAGGAACCGCCGATCGTCATCATCACCACCAACCGCACGCGCGAAATCCACGACGCGCTGAAGCGGCGCTGCCTCTATCACTGGGTCGACTATCCCAATGCCGAGCGCGAGCTGGAGATCGTGCGGCGCAAGGTGCCGCAGGCCAACAGCCGGCTTTCGGCCGAAGTGGTGTCGTTCATCCAGAAGCTGCGCCAAGTCGAACTATTCAAGGCGCCGGGCGTTGCCGAGACCATCGACTGGGCCGGCGCGCTGACCGAACTCGACAAGGTGGCGCTCGATCCCGAAACCGTCTCCGACACGATCGGCGTTTTGCTGAAATACCAGGACGACATTGCCCGCATCGGCGCGGGCGAGGGCCGGCGTATCCTCGACGAGGTCAAGGCCGAGCTGGCGGCGGCGGAGTAGGGCAAGTGAAGGCGCCCGAACCCAGAGAGGCGACGGAAGACGGGCGCATCGCCGACAACATCGTCTATTTCGCCCGTACCTTGCGCAAAGCGGGCATGCGCGTCGGGCCGGCTTCGGTCAAGGATGCGATCGAGGCGGTGCTGGCCGCCGGCATCGGTTCGCGCGACGATTTCTACTGGACGCTGCATGCCGTGCTTGTGTCGCGGCACGAAGATCACCCTGTTTTCGACGAAGCCTTCCGGCTGTTCTGGAAATCGCGCGAGCTGATCGAGAAACTTCTGGCGATGTTCTCGCCGGTGGCTCCTGACACCAGGGAGAAGCAAAAGCCGCGCGCGGCAGAAAACCGTGTCAGCCAGGCCATGTTCGAAGGCCACGAGAAGAATCGGCCGGTCAGGGAAATCCCGGAGATCGAAGTCGACGCCCGGCTAACCTTCTCCGGGAATGAAGTGCTGCGCGGCAAGGACTTTGCCCAGATGAATGCCGACGAGATGGCAGACGCCAAGAAGGCGATTGCCCGGCTGCGGCTGCCGTTCGACATGGTCCGTACCCGACGCTTCAAGGCAGACCTGCATGGCCGCCGTATCGATCCACGCGCCATGATGCGCTCGGCCGCGCGCACCGGCGGCGAACTGATCCTGCCGAAATTCCGCTCAGCCCGCGAAGTGCATCCGCCGCTGGTGGTTCTCGCCGATATCTCCGGTTCGATGAGCCAGTACACGCGCATCTTCCTGCACTTTCTGCATGCGCTGACCGAAAAACGGCGGCGCGTGCACACCTTCGTCTTCGGCACGCGGCTGACCAATCTCACGCGGCAGATGCGCCATCGCGACCCCGATGCCGCCCTTGCCGACTGCTCGGCGGCGGTCAAGGACTGGTCGGGCGGCACCCGCATCGGCGATACGCTGGCGGAGTTCAACAAGCACTGGTCACGCCGCGTGCTCGGGCAGGGCGCGGTGGTGCTTTTAATCACCGACGGTTTGGAGCGCGACGATGTTTCCGGCCTGTCGCAAGAAATGGATCGCCTGCACAAATCCTGCCGGCGGCTGATCTGGCTCAACCCGCTTCTGCGCTTTGGCGGCTTCGAGGCGCGGGCCCGCGGCGTCAGAGCGATGCTGCCTCATGTCGACGAGTTCCGCTCGGTGCACAATCTCGATGCGCTGGCCGACCTCTGCGCCTCGCTGGACAAGAAATCGGCCGCTTCGGTCGATCCGCGTCGCTGGCTGGACGCTGGTGTCAGGCGCGCCGCATAGCCATATTGGATTCCGAAAAACAGGCTCCCAGAGAAAAACAGACTTTGAGGCAAGCGATCATGGACAACAGCATCTATCTCGATGAGGCCCGCGACCCCTTGATCATCGCGGAAGGCTGGATGAAGGACGGCAAGGATGTCGCCATCGCCACTGTGGTCGAGACCTGGGGTTCGGCGCCGAGGCCGGCCGGCAGTCATCTGGTCATCGACGCCGAAGGCAATTTTCACGGCTCGGTCTCGGGCGGCTGCGTTGAGGGTACCGTGGTGAGCGAGGCGATGGACGTCATCGACTCGGGGAAAGCGAAGATGCTGGAGTTCGGCGTTGCCGACGAAACCGCCTGGCAGGTCGGCCTGTCCTGCGGCGGCCGCATCAAGGTCTATGTGGAGCGGCTCGGTTAGGCATGGATCCCTACGCTCTCAAAGCCCTCAATGCCGAACGCCGTGCCCGCCGTGCGGCGATCCTGGTGACCGATCTCGGCGACGGCCGCGACCGCATCGTGCGAGAAGGCGACCAGGTTGCCGGCGATCTCGGGCAAGCGATCGCCAAGGCTTTCCGCACCGGCAATTCGGGTTCGGTCGAGGCTGAAGGGCGCACCTTCTTCCTCAACGCGCATTTGCCGCAGCCGCGCCTGGTGGTAGTCGGCGCCGTCCATATCAGTCAGGCGCTGGCGCCGATGGCCAGGATCGCCGGCTATCCCCTGGAGATCGTCGATCCGCGCACCGCCTTCGCCACCCCGGACCGTTTTCCCGATATAGCCCTGGATGCCGAATGGCCGGAGGATGTGCTGAAACGCCAGCCGCTCGACAGCTATACGGCGCTCGCCGCCGTCACCCATGATCCGAAGATCGACGATTTCGCACTGAAGGCCGCGCTCGACGCCAACTGTTTCTATGTCGGCGCACTCGGCAGCCGCAAAACACACGCCAGGCGCGTCGAGCGCCTGCTGGCGCTCGGCGCCAGCGCCGACCAGATCGCCCGCATCCACGCACCGATCGGTATCGACATTGGCGCGGCGAGCCCGGCCGAGATCGCCGTCGCCATCCTGGCGCAGACGATCCACGCCTTTCGCTCGCGCGGGCTGGAATCGAAAGGCGCTGCGGCGTGAGATTCGGTCCGGTTCCAATCGACCAGGCCGAAGGCGCGGTGCTCGCGCATGCCACCACGGCGGGTGAGCGACGTTTCCGCAAGGCGCACACGCTGAGCGCACAGGACGTGGCGGCGCTGAAAGCAGCCGGCATTACCGAAATTGTCGCGGCGGTGCTTACCGCTGATGATCTGAGCGAAGATGCGGCGGCTGAAAAGATCGCCGCTAGCATGATCCATCGCAACATCGAGGCAAAACCCGCCGCGACCGGCCGGGTCAATCTCCATGCCAAGGCAGCCGGTGTCTTCACCGTCGATGCCGCCATGATCGACGCTATCAACACGGTCGACCCGACCATCACCATTGCCACGCTGGCGCAGCACGCGCCGGTCGAGCAAGGCCAGATGGTGGCGACGGTCAAGATCATCCCGTTCGCCGTCGCCTCGGCTTTGGTCGACAAGGTGGTGAAAATCTGTACCGGTGGCGAGATCTTCGCCGTCAACGCTTATCGGCCGGTGCGCATCGGCGTCATCCAGACGGTGCTGCCCGGCATCAAGGCCAGCGTGCTCGACAAGACGCTGCGCGTCACCGAGGCGCGGCTGGCACGCTCCGGCGGCCGGCTGACCACAGAGCGCCGCACGCCGCATGAAATTGCGCCCCTCGCCGAGGCAGCGGCCGCGCTGGCGCGCGACAACGACATGGTGGTGATCTTCGGCGCCTCGGCGATGAGCGATTTCAACGATGTCGTTCCGGCGGCGATTGAACGCGCGGGCGGCACGGTGATCCGCGCGGGCATGCCGGTCGATCCCGGCAATCTGCTGGTGCTGGGCACGCTGGACGGCAAGCGCGTCATCGGCGCGCCCGGTTGCGCCCGCAGCCCCAAGGAGAACGGTTTCGATTGGGTGCTCGACAGGCTGATCGCCGGTCTCGACGTCACCGCCAAGGACATCGCCGGCATGGGCGTTGGCGGCCTCTTGATGGAAATCCCGACCAGGCCGCAGCCGCGCGAGCCGCTGCCGGCGAGAGCCGGGCTGAAGGTCGAGATCGTGCTTCTGGCCGCCGGTCGCTCCAGCCGCATGGGCGGGCCGAACAAGCTTTTGGCGCTGTTCGACGGCAAGCCGCTGGTGCGCCGCACCGCTGAACGGGCGCTCGATTCCAAGGCTTCTGCCACCGTTGTCGTCACCGGCCATCAGCGCGAGCGGGTGCACGCCGCGCTCTCGGGCCTCGACGTGATCTTCGCCGACAATCCGGATTTTGCCGACGGCCTGTCCTCGTCTCTAAAAGCCGGCATTGCCCGCGTTGGAGCCGAGGCGGCCGGCGCCATGATCGTCCTCGGCGACATGCCGGGTATCTCATCGGCCGATCTCGACCGGTTGATCGAGGCCTTCCGTAGGGACGGCGGCCGCTCAGTGGTGCGTGCCGCCCATGACGGCCGCCGCGGCAATCCGGTGCTGCTGCCACGCGCGCTGTTTGGAGGCATCGCTCACCTCGAGGGCGACACCGGCGCCCGCCATCTGGTCGAGGCCGAGGGACTGGATGTCATCGACGTCGAGATCGGCGACGGCGCGTCGGTCGACGTCGACACCCGCGAGGCGCTCGAAGACGCCGGCGGCGTGCTGCAGGATTGACAAAGCGAAGCCGAAAAACGCATGCCATGCAGTATGGCTAATCGTACCGCCGCACCCCCCTCTGGCCTGCCGGCCATCTCCCCCTCAAGGGGGGAGATCAGCAGCCTCGATGGCGGCGTCTATCCTGCAGCTTTGAAGATTGGCGGAAGGCGGCGTGATATCCAATCTCCCCCCTTGAGGGGGAGATGGCCGGCAGGCCAGAGGGGGGTAGCCGCGCTCCATGCCCTTCTGATTTCGCTCTTTTTCCTGTTCTCCGCCTCTCACGCCGACGCCCTCGAACTAAAACCCTACAAGGATGACCTCTTCGCCTATCCGGCGACGCTCTCGTCCACGGACAAAGGCGCCTACACCGTCATCGACTATCGCGAGATGCGCGACATCAACGACCGCGACGAAGTGCCGGAAAAGCGCGTGCAGGCTAAGTATACCGACACCGGCGTGCGCAAGGTGCAGCGGGATTTGATGCTGAAAACCGATGCCGGCGATGTCAGGCATGTCGCCGTAGGCAAGACCGAAGGCGCCGGTATCATCGTGCTTTACCTGCACGGGCAGGGCGGCAGCCGCAAGCAGGGCGTCGACGACTTCACCTTCGGCGGCAACTTCAACCGAATCAAGAACCTGATGGCCGGCAATGGCGGCCTCTATCTCTCACCCGATTTCACCGATTTCGGCGACAAGGGCGCGGCCCAGGTCGCGGCGCTGATCGGCCACTATGCCGAGGCCTCGCCGGACGCGAAAATCTTCGTCGCCTGTGGCTCGATGGGTGGTGCGCTGTGCTGGAAGCTGGCCGGCCGCAACGATACGGGACGGCGCATCAACGGGCTGCTGCTGCTCGGCTCGCTATGGGATGACAGTTTCCTGTCGAGCCCGGCCTACAGGCGCCATGTGCCGGTGTTCTTCGGCCAGGGCAGCAAGGACCCGGTCTTTCCCGTGGAGAAGCAGGAGGCCTTCTTCCGCTCCATCATTGCGAACTCGAAAGCCTATCCGACCCGGTTCGTCCGGTTCGAGACCGGCACCCATGGCACGCCGATCCGCATGGTCGACTGGCGCCAAACGCTGAACTGGATGCTGTCGAAGGCGCCCTGAGGCATATCGCCCAGAGGTGCCCCTTGGTTTTGGCAATCATGGTTCGACCGATATCCTCTTAGGTGTAGGCTGATATGATCCAACAGATCGGAAGCACAGCGATGGACGCCCACCCCTTCAAGATCCAAATTCCGAACGAACAACTTGAAGATCTCCAGCGCCGGCTTAGCGCAACAAGATGGCCAATTCCGCTAAGCGAAGCGGGCTGGAGCGATGGGGCCGAGCTGCCGTTCATCAAGCGCCTTGCGGATTACTGGCGAGACTGCTTCGACTGGAGAGTGCAAGAGGCGCGGCTGAACCGGCTGCCGCAATATCTGACGAGGCTGAACAACCTAGATGTCCACTTTGTCCACCAGCCAGGCAACGGACCGGCGCCGCTGCCGCTGATCATAACGCATGGCTGGCCCGGCTCGTTCATCGAAATGGAACACGTCATTCCGTTGCTGGCAGACCCATCTGCCCATGGTGGTGACCCGGCCGACGCTTTCCACGTGGTAGTTCCCTCCTTGCCCGGATACGGCTTTTCCCAGGCGCCGACGGAACCAGGCTTCCATTCCGGCCGCATCGCGAAGTTATGGGTACAGTTGATGCGCGGGCTCGGCTACGACCGCTTCGCTTCCCAAGGAGGCGACATCGGCGCGGGCGTTTCCGCCTGGATGGCACGGCTCCATTCCGAAAGCGTGCTTGGCGTCCACGTCAATTACATTCCCGGGAGCTATCGGCCACCCTTGGGTGCAGGTCTGCCACCAGTCACCGTTGAGGAGCAGGCCTTTCTGGACAAGGCCGCGGCCTGGACGGCAACGGAGGGCGCCTATGCCCATCTGCAGGGCACGAAGCCTCAGACGCTTGCTTATGCGCTGACAGACTCGCCGATCGGTCTCGCAGCCTGGATGGTCGAGAAGTTCCGTAGCTGGAGCGATTGCGACGGTGACGTGGAGCGCACCTTCGGCATGGACACGCTCCTTACGGATGTTTCTCTCTATTGGTTCAGCAACGCGCTCACCTCGTCCTTGCGGCTCTACAAGGAGAATCGACTGTTCCCTCTTGCGTTCGAGACGCTGGAACGCGTTTCGCCGCCATTTGGGGTAGCGCTTTTCCCTCGCGAGTTGCCGATGCCGCCTCGATCCTGGGTGGCGCGGGTCTTTGACGTTCAGCGATGGACATCGATGCCGCGAGGCGGCCATTTCGCTGCGCTGGAGGAACCGAGTCTTCTGGTCGAGGACATTCGCGCCTTCTTCCGGCCGATGCGTTCGCGGCCTGAAACGAGAAGGCGAATGTGAAGGACTGCTTGAGCGCGGCGGTTCCTGCTAAGACCCCTACGGCGCGGTGTTGTAGTCGACCACCGTCTGCGGGTTCTCCTCGCCATCGTAAGACGCGTCCACATCATATTGGACGAGGGAGAAATCGCCGTTACGGAACAGGTATATCCCCTTGTCCGAGGCGTCGCCGATGCCGCGCCATTTGTTGAACGTGGTCAGCGTCTTGGCTTCTTCGTCATATTCGGAATTGGCCGCCCAGCCGGTTGTGCGGAAGCCAATGATATCCATGCCCAGCAGTTTGCCGTCGCTGTCATTGTTCTCGTAACGGATATCCATTTCGGGCTCGGTGAACTGCAACTGCCGCACGCCCGATACTTCGTCGGTCATGTAGTAGACCGAACTTGCGTTATAGGCTGCCGCTTGGCAGTAGAACTCGAAAAGCCGCGTTTCCTTGTCGGGATCGCTGGCAGCCGCGTCCTTTGCCTTGTATTTGATCGAAAAGATGTTCGGCTCCTCGCCGAGAAATTGCTTGTCACACTGATCGCCATAATCGGCGGCGAACAGTTTCTTCACCTGCTCGAGTGCGGTGTCCTTCTTCGGCGGCGGCGGCCCGTCACCACAGCTTGGCGGCAGCGCCCCCTCGAAATCGGCCTTGGATGGCTTCAGCGCGCCCTTGTCGATAAAGATCGGTCGGAACGGCGGGGCCTGGATCTGAGCGCTGACCTGGCGCAGCGTGTAGCAGCCGGCGAAGACTGCTTCCTTGCCGTCCTTGTCGGTGGCGCGGATGGCCACCGGGACGCTGTAATAGATGCTGCCGGCGGCACCTTCATCGGAAATGGCGCCGGTTTCCACGTCGACCTTGTCGGTGCCGTCATAGCCCTTGACGAAAGTGTCGAAATCCTTTGCCGGCTTAGTATCGCCGTAGTAAGCCCAGGCGCGGGCGAATTCGTGCCGGTTGATGGCACTGTAGAGCGAACGGACCACCGCTGCGGCATCCGACCTGTCGTCGACATAAGGTGCCTGGTCATCGGTCGCCGGGTCATCATCGGCCAACAAAGCTTGGCTGGATACAGCAAGGGAGAAAGAAGCGGTCGCTGCCAGAAAGACAAGTCTCATCGGGGATCTCCACCACGACAGGATTCTATCACATCGATTGCGGCGACGTGGTGACGCTTGAAAAATCCTCCGGGAAGGCGCTACGTCCCGCCGTCGGCGCTTCAGCCGCAATGGAGATTTGAACGTGACACTATCGATGTATGAAGCCTCGGTGCCGGTGTTTTCGGCCAGGCTGAAGGCGCTGTCCGGCGTGCTGTCGGCGGCCGAACAGAATGCAACCGAGCGCAAGATCGACCCGCAGGTGTTTTTGACCGCGAGGTTGGCGCCCGACATGTACGCGCTGGTCAGGCAGGTGCAGGTCGCCACCGACCACGCCAAGGGCGCGCCATCACGGCTGGCCCGTCGCGAGGTGCCGAAATACGAAGACAATGAAGCGACCTTCGCCGAGCTTCAGGCGCGCCTGACCAAGACGCTCGATCTGCTGGCGTCATTCTCGGCCGCCGAATTCGATGGTTCGGATGAAAGGGTGGTCGAATTGAAGTTTGGCCAGCGCGAGGCTTCGATGCCCGGCATGCAGTATCTGCTGCATGTCGCCATGCCCAACTTCTATTTCCACGTGACCACCGCCTACGACATCCTGCGCCACAATGGCGTGCCGCTGACCAAGGGCGCCTATCTCGGTAATCGTTGACGAATTGCGCGTTGCGAGGTTTCCCGGCCGCTGCCGGGAAACCTCGTATGACGCTGGTTCAGCGCCAAGGCTTACTCAACGCAGTGACATTTCGCGCGCGATGCGCGGGAAATCGGCCGGCTTGACGCCGATGTCGGCGCGGTCGGCATTGCTCATCGAGTGCAGCAGCGCCAGGGCGGAACGATAACGCTGATGCTCCTGCGGACGCGGACGGGCAAACATTTCAGTGAAGAACCCCATGATTCGGCCCCTTGTTGATCCTCCACGGCGCCGAATATAGGAAATTTGTGAAGATTGTGCAGTGCAGCATTTGCATGGCAGCCATGCCAGGCGAATTTTTTTCGGCACAATTGGCCCATGCGCTGAAACTTGTGGCGCGTCCCTACCGTATGCATAGACGCTGGCACATGGCCGGCTTTTCCTCGCCACTCCTGGCGAATTTCCGGACTGCATGCAGATGCAGTCCGGCTTTTTGTTGGGTCTTGCGCATCGCCAACCGGGCCCGCCCAAACCTCGCAAACGCCTAAACTGGTTAAAATCAGCGGCATTCATTTTTAACGAGCCGGTTCTATGCTGCGACCGGCTCTGTTCGCACGCTTAAACGAGGGGGAGGCTGACATCGGCGCCAAGCGGGATTTCGCTTCCTTGCTCGACGATCTGTTCGTTGCCTCCGACAAGGATGAGGCGGCGGAAGAGACGAGCGCCCGGCCATCGATCCCGTTCGACTATCTCTCGGTGGCCGACGAGCTTCATTCCGGCCGCATCAAGGTCTCGGGCGAAACGTTCGCCGCCGAATATCGCGAGGCGGGAGCCGATCTCGCCGTAGAATTTGCGGCCCTTCTCGATCATGCCAAGCTGGCGCTGGCCGGCGAAGAGACAATGCCCGAGGAGAAGCTGCCGCCGATCGATCCTGACGCGATCGCCATCGAGCTCGGCCTCGATCATCCAGTCAAGAACGCCGATCTCGGCCGCATGCGCCGCAGCTTCGCCTTCGCCAACCACCCCGACCGCGTCGCGCCGCATCTGCGCCAGCGCGCCATGATCCGCATGCAGGTGGCCAATATGCTGATCGATGAGGCCAAGCGGCGCGCGCTGGCCGGCGTCCGGCGCTGACTTTTCCAGGGTTCACGCAAAAGTCGGGTTCCCTGAGGGTTGGAGAGCGGCGCCGCTTTCCCTATACATGCGGCTTCCTTCCCGCGTAGCCGCGCAAACCTCCCGCCGGAGAAACCCCATGCACAAACGCCGTCTCGGTCGGACCGATCTTCTTGTTACCCAGATCTGCCTGGGGTCGATGACCTGGGGCCAGCAGAACACCGAGGCCGATGGCCATGCGCAGATGGATCTGGCCTTTGCGCGCGGGGTCAATTTCATCGACACGGCCGAGCTCTACCCGATACCGCCCAAGGAGGAGACGCAGGGGCGGACGGAGAAGTTCATCGGCAGCTGGATGAAGGCCAAGGGCAATCGCGACAAGGTCATCCTGGCCTCGAAAGTGGTCGGCCGCACCGCCAACCGCTGGTTTCGTGGCGACCGGCCGTCAAAACTGGTGCGCGCCGACATCTTTGACGCCATCGACAAATCGCTGGCCAAGCTCGGCACCGACTATCTCGACCTCTACCAGATCCACTGGCCGGAGCGCGACATCCCCTGGGGCGCCAACCCGACCCGCGTGGGTGCTGTGCCGCGCCGTGCCGATGCCGTTGGCGCGCCGCCCGGCGAGACGCCGATCGCCGAGACACTCGCCGTCTTCGAGGAACTCGTGAAGGCGGGAAAGATCCGCCATCTCGGCCTGTCGAACGAAAGCTCCTGGGGCGTCATGCGCTTCATCGCCGAGGCCGACAAGGGCGTCGGCCCGCGCGTCGTTTCGCTGCAGAACGCCTACAATCTGGTCAACCGCACGTTCGAGGTGAACCTCGCCGAGGCCTGCGAACGCGAGGATGTCGGCTTTCTCGCCTATTCGCCGCTGGCGCAGGGCTATCTCACCGGCAAATACGACCATGGCGCACGGCCGCAGGGTTCGCGCTCGCAGCTGTTCAACCGCGGCCAGCGCTACGAGACGCCAAATGCGGCGGAGGCGCAGCTCGCATACAATAAACTGGCGCGCTCCTTCGGCCTTGAACCGGCGCTGTTTGCCAACGCCTATGTCGCCAGCCGGCCTTTCGTCACTTCCAGCATCATCGGCGCGACGACGATTGCCCAGCTTGAGATGGCGCTGTCGTCAGCCGACGTGACCTGGACCGACGAGATGCAGAAGGGCGTCGTGGATGCGATCCACCAGCGCGTCGGCAATCCGTGCCCATAAGCAGACCATTTGGCCGGAATTGCCGAGCAAAGACAAGGGGAAGGGACAGCCATGGATTTTCCGATCGAGACCGTCAGGGGAAAATTTCCGGCGCTGGACCTGACCGACAAGGGCCGCCGGCGCATCTATCTCGACAATCCGGCCGGCACGCAGGTGCCGCAAGCGGTTGCCGACGCGGTGGCGCGCTGCCTCCTCACCACCAACGCCAATCTCGGCGGCTATTTCGAAACCACGCTTGCCGCGCAAAAGGTGTTCGACGACGCCCATGCGGCGATGGCCGATTTCCTGGGTGCAGCGAGCGCGGAGGAAATAATCATCGGCGCCAACATGACGACGCTGACCTATCACATGTCGCGCACGCTCGGCCGCGGCTTCAAGCCGGGCGACGAGATCATCGTCACCCGCATGGATCATGAGGGCAACGTCTCGCCCTGGCTGCAGCTGGCCGAAGATCTTGGCCTCGTCGTGCGCTTCCTGCCCTTCGACGAAGAGAGCTGGCAGGTCGAGGAGGCGGCGCTCAGCGCTCTGCTTACCGACAGGACAAAACTCGTTGCGCTGAACTATGCGTCGAACCTCACCGGCTCGATCAACCGGCTCAAGGCGCTGACGGCCATCGCCAAACAGGCCGGCGCGCTCGTCTATGTCGATGCCGTGCAGTTCGCGCCGCACGGGCTGGTCGACGTGCAGGACCTCGGCTGCGACTTCCTGATCTGTTCGGCCTACAAGTTCTTCGGCCCGCACATGGGGATATTGTGGGGACGTCGAGACATCATCGATGCGCTGCAACCCTACAAATGCCGTTGCTCGTCCAATGGCCTGCCGGAGCGCTTCGAACTCGGCACGCCACAGATCGAACTGATGGCCGGACTTACCGCAGCGGTCGATTACTTCGCCGAACTCGGCGCTGCGGCCGGCGAGGGCGGTTCGCGAAGGCAAAAGATCGCAAAGGCATACGAAGTGTCGATCGCCTACGAAAACCCGCTGGCGCTGAGGCTGATCGATGGGCTGTCCGCCATCGAGGGTCTGACCATCCGCGGCATCACCGATCCGAAGCGTGTCATTGAGCGCGTGCCGACCGTGTCCTTCACCGTCGACGGCATCGTGCCAGAGACGGTCGTGCGGCAGATGAATGCCGAGAACATTTTTCTATGGTCGGGTCACAACTACGCCTGGGAGATCGTCCACCATCTCGGCATTCCGGCCGAGCAGGGAGTCGTGCGCATCGGTATTGCGCACTACAACACGGCGGCAGAGATCGACGAGACGTTGGAAAGCGTGCACCGGGTGATCGCCATGCTGAGGCAGCAGCGTTAGTCCGCTATCGCTGTTTGCCGCCGAAACCGGTGAGGAACGCCGTGAGATTGTCGCCGAGCGCGTCGCAGAGATAGCCGCCTTCCTGGACGATAACCGTCGGCAGGCCAAGCTTGGCAATTGCCTCGCCGATCCGCGAGAAACCGGGCGTGGTCACCGAAAGCCCGCCGAACGGATCGCCCTCGAACGCATCGAGACCGAGCGCCACGACCAGCGCGTCCGGCGAAAAGGCGTGGATACGCTGGAACGCCACTTCGAGGGCCTCCAGAAACGCCGCGTCGGCTGATTTGCGCGGTAGTGGCAGATTGAAATTATAGCCGAGGCCCGGTCCCTCGCCGCGCTCGTCGGCATGACCCCAGAAGAACGGATAGAAGCGCACCGGATCGGCGTGCAGCGACACCGTCAGGACGTCGGAACGCGTATAAAAGATGCCTTGCGTGCCGTTGCCGTGATGCAGGTCGACATCGAGGATCACCACCCGCGCCGCCTGCTTGCGCAACACCTGGGCCGCGACCGCTGAATTGTTGATGAAGCAGAAGCCGCCGGCGACATCGGCAAAGGCATGATGGCCGGGCGGCCGGCAGAGCGCATAAGCGGCAGGCGCGCCCGATATCACCGCTTCGGCTGCCTCGACTGCACTCCAGGCGCTCCACAGCGCGCTGTGCCAGGTTTCGGCCGAGATCGGGCAAGCGGTGTCGGCCATGTGGTAGCCGGCCTGGCCGACCGCCGAGGCCGGATAGGACCCTGTGCGGGCCAGTGGATGGATGTTGGGGATGACTTCCGCGGATGCGCCCTCGATGCGCTGCCAGCGCGCAAAAATGTGTTCGAGGAAGGCGAGATACTCCGGCGTATGCACGGCCGCCACCGGGCCTAGGCCATGTTCCCTGGGCCGCTCGATCATCAATCCGGCGGATTTTGCGCCGGCTAACAATCGCTCTACCCGCTCCGGCTGTTCGGGATTGGGCTGCGGCGCACCGCTGGACAGAAAGGCCTTCGGGTCGTGGCGTTTCTGCTCCTCGGCAAAGAATGCTTTCATTCCGCGTCCCCATCCTGCGCTGCATCGGCAAAGGCGAAAAAGGCATCGCCAACAATCTTCTGCGTCTGCTCGTAGCTCGACCAGGCGATGCCCAGTCTCTCATAAAAAGCCTTGGCGCCGTCATTGCCGGTGTCGACGGACAGCCTGAGATAGGCGCCGCCATCCCGGCGGCAGTCGCGCGCGACCCGGCGCAGCAGTCTTTCGCCGATCTTGCGGCCGCGAAACCGGTCCTCGACATAGAGGTCCTGGATATAGACGCCGGGCCGCCCCATCCATGTCGAGAAGATCGGGAAATGCAGGCAGAGCCCCGCAAAATCGCCGCCGATCTCGGCGATCAGGGTGGAGAAGGCGGGTTTGTCGCCAAAGCCGTAGCGGCGGAGATCGCCTGCGGTGGACGTGATCTCCTGATGCGCGCCGATATGGGTGCCAAGCTTGAGCAACGCGGCGTGGATGGTGTCGACGTCGTCGATGGTGCCGGAGCGGAGGGTGACTTTAGGCGAGGCAGTCACTGGAGGTATGATGCCAAGGCACCCCCCTCCGGCCTGCCGGCCATCTCCCCCTCAAGGGGGGAGATCAGCAGTTTCTGCGCTGCCGTCCATCCTGCAACTTTGGAAGTTTGCGAAGGCCGTGGCGACATCCAATCTCCCCCCTTGAGGGGGAGATGTCCGGCAGGACAGAGGGGGGTGCGACTGGGCGCCGCCATCTCAATCATCTCAAAACGCCACCCGGTCCCCACCCTTCAGCGCCAGCATCTCCCGCGCCTCCGCCGGTGTGGCCACCTCCAGCGACAGGCCATCGAGAATGCCACGTATCCTGCGCACCTGATCGGCATTGGATTTCGCCAGCTGGCGGCCATCATAGAGACTGTCCTCCAGCCCGACGCGGACATTGCCGCCCATCGCCGCCGCGATCGAGATCAATGGCATCTGGTTGCGGCCTGCTGCCAGGACCGAGAACTGGTAGCTGTCGCCGAACAGCTTGTCGGCGATGCGCTTCATATGGATGAGATTGTCGGGATCGGCGCCGATGCCGCCGAGAATGCCGATCACGAACTGGATGAACAGCGGCCCCGACACCAGCCCGCGGTCGCGAAAATGCGCCAGCGAATAGAGATGGCCGACATCGTAGCATTCGAACTCAAAGCGCGTGCCGCAGCCCTTGCCGAGCTTTTCGAGCACGCCTTCCATATCGGCAAAGGTGTTCTTGAAGATGGTGTCGCGCGTGGCTTCGAGGAGCTTTGGTTCCCACTCGTGCTGCCACTCCCTTGGCTTGTCGAGCATCGGGAACAGCGCGAAATTCATCGAGCCCATGTTGAGCGAGCACATTTCCGGCTCGGCCCGCAGTGGTGCCGCCAGCCGCTGGTCGAGCGTCATCAGCGACGAACCGCCGGTGGTGATGTTGATCACCGCATCGGTCGCTTGCTTGATGCGCGGCAGGAACTGCATGAACACCTCAGGATCGGCGGTCGGCCGGCCGTCTTTGGGATCGCGGGCGTGGAGATGCAGGATTGAGGCGCCGGCCTCGGCCGCCGCGATGGCGTCGGTCGCGATCTGGTCCGGCGTCACCGGCAGATAGGGCGACATGGACGGGGTGTGCACCGAGCCAGTGACCGCGCAGGTGATGATGACTTTCCTCGGCGCCATTCTTTAGCCCTCAGCCTTCGACCGGCAGGTCGAGTTCGGCGGCCAGAACTTCCAGCGAATCGCCGATGATGGAAATGATCTCGCCGACCTCTTCAGCCGTGACGATCATCGGCGGCGCCACCATGAAATTGTCGCTGTCGACACCGCCCTTGACCCTGCGGCCGTAGATGATCAGCCCGCGCTCGTAGGCGAGGTCGAGCAGGCGCTGCGTGGCTTTCTTGCCCTGTTCGATCGGCCGTAGAGTTTCGGGATCGGCAACCATCTCGGCGCCGGTGAGCAGGCCTTTGCCTCGGACATCGGCGATGAACGGAAAACGCTTCGCCAGCCCTTTCAGCCCGTCCATCAGCACGTCGCCCATCGCGGCGGCATTGGCGATCAGGTCGAGGCGGTCCATCTCGCCGAGCACGGCGAGCCCGGCCGCGCAGGCGAGCGGATTGCCGGCATAGGTGTGGCCATGCTGGAAGCCGCCCGACGCCAGCAGCGGCTCGACCAGCCGCATCGGGGCGGCCAGCGCGCCGAGCGGCGCATAGCCGGAGCCAAGCCCCTTCGACAGCGCGACGATGTCGGGCTTGCAGTTCCAATGGTCGCCGCCAAGGAATTTTCCGGTGCGGCCGGCGCCGCTCATCACTTCATCATGGATGAGCAGGATGCCGTAGCGGTCGCAGATCTCGCGGATACGCGGATAATAGCTGTCCGGTGCGACGAGGGCCGAAGTCGCCGCACCGCCGATCGGCTCCATGATGAAGGCGAGCACGCTGTCCGGGCCCTCGGCCTGGATCTTCTCCTCCAGCATGTCGGCATAGCGGACGCCGCGCTGCTCCATCGAAAGATTGTCGCGGTCGCGCCATGCCGTCGGCGCCGGCACGGTCGGCATCACCCGCATCATCGGTGTGAACGTTTCGGCCAGCGCATCGTCGCCGGTTATCGAAAGCGAACCCAGCGTGCCGCCATGATAGGAGGGAAAACGCGTGATAACCTTCCAGCGCTTCGGCTGGCTGGCCGCGACCGCCCATTGCCGCGCCAGCTTGATGCAGGATTCCGTCGCTTCCGAACCGCCCGAGACGAAGAAGATTCGGTCCATGCCCTCCGGCAGTTTGCCGGCGAGTTCCCGCGCCAGTTCTTCCGCCGGTTCGTTCTCGAAATGCAGCCGGTAGGCGAAGGTGGCGCGGTCCATCTGCCGCTTCATGGCGTCGAGCACGTTGCGGTTGGAGTGACCGATATTGGCGACCATCGGCCCGCTCGATCCGTCGATGAAGCGGCGGCCGTCCTGCGTCCACATATAGATGCCTTCGGCGCGGTCGATCAGCGGCCGGCGCAGGCTGGAGAGGTAGAACAGGTGCGATGGCGCGCGCGTTTCTGAACCGGCGGAGGAGGGCTTCTGCATGTCAGGTCTTTCCGAGATAGCGGTCGATTACATTCCTGGTCACGCGCTCGACCATCGGGTCCTGCCTGAGCAGGCCGGCGACCCATTCGCAGCTTCCGGCGTGGAAAACCTCGCCCTTGCCGCGCGGGAAATTGACGATCATGCCGTTGCCGCGTTTGACCTTTTCCAGATTGACGTCGGTCGCCTCGCCAAACAGCGTTTCGGCCGTAAAGCGGCCATCCTCGTCGGTGAGAAACTGGTCCTCGATCGGGATGTCGGCGCTTTCCTCGACCTGGCTCGCCATGCCGACGGCCAGCACCTGCAGCCCGTCAGGCGCACCGCTGTCCGGTGTCGGATAGGGCAGGCCGCCGCGGATCTCGAAATCGAGCCCGTCGACCTCATAGCCATAGACATGGCTGTCGGCGCCGAGCAGGTCGCCATAATAGATGCCGGTGCCGGCGAAGGCCCAGTGCTCGGGCCGATAGACCGGAAAGCCGCGCACGCCGCGCGGTGCGCATCCGCCCCAGCCGGCATAGACGCCGCGGGTCGCGTTGAGGCCGAAGGTCATAGCGCCGGGACGGCCGATCTCCGGCGCTTCCCAGGAATTGGTGGCGCGGGTGACGTCGCTGCTATAGGCGGGGTCCTCGGCCCGCGCGCGGTATTTGTAACAGACCTGCCGGCGGCCTTCGTCCTCGAGCCTTGTCTGCCACATGAAATTGCCGGCAAAGCGCGCCGCATGGCCGCCGCGCTCGACGTAGCTGTCGACGGCGTCCCGCATCTCCCAGGTCCAGTACTCGTCATGGCCGACGAAGACCACACAGTCATAACCATCGAGGATTTCGGGCGAGAAGTGCAAATCGTGCTGGCTGGCGAGATCGACGCCATAGCCGGCGCGCTCGGCAAAGCGGAAGAAGTGGCTGTCATAGCTCGCCCAGCCGGAGGAGGTGTATTTCTTCGAATGTCCGGTGGCGTACGCCCATTCCATGTGCGGATAGCGCGGCACTGTTTTCGGCGGCACCGCAACCTCCAGCGGCACGCGCGGCGCATCCTTGGGCAGCACCACGAAGCCGCGGCACCAGGGCCGCTGGGTCGACACCATGCGCGCATATTGGTCGCGGCCCGGGCCGGTGATGCCTTGATAGGCGTTGGAGCCGCCCCATGTGTTGTAGGACAGCCAGGTGCCGGTCGCCGCCACCTGCAGCACGCGACCGGGTTTTCTGCCGGGCAGGGGCGCGACGATGATGAGGTGATGGCAATGGATGGGCTCGCGCCCGTCCGCCGTCAGCGTCAGCCGATAGGCGCCGGATGGCCAATCGTCGCTGATGCGAAATTCGAAAGACGCCTCCCAGCCGCAGCCTTCGACCGAGCACTGGTCGGGCGTATCCTGCCAGCGCGCCGAAAGCCCCGTCTGCTCGAAGACCTTTGTCTCGCTGCCGCCGTCGCGGACAATGACAATGCTGAAGCGCGGCGCCGTCGAGCTGACATGCAGCGTCACGGTCTCGCCGGCGCGGTAGGAAAAGCGGTTGGAATAACACCAGATCTCGCCGCGCTCGCCGTCCATTCCCGGCCATTCATAGTAATGGCCGCGCACTGCCTCGCGGCGCTGCTCGGGCGTCAGTCCGAAATCGGGAAATTCGGTCGGCAGTTGGGTCATGAACACCGGAAAAGTGACAGGCCGCCATTTCGGCCATCTGCCGGCCAAGCGTCAAATGGAAACGATCGGGCCAGCAATTGCATACGACACAATTGCTTGGCCGCTCTTGGCCGCACCTGGCAAACCGACTATCTCAGGCGAGGCGGCATTTTCCGCCTCGGGAGCCGGTATGCTGAGAGTGCAGAAGGTCAAGGTCGATGACATCTACGTGCCGACGGCGCGCAAGAAGACGCTTCATCCCGAAACGGTCCGGCACCTGGCCGAAGACATACTGGAAAACGGCATGAAGACGCCGATCCAGGTTCGCCATGACGGCAAGCGCCACATCCTGGTCGAGGGCCTGCACCGGCTGGAAGCCGCCAAATGGCTCGGCGAGACCGAGATCGACGCCTATCTGGTGCAGGCCAAGCGCCACTGAGGCGCGCGACCCGATCGACAAACAGCCAAACCGGTCATTCCTCCGCGGATTTTTTCGCAGGGCATGTCGGCACGCGGCGTGCTTGCTCGTCCTTAGGGCGGAACCCGAGGAGACCGACATGTCCAGACCAATCTATTTCGCCATTCTTGCCTCGGTCGCTGCCTTGTTCGTAGCGCCCGGCCCAGCCAATGCAGAGGAGACCAAGCCCGCCATGACCACCGAAGCAACAGCCATGCCGAAGCCGGAAAAGTCCGGCCTGCTGCCGATCGACGGCCTGAATTACTACTATGCCGTCTACGGCAAGGGCGAACCGCTGCTTCTGCTGCATGGCGGCCTTGGCACGTCGGACATGTTCGCGCCGCTGCTGCCGAAGCTGGCGGAAAACCGCACCATCATTGCCGTTGACCTGCAGGGCCATGGCCGCACCGCGCTCGGCGAGCGACCCTTCAGCCTGGAGGGGATGGGCGACGACATGGCTGGTATCGTCAAGGCGCTCGGCTATGACAAGGTCGACGTGCTTGGCTATTCGCTGGGCGGCGGCGTCGCCTTCCGTATGGCCGTTCAGCATCCCGAGACGGTGAGACGTCTGGTCCTGGTCTCGACCGGCTTCGCCGCCAATGGCTTCTATGACGAGATGCGCGGCCAGCAGGCGCAGGTGAGCGCGGCCGCCGCCGATTTCATGAAGGACACGCCGATGTACAAATCCTACGTCGCCGTCGCCCCACGTCCCGACGATTTCCCCAAACTGCTCGACGCGCTGGGCAATTTCATGCGCAAGGATTACGACTATTCCGCCGATGTGGCGAAGCTGAAGATGCCGGTCATGCTGGCCTATGGCGACAGCGACATGTACAAGCCCGAGCACGAGATCAAGTTCTACCAGATGCTCGGCGGCGGGCTGAAGGATGCCGGCTGGATGCGTGAGAACCTGTCGCAGAACCGGCTGGCCATCATTCCCAATCGCACCCACTACGACGTATTCTTCGCACCGGAGCTGACGGCCGCGGCACTGCCCTTCCTCAATGGCGAAACCAAGGTGAAGACCTGGGACGAAGTCCTCAGCGAAACGAAATAGCTTGCCTGAAAATACATGCCGGCCGTCTCGAAGAGGCGGTCGGCTTTTTTGTGCCTGCGAAGCTACGGAGCCTTGGCGCAGCCATTGATCCTATCGGCGCAATCGATGGCGCCATCAGGGCTTTTCAATTGACCGAAAGGTACCTGTCGATATCATCAAAGACCTTCAGTGTGATGGGTTCGAATGATGACGAAATACCAGGGCGGATGCCATTGCGGGGCAGTGCGCTACGGCACCGAGGCGGCGCCGCTCAACCAGCGCGTCTGCCACTGCCGGCGCTGCCAGAAGGTCATAGGCGCGGCGTTCAACGCCCGCCTTTTGTTTCGCATCGACGATGTCACGGTCGAGGGAGAGGTGGCGACGGTCAACACCTCTCCGGACCTCAAGCGCGGCTTTTGCGCCGCTTGCGGCACCACGCTGTTTTCCCGACGCGACTCCGCCGGCATCGTCGGCATCACCACCGGTTCGCTCGACGATCCCTCGCTGTTCAAGCCGGAAATGCATATGTGGACCGCCTCGAAGCAGCCCTGGCTGCAGCTCGATGACGGCCTGCCGCACCATGAAGGCGCGCCGCCTCCGAACTGACGCCGGCCTTACCGGAAATTAATCCCGAAACCACGACATAGCCGGCAAAGCGTCATTGGCGGGCCATGATTGCCTGCCTATCTGTCGTCTGCGGGCCGGTATCGAGGAGACGACCGATGAGCGACAGAATCAGCACCCTGGACGAGCTTTTGAGCGATCCGATGGTCCTCCTCGTGATGGAGCGTGACCGCGTGCGCCCCGAACAGGTTCGCCTGCTGCTCGAACGTGCCCGCCGCCCGGCCGCCGACGCCGTGCCACCGGCGCATGTGGTGGCGAAAAGCTGCATGCAGCAATGGCTGGGAAGGTAAGGGCTTCCCCTTCTCCCCTTGTGGGAGAAGGTGGCCGAGCGAAGCTCGGTCGGATGAGGGGTGTTCCAGGGAACGCCAACGCCTCACTCCGCTGGAACACCCCTCATCCGTCTCGGCGCTACGCGCCGATCCACCTTCTCCCACAGGGGGAGAAGACAAGAGGGCCAATTCCTAACAACTTGATTCAAACTTTGTTGGTAATTTCTCGTTAGTAATCGAGGCCGGTTTGTCCGGCGGCGTCTGTTTGCCTTCGGTCTGTTGTGTTTTGCGTACAGGTCCAGATGCGGATTTCAGGCGTCGTCAGTTTCATGTTGGCATCGCTGTGGCTTGCCGGCTGTTCGTCCACAGCGGGCGTCGATGGCTTGCAGCCGTCGAACGAGACGACCAGTTCGGTCGTGCGTCCGAGCGCGCCGGTCACCGCGGCTCCGGCGGGGACCGCCGACCTCGCGCCGATGCGGTCCGACATGGTGGCCGACAACGCTGTGGCCGACAATGCGCCGCCCTTTTCCATGGTCGAGGAAGAAGAGGCCATCGTCGCGGGCACGCCGCAGGGGAGCACCAGACCACAGCTCGAGCCCGCCGCTCTGATGTCTGCGCCGAAGCGGTTGACGCGCGCGGCGCCGGCCATGCTGGCCTCGCCGGTCACCCGCTACGGTTTCCGCGACGCCAAGCCGATCAATTTCGGCAAGGCTTCGCCACGCTACCTTGCCGTCCACGGCGTCGACGTCTCGCGCTGGCAGGGCAATGTCAACTGGGGCAAGCTGCGTGCCCAGGGCGCCAACTTCGCCTATATCAAGGCGACCGATGGCGGCGACCATCTCGACCCGATGTTCATGAAGAACTGGCGCAATGCCGACGCCGCCGGGCTGAAGCGCGGCGCCTATCATTTCTTCTACTGGTGCCGCACCGCGGGCGAGCAGGCCGACTGGTTCATCCGCAATGTGCCGAGGGTCGAAGGCGCGCTGCCACCGGTGATCGATGTCGAGTGGAACGGCGAATCTTCCTGCAAGCGGCGGCCGTCGCGGGCCACCGTGCTGGAAAAGATGAAGGTGTTCATGGACAAGCTGGAGCGCCATTACGGCCAGCGGCCCATCATCTACACCGCACCGGATTTCTATCGCGACAATCTCAAGGGTGCGTTTCTCGATTATCCGTTCTGGCTGCGCGCCGTGGCGCGGCATCCCTCAAAAGTCTATCCCGGCCGCAAATGGCTGTTCTGGCAGTACTCCGGCTCCGGCCTGTCGCACGGCGTGACCGGCCGCATCGACCTCAACGTCTTCCATGGCGACGAGCGCGCCTGGCGGGCATGGGCAGGCGGGCAGACGACCGTCGCCGACGCCGACTGAACGTCAGGCCGGTGCCGGTGCGCCTGCGCTGCCTGCCGCTGCGCCTTGGGTTGAATTTTCAGCGTCTCGCTAACGATCCGCTCACTGTGTCCTTTAGCGGTATCGCAACAGCCTTCCGGTAACGTGCCCGTGATCGGGTTTCGGAGGGGTCCATGCGCAATCCAGTTGTGGCTGTCGCTCTTGCCGCCGCTGTCGGCTACGGGTTTTTCAGCTCGCTCGGCCACATGCCGGGCGGAAGTGGCGCTTCGCTGGCGGAGTCGAAGCAGAACGTCGTGTCCTATTCCACCGAGGACAAGGCGATGCAGGCCGCCAAGGACAGCGGCCGCTCGACCCTCAAGCGCTTCCACGAACTGATGGACGCCGGCACGCCGGGCACCTACACGGTAAAATTCCCGCTGACCCAGAACGGCGCCACCGAGCATATCTGGCTGCAGCTGGTGGGCTACAGCGAAGGCTCCTATATCGGCCTGCTCGCCGACGTCCCGGTCAATGGCAACAAGTACAAGATGGGCGACAGGATGACGGTAACCGAGGCCGACGTCGAGGACTGGATGATCAAGAACGGCAAGGTGATCTACGGTGGCTACACCACGCGCCAGGCGCTTGCGGATATGCCGAAGGAGCAGGTTGCAAAGTACGGGTTGACCTTCAAGGACTGAGGGTTGAGGCGCGGGCGAGTTTTATCGCGGTGCCTAGAGGGCTGTCGCGCTTTTCGCGTTCGCGTATCTCTGCCGTCTGCGCCAGCACCCAGTCGCGAAACACCTTGATTTTGGGCGCGTTGCGGCGGCTCTCCAGATGCACCAGCCAATAGCCGTCGCCGTCCGATCCAAGCACGCCGAACGGCTGTATCAACTGGCCCTTTTCCAACAGGGCGCTGTAAAGGTTTCTGGTCAGGATCGCGGCGCCCTTGTCGGTCAGCGCCGCCATCGCATCATAGGCCTGCGTACCCAGTTTCGGGCCAGCGATGACGCGATCGGGCTCGAACGGCACGCCGGCAGCCTTGAACCAGATTTCCCACCAGGGATCGTCGGCACAGCATAGCGGCAGTTGGTAGAGATCCTCGGGGCGGTGGATGCCGCCGACGCTTTCGGCGAGTCTCGGGCTGAGCATCGGCGTATAGTCCGCCTTGAACAGATAGTGAGCCGTCAGGCCCGGCCATTTTCCACTGCCGGTGCGAATGCCGACATCCATGTCGCCGCGCGTGAAATCGACCAGCCCGTGCGATGTATTCACCTTCACGGCAAGATCGGGATGCATCAGCTGGAATGTTCCAAGCCATACGGCCAGCCAGTTCGATGCGAAGGTTTCCATGGTCGTCACCGACAGCACGCCGGTCGCTCCACCCTTGGTGGCGACCCATGCGTCGGCCAGGGTCGAGAACGCGCCTGTTGCGTGCGGCGCCAGCTGCTGTCCGGCCTCGGTCAGCGCGATCTGCCTTGTTTTTCTTATGAAAAGCGGCGTTCCGGCACGTTCTTCCAGCACCTTTATCTGATAGCTGGCAGCTGATTGGGTCATGCCGAGTTCTTCGGCTGCCTTGGTGAAACTGCCCAGCCGGGCCGCGGCTTCAAAGACTCTGATGGCTCCTAATGGTGGTAGTTCCCAGCTCATGACGCATCAATCCCGCTGATGCATACTACGCGACGTTCGATTGGAAACCAAGCCCGGAAAACGGCATGCTGCATTCATCGGATCAAACTGGAGGATACGGCAATGACCACCGCCATCGCTCTCTACAACACGCTTCGCCGCCCGGTGCTCGACCTCTTCACCGCGCCGTTCAGGCCTCGCAAGCGCGGCCTGCTCGACCGCCGCTCGCTGTCGGACCATTTCCTCAGGGATATCGGTATGCTTGACGGACGCGTGCCTCCCGGCACCATTGGCTAAGCAAGCTCTTTGACCAGGGGAGGGAAAGATGACTGTGTTATCCGAGGATCTGGCGAAGAGCCGACAAACGATCAACGCCTATGAGGACTATGCCGAACGCTACGACGCTCTGGTGCGGCACGTTCCGAACCAAAGAGAACAGAACTGGCTAAAGCGCCTGGTGAAGATCGCCGGCAAAGGTGGCCGGATTCTGGAAGTCGGTTCGGGACCCGGATACGATGCGGACTTCGTCGAAGGGCTCAGTGTCCAGGTTCGGCGCACAGACGCAACGAAGCGGTTTCTCGAGTTGCAGGCCGCACGCGGCAAGCATGGTGAGGTTCTCGATCTCATCACCGACGATCTCGGCGGCCCCTACGACGCGGTGCTCGCATTGTGCGTCCTGATCCACGTGCCGCGCGAGCAGGCCGACCAGGTGCTTGCCAAGATTGCCGGGTCGCTGCGGCCGGGCGGCGCCTTCCTCGTCTCGATGCGCATTGGCGATGGCGAGAAGAGCGGCGAATATCATACGGTCTACTGGCGCAGGGACGACTTCGCGGCCCGCCTCGAAAACGCCGGGCTGGTCCTTGTCGGAGACGAATTCAACGTCGGCCGCGATCGCGAAGAGTGGACCACCTTTCTGGCTGTGATGCCGTCATGACGCGCCGCGGACTGTTTTTGTTCGTGCTGCTCAGCCTCCTGTGGGGCATTCCCTATTTGTTGATCAAGCTGGCGGTTGCCGAGGTGTCGGTGCCCTTCCTGGTCTTTGCCCGAACAGCCGTCGGCGCCCTGGCGCTGCTGCCCTTCGTCCTTGTCCAGCGCAGTTTCGGATGGCTGAAGACACATTGGCGGGCGGTCGCCGCATTCTGTCTGGTCGAGATGATCCTGCCATGGGGGCTGATCACCCATGGCGAAGTCAGCATCGACAGTTCCACCGCCGGACTGCTGATTGCCATGACGCCGGCCGTAACCGTCGCGCTCTCAAAGCTGATGGGCTCGGATGAGCGGCTGGGGATACGCCGCTGGACTGGCCTTTTCCTCGGTTTTGCCGGTGTCTTCGTGCTGGCGCTGCCGACCTTGGGTGGCGGACTTCTCGCGGTCGTCGAGATTCTCATGGCCGCAGCCTGCTATGCCTCGGGTTCGATCATCGCGTCGCGCTGGCTGAACGATGTGCCGGCTACCTCGCTGACGGCAGTCTGTCTGGCAGGGGCCGCGCTGATCTACGCCGTGCCGGCGGCGTTGGCCTGGCCGGCGGCCAGGCCGTCGACAACGGTGGTTGGCGCAATCCTCGGTCTTGGCGTGTTTTGCACGTCGATTGCCTTCGCCACCTATTTCCTGCTGGTGCGGGAGATCGGCCCCGAACGGGCGGTCGTCATCACCTATGTGGCGCCCGCCGTCTCCGTGGCAGCCGGCGTGCTCGTCCTTTCGGAGCCGCTCGATATCGGCATTGTCGCGGCCTTCGCGCTCATCCTGTGCGGATCATATCTCGGCACGTGGCGCGCTCCGCCAGAACCGTCCGTGTCCGCGACCTCGGCAAGTTGACCCGCGGCCGCCAGCCGCCGTCAGAAATAAGGGCGCAGGTTCTCGCGAATGCGGTCCAGCACCGTCTTTCCCGAGATATCGGCGGTGAAGGTCTTGCCGGTGATGGTCTCAAAGGCCTGCGTATAGACACGCGACGTCTGCTCGATGAGTTCGGCGGGGATTTTCGGAATACGGTCCTTGTAGGGATCGCAGCGCGCGGTTACCCAGGCGCGAATAAAGTCCTTGTCGAAGCTTTGCGGCCGCTCGCCCGCCTTGAAACGCTCTTCATAGCTTGCCGCAAGCCAGTAGCGGCTGCTATCGGGCGTATGGATTTCATCGGCAAGGATGATGGCGCCATCCTTGTCCGTGCCGAACTCGTATTTGGTGTCGACCAGGATCATGCCGCGCTTGGCGGCCAGCGCCTTGCCGCGCGCAAACAGCGCCAGCGCATAGCGCGAGACGGTGTCCCATTGCTCTTCCGACAACAGGCCGCGCGTCAGGATCTCATCGCGCGTCAATGGCTCGTCGTGACCGCCATCGAGCGCCTTGCTGGTCGGCGTGATGATGGCCTGCGGCAGCTTCTCATTGTCGCGCAGTCCGTCCGGCAGGCGGATGCCGTACATATCGCGTTCGCCGTTCTTGTATTTCGTCAGCACCGAAGTGCTGGTGGTGCCGGCGAGATAGTCGCGAACGACGATTTCCACCGGCAGAATGTCGAGCCTGGTGCCGACGACGACATTGGGGTCGGGATAATCGAGCACATGGTTGGGGCAGATGTCCGCCGTTTCCTCGAACCAGTAGCGCGCCGTCTGCGTCAGCAGCTCTCCCTTGAGCGGTATTGCGGTCAGGATCACATCGAAGGCGCTCAGCCGGTCGGTGGCGATGATGATGCGGCGGCCATCCGGCAGATCGTAATTCTCGCGGACCTTGCCTTTGTAGTGGTTCGGGAGTTCCGGAATGAAGGCATCCGAGAGAACGCGCAGTGCTGTCATCCTGGTCTCATGGCTCCTAACAGTTTGGGCGACTCTTAACAAAGTTGAGGGGGCTTCGATACCCGAGGAAGGGCGGTTCGTCCTTTGCGAATAATCAAGACATTGCCTTCGCCGTGCTATCTATTTGCAGCTTCCGGCACTCCTGGGGGACGCGGTGGACGTAGAGCTCAAATTTCTGATTGTCGGATTTGCCAGCGCGATCGCGGGCGGTCTGTCGTTCATCACCTTCGTCAAATGGCGCGAGGTGCAGGCGATGAGCCACTGGCTGCCGGCGCCGGGCAAGATCACCTCGTCGCGCGTCGAGGCGCGCGAAGTCAGAAGGTCGGGCGTCGGCTCGGACAGCAGCGACACCACCGAGATGCGCAATTTTCCGGCGGTCACCTTCGAATACAAGGTCGGTAAAAAGAAATTTCAAAGCTCGCGCTACAGCGTGAAGGAGAATCTGGGGAATTTCGAAGTCACCGAAACCTTGGCGCAGTTTCCCACCGGCGCTGAAGTGACCGTCTTCTACAATCCGGCCGATCCGGGCAAGGCCGTGATCGAACGCACCCTGCCGGACGGCGCCTTCAAGTTCATGGTCAAGCTCTCGGCCGGGCTGGTGATCGGCACGGTGGTGCTGGTGTTTTCGCTCGGTGGCGTGCTGGAGGCGATCCGGCCGCACCTGCCCAGGCCGCAGAACCTCGGCGCCGGAGCGCTGCTGCTGTTCATGGGCCTGATGATCCTGCGCATGGCCTTCGTCCAGAAGTCGCTTGCCGAGCAGGCGGCAAAATGGCCGGTCGCCCCCGGCCGCATTGACTCCTCGGGCCTGCAGACGCTGCGAAACTACAGCAGCCATCGACGCTGGAGCACCGTCTTCAAATCCCGCATCGTGTACAGCTACGGCGTCGCAGGCCAGCACTACACCTCAGACCGCGTCACCTTCGGCGCCACGGTCACCGCTTCAATGCCCGGCCTCGTCAGCGGCCAGGCGCGCAGCTATGCCGAGGGCGGCAAGGTCGACGTGCATTACGACCCAGCCAACCCCGCCTCGGCAGTGCTCGAATGCAGGGTGCGCGGGCTTTGGTTGCTGTGGGTCTGTTCGGTCGCGTTTTTGGGCGGCGCGGCTTGGCTGGTCGGTTTTATCTGAGGCGCCACTTTCATGACGAGACATCCAATGATCGTTCGCAGGCTGGCCGTCGTTTGCCTGGCTCTGCTCGGCGCCGTGCAGGCAGCGAGCGCAAGAGAGTGTCTGCTAAGCCACGCCACCTACCGCGAGCCGCGTTCGGGCGCGGTGTTGCAATTCCGGCCGCTCGACAATGAACCGGCGGCACTGACGGCCGAAGTGTTTTCGGTGACCGTCCCCAACACCGACACGCGCTTGCCGGCCGACATCACCTGGACCAATGGCAAAAATTCGTTTCCGCTCGGCACCATCCGCCATGCCTGCACCGACGACGACCGCGAAGCGGGGCTGGAGGACGGCAGCGGGATGTGCCGGATATGGATGGGCCAGGTCTATGCCTTGACCGGAGGCGGCGCCGAGCAGCTGAATTCGCGCGAAGCGACACCGGCGCCGAAAGGGCTGTTGCTGCCCGATTTCGGCGCGGGCTTCACCGAATTTGCCGATTTCGCCAATGCCAATCCGGACGGCTCGGCGTGGGACGCCTTCACATTGACAGGATGCAGCGATGAATAACGCCATGAGACTGATTGTCTGGATCTGCACGCTGTTTGCCTCGGCGACGATATCAGCCGCAGCGCGGGCGGACGAGCTGGCGCCATCGCGCCCGCCGATCGACAAATGCGTCTGGGAGAAACTGGCCGACAAGACGGTCGGTTTGGCCGCCTGGGTGCAGCGCTGCGATTTCGGTTTTCGCCAGATCCACTTCGAATTCGTCGGCAACGCGCTCGCCATCAAATACAGCGATGGCGGCGCGCCCGATCCGCTGGTCGAGGTGTTCGACATCAAATCAGGCGAAACCGCCGAGGCCGCGGTGTTGCGCCTGTTGCTGGAAAAGACCGACAAGGCCATCAGCGCCCGCTGCGTGCTCTCGCCCTACACCGAAGGCACCGTGCCCGCCGGCGTCAAACGCTACACATTCAGCCCCGATGCTGCCTATGCGAAAGAGCTGAAGGCGCTAGCCAATGACGAAGTTCCCGAACCGCCCTGCGGCGACTGGGGCGAAATGCCGGATGGTATTCAGTATTTCGAGGCGCCGGCGGGTGAGGGGCGGAGGGTGCTGTTCATTCGGGCGGGGCAGGACGAGCCGCTGTTCGACGATCAGACGCTGCGGGTGCCGGGATAGGATGTTGTCCTGAAGGCTACCGCTTATGCCTCTACATATTCCGCGAGACTGATTCCTTTGGGCACCTCCAGCCCATCGGCACGCAAGCCCTCGATGTGAAAGCGTATAGCGTCGCGAATTTCGATTTCTACTTCTGGCACGGTAGCACCAGTTGCGATGCAGCCGGGTAGGTCCGGCACATAGGCAGAGAAATTGTTGCCTGCTTTTTCAATCACCACCGCGTAACGCATATAGTCACTCCTTCAAACCGGACTGCTTGAGGATGCTGTTCAGTGTTCCTGGCGCAACCTCTTCAGACGGTTTGCCGGCCACGGTGACGCGGCCGGCTTTGGTTTTGTGCTTATATTGGCGATGGCTGCCCTTGGTTGCAACCAGATACCAACCGTCGGTCTCCAGCAGGCGAATGACTTCGCGGACTGTAAGCCGAGGCGGCATGAGTTCTCAGCTGCACCCGCTCGTCGAGCCGCAGGTATCGCACTTCTCGCAGGTTCCGTTCCGCACCATGGTGAAGTTGTGGCATTCCGAGCATTCGTTGCCGGTGTAGCCTTGCATCAAGGATTGCTGACGCCGCGTGGAGGCAAGCGCCTTTGCCTCGGCCGCTTCTTTCGCTGCTTCGTCGGTGAACAAACCGGTGGGGTCGGCTGCCTCCTCGGAAACAATATCTTCGACCAATTCCTTGGCTCGCTCCTCATAGTCGCGCTTGTAGGCGATGGCTTCGTCGCTTGCTGGTTTAAGCGCCAGCACATTGGAGCCTGAGAACGCAGTTGGGGTGACCCGGGCAGGGGCCGCGGCAGGTGATCCGGCAAAACCCTTGGGTTCGCCACCTAGGCCAGACACCAACTTGACCGGCGAGGCGCCGCGGGTAAGGCCCTTCGAGAACGGCGTCGCCTTGCCTTCGTTGATACCGCGTCCGAGCGCCGTCTTGTCGAAATCCGACTGGTCGACATGGGCGAGGTCGTGGCGGCCGAGGTAGGACACGGCGAGTTCGCGGAACACGTAGTCGAGGATCGACGTCGCATTCTTGATCGCGTCGTTGCCCTGCACCATGCCGGCCGGCTCGAATTTGGTGAAGGTGAAGGCCTCGACAAATTCCTCGAGCGGCACGCCATATTGCAAGCCAAGCGAGATGGCGATGGCGAAGTTGTTCATCATCGCCCGGAAAGCGGCGCCTTCTTTGTGCATGTCGATGAAGATCTCGCCGATGCGGCCGTCGTCGAATTCGCCCGTGCGCAGGTAGACCTTGTGGCCGCCGACGACTGCCTTCTGGGTGTAGCCCTTGCGGCGATTCGGCAGTTTTTCACGATCGCGGTAGAGGCGTTCGATGACGCGCTCGACGATCTTCTCGGTGACCTGCACGGCACGCTGTGAAGCGGGCGCCGCGATCAACTGCTCGACCGCATCGTCCTCGTCGTCCTCGCTGTCGGCGAGCAGCGACGAATTGAGCGGCTGCGACAGCTTCGAGCCGTCGCGATAGAGCGCGTTGGCCTTCAGCGCCAGCTTCCACGACAGCATGTAGGCGCCCTTGGCGTCTTCCACCGTCGCATCGTTGGGCATGTTGATGGTCTTGGAGATGGCGCCGGAGATGAAAGGCTGTGCCGCCGCCATCATCTGGATGTGGCTGTTGATGGACAGCGAGCGCTTGCCGATCTTGCCGCACGGGCTGGCGCAGTCGAACACCGCGAGATGCTCGGCCTTGAGGAAGGGCGCGCCTTCCAGCGTCATCGCACCGCAGACATGGATGTTGGCGGCTTCGATGTCCTTCCTGGAGAAGCCGAGCGCCGGCAGCATCTCGAACGAGAAGTCGTTGAGCTGCTCGTCGGTGAAGCCGAACGTCTCCTTCACCCAGTCGGCGCCGAGCGTCCACTGGTTGAAGACGAACTTGATGTCGAAGGCCGACTTCAGTGCTGCATTGAGCGCCGCGATCTTGTCGTCGGTGAAGCCCTTCGCCTTGAGCGAGCCGGGGTTGACCGCCGGCGCCTGGTTCATGTTGCCGTGACCGACCGCATAGGCCTCGATCTCGGCGATCTGGCTTTCTGAGTAACCCAGTGTGCGCAGCGCTTCCGGCACGGCGCGGTTGATGATCTTGAAATAGCCGCCGCCGGCAAGCTTCTTGAACTTCACCAGCGCGAAGTCGGGCTCGATGCCGGTGGTATCGCAATCCATGACGAGACCGATCGTGCCGGTCGGCGCAATCACGGTCGCCTGCGCGTTGCGGTAGCCATGCTCCTCGCCGAGTTCGATGGCGCGGTCCCAGGCAGCCTTGGCGTGCGCGGCCAGTTCCTGCTGCTTCAGGTCGGACGCGACCAGCGGCACCGGATTGACGGCGAGCTTCTCGTAGCCCTGCTTTTCGCCATAGGCGGCGCGGCGATGGTTGCGCATGACGCGCAGCATGTTCTGCGCATTGCGGTCGTAATCGGCGAAGGCGCCGAGCTCGCCGGCCATCTCGGCCGAGGTGGCATAGGCGACGCCGGTCATGATGGCGGTCAGCGCTGCGCAGATGGCGCGGCCCTCGTCGGAATCATAGGGAATGCCGGACGTCATCAAGAGGCCGCCAATGTTGGCATAGCCGAGGCCGAGCGTGCGGTATTCGTAGGACTGCTTGGCGATCTCCTTCGACGGGAACTGCGCCATCATCACCGAGATTTCGAGGACGACTGTCCACAGCCGCACCGTGTGCTCGTAGGCGGCGATGTCGATCGTGCCGTCGGCATTGCGGTAGGGCAGCAGGTTGATCGAGGCCAGGTTGCAGGCCGTGTCGTCGAGGAACATGTATTCCGAGCACGGATTGGAGGCCCGGATCGCACCAGCCGAAGCGCAGGTGTGCCAGTCGTTCATCGTCGTGTTGAAATGCAGGCCCGGATCGGCCGAAGCCCAGGCGGCGTAGCCGATCTTTTCCCAGAGGTCGCGTGCCTTCAGCGTCTTCAGCACCTTGCCGTCCTTGCGGGCGGTCAGATGCCAGTCGGCGTCGTCCTCGACGGCGCGCAGGAAGTTGTCCTTCAGCGACACCGAATTGTTGGAGTTCTGGCCGGAAACGGTGAGGTAGGCGTCGGAATCCCAGTCGGTGTCGTAGGTCTTGAACGACATCGCGGTGTAGCCCTGCTTGGCGAACTGGATGACGCGGTAGATGTAGTTCTCCGGCACGGCCGACTTCTTGGCCGCCTTGATCTCGCGCTTCAGCGCGGTGTTGATCGACGGGTCGAAGCAATCATCATCATGGCCTTCGCAATTGATGCAGGCCTTCATGATCGCTTCGAGATGTTTTTTCACGATCTTGGAGCCGGTGACCAGCGACGCCACCTTCTGCTCTTCATTGACCTTCCAGTCGATGAATTCCTCGATATCGGGATGGTCGGCGTCGACAATGACCATCTTGGCCGCACGACGCGTGGTGCCGCCCGACTTGATGGCGCCCGCCGCGCGGTCGCCGATCTTGAGGAAGCTCATCAGGCCGGACGAACGGCCGCCGCCCGACAGCTTTTCGCCTTCGCCGCGCAGCATCGAGAAATTGGAGCCGGTGCCCGAGCCATATTTGAACAGACGCGCTTCACGCACCCACAGGTCCATGATGCCGCCTTCGTTGACGAGATCGTCCTGCACGCCCTGGATGAAGCAGGCATGCGGCTGCGGATGCTCGTAGGAGGACTTCGACTTGGTCAGCTTGCCGGTGAACGGGTCGACATAATAGTGGCCCTGGCTCGGGCCATCGATGCCGTAGGCCCAGTGCAGGCCGGTATTGAACCATTGCGGCGAGTTCGGCGCAACGCGCTGGGTGGCGAGCATATAGGCGAGTTCGTCGCGGAAGGCGCTGGCGTCTTCTTCCGACTTGAAGTAGCCGCCCTTGTAGCCCCAATAGGTCCAGGTGCCGGCCAGCCGGTCGAAGACCTGGCGGGCGTCGATTTCGGAACCGTAGCGCTCGGCTTCCGGCAGCTTGGCAAGCTCGGCCTCGTCGGCGACGGAGCGCCACAGGAAGGAGGGGACGTCGTTCTCCTCGACCTTCTTCAGGCGCGCGGGCACGCCGGCCTTGCGGAAATACTTCTGCGCCAGGATGTCGGCGGCAACCTGCGAGAACTGCGCCGGCACATCGATATTGTCCAAGCGGAACACCACCGAGCCGTCCGGATTCTTGATCTCCGAAAGCGCCTTGCGGAATTCGATCTCCGCGTAAGCTGATTGGCCTGGCTTGGTGAAACGACGCTCGATGCGCATTGGTCCGGTCCCTTTTGTCTATATATAGCGCTTTTCCCCGGGGATTTCTGCCCCCAATGCGAAACGCGCATGTCCGCCGTCTGCCGGCGTTCGAAAACACCGGCTCTCCTTGTGGCAGTCTTCGTCGCCTTGTTGGTCGAGCTTCTTACGAAGCCGCTGTTCCAACTCTGCGCCGAACCCTGCGGGTCCCTCAAAACTGAATTTTTCCTCGATTCCCTCGACCGAGGGAAATTCACACTATCTAGGGTCGAACCTGCCTGCAAACACTAAATATAGTGTTAACAGACAATTTATTCCAGTCCGACAAATCTCCCTTTTCGCTCCCGAAGCCCCCACGATCCAACGCTTCCGCCAGCCTCGTAAACAGGCGGAAATCATGGCCAAAACGCACAAAATCCGGGGAAATGACCGGGCTCGAAACTCTCCGGTCGCGCCCTCAACAAGAGCACATGGCACATAAAAGGCGACTCGGTTTGCGTCGTCAAGGATTCGTTTGCGTAGCTTTTGTGACCCCAACATCTTGTGTGTCACATATGTGGATAACGGGGACAAAAAGCGGCTGAGGGAAGCCCGATTCTGCCGGCGTGGACCGCTGGTGAGCGGTTCACCCGAGACAGGCCCGGCCGGATTCTGGCTCACAGCCTTTTCATTTTAGCTGGCGTGCATTATGTCTTTGGCCTCGCGCGGGGGCGCGTCTTGTCAATTCCAAGAGCATCCGTTACGCCCCGCCCATGACAGTTACCGTCCGTTTTGCCCCCTCACCAACCGGCCGCATTCATATCGGCAATGCCCGCACCGCCTTGTTCAACTGGCTGTTTGCCATGAACAACAAGGGCCGTTTCATCCAGCGCTTCGACGACACAGACATTGCCCGCTCGAGGCAGGAATTTTCCGACGCCATCCTCTACGACCTGCACTGGCTGGGGATTTTTCCCGACGCCACCGAATACCAGTCGCGGCGCTTCGAAACTTACGACGCGGCGGTGGAGCGGCTGCAGAGAGCCGGCGTTGTCTATCCCTGCTACGAGACCCCCGAAGAACTCGACCTGCGCCGCAAGGTGCGCCGCACGCGCGGCCTGCCGCCGGTCTATGGCCGCGAGGCGCTGGCGCTTTCGCAGCAGCAGATCGCCGAATACCGCTCCGATGGCCGCCGGCCGCACTGGCGCTTTCTGCTGCCCAACTTCACCAGCGATCCGCTGCAGCCCGAGCGCACCGAAGTGCACTGGAACGATCTGGTGCGCGGCGAGGAAACCGTCGATCTGGCCTCACTGTCCGATCCGGTGCTGCGGCGCGAGGACGGCACTTATCTCTACACGCTGCCTTCGGTCGTCGACGACATCGAGATGGGGGTCAGCCATGTCATCCGCGGCGACGACCACGTCACCAACACCGGCGTGCAGATCGCGCTGTTCAAGGCATTGGGCGCCGAGCCGCCTGTCTTCGGCCACCACAATCTCTTGACCACGGCCTCGGGCGAGGGCCTGTCGAAGCGCAGCGGTGCGCTGTCGATCGAAAGCCTGCGCGAGGAGGGCATCGAGCCGATGGCTGTGGCTTCGCTGGCCGTCCTTGTCGGCACCTCGGAAAATGTCGCGGCGGTGCATGACATGCCGGCACTGGCCGCGCGCTTCGATCCCGCCGCCACGTCGAAATCGGCGGCCAAATTCGACCCGGACGAGCTGTTCGTGCTCAATCGTGCGCTCATGCACCACATGCCGTTTTCCGAGGCGCGGGATCGGCTGATCGTGCTCGGCATCTCCGGCGACAAGGCCGAGCCGTTCTGGCTGGCGGTGCGTGGCAATCTCGACCGGCTGAGCGACGCGGTCGGCTGGTGGCGTATCCTTGCCGACGGCCCGCAGCCCGCGCCGGAATTTTCCGACGAGGATCGCGACTTCCTGCAGCAGGCCTTCGACCTGTTGCCGGAAGAGCCGTGGACCGGAACGGTGTGGAAGGACTGGACGGCCAGGATCAGGGAAGCCAGCGGCCGCAAGGGCAAGGCGCTGTTCATGCCGCTGAGACTGGCGCTTACCGGACTTGCTTCCGGGCCGGAGCTTGCAGATCTATTGCCGCTGCTGGGTCGGGAAGGAACGTTGGCCCGACGACCCTGACCTTGCGCTGGTCCGGCGGGATCAGCGACACCGGCGACACCACCGGTTTGACGGCAAGGCGCTTGATGGCAGCGCGGTCGAGCCCGCCCTGCATATTGGCCAGCGTCTCCGGATCCGCGCCCGGATCGGGTTTGGCCGCCGGCACCGGAATGAATGGCGTTGTCTCGGTATCAGGCTGCGATTGGTCGGGCGGTGGCGGGTTGCCGCCGATGATCTCGAAATTTCCGGCCTGCGCATTGCAGCCACAAGCCAGCGGCCGCGACATGTTGGGCTGTTTGTAGAGATAGGCGGTCGGCAACTCGCTGTAGGGCCTGCCGGTCACCGACGACGTCATGTTGGCCGAATCGTCTTCCATGCCGCGCGAATAGAACACCTGCATTTCGGTGCCGGGGCAGCTCGATTCGCAGTTCTTCTGGTCGCGCTCGAAATCGCCGAGCGAAGCCGAGTTCGACATCGGGAAGAAATAGCCGTCGCAGGTGCGCACGCAGCTCGTATGGAACTCGCCGCCGACCGTCGGGAAATCCGGCACGCCGGGCTGATTGAGCACCCGGCGCACATTGCGCTCCTCGCCGGGATCATCGGGCTGATCGAGCGTGTCGATCTGCCGGTTGCCGCCGAAAAGCTGGTCGAACAGATTGCCGTCGTCGGGTTCGCGGCTGGCTTCCTGCAGCGGCTCCCGGCGCGGCGCGGGCTCGTCACGGCAGCCATTGGCGTCGAGCGCGGCCAGGATGCGGCCGCGGTCGCGCCGCGAGCCGCCGCCGGCAAGCTGCGCGCGCTTGGCTTGCAACGCATCGAGATTGGCGTTCATGCGATCGATGCTGCTGTTCAGCGCAGCACATTGGCTGACATTGCGCGAAAACAGCGAAAACCCGCAATTCGCATCGCTCGCACGACCGCGCACCTTTGATAGCTGTTCGAACTGGCGGGAGATGGCCTTGTCATACTTCCGCACCATGCTGGAATTGCCGCCGCCATTCGATGAAGAAGCAAGCTCGGCTTCCAGTTGACGGCAAACGCGGGAGGCGGCCTGCGGTTCAGTGGTGGCGACGGCCGAAAGCACAAGCACGCCGAGCAGCGCAGCCAGGTGCTTCAGCCTCCATCGTCCGCCCGTCATTGCCCGAACCCCGCTTGCCTGCCTGTCTACCGGATTCGCGGTTAACCGTTCCCTCAATCTACAACCAAAGATGGTCTTAGCCCATAGAGGCGTTGCAGGAGGCGTTTGGATAGGGCGGCAACTGTGCGATCTCACCGCTGCATGAAAAAGGCGCAATCGCTCCGGAATTATCCCACGATCCAGCAATGCCCCGGGGAGCTGGCATGATCGCGATTACCCGTCGAACCGCGCTGCAGTTCGGTCTGTTGTGCCTGGCGGTGCCCGCCGCCCGGGCGCAGGAAAATCCAGCCGCTCCGGACTGGCGCAGCAAATTGGTCGAAGCCGCGCGTGAGCAGATCGGCATCACCACCTTCTACGACCCGACCTATGTCCGCCTCGGCTATCCCGGCGGCGACGTCGCGCCGGATCGAGGCGTGTGCACGGACGTCATCGTGCGCGCCTATCGCCGCGCCTTCGAGCTCGACCTGCAGAAGCTGGTGCATGAGGACATGGCGGCCAATTTCGCCGCCTATCCCAAGACCTGGGGCCTGAAAGCGACCGATCGAAACATCGACCACCGACGGGTCGGCAACCTTGCCGCCTTTTTCGGGCGCAAGGGTGCTTCCTTGGCCGTAAGCGAGGATCCTGCCGACTTTCAGCCGGGCGATCTTGTCACCCAGATGCTGCCCGGCAACCTGCCGCACATCGTCATCGTCTCATCCGAACGCACGGCGGACGTGCCGGAACGAGCGCTGGTCATCCACAATATCGGGTCGGGCGCCCGCGAGGAGGACACGCTGTTCGCCTTCAAGCAGACCGGGCATTACCGCTTCGCGCCTGCGTGAGAAACTCAGCCGAAATGAACCACCGCCTGCGCCTTGTGCGCCGCCTCGACCACCGCCAGCGCCGTCATATTGACGACGCCGCGCGACGTCACCGACGGCGTCAAAATATGCGCCGGCTTGTCGGTGCCAAGCAGGATCGGGCCCACATGCAGCGCATCCATCATCGTGCGCAGCGCGGTCAGCGTGATGTTGGCGGAGTCGAGGTTGGGGAACACCAGGAGATTGGCTTCGCCCTTCAGCCGCGAATGCGGATAGACGCGCTGGCGCAGATGCTCCGACAGGGCTGAATCGGCATGCATCTCGCCGTCGCATTGCAGGTCGGGCGCAACGCGCGCCAGGATCGCCGCTGCCTGCCGCATCTTCAGCGCGCTGGGTGAATCGCGCGAGCCGAAATCCGAATGCGACAGAAGCGCTGCCTTCGGCTCGATGCCGAAGCGCTGGATTTCCTCCGCCGCCAGAATGGTCATTTCGGCGATCTCCTCGGCCGTCGGGTCGACCGAGACATGGGTGTCGGTGAGGAAGACGATGCCGCGTTGCGAGATCAGCATCGACAGCGTCGACAGGTCGCGGTCCTTGACGCCCGCGCGTGGTCCGATGACCAGCGTCACATTGCGCAGATGCCGCTCGAAACGACCCTCGAGGCCGCAGATCATGGCGTCGGCATCGCCGCGCTTCAGCGCCAGTGCCGCAATCACCGTATTGTCGGTGCGCACCATGGTGCGCGCGGCCTCCGTCGTCACGCCGCGCCGGCCGGCAAGCTCGATCAACAGGTCGACATAATGGCGGTAGCGCGGATCGTCTTCCGGGTTGATCAGGCCGAAATCTACGCCCGGCTTGATACGCAGGCCGTAGCGCTTCAGCCTGACCTCGATGACATGCGGGCGGCCGATCAGGATCGGCTCGGCAATGCCTTCCTCCAGCACCACCTGGGCTGCGCGCAGCACGCGCTCGTCCTCGCCGTCGGCATAGATGACGCGCTTGGCGGTCGACGCCTTGGCCGACGAAAACACCGGCTTCATCACCAGGCCGGAGCGGAAGACGAAGCGGTTGAGCTGGTCGATATAGGCGGCGAAGTCGGTGATCGGCCGGGTCGCGACGCCGGTGTCGCAGGCAGCCTTGGCCACCGCCGGCGCGATGCGCAGGATCAGGCGGGGATCGAAGGGCGAGGGGATAAGGAAGTCGGGTCCGAAGATCGGCGTCTCGCCGGAATAGGCGCGGGCGGCGACGTCGGATGGTTCTTCGCGGGCAAGCGCGGCGATCGCCCTGACCGCGGCCATCTTCATCTCCTCGTTGATGGCGCTGGCGCCGCAATCCAGCGCACCGCGGAAGATGTAAGGAAAACAAAGCACGTTGTTGACCTGATTGGGGAAATCGGAACGGCCGGTGCAGATCATCGCGTCGGGACGAGCGGCGCGCGCGACCTCCGGCATGATCTCGGGATTGGGGTTGGCCAGCGCCAGGATCAACGGCTTAGGCGCCATATGATCAAGCAATTCCGGCTTCAGCACGCCGGCGGCCGACAGGCCGAGAAAAACGTCGGCGCCAGGGATCACATCGGCCAGCGTGCGCGCCTCGGTGTCCTTCACATAGGGGTCTTTCCAACGATCCATCTCGTCGGTGCGGCCCTTGTAGGCGACGCCGAAGCGGTCGGTGACCCAGATGTTCTCTACCTTGGCGCCAAGCGAGACCAACAGGTTGAGGCAGGCGAGCGCTGCCGCACCGGCGCCTGAGGTGACGATCTTGATGTCGGAAATGGTCTTGCCGGCGAATTCCAGCCCGTTGAGCACCGCGGCGGCGACGATGATGGCGGTGCCATGCTGGTCGTCATGGAAGACGGGAATGCCCATGCGGGCCTTCAACTGCGCCTCGACCTCGAAGCATTCGGGCGCCTTGATGTCCTCGAGATTGATGCCGCCGAATGTCGGTTCCAGCGCCGAGATCGTCTCGACCATGCGCTCTATGCCCGGCGCGTCGATCTCGATGTCGAAGACGTCGATGCCGGCGAATTTCTTGAACAGCACCGCCTTGCCTTCCATCACCGGCTTGGAGGCGAGCGGGCCGATATTGCCGAGCCCGAGCACGGCCGAGCCGTTGGAGACGACGCCGACCAGATTGGCGCGCGCTGTATAATCGGCCGCGGTTGCCGGATTGTCGCGGATTTCGAGGCAGGGCGCGGCAACACCCGGCGAATAGGCCAACGCCAGGTCGCGCTGGTTGCCGAGCGGCTTGGTCGCCTGGATCTCGAGCTTTCCCGGCCTTGGATGCTTGTGGAAGTAGAGGGCGGCTTCGTCGAGGTCCGAACGTGCCGTTTTCTTGTTCTCGCCTTCCATGCGGCCGCTCCCTCAAACCTGCTTTGCAGCCTTTTAGCACGCAAAAATGGTTTTTCGCGACGCCAAATGACGCAAGGGCGGCTAAAACAACCGGGGCCAGAAATATTGAACTATTTCAAATAATTGCGCTGAAATCCTGCCGACTATCCATCGAGCCCTTTAGAACGCGCTGACATAGAGGCCGCCATCGACCGGGATGTTCTGACCGGTGAGATAGCCGGCATGGGCCGAGCACAGAAAGGCGCAGATCTGGCCGAACTCTTCCGGCGTGCCGAGCCGCTTGGCCGGAACGTCGGCGCTGATGCGGGTCTTGCGCGCTGCGGCCGCTGCCGGGTCTTCCATCGTACCGGCCTCATGCGGGCCGCGCAGCCGATCGGTGTCGAGCTTGCCCGGCAGCAGGCTGTTGATGGTGACGTTGCGGTCGATCACCGTGCGCGCCACGCCGGCCAGGAACGAGGTCAGGCCGGCGCGCGCGCCGGACGACAGATCGAGGCCGGGAATCGGGACGTAGACCGACAGCGAGGTGATGTTGACGATGCGGCCGAAGCCGCGCTTGGCCATGCCGTCGATCACGGCCTGCACCAGTTCGATCGGCGTCACCATGTTCTGCGTCACGCCTTCGAGGATCTTTGCCCGGTCGAGTTCGCGGAAATCGCGCAAGGGCGGGCCGCCATTGTTGTTGACCAGGATATCCGGGTCGGGGCAGGCGGCCAGGATTGCCTTCTGCACCTCGGGTTTCGAGACGTCGCCAACGATCTCGGTCACCTTCACGCCGTAGCGTTCGCGCAGTTCGGCTGCGGTTTTTGCCAGCAGCTCGGCATTGCGGCCGTTGACAACGAGATCGCAGCCGGCCTCGGCCAGCGCCGTGGCGCAGCCGCGGCCAAGCCCTTTGCTCGATGCGCAGACGATGGCCTTCTTGCCCTTGATGCCAAGATCCATGACGATTTTCTCCTGTGAATGGCGCGGCACGCTAGCCCTTTGGCTGGCCCAATCGCAACCGTCATACGGTTGTTGCATGAATCGGGGCATAGCCTGCGCGAAAGCAACGGTGACGATCTGATGTCCGGTACAGAAACCCGCACTTTCCGCAGCATGTTCATATCCGACCTGCATCTCGGATCGAAGGCGGCCAAGGCCGAGTTCCTGATAGATTTCCTGCGGTATCACGACGCCGATATCATCTATCTCGTCGGAGACATCGTCGACGGCTGGCGGCTGCGGCGCAGCTGGCATTGGCCGCAGAGCCACAATGACGTCGTCCAGAAACTGCTGCGCAAGGCGCGAAAGGGCACCTCGATCACCTATATCGCCGGTAATCACGACGAATTCGCGCGCCAGTTCCAAGGCGTGCATTTCGGCGGCATCGTCGTTGCCGACCGCGCCATCCACGAAACCGCCGATGGCAGGCGCCTGCTGGTCATCCACGGCGACCAGTTCGACACCGTCGTCCATAATGCACGCTGGCTGGCCTATCTCGGCGACTACGCCTATGACGCCGCGATGATGGTCAACCGCGTGGTGACGAAGCTCCGCCATTTGCTGGGTCTCCCTTACTGGTCGTTCTCGTCCTGGGCCAAGGTCAAGGTCAAGAAGGCGGTCAACTTCATCGGCTCGTTCCAGACGGTGCTGGCCGAGGAGGCCCGCCGCTCGCATGTCGACGGCGTCATCTGCGGCCACATCCATCACGCCGCCATCGAGACTTATGAGGATGTGCAGTACATCAACACCGGCGACTGGGTGGAGAGCTGCACGGCGGTGGTCGAACATTTCGACGGCAAGATGGAGATCATCCACTGGGCGCTGGTGCTGCCCGAAGTACCGGACGAGCCGTTCATCCCCTTGCTGATCGAAGACAGGGTCGTCGAAGCGGCATAACCCTCCTGTTAATCGACTGGTCCAGGCAGTTTCGGACCGCTTTCGCGCATGTTAAGGGATCGATCTGCGTTGCAGCCCTTTGTGCAGCGTAATTGGATCGATTCATGTCGCTGCCGCCGCTCTCGCCCGAACAACTCGTCAAGCCGCGCCATTTCGAACTGCGCATGAGTCTGATCTTCGCGACATTATTCGTGTCGCTGGGAACGCATGTGCCTTATTTCCCGCTGTGGCTGCATGCCCAGGGTTTCCACGCCGAGCAGATCGCCATCATCCTGGCGGCGCCGATGTTCCTGCGCGTGGTGACAACACCCCTGCTGACCGCGCTGGCCGACCGGGCGAAGGACAGGGCGGATGTCTATATTGCGCTGGTGGCCGCGACGATGGTTCTTTCCGCCGGCTATTTCCTCACTCCCACCTATGCGGCGGTGCTTGCCGTATCGCTGGCGCTGACGGTGGTGTGGACGCCGCATTCGCCGATCGCCGATTCGCTCGCGCTGTCGGGCGTGCGCCGCTTCGGCTCGAACTACACCGCGATGCGCAAATGGGGCTCGATATCCTATCTCTGCGCCAACGTCGCAGGCGGCTTTATCCTGGCCTGGACGAGCCCGGAGGCCGTGCCGGTAATCATCTTTGCGGCGCTGTCTGCCGCGCTCGTCGCCGGATTGCTGGCGCCGCGGCTTGGCCGCCCGCGCCGCGCTTCGCCGCTTTCGGCCGCCGACATCCAGCATCAGGCGCCGAGCCTTCTCAATCCGTATTTCCTGTATTTCACCCTCGGCGTCGGCATCATCACCGCCAGCCATGCCTTCCTCTACGGCTTTGTCTCCATCTACTGGAAATCGGTCGGCATCAGCGATTCCGTCGTTGGCCTGCTGTGGGCCTGGGGCGTAGTGGCCGAGGTCTGCATGTTCGTGTTTTTCAACCGTATTTTTGCCTCGGTCTCGGTGGTCAAGGTGATGCTGATCGCCGGCATCGGCTCCATCGTGCGCTGGATCGCCTTTCCGCTGATCTGGCCACTCGGGCTTGGCGTCGCCGGTTTCTTCGGCGTCCAGACCCTGCATTCGGTGTCGGTGGCGATGGTGTTGATCGGCCTGCAGAAGATGATCGGCGAAACGGTTTCGGAAGAACGCACGGGTGCGGCGCAAGGCATTGCCTATTTCTTCAACGGCTTCTTCATGGCGGCGGTGACGCTGGCGTCCGGCCCGCTTTATGAGCGCTACGGCGTCGACGGCTTCCTGGCGATGATCCCGATCGCCATCATCGGCCTGGCGCTGATCGGGCTCGCCGCGCGTTCAGCCCCACAGCATCCTGTCAGGCGGTGACACCAGCGACCCCTGGTAGACGAGCCCGGGCTGGCGGTCGCGGGCAAGCAGCAGCGGGCCGTCGAGGTCGACGAACTCGGCGCCCTGTGCAAGCAACACAGCCGGCGCCATTGCCAGCGACGTGCCGACCATGCAGCCGACCATCACGCCGAATCCCAGCTCCCGGGCGCGGTTGCGAAGGGTAAGGGCGGCGGTCAGGCCGCCGGATTTGTCGAGCTTGATGTTGACGGCGTCATAGAGGCCGACAAGCGCTTCGAGGTCCTTCGCCTCGTGGACGCTTTCGTCTGCGCAGATCGGCACCGGATGCGCGATGTGGCGCAGGATGGCATCATGGCCGGCGGGAAGCGGCTGTTCGATCAGGGCTATGCCATGTTCGGCGGCGAAAGCGAGATTCTCGATGATGTTGGCATCGGTCCAGCCTTCATTGGCGTCGAGGATGATGCGGCTGTCGGGCGCCGCTTCGGTCACGGCGCGGATGCGGGCCAAGTCGTTGTCGCCGCCGATCTTGACCTTGAGCAGCGGCCGCCCGGCATTGGCGCGGGCTTGCGCCGCCATTGCCTCCGGCTCGCCCAGCGACAGCGTGTAGGCCGTCTCCAGCGCCGACAAGGGCACAACGTGGATGGCGTCCGCGACCGCAACGCCGCTGATCTTGGCCTCCAGGTCCCACAAGGCGCAATCGATGGCGTTGCGGGCAGCACCCGCCGGCATCGCATCGAGCAGTTCCTTGCGGCTGATGCCGCCTTCTATCTGCCGGCGCATGGCCTCGGTGGCGTCGCGCACCCCCTCCATGGTCTCGCCATAGCGCTTGTAGGGGACGCATTCGCCCCATCCGCGATTGTCCCCATCGCTGATCGTGCAGGTAATGACTTCGGCTTCGGTCTTCGACCCGCGCGAGATGGTGAAGGTGCCGGCAATGGGAAAACGCTCGGCCTCAACCGAAATGACACGCGCCATAATTTTCTGCTCCGGCTATGCGACAACGCGTCGTCGGCAAATCGACAGGTACGACCCGTCAGGCTAAACAGGACGCCATGTTGACCATCGGCAAACGCGACGCAAGCGGCAACGCCGCCAAGGAGGCCGACCACCAGCCCCGCGTTGCGGTCGGCGAGGAGGGCGGCGTCCTCGGCTGCGCTTTCTCCGGCATCTGGACGACGACGACAGTGGCGCTGATCGACGCCGAGATGCGCAAGATCGAGCAGCGCAAAGGCTTCCAGACGCTCGCTTTGGATCTTTCCCACATCGAGAAGATGGACACCGCCGGAGCCTGGCTGATCGATCGCCTGGTCAGTGTCTTCGAAAAGAAGGGTGTCGAGATCAAGATGCAGGGGCAAAGCGATGTCGCCTCGATCCTGCTCGGCGCCGTTGGCGAAGCTGTCCGGCGCGAGCCCGAATCGCGCGGCGTCCGGCGCCCCAACATCATCCTCCGCGGGCTGGAGGCGGTCGGCCGCCGCATCTATGAGATGCGCGACGATTTCCTCGCCTCGATGAACATCCTCGGCGCCACCATCGGCGGCGCCCAGATGAAGCTCGGGCGCGGCCATGCCATCAATCCGGCGGCGATCTTCAACCAGATCGATCGCATGGGGGTCGGCGCCATCCCCGTGGTGGTGCTGATGTCGGCGATCGTCGGCGCCATCGTCGCCCAGCAGGGCGCCTACCAGCTCAATTATTTCGGCGCCAACATTTTCGTTGTCGATCTGGTCGGCGTGCTGATCCTGCGCGAACTCGGCGTGCTGATGACCGCCATCATGATCGCCGGCCGCTCCGGCAGCGCCATCACCGCCGAGATCGGCTCGATGAAGATGCGCGAGGAGGTCGACGCGCTGAAGGTCATCGGCCTCAACCCGATCGGCGTGCTGGTGTTTCCGCGCCTGGNGGCGCCGACCAGCACCGGCGGCAGATGCGCGAGGAGGTCGACGCGCTGAAGGTCATCGGCCTCAACCCGATCGGCGTGCTGGTGTTTCCGCGCCTGGTGGCGCTGGTGATCGCGCTGCCCTGTCTCACCATCGTCGCCAATTTTGCCGCTCTTGGCGGCGGCATCCTAGCCGCCTGGCTTTATTCCGGTATTGCGCCGACGGCCTTCATCGACCGGCTGCGCGGCGCGATCGATATCAGCACCATCTTCGCCGGGCTGATCAAGGCGCCGTTCATGGCCATGATCATCGGCACCATTGCTTCCGTAGAAGGCATGAAGGTCGGCGGCAGCGCCGAATCGCTGGGTCTGCACGTCACCGCCTCGGTTGTGAAATCGATCTTCGTTGTCATCATCCTCGATGGCCTTTTTGCCATCTTCTACGCATCGATCGAGTTCTGACATGATGCGCAGAAACTCAAAGGCGACCAAGGCTATGCAGGGAACGGGCGAAAGCGATATCGTGCTGTCGGTGCGCGACATCACCGTTGCCCTGGACGACAAGCTGATCCTCGACAAACTGGCGCTCGACATCAAGCGCGGCGAAATCCTCGGTTTCGTCGGCGCCTCGGGCGCCGGCAAATCGGTGCTGCTGCGCACGATTCTCGGCCTGCTGCACAAGCAGTCCGGCACGATCAAGCTGTTTGGCCTCGACCTCGAAAAGGCCAGCGACATCGAACGGTTGCGCATCGACATGCGCCTTGGCGTGCTTTTCCAGCACGGCGCCCTGTTTTCGGCGTTGACCGTGCAGGAAAACGTGCAGGTGCCGATGCGCGAATATCTCGATCTGCCGAAGAAACTGATGGACGAACTGGCCTTGCTCAAGATCGAACTGGTCGGCCTGCCGCCGGACGCCGCGCAAAAATTTCCCTCGGAGCTTTCGGGCGGCATGATCAAGCGCGCCGCCCTGGCGCGGGCGCTGGCGCTCGACCCCGACATCGTCTTCCTCGACGAGCCGACTTCCGGCCTCGACCCGATCAGCGCGTCCGAATTCGACGAACTGGTGGTCAAGCTGCGCGATACAATGGATCTGACGGTCTATATGGTGACGCACGATCTCGACACGCTGTTTACCGCTTGCGACCGCGTGGCGGTGCTCGGCAACAAGAAAATCCTGGTCGAAGGCACGATCGACGACATGCTGAAAAGCGAAGAACCGTGGGTCAAATCCTATTTCCGCGGAAAACGCGCTCGGCAACTTGATCTTGCCGCGCGCGCATAGACATAAGTGGGGCAATGGAAACCAGAGCCAACTACGTCATTGTCGGCATTTTCACCCTGGCTGCAATCCTGGCGGCGTTCGGGTTCGTCTATTGGACCGCCCAGATCGGTGATCGCGGCGAGACGGCGGAGCTGCGCGTGCGCATTCAGGGTTCGGCCTCCGGCCTCGGCCCCGGCAGTCTGGTGCTGTTCAACGGCGTCAAGGTCGGGGTGGTCAAGCGCGTCTATTTCGATCGCAATGACCCCAATGCCGCCATTGCTACGACCGAGATCGACCAGACAACGCCGCTCACCAAATCGACGCAGGCCGATATCGGCATCGCCAGCCTTGCCGGCCAGGTCAACATCGAATTGAAGGGCGCCGATCCCAAGGAACCGAACCTGCTGGAAGAGGCGGCAAAGGAAGGCAGGACCGCCGAGATCATCGCCAATCCATCGGCGGTCACCAACCTGCTGCAAACGGCACAGAATATCTTCACCCGTGCCGACAAGGTGCTTTCCGACCTAGAAGGGTTCACCAGGGATGTGCGCGGGCCGCTGACCCAGACCGTCAAGAACGCCCAGACATTTTCCGATGCGCTGGCCAGGAATGCCGACGGCATCGACAAGTTCCTGACCGCCGTCAGCGCGCTGTCGGACGAGTTGAAGGGTGTTTCCGGCAAGCTCGACGGCACACTGAAGGCTGCCGAAGGCCTGCTCAATGCCGTCGACAAGGACAAGATCAAGAGCATCGTCGCCAATGTGGACGCCGTCACCGCCAATCTGAAGGAGACCAGCGGACAGCTCGACGGCGTGATCAAGAACGTCGATACCGCGGTCGGCTCGGTCAACGATTTCGCCACGCGCACGCAAGGCACGCTGGCAAAGGTCGACAATGTGCTCGACGGCATCGATCCGGCGCAGGTGCGCGTGGCGCTCGCCAACATTCAGAAGGCCAGCGAAAATGCCAACAAGGCCGCCGCCGACATCGCCAAGGTGACCGACAAGTTCGCCGACCGGGCCGACGACATCGACGAGACGATCAAGGACGCCAAACAGCTTGCGTCGCGCCTCAACGATGCCTCGGTGCGCGTCGACGGCATCCTGAAAAGGGTCGATACGCTGCTCGGTTCGGGCCAAGCCGACGGCGTCATGGCCGATGCCAGGGACACGCTGAAGTCGTTCAAGCAGGTCGCCGACACGCTGAACGCCCGGCTTGGCACGATCACCGACAACATCGCGCGCTTCTCGGGCCAGGGCCTGTCGAATGTCGAGGCGCTGGTCCAGGACAGCCGGCGTTCGATCAGTCGCATCGAAGAGGCGGTGACCGATCTCAGCCGCAACCCGCAGCGCATCCTGTCGGGCGGCGACGGCGAGGTCCGGCAGTTCGATGGCAGGGCACGGCGTTGACTTCCGTGCCCGCCCGCAGCAATTACATGGACCGCGGATGCGGATTCATCATACGATCCGGGGACAGTGGGGATCACGAGTGACGTTCGGGTTGGGTGGGTATAAATCGGCGGCCGTTTTGCTTGGCCTGACGCTGGCTGGTTGCGCGGCATTGGGAGGCAAGCCGGCGCCACTCGATACGTTCGAGCTGTCCGCCCCGTCGATCGACGCCCATGGCCACAGCCGCCGCCAGATCCTGATCGCCCAGCCATCCGCGCTCAAGGCGCTGGACAGCCAGAACATCGTCATCAAGCCGTCAGATCGCTCGATCCAGTATCTCAAGGGCGCGCAATGGGCCGACCGGCTGCCGCTGATCGTGCAGGCGAGGCTCGCCGAAACCTTCCAGCGCTCCGGCAGCTTTGCCGGCGTCGGCAAGCCGGGCGAGGGGCTGGCGATCGACTACCAAATTATCGTCGAGATCCGCTCCTTCGAAGTCCGCGTCAATGGTGGCGAGCATGCCGAGGTCAATCTCTTCGTACGCATCCTGAACGACCGCAACGGCGAGGTGCGCGCCTCGAAGAGCTTTACCGCATCCGCTCCCGTCTCCGGCAGCGGCAATCCGGCCTATGTCAACGCGCTCGACAGCGCCTTCGGCGAGGCGGCGAAGGATATTGTGGGCTGGACGGATTCGGTTATCTGAGCGAACCCGGCGAGGCGCTTGAGACCCAGGAACCTTAGCCGCCTGCCAGACGGTTGGTGACCAGTTCTGCCTTCATCCAGTGGGTTTCACTCTGGACATGTCCTGCCCGTACATATTTGCCCATGCGAATGGGCATGTCTGCCTCAGCAAATGCTTCGGCAACCCTAGCCACAAAGCCTTCTTGCTTGGCCTTATCCAGGGACGCAGCCAGATTATCGAAGAGGTTGGGGCTGAAAGGCCCACGATAGAGCGTGGGAACAGGGTTGTGTGCGTCAAGTTCTGCAAAATGGGGCAGCCATGATGCTGGTCATGCGGCTTGGCGCAGAGCGAGCTTNAATCAGGTGACGTGAACAATCACCAGCCTGCCATGACCGCCCCCTCTCAGCGAATTTGCAGAACTCTCAGCACACTACCGGGAACAGGAGTGATGCCCAGTTCCTCAAACCGGGCCAGGGTCAAATCCCACGGTTGAATCTCGGTCCCGATGATCCATGCAAAGCCAAGAAAAAATGACGGCAGCGCATCATACGCAACCGAATGTCGGGCATAGAGGTTCTCGCCCACAATCCGTTCATCGTCAGCAAGTTGCGGTGAAACATTTGCTGCAAATGCCTTCAGCCAGTCTCGGGATGGATGATAACGGCTATCGGGACTGCGCGCGTGAGAGCCATCGCGATGAAGGGTTGTGTTCTCTCCATCCATCTTCTCGGTGACCACAAGATCAGCCACCCTTAGTCCTTCAAGCGACGCCATGACCTTGTCGTCGCTGGTGGCTCCGACCGATATCGGCAGATGAAAGGTGCGACCGTATTTCCTCATGCTGGAGGCATAGCTTGCAGCCCATCGCGCCAGCAAGGGCAGCCTGAGTTCTTTGCGCTCGTCATTGTTCGATCCATGACAAACGAAAAAGGCGGGAAATTTCCCGCCTTTTTCATTTTGATGCAGCAATCGTAGCTAGTGCAAACGGCCGCTCGCATGGGCCAGCATGGTGTAGACCTTGCCGGTGTCCGACGTCAGGTAGGTCTGCGCCATGATGTTGTCGCGGTCGTTGCGCGAGACGTCCTTGAGCAGCTTCTCGAAATCGTCGCAGTAGCGGTCGACGGCGGCGCGGAACTCCGCCTCGGCCTGATATTTGCGGCGGATTTCGTCAAAGGTCTGCTGGCCCTTGAGTGTGTAGAGGCGGCGCGTGAACACGTCACGCTCGCCGCGCCGGTAGCGGTTCCACAGCTCGATCGAGGCGTCGTGGTCGATCGCCCGGGCAATATCGACCGAGAGCGAGTTGAGCGACTCCATGACATGCAGCGGCGAGCGCTGGGCGGGAGTTGCGCGCGGTGCTTCCGCGGGCGCTGCCGGCCTGGCGACTTCCTCCTCGCGCGATGCCCCGGTCAGGAGATCGCGCACCCAGCCGCCTTGCGGCGTGCGGGCGTTGGCGTCGCGCTGGCGCGGTGCTTCGGCAGGGCGTTCGATATCGAGCGTGCCACGCAGGCCGCCGACCGGCGCCTGCGGA